>NZ_JBYTDQ010000002.1:648299-1052197 GCF_058791575.1 Paenibacillus sp. EB106-06-01-XG199 | reverse complement strand
TGAGTGTAAAAGAATACGAAGACCCATTCAGTGACAAAAGAAACAAAAAGAAATAAGCCCGTTTAACGGGTAAGTGAGGATGACAAATTACACTGAGCCTGAACAAATGTGTGGTCAGGCTAGCGTCTTTAGGCGCAGTTTGGCAACGAGGGGTTATACCCCTAGAGCAAACCACCCGTTGGACGGGTGGTCCTGATTGTTATATAAGGATTAGATGTCCGCTGCGGTAATGATTCTTAAATAAAGGATTAAACGGCCCAACAATAGTAATAGCGGCGACTATGGATGAACAAAGGGTGGCCTATAATTGTATATCGCAACCATCAAATCTCTGACCAGATTGAATAAGATGTATGGCTTGGGTAATTGCAGTTTGCTGAAATGCAGACAGGCGACTCTCATCACCGTCCCAGCTATGTAGCCACCAGAAGTATGAGCATATATTTCTATAGTCCATGAACATAGGAATCTGCCTAACCCAATAGGTATCTAAGTCATTATTCTTGAAGTAGCCTGTTAAAAATTCATCCAAGAATCGTTTTGCAAATTCATTTTTAGATTTTCGGTCCCCGGCCGGAGCTCCCCACCACACGGCATGAGTTGCCGCAATTGCAATATCCAGCGCAAACCAGCCGTATATACTGTCATCAAAATCAAAAACCGTAATGTCATCATTGTTGATATGAAAATTATAGGGATGAAAATGGTTGTGGATCAATCCATACGATTGAGCATCTTTAGGCAGAGAGGCGATCGTATTCTCCAGAGATTTCAACTTTTTAAGCAGGATATGATATCGGCCTTGTTGTAAATAAGGGTTATCCATGTTCCATGTTCCCCAGTCATCTCTTTGTGCAGCAGCATCTGCAGCAGTATAGGATTTTGTGAGCAGATGCATTATTCCCATGGTTTCTCCCCATTTATTGAATATCGGGGGGCCCCACAATTGCAGATTGTTTTTATCAAAAAAACGTCAATCGTAAGATGCAGAGTTGATTGTTTTTGGAAAACTGGTACACCTCATTACAAGAATTGCTAAGGAAAACCAATGTATCAACTTCAAACCCAAAGGATTCTGCAGCTCTGCCTAACAGTTCTTTACTTACCATATTGAACCTCATCTCTTCAGCAATTCCCGGCCGGGTATAACCTCAGACTAACCGTATTTTCAAATAAAATATAGACTTATAGTTCTCTATCAAATAAACTAATAATCAAGTACAAATCATTTTATTTTCGTACTGTTCATGAAGTTTCGGACACATACTATAATTAGACAAGACTCCTTTTCAAGGAGTCTTTTTTAATAGTTCTTCTCTTCAGAAGTTTCGTCAGACTATGACATTGTTATCTTTTAACAGCACATTCGACTTTACAAACCTCCCGGATGCATCGGATGATAGAATCAGCTTGAGGAGAAACAGGTGAATCAGATGAAAATTAACCGTTTACTGGGGATCGTAGTCTATCTGCTCAATCGGGAGGTGGTCAGTGCCCGTGCGCTGGCCGGGAAATTCGAGGTATCGCCGCGTACGATTCAACGTGACATCGAATCCATTGGGCTCGCCGGGATTCCGGTGGGATCGCTGCAAGGCACTAACGGAGGTTATTACATACTCGACAGCTTCAAAATGCACAGACAGCTGCTTCAGTCCGAGGATTACGCTTATATTTTGGCCGCCCTGAAAGGGCTGGTATCGGGCTACAGCAGCAGACGCGCAGAGGATACCATGGAGAAGATCATGTCCTTAACACCGGAGAAGGAGGCAGTGCCGCAGCCCATTCAGCTTGATTTGGGGGTTCTCCGGGAAGGAGCGGGCACGGCAGAGGCAATTCAAGTTATAGAGCATGCCATCCGCCGGAAAAAGGTGCTTCACTTTCAATACACCAATGCAAGGAATGAGGTGGCAGACAGAAATGTCGAGCCATTGCTCTTAACCTATAAGTGGTATGCATGGTATTTATTCGCCTATTGCTGTGACAATTGCGGATACCGGCTGTTCCGTCTTTCCCGAATCCGGGAGCTTAGGGCCACGGACGGGACCTTTTCAATAATACATCGGGATGCGGAAAGTCTGCTGGCGGAGGCGCAGGATCACCGGCCGTACATAACCGTTAAGCTTGCATGTCCGGCAGGTCTCCGGGTGCTGATGGAGGAGCTGCTCCCCAATGCGGTGCTGATAGAAGTCCGGGATCAGGAACTGGTCATGGGCTTCACCGTCCCGGAAGAGGAGAATGGCTGGTTCGGAACACTGCTGCTGTACGGCCATCAGCTTACAGTGCTTGAACCTCTGTCACTGCGCCAGCGAATGGCGGACCACGCCAGTAATCTGCTGAATAAATATGCCGAATGTACGACAGACAGTTGTCCGGATTAGCCGTCTATAATGAATGTATTCAACCTGAGGAGGGCTTGCATGAATACACAATTATTAGATCCCTATACTAACTGTCCAGTCTATGAAACGGAGCGGTTTACGGTCAGAAAGGTGCTGCTGGAGGATGCCGCGGATTTACTGAAATGTTATGCTGATCCGGTCTCTATGCCGCTGTTCAACAGCGATAACTGCCATACTGATTTCAAGATGTCCACCGTGGATGAAATGAGGGAATGTATCCATTCCTGGCTCGAGGCATATCAGCGGCGGGCCTATGTGCGGTTCAGTATCGTTGATAAAAGGAATGGAAAGGCCGTGGGGACCATCGAGTTTTTTAGTAAAAACGATGCTGGTAGTCATGTGAATCCTACGGGAATCTTGCGGCTTGACCTGGCTTCGAAGTATGAAGATGAGGACTTGCTATGCGAAATGATTGGACTGCCTGACGGTTTCCGCGAGTGTTTTGAATTTGAGGGTATTTTGACCAAAGCTATGCCACTGGCAGACCAAAGAATTGGTGCTCTGCAAAGGTGTGGTTACCGAAAAGTGAAGAACAAAGCTGTTTTGCCGTACGATTACTATTACATAAAAGAATTTAGCAGAATGTTGTAAATACATGATTGTGCAGCACGTTTCTACACCCTTTCCGGAGGGGGAGAGAAACGCGCTGATTTTTGTGGGCAGTGTGCGGTCCCTCCCGCACAAGCAGGGCAACTCCTCAACCTCTTTTCGCTAGGCTGTAAATATCCCCGTTCGGTTCTTCAAGCGCCGGTTTTCAATCACCTCTTCGTAATCCCGGATCAGGCCGTCAAAAATATGCTCCCAGGAGCGGCCGAGCGCGAGCCGCCGTCCCTCCCGGCCCATAGCCATCCGTTGCTCCGGCTGATCCGCCATAATGCAAATTTCCTTCACCAGTTCTCCCGGATGATGCGGTTCAAACAATGACCCGGTCACACCGGACAAGACCAGATCCGTTGTGCCGCCTGCCCCGGCAGCGATGACAGGCAGGCCCGAGGCCATCGCTTCCAGAACAACGTTCCCGAAGGTTTCCGTGCTGGAGGGGAACACGAATACATCTGCCGAGGCATACAGCTCTGCCAGCTCCTCCCCGTGCTTGCCCCCGGTGAAGGTGACATTGCGCGGCGCCTGCGCCCGCAGCTCAGGCAGCAGCGGGCCGTCTCCCACTACCAGCAGATGAACCGCCGCAGCCGTGGATTCCGGCAGCTGCCGCATGGCGGTTAAGAGGGTGGGGATGTCTTTTTCCGGAGCAATCCGTCCAACATAAAGCAATACTACCGGTGCCGCAATTCCGTAACGCTCCCGTACCTGTCTGCTGCGTTTCTCCGGTGTGAACAGACCGCAGTCAATTCCCCTCGACCATAACCGCAGCCGGGTGAAGCCATGGGAACGGAGCGTAGCTTCTGTCTCCCGTGAAGGGGCCAGGATGGCATCGCAGGAGCGGTGAAACCATTTCATGTATTTCCAGTAGAGCGGAATGATTCTGCTCATCCGGTAGTATTGAAGATAACGGTCGAAGTGGGTGTGGTAGGAGGCAACATGAGGGAGGTTCTGCTTCTGGGCATAGCGGAGACCGTACAGGCCGATGTTGAACGGGGTGGCCATATGCAGCAGATCAGGCCGGAAGGACCGCAGCTCGTGCTGGATGGAGGACATGCCGGGCAGCGCCAGCCGGCACTCGGGATACAGAAAAAAGGGGATGCTGGCAATCGGGCGGATTGGATCGGCGGAACGTTCTTCAGGGGCGGATTTCGGGGTGAAGAGCAGATGCTCGATGCCGCGGCGGTGTAAATGGCCGGCAAGCCGGTGAAGCGTGCGTGCGACTCCGTTGGTTTGAGGAAGATAGGTGTCCGTAAACAAGGCAATACGCATGATAATCCCTCCCGGTACTCTTGTTGTCTTGATCATAACAGGCGAATATTTCAGTGAGGTTATCGGGGGATCAACTCATTTCCGCCTTCATGTAGCGACTTATTCTGGGGTTTACACTCCGTTTATGCAAATCGGCAAATTAGAACATACTCGTCCTCTATAGTAGAAAAAAATCTATAGAGTATTGGAGTGACAATCACTTGAATTCAACAGGCAAAACAATCCTTTCTCTGCTGATTGCCGCAGAACTGGCAGTGGGCCCGGCGTGGAACGCTGGTCCGGCAACAGCTGCAGCAGCACCCGGGTCCGGCACTCCGTATACCGCTGGCGGCGTTTATGATGTAACCGTTCCCCATATTGTCGTGAACCAGATCTATGGCGGCGGGGATGCCGAAACAACGGGAGGGTACTTCTCCAAGGGCTATATCGAACTTTATAATCCTACGGATTCCGCTGTGGATTTGAGCGGCTGGTCCGTGCAATATTCAGATCCAACCATGAACGGAGCCTGGAGCAAGCTGGAGCTGACCGGCACGATCCACGCACATTCTTCTTATCTGATTACGGACGGCAAAGTGAACCCCGACTATAAAAGCGATATCAGCGGCAAAGGCGATCAGGTATGGAGTGATATCCTCTTTTACAATAAAGGAATGAAGGTGGTGCTGCTGAACAATACTACGCTGCTGGAAACGGCAAATCCGTTCCTGAATAAACCGGATTCCTATGTGGATATGATCGGCACGGCCGGCAATGACAACGGCTCAACCATCGACGGCTATGAAAGTGACTATCCAACCGGCAAAACCGGCGGCACCTCGAAGCAGAAGTCGGTGCGGCGCAGCGATTTTGCCGATACGGACAACAATAAAACGGATCTTAAGCAGATCAGCTTCGATTCACTGGATGCGGGAACGCTGAATCGGATGAAGCCGCATAGCGGTGCTGACGGAGCATGGGGCGTGGCTATTCAGCCTCTTGGCCTGGCGGGCCCGTCTCTGCCTGCCGCCACGGCTGGGTCCCCGTATTCGGTGACACTGTCCGTATATGGCGGGACGTTGCCTTATACCTTTGAGGCGGCGGGGCTGCCCGAAGGTCTAAGCCTGGACGTTACATCCGGCAAAATCAGCGGAACTCCGGTGACGGCAGGTGCGGCAACGGTCAGCGTCTCTGTGTATGACAGCAGTGTTCCTGCGATGAAGGCGGAAAGGAGCCTTCCGCTGACGGTGGATAAACCTGCGGGAGAGCCAACCGCGGATGTTATCAGCATTACAAAGCTTGGCGGATATTCCGTCGGGGTTACCAATGAAGACGGCGGTGTGGCGGAGATTGTCAAGTATAACCGTGACAACGGAAAGTTCTATCTGGTCAACGGTTCGACGCATCCTGCGACAGTAGATATTGTAAATCTGAAGGACGGCATCTATCCGGAAAAGGAAAAAAGCATCAACGTGGAGCAGCTGGCGGAAACCGGAGGCTTCAGCTATGGCGATCTGACCAGTGTGGATATTAACCCGGCAACGAAGCGGATTGCTGTAGCCATACAGGAAGCGGATGCCATGAAGAACGGCAAAATTCTTGTGCTGGATTATGACGGTAAGCTGCTGGATACCTATGAGGCTGGAGTCCAGCCCGATATGATCAAATTCACCGGGGATGGCCGCTTTATTCTTACGGCTGACGAGGCCGAGCCCCGCACACTGGAGGGGGATCCCGAAGGCAGTGTGACGATCATTGACACGACTGCGAAATCAGCGGATTACGTCAAGTTCGACAACCCTGAGCGGATCGACGATCTCGTGCATATCCGCGGGGCGGTTGATCCGGCAACGAAGCTGATTACAGGGAAGGGTACAAAGGAAGAGGCAGTCCGTGATCTGGAGCCGGAATTTATCGAGCTGTCCGAAGATCAGAAGACCGCTTATATTTCCCTTCAGGAGAACAATGCTGTAGCTGCAGTCGATATTGCTTCCCGCAAGCTGCTGTGGGTCAAGGGGCTTGGGTTTAAGGATTTGAGCGATCCGCTAAATGGACTTGACCTCGTGAAGGACAGCAAGAGCAGGCTGGAAAATGTACCGTTCTACGGCGTTTATATGCCAGATGGGATCAGCCAGTATACAGTTAACGGCAAAACCTACTTGTTCACGGCCAATGAGGGCGATGCCACGGAATGGGACAGCAAGGAAAATGCCAGCACGATCGGCAAAATGAAGGGGGCACTTGAACCTGACTCTGCGGCTGCACTGTTCCTGAACGGAAATACGAAATATGACGGTGTAGAGGTCATGTCGGATATGGGTCATGACGGCATGTACTTGTACGGGGGCCGTTCCTTCTCGGTATGGGACGCTGGTACGCTGAGGCAGGTGTATGACAGCGGCAGTGATTTTGAGCGGATTACAGCAGAGCGGCTGCCTGATTACTTCAATGCAAGCAACAGCAATACAACGCTGGACAGCCGCAGCACCAAAAAAGGGCCGGAGCCTGAATATGTTAAGGTAAGCAAGGTGGGGCAAAAAGCGCTGGCCTTCATCGGCCTGGAGCGCATTGGCGGCCTGATGACTTACGATGTCAGCAATCCCGAACAGCCGCAGTTTCTCAATTATATTAATTCCCGTGAATTCACACCGAAAAATAATATCGCTACGGACACCGGGCCGGAAGGCATCGAGTTCATTCCGGCAACGGACAGTCCGACCGGACTTCCGCTGGTGCTGGTAGCCAATGAGGTAGGAGGCACTGTAGCGGTATATCAATTCAACGTTACAAAGATTACGCTGGACCAGAAGTCACTCTCTCTAAAAGCCGGAGGGACAGCGGCAACGCTCAAAGCTGAGGTTAAGCCTGCGGCTGGAACGCCGGAGAAATCACCGCTTAGCTGGAGCTCCTCTAATCCTGCAGTGGCCGCAGTGGATCAGAAGGGGACGGTAACTCCGCTGGCAGCGGGAACGGTGACCGTTTCCGTATACAGTGCGGATGGATATGGCACAGCCGAATCGCTGGTGACTGTAGCGGCGGCTGATCCGGTCATTACGAATCCGGGTACAGGTGGCTCTGTGGGGCAGACCCCGGCAGTTGCAGCTCACCCCCCGGCGGTAACTGTTGAAGGCTCCAAGGTTGTTCTTGAACTCAAGGCCGCAGCAGGTGCGGATGGAGCGGCAACTCTGTCCGTTACTGCCGAAGCCGTGGCAGCAGCGCTGGAATCCTTGAAAACTTCTGCCGGCAAAGAGCTGGTCTTCCGCGTTGCTGCAACAAGCAGTGCGGCCAAAGCCGTAACCTTGGAGGTTCCTGCCGCAGTCTGGGCTGCGATTTCCGGCAGTGCTGTGCAGAGTGTGACATTTGCAGCCGGTCGGGGAACCGTCTCGCTTGACCGCACTTCGCTAATAGCAGTGAACACTGCGGCAAACGGTGAACCGGTGAAACTATCTATTACAGGAACAGATCTTGGCAGTGTCATGGGCAATCCCGCTGGAGGTATAAGCGAAGCCGCGCGGAGCACAATCGGCAGCCGTCCGGTTATCAACCTAACAGTGCAAACCGGTAGCCGTACCCTTTCCAGCTTTGGGGAAGGGAAAGCGTTGGTGAGCATCCCGTATTCACTGTCATCTGCGGAGGATGCCAATGCGGTAGTAGCCTACAATGTTACACCTGCAGGTAAGCTGGTTGTGCTTCCTGGCAGCCGCTATAATGCGGTGACCGGCCAGTTGACCTTCCGTACCGCTCATTTCTCTGCTTATGCGGTTGGTTACAGCAACCCGGGCTTTACCGATACTGCTGCCAGCTTTGCCAAAGACTCTATCACGTATCTGGCGGCACGCGGCATTATTTCCGGAATCAATGAAAGCCAGTTTGGGTTGAAGAGCAACCTGAGCCGTGGAGACGCAGCCCTGCTATTGGCCCGTCTGGCCGGGCCGGAGCTGAACACGGCAGTGTCCGGCAGCTTCACAGATGTGAAGCCGGATGATTATTATGCAGCGGCAATCGCTTGGGCGAACGTTAGCGGAATCGTAAACGGCACCGGAGACGGGAAGTTTGCACCCAAGGCGAAGGTTACACGCGAACAGCTCGCAGTTATGATTATCCGTCTGGCGGATGAGCGGAACTGGACTCTGCCCGTGAGCGGCGGCACTGCCGTATTCGCAGACCGGCAGTCCATTAGTTCTTTTGCGCTGGAAGCTGCTGCAGCTGTCCAGCAGGCGGGGATCATCTCGGGCAAAACTGCCCCGGATGGCAGTGTTAACTTTGCGCCGCAGGCTGCAGCTACGCGTGAGGAAACCGCGCAGATGCTGGCTGCCCTGCTCAAGCTTGCCGACTGAAATCGGCAACGGATTTCTTTGACACCCCTGGCGCCTCATGAGCGTCAGGGGTTTTTCGTGTGCAGGCCAAGAAAAATAGGCCAACCCGAAGTTTCTGGCTGACCTAAATAATACGAAATGAGCCACTTTCGGAGCTCCACCCTTGAATTAATACAAATGTCTTTACGAGCTAATGCCGGAATCCCAGATCGGCTCGGCGAACTGATTCTTGAGATTGCTGCTGCAATCCTTGCCGGTATCATAAGACCGGTTGCCGAGCACCCGCTTGAACTGTTCCAGCGCGCGGGCTGCTTCTGCAGGCACCTTGCTGTTCAGCCAGTCGGCCAAGGCCTGCAGCACACTCCGCCCTTCCGCCAGCGCCTGTTCCCAGAGCTCCCAGACACTTTCCGTCCGGACCTCGGAGTACAGCGCGGAATGCCGCCATTCGGCATGCTTTTCATTTAAATAATCCAGCTGCTCGTCTCTTGGGGAAAGCGGCTGGTAGAAATGATGGCGCGCTTTTCCTCTTAGCAGCGACTTCTTCCAGCCTTTGGGATCATATAAGCATTTATGGGCCAGAATCATGTCCAGGTACGCCTCCTGCCAGATCTCATCCGGGAGGCCCTTTGTTTCGGGATACCAGGCCGCTGCGGTTTCATGAAGGAGAGTGTGAACGGTATGGGGGAGCCGCGAGCCGACGTGAATTTTTTTCCAAGCTGCAATCCGCCAGGTATCGATTTGCTTCAGCCGTTGCATGAATACGGTATCGAGGACGATCTCAAACCGCTGATGGTTGCGGTGCTTGTAGCCCGCTTTCCAGTTAATGTAGGGATGAAGATTGCGGTCCAGCAGATGATGTGTCAGAAATCCAAGGAAGTATTGCTGTGTTTCTGCAAGGTCAGGAGGAGGGAGGCTCCGGATTTTTTGCCAGAGCTCCAGCAGCACCGGACCGCAGTGTACAGAGTGCATAAGGTCGCCCAGCCGGAGGGCTCCGGTATCTTTTTTCCACGGCAGAAAGCTGTGGTATAGAAGCAAATCAGGTCCTTGGCAGCCAAGCTGGTACAATTCAGGCCGCTCCTTCAGCCCGCCCAGAAAAGGAAACTGATCCGCAAATTGTTCCGCCAGCACCTGCCCATACTCTAAATGCATCCAAATATTAGGCATCGCTCCACCCCTTTTACGCTTAGATAGCTCCATCTTAAACTCTTCATGTTAACAGAGATTGCATTCTGCTTCTTTGGATTGTAATCCTTGGGGTAGCCTTTGCAGATGCGTTTAAACTTGCGCTTAATTCTAAGGTACTCTTGTATAGCACTAATATCAACTCTGCAAAGTGTGGCAATTGTGCAAACGCGCTGGAGTCCGGGGATATCGCAACTAGAGGCATCCTCCGGTAATTCATGTTATAATCGAACGGACTACACTCAATTAATTACCGAGGTGATGAGAAGAATGGGATTTCAGGCAGGCCAGCTTTTTGTTAATTTGCCGGTGGACAATCTGCAGAATTCGATTAACTTTTTTACCGCTTTAGGTTTTGAGTTCAACCCCCAGTATACCGATGAGAACGCAACCTGTATGATCATCAACGGCAACACCTTTGCGATGCTGCTGGTCAAGGAGTTTTTCAACACCTTCACCTCCAAAAAAATCATCGACACATCCGGTCAGACAGAGGTAATCCTGGCCATCTCTGCCTCCAGCAAAACCGAGGTGGACGAGCTGGTGCAGAAGGCGCTGGCCGCAGGCGGGAAGCCTTTTAACAATCCGGTTGATCACGGCTTTATGTACAACTGGAGCTTTCAGGATATTGACGGGCATCTGTGGGAAGTCATGTATATGGAAGAAAACGCCGGGTAAGCGGGCGAATCAGAATATGTAATGGATCAAGAACAAGCTTCCGGAGAATTCCGGGGGCTTGTTTTGCTTTTATGGGTTTGAACAGCAGTACTCGGACCCCAGCGCCTTTATTTTGTCAAAAAAAGCTTTATATCTGACGTTGCGGACTCCAGAGACCTTATTTGCCCAAAAAAACTCTCAACTAGGATGATTTAGCTAAATAGGGTCATTCAGGTCCGGATAGAAACTTTGGCGGCTCTTTGGGAAGAGATAACGCCTATGAGGTCCGTAAGCAGTTTTAATAGCTGGGACGATGGCGGATGTTCAGCGGATATGGGATATGGGGGTTTTTGGGCACGGTGCAGGTTTTGTTAACATTTTCGCAACAGATTCTTTACGATCCGCATACAAAACTGTGGAGAGTAATTAATATCCAGCTCCTACAATGAGTGTATTAGTAAAATATACCTATAGTAGGCGTGATACGAAGGGATGATACGCTTGAAAAGAAGCTTGCTGCACCTATCTATGAAATGGAAGTTGATTCTGGTATTCTCTGCGATAACTTTCATCTTCCTGGGGGTGGCTCTGTACCAGGGACTCAAGATTAATCAGGTGGAGCTCTCCATGGAACGGCAGAAGACGGAGATGGAAAAACGAATCACCGTTCAAACGATCACGCAGCTATTGCAGGAATTGGACGGTCTGGAAAAATCGCTGGCCGAGTCCAGTGATGTGGAGCTTGCCGGGTCTTTTAAGGACAAGCAGCAGCAGCTCACCGATGAGATTGCCAATATGGATTTTGAACAGGAGACGCCGGCGTCAGCAGAACTGCAGCTGCTCCGGACCCAGGCCGGGGAATATGCCGGGTTATTCGGGGAACTGGTTAAGACGATGGAGGATGAGAGCCTTGACCCGCTGACGGTGCTGGAACAAATCGACGCCCTGCATATGAAGGCACTGGCTGTCAATCAATCCATGCTGGAGACCAACGGGAAACTGTATGACGCTGCTGCGGGGAACGCCGAGAGGGCACAGGATCATTCTTTTGCCCTGCTGGATCAAACGGTATCCATTGTGCTTTACGCCGCAGGTGGAGTTTTCCTGTTCACACTGGTGCTGGCCTGGCTGCTGATACGCTCATTCTTGGGACCGGTGCGCAGGCTCCAGGATGCGTTGCGGCAAATTGCCGATGGCGATTTACGGCAGCAGATCAACTCTCCTTATAACGATGAACTGGGACGTTTGAGCTATCATTTTGATCATATGGTTACCCGGGTCCGGGAAATGCTGCGGCAGACCCTGTCCGTTGCTTCTTCCCTGGCGGATTATTCGCATTCCTTCCAGCAATCCTCATCCATTACCGCGGATACCAATCAGGATATTGTCAGAACGATACAGGAAATTTCCGTGGGCGCGGATCAGCAAGCCGTTCAGTCCGAGCAAAGTGCAGTCTTGCTGCAAGAGCTGGAACGGGAAGTGGATGAGATTACGGATCATACCGATGCCATGCTCACGACAAGTGAAACGGCCAATCACAATACCCGCAGAGGGTCTGAGACGGTTACCGCACTGCAGCAGATTTCCCGGCATTCCCGTGATTCCATCGGCAGAGTGTATCAAGCGCTGGAGAAGCTGGTGGAGCAATCCCAGGATATTACCCGGATCACGAATTCCATTACCGAAATTTCCAAGCAGACAAATATCCTTTCGCTGAATGCTGCGATTGAGGCTGCGCGGGCCGGAGCTTCCGGCAAGGGGTTTGCCGTTATTGCGGATGAAGTCCGGCATTTATCGGTCCAGACCAAAGATTCCTCCATACATATCAGCGAGATCATTCATGAGCTTCAGAACAGTATGACCGACTTTCAGGGCTACATGCTGGAGACGAAAAAAAGCCTCGAACAGCAGGAGCACCAGGTAGCGGAAACCCTTGCATCTTTCGAGGCAATTGACGGATCGATTACCGGAATCAGCAGACAAATTGGACAAATTCATCATAAGGTGGAGCTGACCCGGAAGATTAATTCCCGGCTTGCCGTATCCATTCACTCTGTAGCATCCGTAGCCGAGCAGACAGCTGCGGGTGTTCAGGAGGTCAATGCTTCCAGCACGCAGCAGGACAAGGCGATCCGCGATATTGCCCGGCAGGCGGTGGAAATTAATGAAATTTCGCAGCAGCTGTTCACGGAAATTAATATTTTCAAAATAGAAGAGGAGACCGGGAACGTCCCGCCATCCGGTCAGCTGCTGGTATTGGAAGAACACTGGAATGAACTCAACGAACCAACGGAAAAATTACTCGCGATTGCCGAATGAAGCATTAAGCTGGGTCACCAGCTCCGGAAACCAGTCACTGAGTGCAAGGAATGAAAAGCCCGCCGAGCGGGCTTTTGTTGTATCCATATGCCAGGACTCGGTAATGCCGAAGGGTGACATATCCTCATCTGCAGTTTCGGCCTCAATCACCGCCTGCTTACCCGTGGCTGCTTCAATGATGGAGAGAATCTCCCCAATGGTAAGAGTCCCGTCCGAGCATGCATTTACCGGCCCGGTCAGTTGGGAGAAGCCAAGCCAATACAAGAAGTCCGCCGCCTCATCCGAACGGATGAAGGAGATGGCAGCCTGGGTGTTCGGGATACCCATCGGCCGGCCTTCGCGGACATGCTCGATGTGAAAATGCAGCCTCCGCGTATAATCATCCGTGCCCAGAACCATGGGAATGCGCACGGCAGCCACGGGGAATGCGTCCTGCTTCAGCAAAACCGTTTCGGCCAGTCTTTTGCCCTCCTGATAGTTGAAGTCCTCCTTCGCACCTAATCGCAAGGGGTATACTTCAGGGTCGAAGTCAGCTTCGGTCAAAGCTTCCGGCCTTGAATCATAGACCGACAAGCTTGAGGTAAGGATGTACCGTTTAGCGGTGCCGGCAAAAATACGGCCTGCAGCATCAGCTTCATCCGGTGAAAAGCAGATATTATCATAGACCACATCCCAAGGGGTATCCCCGACGGCTTCGGCAAGCGCTTTGGCGTCCGTTCGGTCCACATTCAGCCTGGAGACCTGTTCCCCGAAGCTGTCTTCCGCCCGGCCTCTGGTTAGAATCGTTACCTTGCTGTCTCCCTCCCGGAGCAGCCGTTCCACCAGCCGCTTGCCAAAAAACCGGGTTCCCCCAAGCACAAGTATGTTCCTCATTCAATACACTCCTTTAAATTGAAATAGCTGATCCGCCTGAGGCTTTGGGTTAGGCGGCCATCCGCAGCCCGGCATGAGTGCTGCTGCTAGCGGTTGAACGGCTGCTGCTGGCAAAGTGCTGCGCCTGCACGGTACCTGTGCTTACAGCCATCGTAAGTTCCGCTGATTGTTCATGGCGGAGAAGCTCCAGCATGACAGGGATTTGACCCTGCTCATAAGCATCGGCCAGTGCCGACAAGAGCTGCCGGTAATCGGCGTCCAGCGGAACCGCAGGCCCGCCGTCCGCCGACAGATCCTCTCTAACGGCTGCGAGTGCCTGCCGTGCCCGGTGCAGCGCCGATTTCACCGCGCCTTCGGTTGTTTCCAGTTGTTCCGCCGTTTCACCCGCAGAATAGCCCAGCACATCCCGCATCAGAAAGGCCGTCCGCTGCAGCGGAGACAGATGTTTCATTAGGGCCTGAAAAGCCATTTCAATTTCGGAAATCGTTCCGCCGGTTAATGGTTCTGCCTGTGAATGCCCGCGCTCCAGTGCGCGGCTCAGAGAAGCCCGCCGCCGGGCAGCATCAATCCATGTATTTTTGGCGATCCGCAGCAGCAGGGCTTCGGGATTCGGATTGGCCGGAAATTTTCCGTATCCCAGCGCCTTGGCCCAGGTCTCCTGAGCCAAATCCTCGGCTTCAATGCTGGACCGGGTAAGTGTCAGGCAATAGCGGTTCAGGACTGCTCCAAGCGACTGCAGACTTTTCTCACCGGTATGGTTAACGGTATTGTACTCTTCAAGGGTCATCACGCTTACGCATCTCCTTCTGGCTATCCCATTTAATTTGTTCCCTCTATTATATAAACGAATAGCTCATCATAAAAGATACGCATCTTCCGTAAATTTAAAATTCTGTATGTCCCGTATCCTTTGCCCGTCATGATCCGTTTACAGGGTATAAAGTTAAGGCACATTACAGGAGGTATATAAGAATGAGTATTATTCCCTATGTAATTGAACAAACGAGCAGGGGCGAGCGATCTTACGACATTTATTCCCGGCTGCTGAAAGACCGGATTGTATTCGTGGGTGCGGCCATTGACGACCAGCTGGCTAACAGCATCATTGCCCAGCTGCTGTTTCTGGCGGCGGATGAGCCGGATAAGGATATTCAGATGTTTATTAACAGCCCGGGCGGCTCAACTACTGCAGGGTTCGGAATTTATGATACGATGCAGGTAATCAAACCGCAGATAAATACGATTTGTACCGGTTTTGCAGCTTCTTTCGCTTCGCTGCTGCTGCTCTCCGGGGCTACAGGCAAACGGTTCGCCCTGCCGAACAGCGAGATTATGATCCACCAGCCGCATGGCGGCGCACAAGGGCAGGCTAGTGATATCGCAATCAGTGCCAAGCGTATTCTGCAGATCCGGGAGAAGGTTGTGCGGATCACTGCGGAGCGCACCGGACAACCGGTGGAGAAGGTAGAAAAGGATATGGACCGGGATTATTTCCTGTCGTCCGAAGAGGCGCTGGAATACGGGATTATTGACAAAATCATTACCAAACTTTAAGCGAATGGAGCGGATGGGTATGCTGGCAGCATTGCAAGGGCAAGAGGTCACGGTTAATTTTCTGGATGGTTCCACTGTCAGAGGCGGTGTTCTGGAAGAGATCGACGAGAGGTTCGTGAAATACCGTACGGAATATCAGGTACTGTACATTCCGATCAGCTCTATCCGTGCCGTAGCCGTGGAAACGAAGGAGCGGGAGCGTCCCCGCGTCGGATTCGGGCAGTAAGACCGGAATGTTCCGCTGTAACTGGAATCCCCCAAGCCCCTAACAAGGGGTTCGGGGATTTTTTTGTATCTTTTGCATCTAATAAAGTATTCTCGTCATTGGCATTGAGAACGATTATCAATTATACTTGTTTGTAATAGAGGAATATAAAATGTTCTGTAATGGTGGTGTTCTGTAACAATGGACCTAAAAGTAATGGAACCAGAAGTAACTTCTCCCGCTGAAAAGGATGCTGAGACTCTGCCGGACTGGGATCAGCTGTCCTTCAGACTGTTGTCGGTTCAGGCACTGAGGGGAGACGGGGAGGTCCGGCTGCCCCAGCAGCTGAATTTCTGTTATGCGCTGATTCTGGTGGCAGGCGGAGCAGTCCGGATTCATGTGGATCACCGCCAGGTGGAGCTGTCCGCAGGTTCAGTCTGTCTATGCCTGCCGGAGCAAACGGTCGGAACGGCTAAACCGGCCGCCAGCCTGGATATGCATATTTTTTATTTTGAAGTCTATCATTACGGCAAGCCGGAGAACGTTCGTGGCCATGCAATCCATGACGCACTTCTGTTTCCGCCGGATATCGTACTGCAGCACTTTCCAGCTAAGCATATCTCTTCGGTCTATAGTGAAGTTTTCCGGTTATCCGGGTCAGGACAACAGAACATTAGCTTTCGCGCGCAGATAGATTTTCAGGAGCTGCTATATGTGATTCGTATAAGCTGCCGGCAGAAACCCAGAGATACGGGAAGGGCATTGGAGCAGGCCAAGCAATACATAGAGCATCACTTTACGGGGCCGCTGACGACCCAGGAGCTGGCGCAAGCCGCCGGGCTCAGCCCCAAGTATTTTGTGGACCTGTTTAAGCGGAAATACGGCAAAAGTGCAGTGGAATACGCCGCCGAACTGCGGCTGCAGCAGGCGAAACGACTGATGGCGGAGAGTGGACTGAAGCTGAGGGATATCGCCCACCGGGTGGGGTATGCCGATGAGTTCTATTTTAGCAGGAAATTTAAAAAGATGATCGGCGTGCCGCCTGCAGTCTATATGAAAAGCCGTCACCGGAAGCTGGTTGCTTATTCTCCGGCCGTGCTGGGACAATTGCTGCCGCTGAACCTGACACCCTACGCGGCGGCGCTGCATCCGAAATGGACGGAATATTATTATCTGAATTACCGCGGGGATATTCCCGTGCATATCAGCGCATATCGTAACAACCAGGAATGGCAGGCTAACATTGACCTGCTGAGCCAGCATCCGGCTGACCTGATCATCGCCCGGGATGAGCTGAAGGAGCAGGAGAAAACCGCGCTGGAGAAGATAGCTCCAGTCTATTATAGTCATGGCGGCAGCAGTGATTGGCGTGGACAGTTTCAGCAACTGGCGCAGGTTCTGGGCGAGAGCTGGCAAGGAGAGCAGTGGCTGTCAGCGTATGACCGTGAGGTGCGCAACGCCAAAGAACTTCTGCACAAAGCGATGGGCGATGAATCTGTTGCTGTGATCCGGATGCTTGGCAGCAAGCTGTATTTGCACTGCAATTACGGCATGCTGGATATGCTCTACCGGGAGCTGGAATTAAAGCCGGCCTATAAGTCCGGCGAGGATATTTATAACGTGCCAATTACATTGGAAGAGCTTGCGGCTCTGCCGGCAGATCATTTGTTCATGCTGATCCGCAGAGAGAACGATACACTAGGCGAGTGGCAGAAGTTGCAGAATCATCCGTTGTGGTTAAAGCTTTCTGCGGTTCAGAGACACCGGGTGCATCATATGAGCTCCGATCCCTGGCGTGAGCATTCCGCTTATGCGCAGCTGCGGATGCTCCGGCAGACGCTGCAGCTGCTTGCATCCAATCGTCCATAAATATTCCGCCTTTTGTCCATGGTACGGCAGTGAACCCTTCGTTATAATCGAAAATGATAATCATTATCACTTGTTGTGATATAGATTGAACATTTTACAGAGTGGAAGGGGATTTATAGAAAGATGAAAAGATCATTTGGGATAGCAGGACTAATAGCATTATTTGTACTCGTACTTACAGCGTGCGGAGGCAACGGCAACAATACGCCGGCAAATGGGGCCGCAAATGCTGCGGAAACCGCAACAACAGCTCCGGCTGCAACGGCAGAGGCAACAGCAGCAGCCTCACCGGCAGCAGCTGAAGCAGGCACGCGCACGATTGAATATTTAGGGGAGGAATATACGGTACCCGCATCAGCAGAACGGATTGTTATTACCGGAGCTATGGAAGCCATGGAGGATGCGCTGGTGCTGGATGTGCATCCAGTCGGCGCGATTACGTTCAGCGGTGAATTTCCGGAACGCTTCGCTGCCATTACGGACAAGGCTGAATCGATCGGGGAGAAAACCGAGCCGAACTTCGAGACCATCCTGAAGCTGAAGCCGGATGTGATCCTCGGGACTACGAAGTTCAAGCCTGAAGTAGTAGAGCAATTGAAGAAAATCGCTCCGCTCATTCAAGTCTCGCATATCGCCAGCAACTGGGAAGCCAACCTGAATCTGATGGCAGAGCTGACCGGCAAGCAGGAGCAGGCTGCAGCGGAAATCGCCAAATATCAGGCAGCGCTGGAAAGTGCAAAAGCAGAGCTTGGTGAGAAGCTGAAGGATCAGAAGATAGTGGCTGTACGTATCCGTGCGGGACAAATGTTTATTTTCCCTGCGGCGGTATTTGTTAACCCTATCCTGTATAACGATCTTGGCCTGAGTGTTCCGGCTGAGGTAGCAGCGGCGAAAGCACAGGAAGGCATTTCGGTCGAGCAGCTGGCGTCAATGAATCCGGATATCCTGTTTATCCAATTTGCTGCCGATGAGAATGCCGAGACTGCAACAGCGCTGGAAGACCTGCAGAGCAATCCGATTATCCAAAAAATCAATGCGATGAAAAATAACAAGACCTTCGTCAATGTAATTGATCCGTTGTCCGAAGGCGGACCGGCATGGAGCCGCATACACTTCCTGGAGGCTGCAGTGGAGCAGCTGAACAAGTAATCTGAGATTGTACAAAAGAGTGGGATGATATGAAATTATCTGCCGGACTAAAGACGACCTCCCTGCTGGTGCTGGGGGTCGTCCTCATTATACTCGTCGGTGTCTTGTCGGTGCTCTATGGTACTAAATCCATCAGCTATGGCACGGTATGGAATGCGCTGTTTCATCTGGACGTGGACAATATCGATCATCTGATTATCCGTACCTCGCGGATTCCGCGGGTGGCCGGGGCGCTGCTGATCGGCGCGTTCCTGGCCGTATCCGGGGCCTTAATGCAGGGGATGACGCGGAATTATCTGGCCTCCCCTTCAATAATGGGGATTAGCGACGGATCTGTATTTGCCATTACGCTGTGTATGGTGTTCCTGCCCGGGGCTTCATCCATGACGATGATTCTCTATTCACTGGCAGGCTCGATGCTGGGAGCGGCTTTGGTCTTCGGTACAGCCAAGCTGCTGCCCGGCGGGGCCTCGCCCTTGTCACTGGCCGTCCTGGGTACTATTATCGGTACCTTTCTTGGAGGGGTGTCGCAGGCGCTCGCTACCTATTTTCAAATTTCGCAAAATATCAGCTTCTGGTACAACGCCCGGCTGCATATGATGGACCCGGCGTTAATCAAGCTGGCAATTCCGTTTGCCGTGGCCGGCTTGGCTCTGGGTCTGATGATGGCCCGCTCCGTGACAATGCTCTCGCTTGGGGATGAGACCGCTGCAGGCCTCGGCCTTAAGGTCACAGTGGTAAAAGGCTTGACGATGCTGAGTGTCGTCATTTTGACGGGGATCTCAGTAGCCATTGCCGGGAAAATAGCCTTTGTCGGCCTCATAATCCCGCATATCACGCGTTATCTGATCGGTCAGGACTACCGCAAGATCATTCCTTTTTCCGCTTTTTTGGGCGCGCTGTTCCTGGCTGTATGCGATCTTATCAGCAGGTTCGTGAATTTTCCGTTTGAAACGCCGATCGGTGTAGTCACCGCTTTGTTCGGGGTTCCCTTTTTCCTCTATTTAATCAAGACGAGAGGGGGCGGCCAGACTTGAGCAAGTCCTCTCTTTCACCGAAACCAAAGCGGCGTGCTTTCTGGTCGTTGTTTCTGATCATGTGTGCACTCACGTTGTGCTTCATGTACATCAGCCTAACCAACGGGACCTTCGACCTTTCAGCGAAGGATGTGTTCCGTACTTTACTGCGGATTAATCCCGCCAAAGATCATGACCTCGTTATCTTTGATTTTCGTCTGCCGCGCATTGTGCTTGGCGCACTTGTCGGATTCGGGCTGGGAATCGCCGGGGCCGTACTGCAGGGCATTACCCGCAACTCTCTTGCGGATCCCGGAATTCTCGGCATTCATGCTGCTGCAGGAGCTTTTGTCGTATTGTACATGTTCTTTGCGGCAGGGACGATGAAGACCCCGGACTGGTTTGCGGTCCTGTCCATGCCGATGTTCGGCTTTGTGGGCGGGCTGGTTGCCGTCGTTCTGCTCTATATCTTCGCCAGGCAGAACGGTGAGTTTAATCCGCAGCAGCTGATTCTTGTGGGCATCGCGCTTGCATCCGGCTTTGGGGCAATTACCCTGTTTGTCTCACTCAAAATGGACCCGCAAAACTTTGAGATGGCCGCCGTCTGGCTGGCTGGCAGTGTGTACAGCGCGAATTGGAGACAGGTGCTTTCGACCCTGCCCTGGCTGGTCATATTAATTCCAGTGATCTGGAGACGCGCAGCTGTTCTTGATTTAATGCAGCTGCATGAAGTGAGTGTAAAGGGATTAGGTGTCGCTGTAGGCAGAGAACGGCAGATCCTGCTGCTCTGCTGTGTCGGTCTGGTCAGCGCCTGTGTCTCCGTGTCCGGCAGCATTGGGTTTGTTGGCCTGATCGCACCGCATATCGCCAGAAGACTGATCGGCAACAGCTATAAGTACATCGTCCCGTTATGCGGCATGATTGGGATGCTGATGGTGGTTATTGGCGATTTTATCGGCAAAACGGTGTTCGCTCCGGCTCAGCTGCCGGTAGGTATTGTCATCTCTATCATCGGTGTGCCGTATTTCATTTTTCTTTTGTTCAAGACACGCACGAAATAGGTGCGCTTGTAGGAGGTTAATATCATGGAAGGAACCTATAGACAGGAAGAGATTGGCGGCCGCAGGCTGACCCTCTATACTCCGATGTCCTATGGGGAAGAGGGCAGACGGTTTCCGGTTGTCTATCTGCAGGATAATGGCGAAGTGATGGAGCATTCGCTGAATTACCTGGAGCATTTGTTTATAACCAAAGAACTGCCGGAACTGATTTTTGTCGGTATTACCCCGCGTGACCGGAATCATGAATATACACCATGGCCGTCACCGGCCCTGATGCCGGGCAGACCGGATTTTGGCGGTGGCGGTGGAGAGTATTTGGAGGAACTTGTCGGGAGGATCAAGCCGTATGTAGACAACAGCTATCATACTTTGCCAGGACCAGAGCATACGGGGCTGCTTGGCTGCTCCTTCGGCGGACTGATCTCGCTTTATGGATCTTACCTTTATCCCGATGTGTTTGGCAGGATCGGGCTGATTTCCGCATCATTCTGGTATGAAGGTATCGTGAATTACATACAGGGACAGAGCAGGACGATGCCGGAACAGCGGATCTACATGTATGTTGGAGAGCTGGAGGGACTGTACAAGACAAACTTGCAAAAGCAAATGGTCCCACAGTCGCGCCTCGCGCATAAGCTGCTGCTGGAGCAGGGCTTCAGCGAGGAGGCATTGCGCTTTGAGACCAACCCCATAGGAACACATGACAGTGTGTTTTTCAGCCAGCAGCTTCCGCATGCCCTGCACTGGCTGTTTGGAGCAGAGCATGCCGGGGGCAGCAGAGTCTGATCCTGTGGTGAGTGAATCAATGGCGGGCAATCATATAAGGGAGTCTTCTGAAAACCGCGTGGCGGCTAGAAGAAGACTCTTTTTTTACGAGGATCTGAAGAGAGGATGAAATTGTACCGATACTGGGCATTGTAAATGTACATAATAGGTTAAAGAAACTTGAGGCGGTGGCGCTTGCGGGGGAACAGGAGATTTTATACACGGATGATGATGAGTATTGGATGAACGGGACAA
Source organism: Paenibacillus sp. EB106-06-01-XG199 (assembly GCF_058791575.1). NCBI lineage: Bacteria > Bacillati > Bacillota > Bacilli > Caryophanales > Paenibacillaceae > Paenibacillus > Paenibacillus sp. EB106-06-01-XG199. The sequence goes on along the minus strand of NZ_JBYTDQ010000002.1, from coordinate 1,030,729 downwards.
CCTATAATAACCCTAATGACCGTTCCATTATGGTACCGTAGCGGATTGGAATTGGCACTACGATTAATATAGGGACAAAAACGGGTAAATATATTTATTACGGCCTTTTTGTGTTTGTGGCGGAAGTAATCATCGGGACCGGATGGATCAGTGTCCAGGCAGAGTTCTCTACACCTGTAATGAAGATCGGCGACAGCGGAACTGTTAAGATTCAATTTCCGATGTACAATTACAGCTTTGCACTAGAGGATGTTCTTGAACTGAAGCTGGTGGATCAATTGCCGGAAGGCGGCAGAAGGACTAACGGCATTGGAACGGACAAAGTGGTTATAGGAAACTTTAAGCTGGATCAATTTGGCAAAAGCAAGCTATACCTCTATAAACAATCTCCTCCGTACATTGTAATCAGATTGCCTGACCTCTATGTGGTGTATAACCATAAGGAGGCATCCGAGACCCGGCAGATTTTTGCGGAGCTGCAAGGGAGGTGAGGAAATTCATTGATTTTAAAATAAATCGTATGAAGCAGACCCCTGCTGTGATACAATAGTCCGGTTGGCCTTGTATACGGCGATCCGTTCAATATAGCTTCTGCTTCTTTAGTGCAATGAACAGAAGAAGCCGAGAAAAACAGAGCATTCTCATGTATTGCTATGAATTACAGAGTATTAATAAGGAAACCCGTAGATTTTACAGAAAAGGCATCAGTTTTTGTCGTTTTTTATTGATTTATTCAAATGTATTCTGTATAATCAGCCTTGTTGATTTTTCATATGGAATAGCCCATGCTTCTGAAGCAAGTTTTGTATAAAGCTATTCTTCTGAAGCAACGCTGACAAAACTTTTTTTGGGAGGTTGTTAATTTTGGGAAAAGCGTTAATTATTGGCGCTGGCGGCGTAGCAAGTGTTGTTGTGCATAAATGCTGTCAGAACCCGGATGTATTTGAAGAGATCTGTATCGCGAGCAGAACCCTTGCGAAATGTGATGCTCTGAAAGATAAATTGGCCGGAGGCCAGACGAAGATTTCTACTGCTCAGCTCGATGCAGATAACACGGACGAGGTCATCCAATTGATCAAGAGCTTCCAGCCGGATGTCGTTATTAATGTCGCTCTCCCATATCAGGACCTGACCATTATGGATGCTTGTCTGGCAACGGGAGTGCATTATGTGGATACTGCCAACTATGAACCACAGGATACTGCTAAATTCGAGTATTCCTGGCAGTGGGCTTACAAAGAAAGATTCGAGAAAGCCGGAATTACCGCGCTGCTCGGCAGTGGCTTTGACCCTGGTGTAACCGGTGTGTTCACGGCTTATGCGCAGAAGCATTATTTTGACGAAATCCATACGATTGATATTGTTGATGCCAACGCGGGCGACCATGGTTATCCGTTTGCCACCAACTTCAATCCTGAAATCAATATCCGCGAAATTACAGCCAACGGGCGTTACTTTGAGAATGGCGAGTGGATTGAAACTGCACCGCTGTCCGAGAAAAAAGTCTACGATCTCCCGGAGATCGGTCCGAAGGATATTTACCTGCTGTATCATGAAGAACTGGAATCCCTGGCTGCCAACATCAAGGGCGTGAAGAAAATCCGTTTCTGGATGACCTTCTCGCAGAACTATCTCACTCACCTGAAGGTGCTTGAGAATGTGGGCATGACTTCCATTGAGCCGATCCTTTATGAAGGCAAAGAAATTATTCCTTTGCAGTTCCTGAAGGCGATTCTGCCTGACCCGGCATCCCTGGGACCAAGAACCAAAGGCAAAACCAACATTGGCTGCATCATTCAAGGCACTAAAGACGGCCAGCCAAAAACTTACTATGTGTACAATGTCTGCGATCATGAGGAATGCTACAGAGAGGTTGGCTCCCAAGCCATTTCCTACACCACCGGCGTTCCAGCAATGATCGGGGCTATGCTGATTATAAAAGGCATCTGGAAGAAACCGGGCGTCTACAACGTAGAAGAATTCGATCCGGATCCATTCATGGATGCACTGAACAAACACGGGCTGCCTTGGCAAGAAGATTTCTCGCCAGCGCTGCTGGATTAGGACGTAACGTAATGAAGGATATAGATATCGATATCAGCTCACTGCCGTCACCTGCTTATCTTGTGGATGAACGGCTGCTGAAGAAGAACCTCGAGACTCTGAACTATGTGCAAGAGCGTAGTGGTGCGAAAATTCTGCTCGCGCAAAAAGGCTTCTCCATGCATGCCCTGTACCCGCTTGTCGGACAGTACCTGCATGGCGTGACCTCCAGCTCCTTGTTCGAAGCCCGGCTGGGCTTCGAGGAAATGGGCAAAGAGGTGCATGTCTACGCGCCTGCTTATATGGACCGCGAGTTCGATGAGCTGCTCGGCTATACCGACCACATTGTGTTCAACTCATTTGATCAGTGGAGCCGGTTCAAGGATCGGGTGCAGAATGCTCCGAAGAGAATCAGCTGCGGCATCCGTGTTAATCCGGAATATTCCGAGATTGAAGTGCCACTCTATGATCCGTGCTACAGCTTTTCCCGGATGGGCGTAACTTTGCCGAACTTCCGGCCCTATGAGCTTGAGGGTATTGATGGCCTGCATTTCCATACGATGTGCGAGCAGAACTCCGATACGCTGGAGCGTACGCTTAAGGTCGTGGAAGAGAAATTCGGACAGTACCTGCATGGCATGAAATGGCTGAATTTCGGCGGCGGCCATCATATTACCCGTCCCGATTATGATCTGGAGAAGCTGATCAGCTGCATCCTTCATATGAAGGAAACCTATAATGTCGAGATCTATCTGGAGCCCGGTGAGGCGGTTGCCCTCAATACCGGATACCTGGTGGCTACCGTTCTGGACACGATGCATAACGGAATGGATATTGCCATTCTGGATACTTCGGCCGAATGCCATATGCCGGATGTGCTGGCGATGCCGTACCGTCCGAACATTATCGGCGCCGGAGAGCCGGGCGAACATGCCTATACGTACAGACTCGGAGGCATGACCTGCCTGGCAGGAGATGTGATCGGGGACTATTCATTCCCGGAGCCGCTCAAATACGGCGACAAGCTTGTCTTCCTCGACATGGCGCATTATTCCATGGTGAAGAATCATATGTTCAACGGTGTGAACCTGCCGGCCATTGCTTCGTATAACGAAGAAGAGGGCCTTAAGGTGATCAGAGAGTTTGAATATAGCGACTTCAGCAACAGATTGTCTTAATAATTATAATACCGAGGCGTTCCGCCACCATGTGTTCATGGGTGATGGGGCGCCTTTTTTTGGTTGCAGTTAACGGGGAAGCGGCAGCACGGAATGGTTAAAGCTGTTTTTTCCATTGTTCTTAAGCATAGTACTCGCGTAACATCGAGGAATGAAGCCAGCCAGCTTGAACGTGAAAGGAGTGATCGGCATGAAACGCCGGGCTAATCCATACTATTCCATTGACGGTGAAGAGGAATTGATTACTTAATCCAATTGTGAACTGAAAAGGAGCTGCTGCAACGCATGCTGAAGTTAAAATATTTATTCTCGAATGAAAGTTTGGCGGAGATGCTGCTGGGGAACTGGACATATGATCCGGAGTCGCTGCATTTGTTCCAGTACTATCGAATCTCCTCCAATGCGATATATCCGTTCAGAAGTGCCGGGAACGGGCAATTCCTGCGGTTTGCCCCGCGGTCGGAGAAGCTAATGGAGAACTTGCGGGCGGAGCTGGAGTTCATCTCCTACTTGAAGGACTGCGGATATGGCGTGCTGGAGGCCGTTCCCTCCTTGGAAGGAAAGGAGCTGGCAGAAGCGGAGACTCCCTGGGGAGAGTATTATGCTTCTGTCTTCGAACGTGTACCCGGAGTTCAGCTGCAGGATGCCGGCTTAAGCGATCATGTCATGTTCAAGTATGGCGAGGCCTTGGGCAAGCTGCATCAGCTGTCCAGCACTTATAGCCCTGTACAAACCAAGAGAGGGTCATACCGCGATGTGCTGGACTGGATCGTGGATGTGTTAAAGGTATTTCCGCAGGAAACGGCGGCTGTGGCGGAAGCTCGGCTGCTTGCCGAGTATTTCAGCAAGCTCCCGGTTACAACAGCTAATTACGGGCTGATCCATTATGACTTTGAACTGGACAATGTGTTTTATGATGAAGCTAGTGATACCATCAGCGCGATAGATTTTGATGACTGCATGTATCACTGGTATGCTGTGGATATCGAGCAGTCTCTGGACAGCCTGGTAGGGGAGATTGATCCTGAAGAGTTTGGACTAAAGAAAGAGCGCTTTATGGAAGGGTACCGCAGCCAGTTTAGTCTTCCCGATGACGGTCCCTCTATGGCGGCGTGCAGACGGTTCGCCGATTTGTACGGGTATGCCAGAGTTTTGAGGTCCACCGCTGAACAATGGGAGCATGAGCCGGAATGGCTCACGGGACTGAGAGGCCGGCTGCACCATTCCCTGGTGACCAGATCTGCACGGTTTGGAGAGCGGTTAACCTAGGGTGGCAGCGCAATGTGAGCAGTGTGACGTATGTTGACGAATATTGAGGGATGATGACGGATGTTGATGGATGCTAATGAATGTTACTGAATGCTACTAAATGCTACTGAATTCTACTGAATTCTACTGAATTCTACTGAATGCTACTGAATGCTACTGAATGCTACTGAATGCTACTGAATTCTATTAAATTCTACTGAATTCTACTGAATGCTACTACCGATTTAGCGGTAAGTAACTTGTTGCTGTCCCGCCGGACAACCCAGAAATTCGTAACGGGAATTGCGCCCGCTAAATAGATGAAACTAGCGGAATCTGAGTAACTAACGGGAATTTCTCCCGCCTTATTTAACCAAATGGCCCGATGCAGTGAAACGGCTCAAATTAGCGGGAGAAATTCCCGCAATGGATGGGATACAACAATACCGGGAGCTTTGCCCGTTATTGTTGCTAAGACTGACTGGTGAGCTTAACAGAAGCTTACAGTAGAGGAAATCCTGAATTGATAAACCCCAGGAAAAAGCGGACCTTGCTTCCACGAAAAGTGGAGCGGAGGCCCGCTTTCTGCTTTTGGACTGGCTTTAGATCGGCTAAAAGATAAGGTTGAGACCGTGGAGATCTATTTGTAGGTGATTGCAATCTCCTCTTCCTGCGGCATCCAATTGACTGTTGCGCCAAGCTGTTCGCTGATAAAGCGCAGCGGCAGGTAAATCGTCCCGTATACGACAAACGGCGGGTTTGCAAGAGTTACCGTTTTGTTGTTCACGGTCGTAACCCCTGTAACAGAATTGATGGTGATGGAGATGGCGGGTTTATCACCGGCGGCGCGGGTAATCGTCACTTTTTTATCCACAGTGGTTGTTGTGCCTCCTGCTTTGCCTGAAGGGACACTCTTCGTATCTTCTTTGTAGGAGACATTCGCCCCCAGCTTGTCAAACAATGAACGGAGTGGAATAAAATTCTCCCCGCCCCGGGTAATTACACCGTTCGTTAGAGTAACCCTTTCGCCGTTCAAGGATACGGCAATCGGCTTCTGCACGGGAACGGGAGTTTTATAGCTGAACTCATACTCACCATACCCCAGCTGTCCGTCTTTGTTGACGCCCCAGCCAAAGAGGGACCCGTCTTTTTTTTGCAAAATTAGATGACGCTCACCTTCCTGAATAGATGTGATATCAGAGGCCAGGAGGGTGAACTTCACAGCCGCTGGCATGGAGTCGCCTTCAAGGGAGGCAGAGTAAGCATTGCCATCCGAAGTCAGGGCGACGATTGAGCGTTCCATGAAGTAGGCACCGGTCACGTTCTTGATGCCTGTAAAGCACACGGGAACTTTCTGCTCATGATAATTGGTTCCGTCGGACCAGCCCGTTACGGTGGAGCCCCAGAACCACAGGCGTGATTGACCATCGATGGCCAGCATGGTCCGCGAGTTGCCATGAATCGAGCGGATATCTGTCAATCCGCTCACCCGAGAAGCGGATAGGACAGACGGAAATGGCTTTCCGGAATCAGCGGAGTCATAGGACTGTATAGGCCAGGTCCAAAGTGTACCATCTTTTTTAAGTGCATATTGCTGTGTCAGCCGGATGATATCGGTCAAATTCTGGACAGGCTCAAAGGTGGACAGCTCATCGCGGGAGGTCCATACAGTGCCATCTTTTTTCAGGAAGTTGATACGCTCCCAGCCTTTCTTTCCATCCCATTCATTATAACCATTCGCCGCAGCGACATTATCTATGCCGGGAACAGCTGTAAAGAGGGGGGATTTGTCTTCGTCTGATACTCGGGGAGAGCTGAATACCGCGCCATTTCCATCTATAGCTATGTAGCGGTTCCAAAGCGTAGAAAGTTCTGTTAGACTGGTCAGTTCCTGCACAGGAGTGACTTCCACCGCCAGAGTCTTAGGGTTGGTCTGCCACCGCCACACGGCATTATCCTTTGTTACAGCCAGCCCTCCGGCCTGTAGGCCAAACCCATAGGCGGCTTGTACATCCTTCAGCCCCGGAAGCAGAGTAGGCACCGATTTAGTGCCACCCCATATCCAAAGGCTTCCGTCATTTTTAATCAGGTATTCTGGTCCATAGGACTTAATGCCGGCAGTTGCCTGCACTGTTGCTGCGGCTGTTGTGGCAGTAGTTTCGGCAGTCCCGGCAGTCCCGGCAGCAGATGCATGTATTGAAGCCATTGAAGCGGTTAAGCTCAGCAACAAGCATAAAGTCATCGTCCATTTCTTCACGGAAATCCTCCTCGGTAATTTGCGTAATTGACTTATATAGGAAATAAAACAATCTGTAAGGTTAGACGCAAGGACTGGTTAAAAAGTTTCCTAACCGATCTAATACCTCATGATTGTAAAAATCACGAATTCATCCGTTCACAGAAAGCCCTCCTGTGATACAATAGTTTAGTCTGTTTTTTAATGGAATAATCACAGCATGCTTTACCCGGCATTGTCCGTACCTGAGGAGGAAATCAGCGTTAATGAAACATGCACCCTTTATAGCAGTGGAAGGCCCGATCGGAGCCGGTAAAACAACACTTGCCACGATGCTGGCCGGTGAATTGCAGCTTCCGGTCATCAAAGAAATTGTGGAGGAGAATCCGTTCCTGGACAAGTTCTATCAAAACATGGACGACTGGAGCTTCCAGCTTGAAATGTTCTTTCTCTGCAACCGGTATAAGCAGCTTGAAGATACCGTGAACGAGTACATCGCTAAGAACAAGCCGGTTATTTTGGATTATCATATTTATAAGAACCTGATTTTTGGCGAGCGGACGCTGAAAGGCACCAAACGTGACAAATACCGCGAAATCTATCATGTGCTGACTGATGATCTGCCGAAACCGGATATCATTCTTTATATCAGAGCGGATCTTGATACGCTGCTTACCAGAATCGCCAAGCGCGGCCGCCCGTTCGAAGAGGAGATTGCTCCTGCATATCTGCAGCAATTAATAGAGGATTACGACGATGCGATGGCTTCTCTGGCCGTCAGCGAACCGTCAACCGTTATTGTGACCATCGACGGAACTAAGGTAGATTTTGTGGGAAACCAAGAAGACTTTGCCGCAATCGCCGACCACCTAAAGGAGCTTATGAAATGAACCCATACAACATCCCTGATAACGCAATTATTACAGTAGCCGGTACGGTAGGTGTCGGAAAGTCCACACTGACCGGAGCTTTGGCGAAACGTCTCAATTTTCAGACTTCGCTGGAACAGGTAGACCACAATCCGTATCTGGAGAAGTTCTACCATGATTTTGAACGGTGGAGCTTTCATCTGCAAATCTACTTCCTGGCCGAACGCTTCAAGGAGCAGAAGAAAATGTTCGAGCTGGGCGGCGGGTTTGTGCAGGACCGTTCCATTTATGAGGACACCGGAATTTTCGCTAAAATGCATGCCGATCAGGGCACAATGTCCAAAACGGACTACGAAACATACACCAGCCTGTACGAGGCTATGGTGATGACGCCCTATTTCCCGCATCCTGACGTGCTGATCTATATTGAAGGCAGCCTGCCGTCGATCCTGACCCGCATCAATGAACGTGGCCGCGAGATGGAAATTCAGACCGATGTCTCCTACTGGGAGCATATGCACGGGCGTTATTCGCAGTGGATTGGCGAGTTCAGCGCCTGCCCGGTGCTGCGCCTGAATATTGACGATTATGATGTGAATGATGCGGCTTCGATGGCGGAGATTCTGAAGCAGGTAGGGAAGTCAATCCAGCGGGTTCCGGTGGAGAAGTGAAGTTGAAGGTCAATCGGAGGAATCCGGTTGGCCTTTTTTGAAATATAGAATGTATATGCTTCACGCTATAAATTATCCTTCTATTTCCCGCTGAAACGGATACCGTCCTTTTGAAGACGGCGAGCCGTTTCCACTTGATGGATAGGAGTTAATGCGAGAGGTGCCTGAAGATGTTCCCTGTGATACAATAATCTGAAAAGCCGTAATGGATGGAGGAACCTCACTTGAAGTATGACTTTGACAAAGTAGTTAACCGCCGCAATACCCGCTCCTACAAATGGGATCAGTCCGAGAAGCTGTTCGGAGACAAGGAGATTCTTCCGCTCTGGGTAGCGGATATGGACTTTGAGAGCCCGCCTGCCGTGAAAGAAGCGATTCTGCGGCGCGTTCAGGAGGGAATATATGGCTATAGCGTGACGAGTGATTCCTATAAAGAGGCGATTGCCGGCTGGTACCGCAGACGCCATGACTGGGAGATTCAAAAGGACTGGATTACGGATTCCCCCGGAATCGTTACCTCGCTCAGCCTGTCGGTAGAGCTGTTCAGCAAGCCGGGAGATCAGGTGATTCTGCAGTCGCCCGTCTACTATCCTTTTTATGATGTGATCCGGATGAATGACCGCAAGGTGGCCATTAATCCGCTGAAACTCGAAGACGGCCATTATGTTATGGATTATGTCCAACTGGAAGAGCTGATGGCCGGTGGCGCCAAGCTGCTGCTGCTGTGCAGCCCGCATAATCCGGGAGGCCGGGTGTGGGAGCGGGAAGAACTGCTGAGTCTTGGAGAACTGTGCCTGCAGTATGGGGTAACGGTGATCTCGGATGAAATCCATTGTGATATGGCTATGCCGGGCCACAAGCATATTCCGTTCGCTTCCTTGTCGGAGGAGCTGTCGAATATTACACTGACCACGCTGGCCGCTACCAAGACGTTTAATTTGCCGGGCCTGCAGACCTCTTACATCGTAACCTCCAATCCGGAATTGCAGCGGAAATTTGAGTACAAGCTTAAGACGCTCAGCCTGCACATGTCGGCTTTTTTCACACCAGAGGCTGTGGAAGCGGCATACAATGAAGGTGGAGAATGGCTGGATGAACTTATACAGCATATCAGCGGCAATGCGGAATATGCCATCGGCTACCTCGCGGAGCACCTGCCACAGGTGAAACCAATGACGCCAGAGGCTACTTACCTGCTGTGGATCGATTGCCGCGCACTTGGACTGGACACTGAGGGTCTGAAGAATCTGATGTACCGCGAAGCCAAAGTGGCATTTAATGAAGGATCAGTCTTTGGCACGGAGGGACAAGGGCATCTGCGGATTAATCTGGCTTGCCCGCGTTCTATTCTGGCCGAAGCACTGGAGCGTTTCAGTCAGGCTGCAGCACCTTATGTAAAATAAGGGAATTTACGCGTTAGCGATAAGCCCGCCGTATCTCTTTTGAACACTGCCATGTTCAGAGGATACGGCGGGCTTTTTTGCGCCTGCTGATACGCTTTCATTTTAATGTATCCCATTGACCAGTCCTGGCATTGAGCCCTTGGGATACCCGTGTTAAGATGAAATCTATGATATGGATACATAATGGGAGTGGAAAAAATAGAGATGAGTACAACCCGCATAATTATTGATTGTGATACCGGCATTGACGACGCATTGACCATATTATATGCCCTGCGGACTCCAGATGTGGTTGTGGAAGGAATCACTACTGTATTCGGGAATATTGATGTCGCTCAGGCGGCAGATAATACACTCAGGCTGCTGGCTTTGGCCAATCCCGGTTATGAGATTCCCGTAGCCCTTGGCGCGTCCCAAGCCCTCGTCCGCGAGCTGGGCGGCTTCTCGACCCATGTGCACGGTGGGAACGGGATTGGCGGTGTTCAGCTGCCTCCATCGTCTCAGCGGCCGGTGCTGGAAACGGCAGCCGAATTTATTGTCCGCCTGGCGGATGAGAATCCCGGCGAGATTGTACTCGTAACGCTGGGACGGTTGACCAACCTGTCGCTGGCGCTTGATCTGGACCCGGCTCTAACCGGGAAACTTAAGAAAGTAGTCGCCATGGGCGGTACCGTCTTTAAGCCCGGCAATGTTACGGCGGTTGCGGAAGCGAACCTGTGGGGAGATCCGGAAGCGGCCGACCGTGTATTCACCTCCGGGCTTCCCGTGCTGATGGTCGGGCTGGATGTTACGCTGAAGACGCTCATCACAACAGAGCATCTGGAGCTTCTGAGGCAGTTCGGCAAGGAAGAGAACAAAGCCCTGATTGACTTCATGGACGAATCCCTGAAGTATTATTTTAATTTCTACCGTGAAGCGAATTATCTGATAGGTGCGGCACCGCTGCATGATCCGCTGGCCCTGATGGCTGCGCTGCAGCCGGACCTGCTGACCTGCCGCCAGATGAAGGTCCGCTTGGAGACCCGGGGTGAGCATACCGCCGGAATGGTCGTTGCCGATTTGTGGGCACAGCCCAAAGCCGGTGAATTCATAGAGGTTGCCGTTGATGTGGATGCGGAACGGGCCGTCGGCGTCTTTTTGAGCGCGTTTATGTGATAGTTACAATCTATTAATTTGCTAAAAATAACTATTTTGGTAAAATGGTAGACGGAACTGAACTAGGTTTGAGAGACTCGTCATCCTATCATAGAATGGAGAATTTATACATGAAACGCTTAACGAAGCTGCTATTATGTGCAGCAATCTCTGTAAGCGGCTTTGCCGCTTTGCCTGCCCAGCCGACTCAGGCTGCCCCGGCGGGTGTCAGCATTATGCTGGACGGATATCCGCTGCCTTTTCCGGTTGAACCTGCGGTGATGAGCGGAACAACGATGGTTCCGTTCCGGGCGATCGCGGAAGCTTTGGGAATTCCGGTGGTATGGGACCAGGCCGCACGTAAAATCACAGCAACCACAAGCGGTGCCGCCGGGAACACTAAGGTTATCCTTACACTCGGCAGCAAAAATGCAGCGGTGAACGGCGCAACCGTGAAGCTGGCTGTAGCTCCGCAAAATATCCGGGGCACCACGATGATCCCGCTCAGCTTCTTTGGCCAGCAATTTGGCGCAGCGGTATCTTGGAATCAGGCGAGCAAAACTGTATCGATCACTTCGCCGAAGAAGGATATGTATACGCTCGGATTTTATGCGCAGGGAGCCTATAGCGAGGTTTCGCGTATTCCTGATTTTAGCGCGATCGCCTTTGGGTGGAGCCGGATCGACCGCAGCGGACAATTTACTACGGCCAGTACGGATTTCTGGTGGCCGAAGGCTGACGGCGATGTGACACCGGAGTCCATCGTCCAGAATGCCGCTGCCGGAGGCACCACGCCTTATCTGATGGTTTATTCCGGGGACAAAGAGCTGGAGCTGACCAAGAATATGGAAGATCTTGAGCTTCAGCAGAAGACGATTACCAGCATTGTTGATTTGGCTTCACAGAAAGGCTTTAAGGGAATCGGGCTTGATCTGGAAGGGCTGGGGATGACCGGCGACAAGAAGCTGGTACAGAGCCAATATAATGTTTTTGTCAAAAAATTATCCGTAATGGCGCGGGCGGCAGGTCTTAAGCTGACCGTTATTCTTCCCCCGCTGAACGGCTCCTACAAAGGGTATGATTATAAGACGCTGGCATCGCTGGCTGATGATTTGGTGATTATGGCTTATGCGTATGAGGATGAGTCAGGTCCGGAGCCGATGAACAAAGTGGATGAAGGCATTCGTCTGGCCCTGCAGCAGGTGGATAAAAGTAAGCTGGTGCTCGGAATCTCCGTATACAGTGAGAATGCAACCTCCGTCAACGCCAAGATTGGACTGGCCAAACGGTATGGCCTCAAAGGCATCGCCATCTGGCGGCTTGGACTGATCGGACAGCCTGTTTGGAATGAGATGAGCAAATCGGTAGAGTTGTAGAACGGTAGAGTTGCCGGAAATCATAGATTGGATCTGAAGGTTGAAGATAGATGAATAGTCGGTTTGGAACTAGAGGCTGCCCGCCGGGCAGCCTCTTCTTGCTATTTTCAGGGAAGGCAGCAATGCAGATTGCGTTCTTTATACAACAAATATCACATTAACTTGAGCTGCAAACCTTTATAATCTCTAAGGTTGACCCTTGAGCAGGAAATCTTATTTTCAGGAGGCTTATCAAACATGAGTATGAAATATAAATCACTGGAGCTGGACAAACCGCTGACGTATGAACTGGAAGGTTTGGAGGTTGGCGTGACCTCGAACTGCAATTTCCGCTGTGATTACTGCTGTGCATATAAAAGAAACGACGGGCAGAGCATTAATGGCAAGGAGGTTATCCGTATCCTGGAGGAGCTTCCCGGGCTGAAGCGGGTCCGCCTCTCCGGCGGTGAAGTCACCTTGAAGTTTCAGGACTGCGTTGAAATTGTATCCTACTGCTCTTCGCGGGGGATCCAGACCCAATTGAACTCCAACGGCAGTCTGCTGAATGCGGAGCGCATCGAACAACTGGTGTCTGCCGGGCTGACTACGATCCATATTTCGTTCAACTTTACGACAGCGGATGCCTTCTCCCGTTATTACAACATTCATCCAAGCGTCTATGACAAAATCAGAGAGAACATCACGATGTTCGCCAAGACAAGTGTGGACGTCGTGCTGGAAACGCTGCTGTTCAATGAAACACAGGACAATATGAAAGAAATCAGCGATCATGTCTACTCTATGGGTGTTAGAACTCACGAGATTCAGAACAGCATCATCATGGGCCATACCGGCTGGAAAGCCATTGCTGCCCGCGAACAGCTGAAGAATGCCGTGAATGAGCTGATTGAACGCAAAAAAGAAGATACAACGCTCTACTTCACCTGTATGGACCGCTTTATGGAAGCACTTGGTTTCCAGGAGCAGCCCGGGGTATATTTCCCGCATTGCATAGAAGGCAAGAAACAGCTGCACCTGCATGGCAACGGCGATATTCTGATCTCCGAGCTTTGCCACCCGGTAATCATCGGCAACATTTATCAGGGAACCTTGTTGAACGAGCTGTACAGCAACATGCCTGAGCCGCTCTCGCAGTTTCTGGAGAAGCAGCCTTGCCCGGCGCTGGACGCTTTGTTTCCGCAAGGCCTATAGAGAGCTGTGACGAACCGGATTCAGCTTGAAAGAGCCGGTTCAGCAGCTCAGCAGCAGACAGGACCGCGGCATTCCAGCTGCGGTCTGTTTTTGCTGCCGGTTTGATAGATCAGCGTGAGATATTTATTGTGAATTTCATCCCACAATGACTTACAAAGATTATGTCGCTAAGGGGGCTCGCCTTTAACGGCTTGTCCTTAATTATCAGCAATGCCTGGGGTCTCAGAGACGGGGAGTGGAAAGGGTTTGCAGCCCCCAAGAAACTGCTGCTATGGGGCAATGTAATCCTGATTCTGTCCTGGATTGTCGTGGGGATTGCGAACAGCATGGCGTAGTTTTCTGCAAATTGCCATGATTAACAGGCAGAGACATCATGAGAATCTGTTAAGATTTCAATAGAGTCTGTAATGTGAAATCTATGGAGAAGGCTTGTATGCCGCTGCATACATGAAGGTAGAAGAAGATGCTCAATGGAATAAGGAATGGATTGCTGCGTTCCAATACGTTGCTGGAAAAAATAATGCCGCTGCTGACACCGGCTGCTATCGCGTTTGGCGTTCTGAACGAGAGTAGGCTTCTGCCCTTTACCTGGCTGGTGCCGTGGATATTTGCCTTCATGACACTAATTGGCAGTCTCAAGTCTAATTTTCGCGATTTGCTGGCCGTACTGCTCAAACCGCAGAAGCTGATTATTCTGATGGTCATTCTGCATGTGGTTATGCCGCTGATCGGCTGGATTGCGGCGAAGGCTTTTTTTCCTGGCGATCCCTATACGGTTACGGGTTATGTACTGTTGTTCGCCATACCGACTGGAGTCGTCAGCGTGGTCTGGGTATCCATGCATGGCGGCAATGTGGCACTTACGCTGGCGCTGATTCTCATTGATACCTTGCTGTCACCGCTGATTGTACCGGGTACACTACATCTGCTAATGGGGGCAAGCGTGGAAATCCAGCTCGGGGAAATGATGAAGGGGCTGCTGTGGATGGTCGTATTGCCTTCTCTGGCAGGAATGTTGCTGAATCAATGGACGAAGGGAACGGCCGGGAAAGTGTATGGTCCGCCGCTGGCTCCATTTGTCAAAGTAGGACTTTTTATCGTTGTATCAATTAACGGCGCCAGTATTGCCCGGTATTTAAAGCATCCGGACGGCAAACTCGCGCTGATCCTATTCGTCACCTTTGGAACAGTTGTGCTAGGATATGTGATCGGAGCCTTAGTGTCACGCCGCTTTCACTGGGATTATGAAAATTCGGTGGCCGTGCAGTTTAACTCCGGAATGCGCAACCTGAGCGCGGGGGCTGTGCTGGCGGTGAAGTATTTCCCTCCTGCTGTTGCGCTCCCGGTCATTTCCGGGATGCTCTTCCAGCAGATTCTGGCCGCATGCTCAGGATTTGTAATCCGCAGAAGGGTGAGACGCATGCAATCCGAAGATACTGTAGCACAGTCAACCTTAGTGTCTCCAACGGAAACGAAGATTTCCTCATAGAAGTAATATAACGATAAGCAGGCGGAATATCTTTCCGGCCTGCTTTTTTTGAACTGTATAAAAATGATATAGAATGTAATTTTCTGTTTTCTTCGACGAAATACGCTATTATTTTCTGAAATTCTACATCTCATCTTCACTGTTTTCATAGGAATACCGATAATAAATGTAACAAATTACATAGAAATAGGAAGATAACCAGGACTATAAGACCAGTATGAAAGGACGTAGAAAATTATGAAAATTCGTATGAAGCTGTCAGTTATGATGATTGCCGTTACCCTGCTTTCTACTGTAATCATGGGGGCTTTCACCTATAGCAAATCCACTAACACCATTCTGGGCCTTACCGAATCTGCAATGAAGCAAGTCAACACCAATAAAGCGGAAACCATAGCGGCCATGATTGATAAAGAGAAACGTAGTATGGCTCTGGTGGCCGGACAGACCGAAATTATTGAACTGCTGCAACAAAACAAAACCGGCGGAATAGCAGATGGAGATAAGCTGCAGGCCGAAGTGAACACCAGGCTGCAAGGCATCGTGAAGGATGCCGGCAATCTTGAACATATATTTGTATCCGATATGAAGGGGATTGCGGTAGCAGATAGCGACACGGCGCTGGTGGGTACGGATTTCAGCGAAAGAAGTTATGCAAAGCGCGTGATTGAGACCGGTGCCCCGGTCATCAGTGAAACTTTGAAATCGAAAGCTACAGGGGCTTATGTTGTAGCGTTTGTGCAACCGGTGACCAGCGGCGGCCAAATGATCGGCTTTGTCGCCTCGGCTGTCAATGCGAATAGTATTATCAAATACTTGTCCGGTGCCAATGTGGCAAATGCCCCTTCCTCGTACGTCTATCTGGTAGATGAGACCGGAAATATACTGTATCATCCCGATGAGACGAAGATTGGCTTGCCTGTCGAGAATGAGCAGATCAAGGCTGTTGTGGAACGTGTGAAAGCCGGAGAGAAGGTTGAAGACGGCAAAGTGCAGTATAGCATCGGTGATGCGGAGAAAAAAGCTGCTTATACCGTCATTCCCGAAACGAACTGGACAATGGTGCTGACTGGTGATGTCGGGGAGGTCATGCAGCCTGTAGACAATATGACGCATTATATTATCCTGCTTGGTCTGGGGAGTCTGCTGCTGACTCTGATCATTGGATTGTTTGTTGCCGGCAGAATTTCTTCCCCGATTATCAAGCTGACAGAGATGATTAACCAGACCGCTAAGCTGGAACTCAAATACGATGCGCAGTATGAGTATCTGTTGAAGAACAAAGATGAAACTGGAATCATTGCCAAAGCCATGTTCCATACCCGCGCTGTACTCCGGGAAATGGCTGAAAGCCTGATCACCATCTCCACGAAGGTGCTGGACAATGCGGAAACGCTGGAGAAGCTGTCCATTGATGTCAGAGAGAATGCGCATGACAATTCAGCCACGACGGAGCAGCTGTCGGCAGGTATGGAAGAGACGGCAGCTTCAACAGAGGAGATGACAGCAGCGATTCATGAGATCGAGAACAATGTCCGAATGATCTCCGGAAAGGTCAAGGAAGGGACGGAAGTGACCAGCCAAATTATCGAGCGGGCACTGGTGCTGCAGCATGACGCCGTGCAGTCTACGGACAATGCCAAGCGGATTTACGAATCGGTGCGTATCGAAATGGAGAAGGCGATTGAGCAGTCGGGCGCGATCAATGAAATCAATCTCCTGGCAGATACCATTCTGTCGATTACCAGCCAGACCAATCTGCTCGCCTTAAATGCGGCGATTGAAGCTGCCCGCGCGGGCGAAGCAGGGCGGGGATTTGCGGTAGTTGCGGGTGAAATCCGCAAGCTGGCAGAGAAATCCTCCGAAACGGCAGCGGGAATTCAGGATGTCGTCAAGAATGTATACTCTTCCGTAGAGCAGATGAAAGAAAATTCTGAAGCCATGCTTACGTTTATTGACCATAATGTGCTGGGTGATTATGAGCGCCTGACAGAGGTCAGCGAACAGTACAACAGTGACGCCTCCATCATCAACACGCTCATGAACCAGTTCGAGGAGTCCGCAGATCACTTGGATCAGACGGTATCAAGTATCGCGATTGCGGTGAATGAGGTGGCAGCTACTGTCAACGAAGGTGCAATCGGCGTGCAGGATATTGCCGAGAAGACGGCGGATATTGTAGAGAAGACATTCGATGAGGCGAAGATGGCCGACGAAAATACGCAAAGCGCCAAAGAGCTTCAGGGACTGGTGGAGAAATTTAAAATATAAAGCTATAACTTAGACCCCGCCCACACTGGCGGGGTTCTTTTTTTTGTTCATCATCATTACATCTATTGATAGGTACATCCAATTTTTGACCATACTATGGTTAGGATACAGCAGAGAACCGCTGATATGGGGGGGATGTAATGATTAAGATAACACTCGGGGACGAAGAGAAGGAATACAGCCATAATCAAGCAGAGTTGAATGGGTATGGCGTAAGATTAGCGTTACCCCTGTTAACCGTTAAAGATAGAGAAACACGCAGGCTGGATCAGCTCCGGCTTATGCAGGAGAGCTTTCTGCTGCAGATGGTCCGGGAAGCGTGGCTCAGTCCGGAGAAGGTGAAACAACGGCTGCGGCAGCTTCAGCTCCATCCGCTGGCCGATGAGGGAGTGAAGCTGCAATTTGCAGCCGTAGAGCTGCAGATTCCGGCAGGAGAAATAGGAGAGCCACGGAAGCGCCGGAATCAGCTTTATAAGGATTTCCAGCAGATATGCCGCAGGACGGCTGCAGGGTCGAAGGGCGTGTATCCGTTCTGCGATGCCCGAAGCATTAGCCCGGTAATGTATTTCTTGATTGTCATGAAAGACAATGCGTCACATAAGAATGACAGAGCTGAGCACTTCGCCAGAGAGCTTGAGCAGAATATCGAGAGCAAATTGAGGCTGGGGCTTGCCGCAGGAATCGGTGCTGAGCACAAAGGACTGAAGCGGTTAAAGAACGGTTATGCCTCGTGTTTACTGGCTTTAAGCGGGAGCCGCAGCGCTATTCCCGGCAGCGGCACAATAGGGCTGGTTCTCCAGAGCCGTGCCGGTGACCGGTTGACTGCATTTAACCAGGCAACGGTGCAGAGGCTGACGTTGAGTCTAGAACAGCCAGCTAGTGCTGCTTTCCGTCTGGAGCTGGATTCCTTGTTCACTCTGGAGGATGGTGCGGCCTCTCAACTTGAGGTTTGCCGCTTTTTGGCGCAGCGTACGCTGCTGATTCTAGGTGGAGCTGCAGGGAAATTTGAATACGGAGGCACTACGCTCCAAAAATATTTATGGAACAGCCAAATGACGCTTGCCGCCTGCACATCGAGTGAACATGCAAAGGAATTGCTGCTGGAACTAGGGCAGCTGGTCATGGCGGAAGTGAGAAGGACGCAGGCATCCGGTGGAAGAGAGCTGGCCGAGGCTATCAGGAAATACGTGAAAGAACATTTTGCCTACGACTTGAAAGCTCCATCTCTCGCAGCGTTATTTCATGTATCTGAAGCCGAGCTCAGCCGGATATTCAAAATGCATGTTGGCATTCCTTTGAACGACTATGTCACTAAATTGAGAATGGCCCAGGCTGAGCAGCAGCTGCGGGAAAATGCACTGAAATGCTCTGAGATCGCAATGCTGGCAGGTTATTCCGTGACAGACGAATTTATAGGCGCCTTCAAGAAGTACAGCGGCAGAAATCCCAAGGACTACCGGGAGTGGTACTTGAAGAGACAGATGAAGGTATAATAAGGCCTTCTTAAAGAAGGGGTGAAAGGTCTGCGTCTTCATCTTCAAGTCATTTTATGGTAAATTAAATGTAAGCATTGCCGGATTTGAGCGGAAGGGAGACAGGACCATGACAAGTTTCGGCACACAGCTCTATGCAAAGTCTATAGATTAACAACCGCGGTTGTTTGTATAGAGCTGTAAGCAGATTACCGCATAAGTTATCTTGTTGAAGATAATTGTTTCTCCCATAGACTTTGCTCCCTTAAAACGTTTACTAATTTTAAGGAGCGGGCTATAAATGAAATATGTTAACGCAGATGTGATTCTGCCGGAAGTATTGTTGAAGGAAATTCAGAAATATATTCACGGTGGAATGCTCTATATTCCGAAGCCTGAAGGCGTGCGGAAGAAATGGGGCGAGAATTCGGGCAGCCGAAGGTATCTGACAGCGAGAAACAATGAAATCAGGGAGCAGCATGCCGGCGGGGCTACCGCCCGTGAACTTTCCGAGCAATTTTGTCTGTCCTACGACAGCATCAAAAAAATTATCTACTGCAAAAAATAGATTCACAAAATGCCGTATGGGATGAACAGTCCGATGCGGTTTTTTTGTGCAATAATCTCTTTAGAAGAGTTGTCTATCTATTAGCAAAGCGGCGCTGCCATTATAATAAACGGACATATTCGTTAAGGAGGAAGCAGAATGTTCGAAGCTTTTCGCTGTGATACGGATGAGGATAGACAGCTTCTGTTGAAGCAGGCAAGGAGCATGGTGATGTGGGCACTGCCGCAGTATGGGCTGGATTGGACCGCAATTTCATATATTGGTCTGTCCGATAACATCACTTATAAGATTGAGACGGCAAGCACCGGAAGCTATTTGCTGCGGCTGCACGGGCGATGGATGAGCTATGCAGAGATTCAGTCGGAGCTGATGCTGCTTCAGGCGTTGAACCGGGTGGAGAGACTGACTATGCCGGAAGGGGTGGCCAATACAGAAGGCACTTATATCCTCAAGGCAGATTCCGCGGAGGATGCCTCTTCCTTATGGGTTACACTTACCCGCTGGGTCGAAGGGGAGCCTGCTGACGGGCAAATGACGGACCAAAGATTATTCGATATGGGAGCTATGATGGGAGACTTACACATCGCCGCTGCCGGATTCGTTCCTCCGGCTGGGTTTATCCGCCCTGTATGGGGGGAGCAGAGCTTTACGCGTGAGATGGATAAGCTGGGACGTTATTACAGCGGGTTTGTATCTGAAACGGGGTGGAAGACTTATCAGTTAGCTGCTGCAAAAATCCTCTCCGAACTGGAGGACATGGAGGCAAACGAAGATCAATATGGACTGATTCATGGAGATCTGCATAGCGGAAACGTTGTGTTTGCCGGGGAGCAGCCCTATCCGATAGATTTTGGGAGATGCGGTTACGGGTACTATCTCTACGATCTGGCTGCCGCATTATTGGAGCTTTCCCCTGGGCAGCGCAAGCGGTTTATTGAAGGTTATGCAAGCCGGAAGAAGCTGGAAAGCGGATATGTGCGTAGACTCGAATGTTTTTTTATTATGATAATGATCGGAAATTACAGCCATCATGCCTCGAACCCGGCGGAAGTCCCCGGACTGCGGGAGCAGCAGCCATATTCCCAGGCGTATCTCAGGGAATATTTAAAGAGTGCTCCCTTTTTGTTCGAGGTGACTTAAGCCCGAGGAAGTGAAATGATTAGAGGGAATTTTGCGGGTCCAGGAGAATTAGCTGGAAATGAGCGAAATTGCTTCCTCCACGGTAAGCAGTTCCTCCTTGTGTGCAGACATGTCCTTGAGACGGAGCTTGCCGAGTGCGGCTTCGCTTTCGCCGAGCAGCAGACAATAGCGGATGCCTTTTGCTGAGGCTGCGGCCATCGTTTTCTTCAGCTTCCGGGTACCGGAATCTACGGTTATGCGGATGCCTGCGGCCCGCAGCCTTGCAGCGGCGAGCAAGACCTGAGGCATATTCCCGCCAATGGGAACGATCCATACTCCAGGCGGCTCCTGCTGCACCGGACGCTCTCCAAGCAGGGCCATGATCGACTCCATGCCAAATGAAATGCCAACCGTAGGATATTCGATATCCTCCCGTCCGACCAGCTTTCCAATGATGGAATCATATCTTCCTCCGCCCCCAAGGCTGGACGTATAAACACCGGAGGCGTCGAAGATTTCATAGACGGTCCCGGTATAGAAGGATAGGCCGCGTGACAGGAATGGATCGAAGACACAGAAGCCGTCCAGGCCAATTTCTTCAATCAGCTGTTTCAGAGCGAG
Organism: Paenibacillus sp. EB106-06-01-XG199; assembly: GCF_058791575.1. Lineage (NCBI taxonomy): Bacteria > Bacillati > Bacillota > Bacilli > Caryophanales > Paenibacillaceae > Paenibacillus > Paenibacillus sp. EB106-06-01-XG199. Next base: position 1,009,840 of record NZ_JBYTDQ010000002.1, on the reverse strand, counting down.
AACTTCCAGCGCTCCGGGGCGGCCGGCGAGTCCATATTTGCGCGTCAGCTCCTCAAAACCCGGGTTGCCGGATTCCAGCAAAGCGGTAGTCGCCAGTAAGGCCTCCGGAGTTAGTCCTTTATCGTACAACTCCGCCAGCACGCCGCCGATGCCGATTTTGGCGAGCTTGTCGAGGGTCAGCATCACGAAGAGGTGCTCCTGCGCCGGGACCCCTGCCGATTCCAGAATCTCGCCGAGGAACCGGCGGTTGTTCCATTTGACCACCACCGCAATATCCAGTCTGCGGAATACCTCGGCGGCCAGCTGCATCAGCTCTGCTTCAGCCTGCGGACCGGCAATCCCGACCACATCGGCATCGCATTGCAGGAATTCGCGCAGCCGGCCTTTTTTGACCGGACCGTCGCGGAACACCTTGCCGATCTCATACCGCTTGAAGGGGAACTCCATCCCCGGATTGAGGGCAATCACCTTGGCAAAGGGAATCGTCAGGTCGTAGCGCAGTCCCAGTCTGCGGCCGCCCTGGTCGGTAAGCCGGTACATTTCGCGGAGGATTTCGTCTCCACCGGCATATTTGGAGGTCAGCAATTCAAGCTCATTCAGCAGTGTTGTATCCATGGATTCAAAGTCATAGCTTTCAAACAGCCCGCGCAGCACAGCCTGTACCTTTTGTCTGACCGCTTGCTCCCGGCCGAAATAATCGTAGGTTCCTTTAATGTTTTGCATGTTAAGCAGCTCCTTTAACCTCGAAATATAATTCAGCATAAAAAAACGCGCCGGACCTCATGGTCCTGCGCGCTTATGAATGCCGCAGGGAGGTCAAACGCGAAATGCGTTAGCCCTCCCTGATAGATGTTCAGGAGTGCTAACGCTGCTTGTGATGATGAAGCTGATTCTGTATGATGGTAATGCTGTTTGTGCTGTTCACTGAAATCAACTCCCTTTCAGACTGGATTACAGCACATTATAGCGGATAGTGAAAATCCATGCAAGTGTGATACTGCAGATGGTTTAGAATAATCAATTGAACGAAAAGGGGGATTTACTGTGAATCATACACAACTTATTGCCGAGTCTGAAAGGTTTGCGAAGGAGCAGCTGGCCGGAGATTCCACCGGCCATGACTGGTTTCACACAGAACGTGTGCGGAATACGGCAGCGCTGATTGCGGAGATGGAGCAGGGGGATGTTTTTATTTGTACGGTCGCTGCGACATTACATGATGTTGCTGACGAGAAGCTGAACCCTTCCAAGGAAGCGGGACTGGATAAAGTACATAACTGGCTAAAGCAACACCTGGCGGATGAAGCCCAAATCAAACATATCATGCTTATCATTGAGACGATGTCTTTCAGCGGCGGTGGAGGAGAACCGATGTCGACCTTAGAAGGGCGGATTGTGCAGGATGCAGACCGGCTGGATGCGCTTGGCGCCATAGGCATTGCCAGAACGATGGTATTCTCGGGTGCGAAGGGACGTCCGGTGTATGATCCGGAGATCGCGCCGCGCGATGAATCGCTGCAGAAGGAATACCGCGATTATTCCAAGGGGACAGCGGTCAATCATTTTTATGAGAAGCTGCTGAAACTGAAAGACCTGATGAATACCCCCTATGGCCGCAAGCTGGCTGAAGAACGGCATGATTTTATGCTGGGCTTTCTGGAGCAATTTTATAAGGAATGGAATCAAGGCAGCCATAAACTGGTATAATGAAACTATGCACAAGATGGAAGGAACGCGGGAACCCCCGCTTGAACCGGAACAATCGGCATAGAAGAGGTTGAAGTGAACATGAGTGAACTGCAGTTTAAAGAGTATGGTTTGAATGAAGAGATTATCCGGGCACTGGATGTGCTGAAGTATCTGGAGCCGACTGAAGTACAGCGTAAAGTGATTCCTGTAGCCTTGCAGGGGCAGGATTTGATCGTGAAATCGCAGACCGGCAGCGGCAAAACAGCGTCGTTCGGTATCCCGCTCTGCGAGCTGGTGGATTGGGCGGAGAACAAGCCGCAGGCTTTGGTGCTAACCCCAACCCGCGAGCTGGCTGCTCAAGTGAAGGAAGATATCACTAATATCGGGCGCTTCAAACGGATTAAGGCTGTCGCCTTGTTCGGCAAACAGCCGTTTGCCCCGCAGAAAATTGAACTCACGCAAAAGACACATGTTGTCGTAGGTACGCCGGGCCGTGTGTTCGACCATATTGAACGCGGTACGCTGCCGCTGCAGCGGATCAAATATCTTGTTATCGACGAGGCCGACGAAATGCTCAGCATGGGCTTCATTGAGCAGATCGAGAAGATCATCCTGCAGCTGCCCCGGGAACGGGTGACGATGCTGTTCTCCGCCACACTGCCGGAGGCGGTGAAGAATTTATGCCGTAAATATATGCAGAATCCGGCGGATATTGAGATTGAAGCCAGCGGCATCACGACAGCGTCGATTGAGCATGCGCTGATTGAAGTGAGACAAGCTGCCAAATTCCAGCTGCTGTGTGATCTGCTCACCGTGGAGAATCCGGACAGCTGCATTATTTTTTGCCGTACCCAGGATCAGGTGAACGCCTTGTTCCGCGGGATGGCCGATCTGGAGTATCCGGTGGACAAGATTCACGGCGGGATGATGCAGGACGAGCGGTTTGAGGTCATGAATGCTTTTAAGCGGGGCCAGTTCCGTTATCTGATTGCCACCGATGTGGCCGCCAGAGGGATTGATATTGAGAACATCACCCATGTGATCAATTACGATATTCCACTGGAAAAAGAAAGCTACGTCCACCGCACCGGCCGGACCGCACGCGCGGGTAAAAGCGGCAAAGCGATCACGCTCGTTACACCGAATGAGCACAAATGGGTAGCGGACATTGAGGGCTATATCGGTTTCAGGCTGCCGGTAATGAAAGCTCCTTCGGACGATGCTGTGGCCTACGCCAAACCGGCCTTCGATCTGAAGCTGGGCAAGCAGCAGGTCCGCAAAGCGGGCAAAACCGAGGTCATGAACGAGAATATCATGAAGCTGTATTTTAACGGCGGCAAGAAAAAGAAGCTCAGAGCCGTCGATTTCGTCGGCACCATAGCGAAGCTTGAAGGCATCTCCGCAGACGACATCGGGATCATCACGATCCAGGATAACGTCAGCTACGTAGACATCCTGAACGGCAAAGGCGCATTGGTGCTGCAAGCGATGAAAGACACTACGGTAAAAGGCAAGCTGCTGAAGGTGCATATCGCGAAGAAATAACGCAAAGACAGATTGCAAAAAGCAGTATCGGACGAAAGTCTGATACTGCTTTTTGTCTTTGCGGAATGCCGGACCGCTTACTGGTGAACGGCCCCGTATACCCGGATTTCGATAAGCTCCGCATAGCGGCTGCCGTTTGTCGAATCAATCAGTACTCTGAGTTGGTCAGCCTGCACCGGATTCGGCAGACGGTGGACAACCTTGCGCTTGCGGTTATCGCTTCCGGCTGCAACCTCAGTCCACTTCCCGCCGGTAACGCACGCCTCTACCCGGTAGTCACGAACCAACTCGGGAATGATGGCAAAAGCCGTGCGGTGATGATGCAGGTTCACCAGATCTTCGTTGACATCATCGTTGAAGGTCAGGTGGATTTCGGCGATGGACTGCACGGAATCCCACTGCAGCTGCAGCCATTCCGGCTGTCCGCCTGCCATCGGCTGCGACATCCATTGCTGCGGCCCGCCGAACGGGCGGTGATAGCCGTTTACGGCTTTGTCCGCTGCGAAGGCGGCGGTCGGCGACCCGATCCGGCAGCAGAACGGCTGGCGGGCTTTGCCCCGCATCTTCCACAACACCACGGGCTGATCCGTGGCGTGGTCCTCCAGATCCTTAGATACCTGAGGCTCTTCATCCTTGAAGAAGACGAGTACGCCGCTATGCGGCTGCTGCGAATGATACAGACTGACCGCATCGTTTGCCTTGATGATGATAAAAGCATTTTGCGGCTCCTGCGGCTGCCACTGCAGATCGAAGGTAAGCCATTGCTGCTCACCGGCTACGGCGTGGGCAGTTGCCCTTGCCTGCAGGGTATGCGGCACGTAATTTTCCCTGCGCCCGGTGTCCCACAGCTCGGCAGTAACCGAAGTGGCCTGCTTGGCATCCACCAGCAGCTGAAAGCCGCTGATTCCCGGATCCGCAGGAATCAGCACAGCGGCATCCTGCTGCAGCGGATAAGCTTCGCCCGGTTGGGCCAGCTCAATCACGCCCAGCGTGCTTGAGGCAGTGGTCCGCGCTTTGCGGGCGACATCATCTTCATCGCTGCTGCGCAGCCCGATGATCGAGGCATCGCCGCGCAGCAGCGTCTGCCGCAGCTCTTCCAGATGCCGCTCCTGCAGCTGACGCGGGGTGATTCCCTTGCGGCTGCTGAGCGCGGCTCCGGTTCCGGCCGCTTCACCGATCACGGCGCAGGTGGCCATCACTCGTGTCGTGCCGAAGGCGACATGGGAGGCGCTGATATCGCGCCCGGCCATCAGCATATTCCGCACATTGGCGGAATAGAGGGAGCGGAAGGGGATATGATATACCCCGTCGGCATGCATATGCTTGGAGCCGCTGGCGTCGGCATACATCCCCTGCGGCGGATGCAAGTCGATCGACCAGCCGCCAAAGGCTACGCCGTCCGCGAATTCGCGCTGGCCGATAATGTCATTCTGGTTCAGCACATAGTCTCCGGTAAACCGCCGGTATTCACGTTTGCCGGGTAGTGAGCCGACCCATTCCAGCGTCATATTCTCAGCGCCGAACTTGCCGGAATTTTTGATATAATCCCAGATGCCGTAAATGACCGACCACAGCTCGTCGCGGATCATTTCATTGTCATGAACAGCGTCATGCTCGCCGCCCCATTCAATCCACCAGTAGTGGCAGCCGGAATCACCGCTCTTAATGACACGGCGGATCGGAATCGTCGTCTGCGAGATGTCCTTGGCAAAGGAAGGCGGCACAAAATTCACCGGTACGCCGGTATCTTTGGTATAGAAGAGGATAGTGCTGCCCAGCGTAATGTCATCGGCGATCTCCGGCGCCCACTCTTCGCCGTATTCGCTCCGGGCTTCCCGCCCCAGGGCAAATTTGGCTCCGGCCAGAAATCCGATCAGTCCATCACCCGTGCAATCGAGATACATGCTGCTCTTAAAAGTGATTCTCCGCTCCGAACCCATCATCCAACCGGTGACCGCAGTAATCGTCCGCTCCTGCTCGTCACCTTCAGCCAGAACCTCATGGACATCCGTATTCAGGTAGAGTGTGATATTGGGCTCAGCCTTGACAGCCTCCAGTACGACCAGATCCCATAGATAAGGGTTACCTTCCGGATTGCGATACTGGTTCTCCACGAACAATTCACCCATAATTCCCGTTTCCCGGGCGTAGCGGTTCGTGCCGTGTGCTGTTGCTCCGCAGACCCAGACCCGCACCTCGCTGCTGGAATTACCTCCGAGCACAGGACGGTTCTGGATTAGAGCCACCTTTTGCCCAAGTCTCGCCGCAGCAATTGCCGCACATACCCCAGCCAGCCCGCCGCCGATCACCGTAATGTCATTTTGCACTAGCTCCTGCTTCATGAATGAGCACCTCTTAGGATTATATTCTTAATGCATATCTATAATTTCATAATGAAGCTGCTGCTTTACTTTTGAAATGCACGATTATATCATTAAGCATATACTTTATTTCGAGAAAGGGATGGAGCCATGAAACTTCTGGACCATATCTACTGGAAGCAGAAGACGAGTTTTGCCCTGCCAAGCGACTGCTATGATTCCTGGGTCGCCTTTGCGGTAGAGGAGGGGCTGTTCCGCTTCGAAATTGGAGAACATGGCGGTGAAGCAGGGTTTGCAGATTTGGTCGTCTGCCCTCCCGGAACCCCCTTCATTCGTGAGACAATCACACCGCTCACCTTCCATTACATCCAGTTCACCCCGGAGAATGATGCTAGCCTGCCGCAGCCGGGGCTCCTGCAGCTTAGCGATACGAAGCGTTTAAGCTCGACCTATGCCTATTTGCGCCAGCTCAGTGAAGACAATAGTCCAGCAGCAAGGGATTGGAAGCAGCATCTTATTAAAGACCTGTGGCTGCCGGTTCATATGGAGAGCCGGGCGGAAGCCGGAGGGCGTAAATTCTCAGAAGACGCAATGATGGATGAAGCAGCATCCCTCATTGCCGATAGAGCCGCTGAACCGCTCAGCCTGCTGGAGCTCGCCCGGGAGCTGGGACTCAGTCCCGTGCAGTTTACTCGGCGCTTCCGCGCAGCTTTTCAGGAGACGCCTTCCTCCTATTTGAAATCGCTACGGTTGGCCAAAGCACGCCTTCTGCTGAAGGACAGTGAACTGAACCTGGCCCGGATTGCCGAAAGATGCGGCTATGAGAACGGATTCTATTTAAGCCGGGTGTTCACGAACAGCACCGGGATGAGTCCGGCGGAATACCGTAAACGGCATAGGCTGTAGAAGCATAGAACAAATCTGTGCATCATAACCCCGGTCTATAGGAGCAATGGGACAAAACAATGCAATTTCCTCCAGCTTCAGCCGGGTGACCCCTGCAGATGTTATAATAAGCCCACAAATGAAGGGAGAGAGCTGCGGAAATGAAGAAGCCGGACTGGAAGATGTTTATACCCCAGAAGCTGAGATACAGGCTGTTCGGCGCTTTTCTCATCCTTATTCTTCTGCCGTTCAGTGTGCTGAATGTATACAACTACAGGCAGATTGAATCCCTCGTCGAGGAGAAAATCAGCCAGCAGAGCCACGAGCAGCTGGTGCAGATGTATGGAACGCTGGAGGATCAGATGAGCGTAGCCTTCAAGACGCTGATCTTTCTGGAACAGGATTCGGCGGTCCGCAGTGTTCTGACAAAGCCAGGCAACCGGTCGCCTCTAGAGAATAAAGCGCTGATCGAAGAAAAATTCAAAATGCTCAACAACAGCTTTTTCCTATACAATCCTTCCGTATATTTCACCCTGCTGGACTTTCATGAGAGCGTATACACTTCTTATTTGCCGAAACAGGCGCTGGCCTACGAACCGTACCGTGAGCTCTTCCGCCGCCATCTGGGGAGCGTTGTCCCAGCAGATCAGGGCACGGTCCAAAGAGAGGCTGCCCTCCCGGGTGAAGCAGCAGCGCAAACATTGGATTCCGCAGAAGCCCAAGGCCTGTTCTACCAGTGGGATTCACGGGACGGGAACAATATGCTGCGGGAGGTATCCACCAGCCCTTATCTGCTCTCGCTTTATGCCTATATGAAGGACAGCGGAGGCAACCGCTACGGACTGGCCCGGATCAGTATCGATTATTCCTTCTGGTTCCAGTCCGTCCTCAAGGAATCCCTGAGCAGTCAGGATTATTTTCTGATTACCGGCAAGGGAGAGACTGTGGCCCGCTCCTCCAAAAAAGCGGTGCTGGCCCCGGAGATCACCCGGGAAATAGCCCTCCATCCTGCACAGGCGTATCTTACCGATGACAAGTCCGGCACACTGATCAATTATGTCTACATCGAGTCGCTGGACTGGTATATGGTCAACCGGATTCCGCTGGCCGTGTTGTTTAATGAAATTTCCGGGCTGAAGCAGCGTTATTTCCTGACGTTTTTTGCCTTCACAGCTGCATTTGTACTCATAGCCTTTATGATCTCTGCTACCTTTACCCGTCCTTTGTCGCATCTGCAGAACAAGATGAAGGATGTCGTCCGCAAAAACCTGAAAATCCGCATCCCCGAAGGCCGGAGTCATGGCGAAGTGCTGGAGCTGACCCGGACCTTCAATACAATGCTGGATGACACGAATAAGCTGATTGCCCAGTTGAAGGCAGAGGAGCGGCAGAAGGAGGCGGTTCATTTCCATATGCTGCTGGCCCAGATGAACCCGCATTTTTTGCTGAACACCTTGAACACGATGAAATGGAGCGCCATCCGCAGCGGGAATGAGGAGATCTCCGAAATGTGCGTGTCGCTGGGCAAGCTGCTGGAGGTCAGCCTGAATGCTGAGGTTGAGCTGGTCTACCTCAAGGACGAGATCGAGCTGGTTCAGGCTTACCTGCATATTCAGCGGATCCGGTATCAGGGCAGCTTTGAGGTAACCTGCGACTTTGACGATGAGCTGGAGTATGCGCTGGTGCCGAAGCTGAGCCTGCAGCCGCTGGTGGAGAATGCGATCCGCCATGGCGTCGGGCCTCTGACTGAACGGGGGCAGATCAGTATCCGTATTTACAGAAATGATAAAGCGCAGCTTACGCTGGAGGTCGGAGATAACGGCATCGGCATGGAGGAATCCAGACGCCTGCAGGTGACACGGACCCGTAAGGGGATCGGTCTGTCCAACCTGAAGGAACGGCTGCGGCTGCTCTTCAAGGGCCAAAGTGAGCTGGAGATCCTCCAGCTGTCACCGGGAACCCTGATCCGGTTCAGTATTCCCTTCCTGCTGTCGACACCTTATGTGCAGGACAAGAAGATCCAGTAAAAGGAGGAAGGTCTCATGTGGAGCGTACTGCTGGTGGAGGATGAGGTATTCGTAAGAGAGTCGGTGCGGGAGATAATTTCCTGGGAGGAGCTCGGCTTCATGGTTATCGGCGAGTCCGGCAACGGGACCGAAGCGCTGGAACTAATCACGCGGGATAAACCTGATCTGGTGCTCGCGGATATCGTGATGCCTGGTCTGAACGGCATTGAGTTGTTGAAGCAGACCCGTCAAGCGGGTCTGAATACGAAATTTATTATGCTGACCTGCATGGGAGAGTTCGAATATGTCCGCCAAGCGATGGAATACGGGGCCTCCAATTATATTCTCAAGCTGTCAATGAGCGTAGGTTCATTGCGGGATACGCTGCGCAAGGTTAGCGCCGAGCTGAGTGCCGGCAGTCACCGGAATGTTGCTCTTTTGGAGGCAGACGGGATTCCAGCGGTTGTTGCAGCTTCTGCGGAAGCACCTGACACCGCTAACCCCGGACCGGGTGCGGCTTTTCCTGAAGATGAGGTGAAAAATCAGCCGCTGTCCGGCTTCGGGTCCCTGTCCGGGCCTGTTGTTTCGCATCCGGAGATTAGCAAGATCATTGAATATATCGGAGAGCATTATGACCGCGATATTACAGTCAAGTCTATGTCCCGCTATGTAATGATGGGAGAGAATTATATCAGCGCCTTATTCAAAAAGAAAACCGGGCATACACTGATCCATTATCTGCACGGTGTGCGGATGGAGAAAGCGGCAGTGTTTTTGCGGGAGACCGATCTGCCTGTGCATGAGGTGGGGCATCGGGTGGGCTTTCCGAGCGATAACTATTTCATCAAAATCTTTAAGCGCTGGACCGGATGCACCCCGAGCCAATACCGCCACCGTGAGGAATAGAAGAAATATGTGTGAGCATTTTTGCCCGGTCCCTGCTCAAATTCCGTATATTTGTTCCGCCAGGATGGTGGATTTGTATCTAAAATGCCTCCAGCGTCCCTGCTAGGATGTAAGGGAAGCACAATCCATAACATAAACGGGGAGGCAGACAGAAACGATGAAAACTAAAAAAGGGTTGACCCTGCTGGCGGCATGCGTGCTGATGCTTGGGATACTGGGCGGATGCGGAGGAAACAAAAATAACACCGGTGGAGAAGCGCAGGGGAATGAAGGCAGCAAAGCGGTGAAGTTAACCATGTGGGGTGCCGTTCCGCCGGAGAACGGACCACAGGAGGTTGTGGATACCTGGAATGCGGAGCATCCTGAGATTCAGGTCGAATACGTACGTTTTGTCAATGATGATGACGGCAACCTGAAGCTTGATACCGCACTCTCGACGGGGCAGAACGTCGATCTGTTCGTCAATTATACTCTGACCAATCTGGATAAACGCATCAAGGGCGGCACTGCCCTCGACCTCGGCGAATTCAGCGACTACAACATCGACGAGAAAATGGGTGCGGATGCTGCTACCTGGAAAATAGACGATAAATACTACGGGATGCCAACCAAAAAGAATGCTTTGTTTTTTGCCTTGAACAAGGATGCGCTCGATAAAGCCGGGCTGGCCTTACCAACGGCATGGACCTGGGATGAAGCAAGAGAATATGCCGCCAAGCTGAAGGCGGAGGGGTTCAAGTACGGGCTGGTGCAGCATACGGCCTCGCTGGTTGATCCGCTGGATTCCGTTCTCGTGAAGAACGGTTATGTCAAGGCGGATGGCAGCTCTAACCTTGATGATCCGCTGATCATCAAATGGCTTGAAACGCTGAACGGAATGATGCAGGAGGATGCCACCACCCCGCCGCTTGGCGAGCAGCTGACCTCCAAGATGCCTGTGGAGAACATGTTCCTCGGCGGAGAATCAGCGATGATCAACATTGGGGAATGGCTGATCCGCAGCTCCAACAATATGACGGATTTTCCGCGTGAGTTCACCATCGCCTTTGCTCCCGTTCCAAGGCTGGCGGATAATGAAGCGGATTTCGTCAAAAGCGGCGGACTGGGCGACTTCATCTCCATCAACGCCAAATCCAAAAATAAACAAGCGGCCTGGGAGTTCCTGAAATGGTATGCCGACGGCGGCATGATTCCGATGGCGGCCGGAGGCCGCCTGCCTTCCTCCAATGCGGTGGACCAGCAGACCGCGATCACCCATCTGCTCGGCGAGCATGCGGACACCTATGATAAAGCTTCGCTTCAGTTCGTGCTCTACGGCGATAAGACGCCAACCTTTGTCCGCAGCATCGCCCAGGAAATCGTAGATATGCGCGCCCAGGAATACGAGAAATATTTTCTTGGCAGCCAGACCGCGGAACAAACGGTACAGAGTATGGTCAAACGCCACAATGAATGGCTGAAGCAGAATCAGTAAGCCGCTGCCGGTTGTGCTGCATAGAACCGTTCCCTTATGGGGAGCGGTTTTTTTAAACTTCTATTTCTCGCTGAAACGGATACCGTCCTTTTGAGGACGGCGAAGCCGTTTCCACTTGTCCACGAATAGAACATTTCCATCCGCATGCCCCTAAGCAAACAAGCTGCAAAATAAGTAATTCTGTGATATCCATTCGGTGGTTATGTTCCTTAAAAGCCGCCGTCAGGCTTGTTATGCTTAGGTCGAGATCATACAGCTAAGGAGTGGGGGAACAATGAACAAATCATGGATGAAGCGGCAGAGCAGGCTCGGCTATCTGTTTATCGGACCGAATATGCTCGGGGTCCTGTTGTTTTTTATTATACCGGCCGCCTATTCGTTTTATCTGATGTTCACCGATTACAAATTTATGGACCCGGAGATTCATTTTGTCGGTCTGGACAACATTTCGAGGATGCTGGGAGACGAGCTTTTTTATGTGGCACTGAAGAATACGCTTATCTTTCTGCTGGCCGTTCCGGTGTCGATTCTGCTGGCTTTTATAGTGGCGGTTATTCTGAACAAATCTGTTTATTTTCAAAAAACGCTGCGGGCGCTTTATTTCATGCCTTACATTACCAGCGGCGTAGCTATTGCATTTGTCTGGATGCTGCTGTTCCAGCCGACCTCGGGTCCGATTAACGGATTCCTGCGCGGTATTGGCATTAACCATCCGCCAGGGTGGCTGTCCACGACGGAAACCTCGATGTATGCGATTGACATCATCTGGATCTGGTTCATGCTGGGCTACAACATGATTATTTTTCTGGCAGCCCTGCAGGAAATTCCCGAAGAGCTGATGGAAGCCGCCAGAATCGACGGAGCCCGTCCTTGGCAGAGCATCCGCCGTATAGTCTGGCCGCTGGTGAGTCCTACAACCTTTCTGCTGCTGATCACCGGGCTGATCATGACGATCAAGAACTTCGGCATCATTCAGGCGATCACCCAGGGAGGGCCGGGAAACAGCACAACGGTGCTGTCGCTGTTCATTTATCAGAATGCCTTCCGCTATTACGAGATGGGTTATGCCGCCGCCATAAGCTGGGCGCTCTTCGCGATTATCATGATCTTCACCGTGTTCCAGTGGGTTGGCCAAAAACGCTGGGTCCATTACTGAGTGGACAGTTCAGCGTCCGGGTGATGGCTTCGCCACCAAATTTTCAGGAGGATTTCCGATGCAAAAAACAACGATTAGACCGGCAGCGCCTTACCTGCAGGAGATCAAGGCTGATTCTTCCGTCAATATCCGCAAAATCATTGCTACCCTTGTGATGTCCGGTTTCGCCCTGCTGATGATTGTGCCTTTTATCTGGATGATCAGCACTTCGTTTAAGTCACCTGCGGATGTGTTCAAATATCCGGTTCAGTGGATTCCTTCCAGCTTGAATTGGGAGCATCATATCAAGGTGTGGAGCGGGAATGACAGCTTTATTACCTATTACCTGAACTCGCTGAAAATATCGCTGATCAGCACGGCCGGTGCAGTGTTCTTCTCTGCTTTTGCCGCTTACGGGTTTGCCCGGATTCAGTTCAAGGGGCGGGAGCCGCTGTTCCTGGTCTACCTGTCGATGATGATGGTTCCGCCGCAGGTGCTGTTCGTGCCGAAGTTTCTGATGTTTGATTGGGCGGGCATCTATAATACACATTGGGCGCTGATTCTGCCCGGCATGTTCACGATCTTTGGAGTGTTTATGCTGCGCCAGTTCTTCCTGTCCGTACCCGCGGAAATTTCTGAAGCGGCATTTATCGACGGGGCAGGGCATTTCCGGATCTTTTTCCGGCTGGTGCTGCCGCTGGCCAAGCCCGCCCTGGCTACTCTTGCAGTCATCGACTTTTCCTGGCACTGGAATGATTACGAGAATGCGCTGGTTTTCCTGCTAGATAAGGATTTATATACCGTTCCTCTTGGCCTGCAAAATTTCATTCTTGAGAACAACGTAGACTACAACGGCATGATGGCGGCAGCAACAGCAGGCATTATTCCGATGATTATCGTTTTTCTGCTGGGGCAGAGGTACATTATTCAAGGAGTGGCCGGCAGTGCAGTGAAGGGGTAGGGAAAGAGGCAGGTAAACGCAGAACAACCTTCCGCAATCAGCCCATAGGGCTGTAGAGCGGAAGGTTGTTCTTATTTCTGCATGATGTCCTATGTCCTATCATTCCTGCATAGGACAATTCTCGGCCTTACGTTGCGCTATTGTTTCCTTGAGCATTTATTTCATTCTCTGCGTTTTACGCATTATACTGCGCCTGGTACAGGCGGCTGTAAGTGCCTCCGGCGTTGACCAGCTCTTCGTGGCGGCCTTCCTCGGAGATGCCGTCTTCGTTTACAACAATAATCCGGTCAGCATTTTTGATCGTCGTGAGACGGTGGGCAATCACAAGGGTGGTACGGCCCACCGACAGGTCAGCCAGCGACTGCTGGATGGCGGCTTCTGTTTCCGTATCCAGCGCCGAGGTGGCTTCATCCAGAATCAGGATTGGAGGGTTCTTAAGGAACATTCTTGCGATGGCCAGGCGCTGCTTTTGTCCCCCGGACAGTTTCACGCCGCGTTCCCCGATCACTGTATCCATGCCATCCGGCAGGCTGCTAATCAGCTCTTCCAGGTGGGCGCGTTTGGCAGCTTCCCAGATTTCCGGAAGCTCCGCATCCAGCTTGCCGTAGGCGATATTCTCACGGATTGTGCCGGAGAACAGGAAGACGTCCTGCTGCACAATCCCGATTTGCTTGCGCAGCGAATTCAGCTTCATGTCACGGATGTCTATTCCGTCGATGGAGATGCTGCCGCCGGTGACGTCATAGAAGCGGGGCAGCAGGCTGCAGATTGTGGTTTTGCCCGCGCCGGAAGGGCCGACAAAAGCAATCGTATCCCCGGCGTTGACCTTCAGGCTGATCTCCTGCAGTACCGAACGATTGTCGTCATAGCCGAAGCTGACGTTTCCGAAGATAATATCTCCGCGCAGCGAACCGACTTCCACCGCACCCGGCTTATCGGCGATATCCGGCTCTGTATCAATCACCTCAAGATAACGCTTGAACCCGGCAATACCTTTCGGATAGCTCTCGATAACGGCATTGATTTTCTCAATCGGCCGGAAAAAGACATTGGACAACAGGATGAAAGCAACAAACTCCCCGATCTCCAGCTCTCCCTGAATAAAGAACCAGGCGCCGCAGACCATGACCACAATTGTAATCAGGCGTGTCATCATATAACTGACTGACGAGCTTTTGGCCATCAGCTTGTAGGCCATCAATTTGGTCTGGCGGAACATTTGGTTATCAACAGCGAACAGTTCTTTTTCATATTCTTCATTGGCAAAGGATTGCACCACGCGGATTCCCCCGACATTGTCCTCGATCCGGGCATTGAAATTGCCTACGTTGCCGAATAGCCGGTGGTAGGTAGAGGTCATGCTGCGTCCAAAATGGATGATGACCCAAGCCATAATCGGCACGATAATGAACGTGATCACGGCCAGCTTCAGATTGATATCGGCCATCAGGATAAAGGCTCCGATCAGCGTCATCACGGCAATGAACACATCCTCAGGACCGTGATGCGCCACCTCGCCGATATCGTTCAAATCATTGGTAATCCTACCGAGCAAATGCCCGGTTTTATTGTTATCGAAGAAGCGGAAGGAGAGCTTCTGGATATGATCAAACATCTTTTTGCGCATATCTGTTTCAATGTTTATTCCCAGCATGTGCCCCCAATAGGTGACAACATAATTCATTGCGGTATTAAGAGCGTAGATGGCAAGCAGGGCAATGCTGGCGATCAGAATTAACGACCAGTCTTGTCCGGGGAGCAGATCATCAATAAATTTATTCACGGCCACCGGAAAGGCCAGCTCTAAAAGCCCCGCACCCACCGCACAGGTGAAGTCGAGAACAAACAGCTTCTTATAAGGACGATAATAGGAAAAAAAACGACGCAGCATCTCTTGTTCACTCTTTTCTGTAATGTTATGTATTCTAGTTGAGAGTGATTCTCAACTACCTTTATTCTTAGGATACTAAAGAGGGTTGTCCGATTTGTCAACCGCAAGAATAATTTAAATTGCAGGGGAAGTGAGTAAGTTCTTGTCGTTTCACCCAGACCAGACTGGATATTTCCACATATTTTAAAAGTATTCAAGTATAAAGGAGGAGTTAACATGAGCGAAAATGTTGGAGGATACGGCGGTGCTTTCACTTCCACTGGAGCGATTCTGGTGTTGTTCATCCTGCTCGTAATCATCACTAAATCTCTCTGGGTATAATCAGCTGAATTAATCTTCAGCAAAGCGGCCGGTCCTTTTGGACCGGCCGCTTTTCAGATGGAAGGCCGTATAGTTAAGCTATCCTAAGAATCCAAGAAGCTGTGCGCCGGCATACATAAGGGGGTATAATGTAACAAAGTGTGATACATAAAACAGCTTCATTTCCGTACAAGCCCGGTGCTTAACGGATTTTTTCGCTGCAATCAGGAGGAGCCTCATGAAAGCAAGGCAAGAAGACCGCAAGATTCAGACTTCATTATCCACCTTATCCCAAGGAAACGCCGGATCTAAACGTATTCTGCTCGTGGTCGGCATTGTTTTTGTCGCAGCGGCGCTGCGGGCCCCGTTCACCTCTGTCGGACCGTTGCTGGAGATGATCCGCGATGATCTGGGATTATCCAATACACTTGCCGGAGCAATAACTACACTTCCGCTGCTCGCTTTTGCGCTGCTGTCCCCATTTGCTCCGCAGCTCGCCCGCCGTTTTGGCCTTGCCAACGTGCTAATGCTGGCGCTGCTGGCATTGTCGATGGGAATCCTGATCCGTTCCGCCTCGGGAACCCTCACATTGTTCGCAGGCACCGCAATCATCGGGCTGTCGATTGCGGTGTGCAATGTGCTGCTGCCGGGACTGATCAAGGGCAAGTTTCCCGGACGTATCGGTCTTCTAACCGGGATTTATACGGTTTCGATGAATTTATGCGCAGCGGTGGCTTCCGGTATTAGTGTTCCGATAGCGGACCAGGCAGGGCTCGGGTGGCGGGGCACACTTGCCCTATGGTTCATTGTCGCTGCACTGGCCACTCTATTCTGGATTCCGCAGATGAAGAGCCTGGGCCAAGGCAGCGGAACAAGCACGCCCGGTTCAGCAGGGAAAATGTGGCGTTCGCCGCTCGCCTGGCAGGTTACCTTATTTATGGGCCTGCAATCTCTGCTTTATTACGTTCTGATTGCCTGGTTCTCGGTCATTCTCGGTGAGCGGGGCATGTCCTCCAGCCATGCGGGCTGGATCCTTTCACTGCTGCAGCTGGCCCAGCTGCCGTTTACTTTTTTTGTTCCTTTATGGGCAGGCAAACTGAAGAACCAGCGGGGGCTGGTTGTCATTACGGCTGTTTTGTTCATGGCCGGAATCTCCGGCGTTTGGTTCGGCAGCAGCGCATGGATGCCGGTATGGGCGATCTGTATCGGCATTGCCGGAGGTTTTGCCTTTGGACTGGCAATGATGTTCTTCAGCTTGCGCACCCGCAGCACTCAGGAGGCAAGCGAGCTGTCGGGAATGGCCCAGTCGATCGGCTATCTGCTGGCAGCCATGGGACCGGCACTGTTCGGGCTGCTTCATGACGCTACGAACAGCTGGAACGGTCCGTTGGCACTGCTCGCAGCAGCAAGTGTTCTGCTGCTTGTGGCGGGGCTGGGAGCCGGAAGCAGCCGATATGTAGGAGATGCAACAGAACCCGCCAAATAACGGCGGGTTCTGTTGTGCTGTGACAATCTGCCTAATGTCTTAATTACTTGCGTCAGTGGGGTCCCACCAATTTCCGGAAATTGTAATCATGCAGAGCAATCTAATGCTGTTGCCATAGTAGGAATTGGACGATGTCGGCGCATTGACAATACTTTTCCATAGTGCATTCAGCCAATTTTGATTGCTGGAGTCTACCATGGCGCTAACTGCAAACGGTGCGGAAAAGGCAATTGCGGGATCGTTGTCGTCAAGCGGATCACCGTTCAATTTGTATCCTGCTACAATTTTGCTTGGATTGCCATTTGTTTTTTTGGATATCCATGCATTCGTTAGCTTTGTCTGGTTCAATGCGCGCGTATCTCCTGAAAGTAAATAATCGACAGGAACTCTCCATGGAACCCGTGCCGCATTCCAGCTAAAGTACCCGTCCCTGTCTGTTTCCAGAAGATTTGGAGGCGAAGGGGCGTAACCCCTGTTACTCCATACCACAAAATCAGGGAGTAAGCCGGTGGAGGGGCTGTATTTAGTGGAGATCGTTTGGATAATCCCGTAAGTGTTGTCAGCGACTTTAGCCCAGTTGGGATCACCGGCAGCATTCCCGAATGCCCGAAGATGGCTCAACATAAAGTCGGAGGGACGGGTGGCAAGGCCGTAATCGGGATCGCTATTTTCTACCCAATCGCCGAATTTCAAGCTCCATTTCTGCTGATTCACATCTTCTTTCATGATCGCAGCTATGGCTGCCTTGCCCTCGCTCAAGTAATCAATTGGGCCGCTGCTTCCCCACTGCTTGTCCGCGAGCAGCAATGCATAGGCGATATCCATGTCTCCATCAGTAGCAGAACGGCTTCCATCATCGCTGTCGCTAGGCGGTGTGTCAATAATATCTCCCGCACCGGTCTTAATCTGCTGCCAGGCCATTAAGGCCGGGTTATTTACGCTTGGATGCGCTTTATAGAACCGATAGAGACCGTCAAAATAATCTTTTGCCAGCGGGTCGTGACCGGCCATCAAGGCGGAGATTAACATGCCATAACCGTGACCCTCCGAGCAGGATACGGCATTATCCGGGGCAGCTTCCTTTTCCAGGTTGTAGAAAACGTAGTATTGATCCGATTTTTTGGGATGTTTTTTTAAATATCTCGTTTTCCATTCATCATATTTTTTACGCACCTCGTCATCCAGCTGGTTTTGGGAAACATAGTTGGGCTTGATGGTACCCGCCTGGTATTGCTCATGTTCCGGGAAGGGGTGCATGGCTTGTACGGCAGAGGACGAGACTTCCCCGGAAAATAGAGGCTGAGGTGCTTCTGCCGCTTCAGCCTGCAACGAAAAGGCCAAACACGATAGAACGGTTACAGTTGAAAGAATCCGCTTGAACAATAACATCAACTCCCCTTACTCAAAATAGGTGGTAGGCTCATGGTTGTATGATTCACAGCCTAAACATAACAGACCAGACTTTCGCGATTCTAAAACGAAACTTAATGTAGCCTTAAATTTGGGGAAGAAAGATGTGGAAGATCGTAGTTTCTTCTGTTGTACCCAGGAGCTGAATTGAACCTTGATGCAGATGGACAATTTTTTGGGCGATCGCCAGCCCCAGGCCTGTACCTCCGTCATTGGACCGGGCCTTGTCCCCTCTGACGAAGGGTTCGAAAATAATGGATTGCGTGTGCGCGGGAATCCCGTTCCCGTTGTCTGCGAACTCCAGGTAGAGGCCGTCAGGCTGAACCTCCAAAGTGATCCGCAAGCGGGTGCCTGCCGGATTGTAGCGCACCGCATTTGCGATCAGGTTGCT
Source organism: Paenibacillus sp. EB106-06-01-XG199 (assembly GCF_058791575.1). Lineage (NCBI taxonomy): Bacteria > Bacillati > Bacillota > Bacilli > Caryophanales > Paenibacillaceae > Paenibacillus > Paenibacillus sp. EB106-06-01-XG199. The sequence goes on along the minus strand of NZ_JBYTDQ010000002.1, from coordinate 991,440 downwards.
GAATACACGTCCCATTTGCTTTCGGTCGAAAGGATAGAGCACCACTGCTTCAGGTATTCCCACCTCCAGTTCAATCCCCTTGTCCTCGATTTCCGAGAGATGGTCCAGTATGGTTTCACGCATACATTCACCGATGTCCTGTTCTTTTTTGTCCAAAATAAATTCAGGATGGTCAAGCTGTGTCATCTCAAACAATGTATCCAGCAGGGCATTCACCCGTTTGGCTTTATTATAGATGGACTGCAGATAGCTTTTTTGCTTGTCTGCATCTTTCACCATTCCTTCATGCAGCGCTTTTGCATAACCGTATAAGGTGGAGATGGGTGTTTTCAGGTCATGGGAAATATCGGCCAGCATTCTCTGCCTGTCCAGTTCCATCCGCTTTTTTTGTTCGCCGGCCCGTTCGAGCTTCTCAGCCATACCATTCAAGGTATCACGGATTTGCAGAAATTCGCTTTCCAGCTTAAAATCAAGGCGAACTGTATAATCACCTGCTTTTAAGCGGTCAATCCCTCCGGCAATCTTTGCCAGCGGATCACTTATTTTTCTTGCTGTCCATCTACTGTATACAAAAATAACAATGGTGGAGAGGAGGATAAATCCAAGTACAGCTTGGGCGTTATAACGTTGAATGTGCTTATCCCGTAGGGTGCCGCTCTGTTTGCTCCAGATGCTCACTTCCAACTGATCAACAGGGATCTTCACGACATAGGTATACAAAACTCCTTTTCGCAAAAAAGAAGCAACTGAGCTGATATAAGGGGCATACTCCGGGTCTTTGTCCAGCAGCATCAACTCCGGTGTGGACTTGTCCAGGGGCGTCCCGATATATTGCGTAATCAGTTTCCGGGAATCCAGAACTTCGATCCACCCGTTGACTTTCTTGATATCATCAAACAAGGAGTTCAATCTCTCGGCATCATTATTTGCATCCACCAAATTCTGTGCCGTCACCACATCCATCTCTGTCTCTGCGTAGCTCTGGTCAGCTCCTTTGGATGCATATAATATACTAAGGATTCCAATGACACTGATGACGATGACCAAGAGGAAGTAATGAATACGCAGCATCGTCCGGACGCCTGTGTTTCTCCGGCACATCCTCAGCATCTCTTTTCAAATCTGTAGCCAAGCCCCCGGATCGTTGTTAAATAGACCGGTTTCCTTGGCTCATCTTCGATTTTATCGCGCAGCTTGCTTATGTACACCAACAGGGTGTTGTCGTCGCCAAACCACTGCTGCCAGACACTGTCAAGGAGCTGCCGCTTCGTAAATACCCGCCCCGGATTCTCCATAAAATGAAGCAGCAATTTATACTCAATGGAAGTCAGCGTTGTCAGTTGCCCGTTTTTGTACAATAGGCATCCGGCTTTATCAAGGACCAGTCCGCCAATCTCCACCAGCTCGGAAGCTGCAGTAGTCTCCGTTTGGACATATTGATTTCTTCTTAACTGGGCTTCTATTCGCGCCACAACCTCCAATGGATTGAAGGGCTTTGTGATATAATCGTCAGCACCAATTTTGAGTCCCAGAATTTTATCATGATCCTGCACACGCGCAGACAGCAGAATAACCGGTACCGACAAGGACTGGCGCAATTCCTTCACGACCTGAAATCCGTCACATTCAGGCATCATGATATCCAGCACAATTAAATGAATGGTGTGATTTTGTACGATTTCCAGAGCTTCCTTCCCGTCAAAAGCCTCAAGCACATGGTATCCTTCGTTCTCTATATACAATTTCAACAAATCGACGACCTCTCTTTCATCGTCTACTATCAGTATTGTTTGACTCATCGGAAATCCTCCTCGCTCACGTAACTTATCAGCAAAGCTTAGTTGCGTCTTTATTGTAGCTAATAATCGTGGAAAGGGATATAATGTCCCCCGATCCCAAGACGAGAATGGGGAGCAACAGGCAAAGAAGAAACGGTATGCGGGTATGAAGAAACAAAGAGCGCACCGGAAAATAACCTCCGGTGCGCTCTTTGTTTCTTAATGCTTCTTGGCGGCAATCCGGATTCTGCGGTAATCCATGATCCAGCCGCCTTCTTGGAACAGAACGGGCTTCAGCTCCTTTTCCATGAAAGCCAGCACATCCTCACGCTGCGGGCTGCTGAGCACGCTCAGAATTCCATCCGCAAAGGTGTTCAGCCAACGGGTGAAACCCTGCTCACCACCGGCAAGCGGTGTTGGCCGGCCGAAGCATAGGGCAAGTTCAACGGTCATCCCGTTCCGTTCCAGGAGTGACGAGTATTCCCCGATGCTGGGGAAATACCAGGGCAGCTTCAGCTTGCCGCTGCACCCGATGGCGGCAAAAGCACGCGGCAGACCGTTAACGACCGAGGCGATGTTTCCTTGCCCGCCGAATTCGGCAATGAACCGCCCTCCGGTCCGCAGGCTGGCGGCAATGCTTGCAGCGGCCCCTTGCGCATCCTGCAGCCAATGCAGAGCAGCATTGCTGAAGACGGCGTCGGCGGGAACATCTGCACAATAGGACTGGCCATCCGCCAGCACAAATTCCAGCTGCGGATGTTTGCTGCGGGCAGCGCTTATCATCTCAGGGGATGCATCAATCCCTGTAACAGCTGCCCCATGATCAGCGATGGCAGCGGCCAAATCTCCAGTGCCGCAGCCCCAATCGAGAATTCGTTCGCCCGGCTGCGGCTGCAGCAGATGAATTAAAGATTCCCCGAAGCGGGATACAAAGGCCATATCCGTATCATAGGTTCCGGTATTCCATTGCTGATTCATCAGAAGTCTCCTTTCAGGTCAAACAGGAATACTTCTGTTGTATCATGCGTTATCTTATAAGTGAAATATATAAATCGAATAGAGTTTATTGGTTATGCCTATCATCAGTTTCAACCGGATTCACCCCCCTGCTTCGAATAAGGCAGAGCAGCTACCGTATAAGCTGAACAGGATCAGGCTGACCGATGAGATCAGGCTCAAAGATCGAATGAAGGCATCAGGCAGTCTGCCGCTGATCCAGCAGATAATAGCAGATAACAGCAGCCACCAGCAGCAGGAGCCGAGCACAATTCCTGCCGGGAGGAACAGGGAAGACCCGACAGTATTTCCAAGAGAAGCTGCGAGCGCCATGAAGCTTAGAATGGTAGCCGGATTAGCCAAAGTCAGAAATGCTTCGAAAATAAAACTTGCATATTACATTAAAAGGGAGTATATTCTTAATTACGGTGATTAAATCGCTGCATACATAATACGCGGTCATGGCGGAATTGGCAGACGCGCTGGCTTCAGGTGCCAGTGATAGCAATATCGTGGAGGTTCGAGTCCTCTTGACCGCATCATAGTTTACAAATCAAACCCTTCTTCGGAAGGGTTTTTTATTTTGTGTTTTGCAGGGTATGGTTGTGCCGCTCGAATAATGAAAATGGGTGTCTAGCGTCTTAGTCAGATCTTACGTACCTTTGGGGTCACATGTTGACCCTTTCAAGCCTCCGTTCGGTTTATCTTGCTGGCAGTATAGTTGTGGGGGAGGCGTTTTATCGACCTGTGTCATCCGATTATACATGTCCGTCCCTTCTCTTGTTAAATGAGGCAATATAAGGCTCCACAGGATGGAAAAGACACTTTTTTGCTTTGGAAGAAATTTTTGGAGAAGAATTATTTCCTGTGTCCCATACATATTGAGCGATAATAAAGAAATGGACAAATCTTCATATTGTCCGGCATATAATTCTTCTTTCATAATTCCATTATTAACAAATATGGTAAATGTATCGGTAAAAAGTGTATAGAAATCATTAACAACCTTAATTTGCATATCAGCGATCTCAGGATACAGCTTAGGCAATTCTGTAAAACTGGAGAAATAAAAGAAATATTTTTCGCGGAATGCACTAAGGATTAAAAACTGCTGATTCAGCCCTTGGATAGAAACGTCCGCAGAGAAATTTAAGTTTTGATATTCTTCATATTGCCTTGCCATAACACCAATCATGAGGTCTTGTTTTTTTTTGAAATGGTATGTCAAATTACCAGGACTAATATTTAGCGCATCGGAAATATCCCTCAATGTTACATATGCATATCCTTTTTTATTAAATAATTCAATTGAAGTCTCAAGGATCTTATCTCTTAAATTATTATCCATGCCTATCTCCTTTATAGCGTTTGTGATATGCACTTGAAATCAAAAGCATTATATCATAAATTGGACCTACAAGCCGAAATAAGTAGCTTGATTAAGCATATGGAAGGATTCGAGAGATGATTGCCGAGAATTCTCAGCTAAGTATGATTTTCTCGAAAAAGATCAGAGTTGAATTAGTGTACTCGTAGGAATACACTTGCTTTAGTACATGTGTACTAATATTTGGAGGGAAATGTATCCGGCATATACAACACATCTTATAAGGAAAGTTCACATGCTATTAAACAGGACACAGGAGAACACAGCTTATTGATTAACTGGTTTCAAGAAAAACTATCAAATGGAGGCAAGCTATGAATCCTCTGCCTATCGACACTAACGAAAGAAGTAATCACTTTTATGAGCTTACCTGGAAGGAAGTTAAGATTCCTATGAGAGATGGGAATTATCTCGCCGCAAATCTTTATCAGCCTAATGCGGACGGGGATTTTCCAGTAATCATGACGATGTGTCCGTATGGAAAGGATACGCATTTCTCGCAATTTGCTCCTGCTAACCCGACGGTTGCAATAGAATATACCCATTTGCAGGATAAAGGGCCGTTACTTAGCTGGGAAACACCAAATCCTGAATATTGGGTGCCACAAGGGTATGCTGTATTACGAGTAGATGAACGTGGTATCGGTAATTCTCCAGGGAAGCTTGATATATTATCAAGTGCTTTAAAGAAGGATTATTATGATGCAATCGAATGGGCTGGAACGCAAGCCTGGAGCAATGGACGGATAGGACTGCTGGGCATCTCCTACTTGGCAATGAGCCAATGGGCTGTGGCATCCGAACAACCTCCACATTTAGCGTGCATCATACCTTGGGAAGGTACAGTAGATTATTATGCGGATTTCTGTTATCCGGGTGGAATTCAAGTAAACGGCTTTCTTTCATTCTGGTGGGAAAACGGAGTTTTGACACATCAATACAATCCCGGTGGAAGCCTTTCTGAGGAACAACTGCAGGACAATCGCATTGATTTCCCGGAGATGGTCAAAAACAATCCATTACGTGATCAATCGTGGACGAATCGGTTCTCTGATCTAAGCAAAGTAGAGGTACCTTTATTATCCGCAAGCAACTGGTTTAGCGCTGGAATGCATACCCGGGGGAACTTTCTGGGATTTCAGAATGCAGCATCGGAGCACAAGTGGCTTGAAGTTCATATCGGCAGCCATGTTGGTGAATTCTATACCGCTCAGGGTCGTGAGCTGCAGAAAAAATTCCTCGATTATTGGCTCAAGGGAATCGATACCGGCATAACGAGGGAGCCGAAGGTGAAGCTTGCCATTCCCCGCGGAGGTAATAGCTACACATGGCGCTACGAGAATGAGTATCCGCTTAAGCGTACCCAATGGACACGATTTTACCTTGATGCAAGCTCAAAGCTGCTTTCAGTGGAACTTCCGCAAGCCAAGAGCCAGCTTTGCTATGATGGCGATAAGGAGCGCGAGTCCAGGCACTGGGCCGGGCCCTTTATGGTGAAAGCATTCTCGAGAGAGGAAAACAACTCCAAGCGTATTCTGTTTGAAACGGCTCCGTTCGAGAACGAAACAGAGATTCTGGGACCTATCAAGCTCCGCTTGTGGGCATCGTCAACTACAGATGATATGGATATTTTTGTATCTTTGCGCAACATTGACCCTCTTGGCAATGAGGTAGTTAATTCAGGAGCACTAACGGATCAATTTCCCATTAGCCAAGGCTGGCTACGCGCTTCCTTACGTAAAACAGATGATCAATTATCGGCGGAATATAAGCCCTACTACAGCTTCGATGAGATTCAAAAACTGATTCCCGGGGAAGTCTACCCCTTGGATATAGAGATATGGGATAGCGCGATTGTTGTATCTAAAGGAAATCGGCTGCTCCTGGAAATTGGCAGCCAGAATCAGAGCGGCTGCGCACTGCTGACTCAGACGGCGGATGACAGGGTTTGGGAAGCAGACGTTACTCTATATACAGGGGATGAATTTGATTCTTATTTATTGCTGCCGATCATACCCTAACTGGATTTAACATGATATGCTTATCTTTGCTCAGATTTTAGTTTTTTTATTCCATGTCATTGAGATCTTCCCTGCCATATGTTCATGATGCGAATTACCGATTTGGCGCGTATAGAGAACGGAAATACATACTAACCTTAATCCTTGAGCAATCTTGAGATGCAGTGAGCTTTCTAGCCGCTGCTTCTTTTTTTGCCTATCCGTTCCTCCGGGTCTTGCATAACGTCACAAGAATGACACAATATCTGTTCATTTTTTCCGGCAGAAAAACAGTTATACCTATTAGAGAGGAGGGGACGAGGTGGATGAAAAGGAATGGATTCGGCGGATTCAGGAGGGGGAAACCGAGTATCTGACACCGCTGATAGAGCGGCACTACGCTGGCATCCAGAAGTATTGCTGCTGGCGGGTACGGAACGCGGAAGAGGCGAAGGATTTAACTCAAGAGACCTTTTACCGCTTCTGCCGCCATATTGAGCGTTATACTGACGCCGGAAAATGCCGTGCGTACTTATACACAATCGCCCGCCATCTATGCAACGATCATTTAAGGAAGGGACAGCCGCTATCCCTGGAGGACGAGGGGGATGCAGCAGACTGGAGGGGTGCACAGCAAAGCAGCTCTATAGAAGAACAGGTGGAAAGAGAGCAGCTGGTGCATGAGCTGTTTGAGCTGCTGCCTGAAGCGCAGCGGGAACTGGTGTTTATGCGCTTTTGCCTCGATCTGACCTACCGTGACATTGCCCGCGTAACAGGAGTGAACGTGTGTATGGTGCAGTACCGGGTGAAGCGCGGGCTGGCTGTACTAAGAAGCTACTTGGAAAGGAATGAAGCCGTTGAACAAGAGATCAGAGCAAGCCATCGTCAACGCCCTAAGGAACTACCCCACGCCCCCCATTGAACGGCAGCATCTTGAAGATACCGCCAGAGGGGCGGTGGAGGTGCTGCGCCAGCGACAAGCCGGGCGGAGAACGTCGTTCGGAGAGTTCTATCTGGCCCAGCTTCGCTTCATCAGCCGGAAGGTATGGGCCGTACAATTGCTGATCGTCCTGGGAATGGTGCTGTTACTGCGAAACGCCCTTCAGGAAATGGGTGAGAGTGTGCAAATCGTCATGATGGTCTCTATATCCTCGCCTCTGCTGGTAATGGCTGGAATCCGTACTCTGACCCGTTCGCTTCGCTGTAATATGCTGGAGATAGAACTCAGCACCCGCCATCTCCTGGAGAAGCTGACGATGGTCCGCATGAGTCTGCTGGGGATGGCGGATTTGCTGGGTCTGACCCTGCTGGCTGCGATATTAAGTGTTTGGATACATAGTGATGTTGCAACCATGCTGATCTATCTGCTGGTGCCTTTTAATTTAACTTGCCTCGGCTGCCTGTGGCTGCTCAATCGGGTTCGCACCCCAAGCTGCGGATATTACTGCCTGACCTTCGCCGGCATGGTGGCTTTGGTTCAGATGATACTTGCCTTTACCCCCAACCTTTGGGTGTTTGAACCAGCGGCAATGGGAGTATGGCAGACGATGCTGCTGGTGACAACCGCAGGAATAGCCCTGCAGGTACGCGGTTTGCGCAAGACTTGCCGGAGTCTGGAGACCGCTTCCAGCCTGATTTGAAATTACCGCGGCGCAGGCCGCTTGGCTACAGGGAGCATTAAATAAGGAGGGTTCATCACATGTTGGAACTGACTATAAATGAGCTAAGCAAGCGTTTTGCCGCGAAACAGGCGGTGAACGGCATATCGGCCCGGCTGACCAGTGGTGTGTATGGTTTACTCGGAGCTAACGGAGCAGGTAAAACAACGCTGATGCGAATGATCTGCGGTATTCTCAGTCCGACCTCGGGGATGATCCAGATGAACGGCCAGGAGATTGGCCGCATGGGGGAACAATACCGCGATCTGCTGGGCTACATGCCTCAGGACTTCGGATATTATCCCGATTTCAGCGCGGAAGAGTTTCTGTGGTACGTCGGATCGTTGAAAGGGCTGACCCTGAAGGCTTCGAAGGGAAAAGCCCGTGAACTGCTGCGCATGGTAGCTCTGGAGGAGGCAGCCCGCAAGAAAATCCGCACTTTTTCCGGGGGAATGAAGCAGAGGCTGGGTATCGCCCAGGCGCTGTTGAATGATCCCCGCCTGCTGGTGCTGGACGAGCCAACGGCGGGACTGGATCCCAAGGAACGGGTACGCTTCCGCAACCTTATAGCCGATCTGGCCCGCGATAAGATCATCCTCCTGTCGACACATATTGTATCCGATGTGGAATATATCGCCGATCAGATTCTGGTGATGAAACGGGGTGCACTGTTAATGAGCGGGACGGTAGAGCAGCTGACAGCTACGATGGAGGGCAATGTCTGGTTATGCCATGTTCCGGCGAGGGAAGCGGAGGTGTGGAATGAACGGTACTGTGTGAGCAATCTGCGGCATGAGCGGGACCGGGTTGAGCTGCGTATTGTCTCTAAGGTCCAACCCGCAGCTCATGCAGTTTCGGTTCCACCGACGCTTGAAGACTTGTTTCTATACCATTTTCAAGATGAATCGGCTGCAGCGGCGGGCGAAGTCAAATAGGAGGTACAGTTTATGGATATTCTGACCCGGTTTGAGCTCAGAAAGATCATGAGACGGAAATCATTTTTTATAGGCATAGCACTTGTAATCGTCGTGGCCTTATTAGGAGTATGGGCGCTCGTTTCGGGTGCGTACATAACGGACAAGGACGGCAATGATCTAAAGGGACTGGAAGCCATCCCGCTCCGAAAGGAATACAACCGCCAGCTTGCCGGACCGCTCACGGTAGAGAGAATAGCGGCTGCAGTCAAGCATCATCAAAAAGTCATGCATGATCCGAAAAACCTTAACGAGAAGGGGGAGCTCACAAATGAGGCTTATGTAACCTACAAAGAGCAGAGTTATCAGATTGATACGTTGATCCGGTTTGCTTTTTCCCATTCCCGTGAATACGATCATTATATTATCGACAGCATGACACCAAATACAGCAAAGACCTTCTATCAGGAACGTCTCGATAAGGTGAAAGAGTACATAGACCGGGATTATACTCCCGGCAATGCTTCTGCCAAAGAGAATGCTTTTTTTATGCGGATGAATAAGTCCATTCCGGTCCCCTTCCAAATGGACTATGTAAGCGGCTGGGAGAGTGTGTTCGAGAACCTGCAGTTTGTTTTATTGATCAGCGCGTTTGTGATTGCAATTTGGCTTGCTCCTGTCTTTGCCGGTGAATACCAGAGCGGGGCGGATGCAATAATCTTGTCCTCCCGTTATGGCCGCAATAAGGTGATTGCCGCCAAATTAAAAGCCGGCTTGATTGTCTCCCTTGGCTTGCTAGCTGTGGGATTAGGCATCTATACTCTCTTGATGCTTGGGATTTTTGGATTTGATGGGGGAAGCGCCAGCGTGCAGATGATCAAGCTTTTTGCTCCGGTTCCTTTCACGGTGCTTCAGACCTATTTGTGGGCAATTCTCATTGGCAGCCTGGCCTGTCTGATCGTGGGGGCGGTGACGCTTTGGCTGTCCAGCCGGATGAGCACCCCATTTCCCGTTATCATTTTCATTGTCATTTTGCTGATTGGCCCGCTGTTTTTTCCGGCTAGCAAGAGTAGCCGCTTGTACAATCATATGATGAACCTATTTCCTGGCAAAATGGTTGACGGCATTACAAGAGTAACCGAATACGAGGTGTATTCTGTGTTTGGACAGCTGATTCCCAGCTATAAGTTCGCTACAGGCTTTGCAATCATCGTTATTGTCCTGCTCCTGCCCTTTACTTATCGCGCCTTCAGAAACCATCAGGTGGTTTGATAGGAAAGACTCAAAGTTTCAGCTCTCAAGTCCCAAGCGGAAGTAGTCAAAAAAGTACGGATTCGCAGATTGCTGATGCAGCAGTTTGCGGACCCGTTTTGTTTTTTTCGGAAGCACTGTAACTATTTCGGAGGCTTGGACGAATAAGTAGTAGAAGGCTGCGGGAGAGGAGGGGATTCGGACGAACGATATCCAGAGAGGAAACAGGCAGCGCTCCATTATGGAGGATGAGGCTGCGGGTCACCCGGATGATGAGGCAGCCGTGCTGCTCCGGTTCCGGCAGGGAGAACGGGAGGCCTTTGAATGGCTGGTTCGTCAATACCGGCAGCCTGCGGTAGGGTTTGCCTATCATCTGACCGGGGATTATCATACCGCCGAGGATTTGGCACAGGACTCTTTTGCCTATCTGCTGGTGTATCCGGAGAGATTCGATGCCCGCGCGTCTTTTAAAACCTATTTGTTCACGATCCTCCGCAACAAAAGCATAGATTCCTTGCGGAAGCGGCAGCGGCAGGGGATCTTGCCGGTTGAAGCAGGAATGCGAAGCCGTCCCGATGCCGTCTTTTCAGGGAATATTTCAGGAGAGAACCTGCCTGAAGGGAACGGCATGCCGCCTCCCGGCAGGGAGGATCCCGAGCGGATGGCGATTGTGCACGAGGAGAACCGGGAGTGGCAACGGCGGTTGCTTGCGCTCAAACCGGATTACCGGATGGCCGTGTATCTCGTTGATATAGGTGAGATGTCTTATACAGAAGCGGCAGCTATTATGGGCCGTACCACGGTGAGCTTCAAAGTATTGCTGCACCGGGCCCGTAAGAAGCTGAGGCAGATTTACGAAAAGGAGGAGTGGGATTGTGAAGCCAGCCGAAGAGGAACAAGCGTTTCTAGAGGAAGTGTACCGGAAAGCCCGTCTGCTGGAGTTTGACAAACGTGAAGCAGAGAAGGTGCAGAGAAACAGCCGGCAGCTCGACAGACAAAGAAATACTAAGCTGGCGGGTATTGTGCTTACTGCGGTTGTTGTTTTTGTAATGATCAAGTTCGAAGTCATTGATCGAGTGTTGCTCGTCTTGCTGTCACTCCTCCTGATCGGAATAGGACTGATGGTGGAGAACACGGAGTTTGCCTGGGACCAGGAAAGCGATTAGTAATGGGAGTCAAAAATATTTGAGGGAGAGGACCAGAATGGAACTTGTAATTGAACAACTGACCAAGACCTACGGGGAAAAGCAGGCTTTAAACGGTGTCAGCTTCAAAGTAGGCGAAGGGATACACGGCCTGCTTGGTCCTAACGGGGCAGGTAAAACAACGCTAATGCGGCTGCTTGCAACTTTACTTACACCCACGTCCGGCAAAGCAACGATCGGTGGAGTGCCGTTGACGGACAAAGCGCAGATCCGCCAGCTGGTCGGTTATCTGCCGCAGGAATTTGCATTTTATCCAGGGATGTCGGTGCTTGAAGCGATGGATTATCTCGCACTTTTGTCCGGGGTGAAGGGGCATTCGGAGCGGAAGCGGAGAATCGACGATTTGCTGGAGCAGGTGAACCTGACGGAGCAGCGCCGGACCAAAGTGAAAGCACTGTCCGGCGGAATGAAGCGCCGGCTCGGCGTGGCCCAGGCAATGGTACATGAACCGAAGCTGCTGATCGTCGATGAGCCGACGGCAGGGCTTGATCCGGAAGAGCGGATCCGTTTTCGCCGGCTCCTCGGCCGGTTCTCTGAGGGGAGAATCGTGCTGCTGTCCACCCACGTTGTCGAGGATGTGGAATCCACCTGTGAGCAAATGACCGTGCTGCATAAGGGAAGTCTGCGCTACCACGGCAGAATCGGCGACCTGACGGGGGCTGCCGCCGGACGCGTCTGGACGGTGGAGCTTGACCGGGCGCAGTGGGAACGGGACCGCGACCGCCTTCCCGTGCTGTCCGCTGTGCCGGAAGGCACAGGAATGCGCATCCGTGTTCTCGCCGATCAGCAGCCTTATCAGGGAGCGCAGCAGGCCATACCGTCCATTGAGGATGCCTATCTTTACCTGATGCGCAAGGAGGAGTCGTTCGTATGATAGGGCTCATTGGTAAAGAGATTCGCATGATTCTGCGCAGTCTCGTCTTTTATGTATTTATACTAGTGGCCTGCTTCTTCTATTTCACCGAATATGCAGCAGAGCAGACCTGGAGCGAGCTTCGGCCTCCCGTTATGACTGAGCCGCAAAATGTGGGTCCCCCGGAACATCCTTTTTACGGCTGGAAGCTGCCCGGGAACACCTCTGAGCTTGCTACGCAAATTAGGAAAGAGATTGGCTGGGACCTGAATGCCGGTTCAACAACCAAGCTGAGAATCGGTTTTCCGCTCGAGAGCAAGCTGGACAAGCAAGAAAAAGCTGCCCTCACCGAAGCTGCTTCCAAGCTGGACAACATTATTAAAGATCCGGATAAGTACACGATGGATGATGTTTACAAGGTTGCCGATGATTTAAACAAGCAACTTGGCGGAAACAGTATGTACAAAAAAGGGATGGATGAATTCGGTTTTGCGATAGAGAACTACGATGAGGCGGTGAAAGCGCAGGAACAAACGCTTGCACGCTACAACGAGGTTGTAGAGGCCGGAGAGCTGCTGCCCGGAGCCGCACGGTATTTCAGCGATTATCTTTCACTTTCGGCCGGTATGTTTCCCGTGTTCCTATCAGCTTTTGTGCTGCTCCGCGATCGTTCCAGCCGAATGAGTGAGCTGATTTACAGCCGTCGGGTTTCGCCATGGACCTACGTTGGTTCAAAGTTTATCGCACTAGGGATTATGCTCTCCCTGATTTATCTTGTGCTTGCTGTCGCCGGCGGTTGGCAGACCGCAAATGCCCTGGAACTGAAGGGACAGACGGCGGAGACGATTTTCCTCTTCCTTGGATACACAGCTTGGTGGCTGTTGCCCACAGTCTGGGCTTCGATTGCCTTCGGTATGTTCGGCTCTATGCTGTTCCGCCGGGGGATTGTGCCGATCGCTCTGCAGATCGTCTGGTGGTTTATTTCCGCACTGCCGCTTATGGGCTCCTATGGGCTGTACAAGCTGATCATCCGCTTTAATACGCCAAGGGACGCTGATTTATATAAAGGCTGGGTGGATGAGATCGCAATTAACCGCAGCTTTTACATTCTGCTTGCGGTACTGCTGGCAGCCGGAACCGCGCTGCTCTGGGAAAGAAACCGCAGCCGGACGGATTCTGGATGGGTACGGGGGAACAAAACCTCTGCTAGAAAAGCCAAAACGGTCGCGGGGGAAGCCTCATGACAGGTCAATCACTCCGCGTGCTTGGTTGGTACAACCTGAAGCTGACCGCCCATTATTCGTGGCTGCTATCCATCGCCTTGCTGTGCAGCGTGCATTTATTTATGGATCCTCAGCTCATGGAATGGAGAGACATCGCCAAGCTGGGAGAACAATTGATCAGCTTCCTTGGCCTGATCGTGTACCCACATCTCGCGATGCTGGAGGAAGGCGGAATCGGTGAGGTGCTCTACGCCAAGAAGGTGCGGCATCACGCTATCTTCCTGTTTCGCTGGTTCTCCACTACTTTGTTTGTTTTTTTGATCATTGCCGTTTTTTTCACCAGCCTGCATTTGCGCGGCGCGGTATTTGACCTATGGCCGATGATCGGCGGGGTTGCCATTACCGCAATGGCGATAGGATCCGCAGGTATGACGGCCACACTTCTGCTCCGCAACATATCAGGCGGATACATTATCGGCTTTGCCTGGTATTTGCTTGATTTTATGACAAAGGGCCGTCTGACCGGACACTTTTATCTGTTTGGACTCATGAATGACGGATGGGATCAAGACAAGTGGCTGCTCGCCGGACTGTCATGCGCACTTGCCGTGTTCTGTGCCTTCCTGCTTCCGGCCCGGAGACTGGACTGATGGCAGCCTGTTTGACATAGAACGAACTTAACTCTTCAGCATCTTCGCTTAACCGGCGATAGATGCTTTTTTTTGTTTTAGCCTGAATGATGGCTGTATGTTAATACATTGGATACTGATTCGTATTAACCTAGCACCCGCAAGGACGGCGGGACCTGCACCGGAGCCGAAAAACTAAACAAACGGCATAAAGTGACTGAGAGGCGGTTTTTGGCCGGGCAAAATTGCTGACATTACGTCCCGATCTGCAACTGCATCGAACGGTTTTCCCGCTTCCATGGTCATTCTTTTTGGGCAAAAAGCCCTTATTCGCATGCCAAATCAACAGTAAATTGCCTCATTCGTTTTCCATTGTCTCTATGATAGACTTCATATTAGAAGCTAATTGACCGAAAAAAAGATATACTTACATTTACATTTAATTTCTGTCCGCCACTTTCACAGAGGAGGCTCTATCATTGTCCGACAATCTTTTTAAATATCTGTATTTGCGGTCTTCTACAGGATTTGCAGTTGTTTCCATGAAGGATGGGACGATACAGCTGGCCAATCCTGCACTGTGCAGTATGTTCGGGTATACGGAAGCGGAGTTTATGAACCTTCGGTATTTGGATATTTCCTGTACGGAAGAGAAAGACACAGCAGATCATGAGCAGGTTATAAACCTATTGCTGCAGAGCCCGGGGGCGGCTGTAGACAGTGAAAATCAATTTACACGCAAAAATGGTGAAGTCTTCTGGGTGGCACTGCATTTGTTTCTGACTTTTGATGAAGCTGCGGGTCCCCCTTTATATATGATTGCGGAAATGAAGGATATTACGGACCGCAAGCTGGCGGAGAAGAAGATTCTGGAGGAGCATTATCTCTATAATCTGATTTCGCAGAATACGCCGGATTTGATATCTCTCGCGGATCCTGAGGGTACGATCCATTATGTCTCGCCCTCCATTGAACGAGTACTAGGATACTCCACCCATGAAATGATCGGTAAAAAAAGGCCGGAATATTATCATGAGGAAGACGCATTGGAGATGACCGAGCAGGGACTGCTCTATTCGGATAATGATGTGTTTACCCGCAGGGTGCGCCATAAAGACGGGCACTATCTTTGGATTGAAAGCTCTTTCCAGGTCATGCGCGACGATAAGGGTGGGGTTCAGCAGGTCTTGACGGTTGCCCGTGATATAACGGTCCGGAAGAAATACGAGGACATGCTGGCAAACGCCCAGTTTCTGGCCCGGATGGGCTCGTGGGAATGGGAGGCGTCCAGCCAGCAGTTGATTGCTTCCAAGGAAATGCGCAGTATCTTTGGCCATACCGATGATTTCAGCAATCATACCGTCTACGATCCGCTGCTCATCAAGGAATGTGTGGAGCCTGAAGATCTGCCCAGGGTTACGGAGGCGCTGCTTGATTCGGTGAAACATGGGACAAAAGGCGGAGCGGTCTTCGGGATTACGGCGGCCGACGGCACGAAGAAATTTATAGATGCCCATTGGGAAGTGGCTCAGGATGCCTCAGGTAACATAAGGCAGATTAGCGGAGTGGTTCAGGACATTACAGCTCATCGGGAAATGGAGCAGCAGCTTCGGGAAAGCGAACAGAACTACCGGCTCATTTCGGAAAATTCCCAGGATTTCATTTCCCGCAATGCAACCGATGAGGAAGCAACCTATCTGTATGCCTCTCCGGTCTGTCTGCAGATGTTCGGATATACACCAGAAGAGATGGTAGGCACCGGGGGAATGGATTATATTCATCCTGAGGATGCAGCCCGTGTCCAGGCCTATCTGCGCAGCAGCATGAAAGGGGAAAGGCTTGAGCCGATCGTCTTCCGGTTTCTGTGTAAAGACGGCTCTTACATCTGGACAGAAACAACCCTGCGCCACATTGGTACCGGTGCTGGAGGGGATACGGAGATTGTCGGCATCACCCGCGACATCTCGGAGCGGAAGCAATATGAGCTCAAGATGCTGGAGAGCGAAAACCGCTATAAGTCTTTGTTTGAATATAACCCTTCGGCTATCAGCGCGATGGATTTGCAGGGACGGATTCAATCGCTGAATGCCAGCCTGCAGTATTTGACAGGGTATTCCTGTGAAAGCCTGCTGTTGTCAAACTACAGCGATATCTTTGATCCGGAAGAGCTGGATTTTGTGGCAGAACGCTTTCTTGTTGCTGCCAGCGGTGTAGCTCAAACCTTTGAGAGCAGACTGCTTCACCGGGATGGGCATGTTGTCGAGGTCAGTATGATTTATGTGCCGATAATGGTAGACAGCCGGGTTGTGGGCGTATTCGCCATTACGAGCGATATTACGGAGCGCAAACGGCATCTGGAGCAGATTGAGAAGCTCAGCTATGAGCATGCGCTGATTCTGAATTCCGTTTCAGAAGGTATTTTTGGCATGAATCTTGAGGGTGCAACGGTATTTATCAATCCGGCGGCATCCGCAATGCTTGGCTACGAAGCCGGGGAGCTGGCGGGTGAGATCAGGCTGCCTACGATCGAGCAGACCTGGCTCGACGGTGAGCCGTATCCTGGAGGGCGGAAGCCCCTGCGGGAATGGCTGGAAGATCATCTCACCTATGATGAGAAAGAGGGCGTATTCTGGAGACAGGACGGTTCAAGCTTTCTCGTCAAATACCGGATGACCCCTCTGTTCGATAACGGTGTACGGAAGGGTGTTGTGGTTGTGTTCCGCGACATTACCGAAGAGAAGGCGATTGTACGGGCTAAGGAGTCTGCCGAGCAGGCGGACCGGGCCAAATCGGAATTTCTGGCCATTATGAGCCATGAGCTGCGCACACCCATGAACGGGATTATCGGCATGGCTGATTTGCTTGAAGGCACCGAACTTGACGAAGAACAGCAATATTATACGCAGATTATAACCAAAAGCGGTGGGACGCTGCTGCATATTCTGAATGAGGTGCTTGATTTCAGCAAAATTGAGGCGGGCATGATGACGATTGAGCTGCAAGCCGTGGATCTCCGCCAGGTTGTATCGAACGTCACAGATATCTTTTATCCCCGTATCAAAGAGAAGGGGCTCTCGCTAAACTGCGAGCTGGATGACGCGCTGCCAACGCTGGTATTAACGGATGAGGCCAGACTGCGCCAGATTCTTGTAAACCTGGTCGGCAACGCGGTGAAATTCACCGAGGAAGGGGAGATCGGGATTCAATTGAAGCTGGTGTCATCCAGGGATTCCGGCGAGTGTGTTCTTAAATTTACCGTGACGGATACTGGGATCGGTATTCCGCTGGACAGCCAAGGGCTGCTGTTCCAATCCTTCTCCCAACTGCATCCATCGATCAACCGCAAATATGGCGGAACAGGTCTGGGACTGGCTATCAGCAAAAAGCTGGTGGAGCTGCTGGGTGGAGCGATAGGCGTGGAGAGCCGTGAAGATGAAGGCTCGGAGTTCTATTTCACCCTCCATGCCACTCTTCCAAGAGAAATCACCTCCGAGGGTGGCGCTGCTGCGTTCCCTGCTACGGAACGGCGTGAGAACCGTAGCAAGTACAAAGGCTCCTCCAGCGGGGTGTACGGTCCGCTCTCGATTCTAGTTGCCGAGGATCATCCTGTGAACCTGAGATTGCTGCAGGCATATCTCAAGAAGCGGGGATATGATTCCGATGTGGCGTCCAACGGGGAAATAGCGGTCGAGGCCGTGCTCACCGGGCAATATGATCTGGTATTTATGGACATTCAGATGCCGCTCATGGATGGGATTGAAGCAACAGCCAAAATCCGCGAGGAGCTCGGATTGTCCCCGGTCATTATCGCTACTACAGCTTTTGCCCGCAAAGAAGACAAGGAGATGTGCCTGAGGGCCGGCATGCAGGATTTCATCTCCAAGCCGATCCGGCCGGAGGAGCTGGACAGGGTGCTGAGGGAATGGTCGGCTTATTCCCGCAGATAGACTGAAGCAGCATACGGGAGTCAGGAATGATTGGCCTCCATTGAGGTTATTCTGAAAGAATGAAGGTTCAAAAGGAAGGAGAGAGGGCCGTTAATGAGAATGTTGTTGTATGTGCTGTTCGCGATCCTTTACCTGCTGACCACGTTCTTCGGCCTGGGTCCCGTACTGTTCGCTGACGGCTCTGCCAAGGAACGAACCCTTACGCTGATTGTCGTGTTGCTGATTTATACGGCGATCACCGTATGGATGCGCAGTCTGCTGAAACGGGTGGGCAAGCATTGACAAAGTCTGCTGCGCTGACTATATTTAGACTATTCGTAATTATTACGTATAAATATAGCCAGCGAGAGGGTAACGCGATTGCAAAAGATGAAACGCGGCGATTTTGTCATTATTGTATTGGTTTTACTTGTAGCCGGCTCCATCTACGGAGTCAAATGGATGAATAACCGGAATGAGCATTATGCACAAGGGGATCTGAAAGCCGTTATTACAGTGAATGGCAAAGAGTATAAGACTGTTTCATTGACCAAAGAAGAGCAGATTATTGAGATGAAGACTAAGTTCGGCCACAATATACTAAAAGTGTATGATTACGGAATTCAGATGACGTATTCTGATGCACCGCTGCCGATTGCCCTGGAGATGGGCTTTATTTCCAGGCCGAGGCAGCAGATTATTTGCATCCCGGCCCGGCTGATGGTTGAAGTCGTCAACCCGGATAGATCCATTGATGATGATGAGCTGGATGCAGTTATTTAGCTGCTGGTAAACTTTGAATCTGCTTCCATGCGGCTACTGAGTCGGCATTGGTGTACACGTAAGGAGTGGAGGGCTGGGGAATCGCTGTAATGCTGTCTGCAGCAATCCGCATGAGTTCCTTGCCGCCGTATTTCACAACCTGAAGCTTGCCCCGAACCTCAATCCAGGTATCGGCGGGCAGGCTTATTTGTGTTTGCGGATCAAGCAGGATTCCGAAAGGAGTGGCATCGGCAGTACAGCATTGGACGAGAAAACGGCTGACCGCATACGAACTTGTGCCTGCCACCGCCGGTTCGCGGTACAGGAAACCTGAGACGGTGATCTCTTTACCTGCAAACTGGCCTTTATACAGGTCGATTGCTCCGAAGGTTTCGGAGAAAATTTCGGGATAGACCGTAATGACATCCTGTGCGTGAAGGTTGGCGGCAAGCTCCGCGAATTCCGCCTGATAAGGATTGGCTGCAACGAATGACTCTTTTTCCCGCGGTTCCACCGTGGTATAGGTTAAGGCGATGCCCTTTTTGGCTGCGGCCGCGCTGCCCAGAGCACGGTCGGGAAGCAGGAAGCCGAGCAGCAGCGGAAGCAGGAACAAGCCGTATAGCGCGCTGCTTCTGAGCCCGGTGCGGGGCAGGCGGTGCTCGCAGTCGCACAGGACACTGCTGTTGCCGAACAAGGCCTGAATCCCCAGGCTGAGTGCCATGAGCGCAAGGGGTACGGGACAGAGCTTAATCCAGCGCGCCAGCTTCGGGGCGACATAATAATGCAGCGCGTCCTGCTGGACCAGATGTCCAATGTACAGCGCGAAGAGAAGCAGAATAACCGCCCTGAGCAGATAGTGGAACCGGATGCTGCCGGAATCGTTCATCTCTGGCCCTCCTGAAATTTTTGTAAGAAATAGCATCATAACCCTAATGAAACCAGCACCGATCCGATAAAGACGGCGGAGAAGATAAGAAAAAATAAGTAAAGCGCGAACTTCGTCTTGAACAGCGAGAGCAGCATCAGCGAATTTTTGAAATCCAGCATCGGTCCAAGCACCATAAATGCCAGCAGTGATCCCGCCGGGAAGGTGTGCAGAAAGGTGGAAGCGACAAAGGCATCGGAGGTTGAACATAAGGAGAGGACAAAGGCCAGCCCCATCATGAACAGATAGGATCCCAGCGGCTTCTCCCCAATAGCGGCCAGACTGCCCTGATTCATAAAGCTCTGAATGCCGGAGGTCAGCAGGCAGCCGATAATCAAATATTTGCCCATCTCAAAAAACTCGTCCGATGTGTGCACGAAGACGGCAACCAGCTTGCCTCCGCGTGTGCCTTGTTCATGGCGTTCCGCGGTTTCACGCTGAATAGAAAGCCGCAGCGGTGACTTTTTTACCGTGATGTAAACGATAAGGCCGATCAGCGCGGCAACGGCAAACGCAAGACCGATCCGGGAATAAGCAAGTCCGGGATGGGAGCGGAAGGCCGTCAGTGTCGCCCCATAAACGACGGGATTGACCACGGGTCCCGAGAGAATGAATACGATGGCAACATACAGCGGCATTCCCTTATGCATCAGACGGCGGACCAGCGGAATCATGCCGCATTCGCATACGGGAAAGAGGATGCCGAGCAGACAGCCGAACAGGATCGCCGGAACCGGTCTCTGCGGAATCCAGCGTGAGATGATCTCGTCCGGAACGAATACGCGGAGCAGGGAAGACAGCAGCGCACCCAGCAGCACAAACGGCAGGGCTTCCAGCAGAATGCCGATAAAAGCTGTTTTGAACGTATCCACATAGGCATTGTCCAGCAGCTCCGGGTGCTCCGGCAGCCACACGATGCCCGCAATAATCAGAAAGACGGCGGGAATGAGCAGCGGCAGTATTTTAAACGGAGAAAAGGTTGTCAAGGCATCTTGGCTCCTTCCCGGCATGCAGTATTAACCGAACAGTGCAGACCAGCGCTCCGTCAGCTGCTGTTCATCCAAATGCAACCCTATGAAAACGACATAAGGTAGTCCCGGATAACGCGACGGCTCCCAGCTTGCGCGGTTTCCGGCAAATTGTACCAGCTGGACTTCAGCCTGACCCCTCAGCCGTACATGTCCTTTAGCCCGCAGCAGGCTGCCGCCCCATTCGCGGAAGAAGCCCTCCAGCTGTTCCCTGTAGATTCCGCTTTCCTCCGCTTGCGGGAATGTCAGCGTCACAGCAGCCACCTGCGAATACGAGGGTTCGGCTTCAAGCCCCGGTTCCTGCACAGCGGTTGCACCCTGGGGCTGACCGGCGTTCATCCGTTTAAGCACGGTCCCGTTGATGCTGCGGGAGCTGCGCTGGGCAGCTGCGGTACGGGATGTCCGGGCAGTGATGCCGGCCAGCAGCGGAGCCACGTTGATTTCACTGTAGTGGGTAAACACAATCTCGGATTCCGAATTATACTTGCGGACGGCCTTTTCAATTTTCCATAAGGTTTCCGGCTCTACAAGATCACTTTTATTGACGATAATCAGATCGGCCCCGCTGATTTGCTTGCGCAGTGTCCGGACAAGCTGCTTGTCGGCAGAAAACCGGCTGTTGTACTCAAGCATGTTTTCGGCATCGAGAAGGGTGACCGTATAGTGCAGCGCCAGCCGCTCGCTGAACGAAGGCTCCTGCAGCGACTTTGCGATCTCTTCGGGATCGGCGACGCCGGTAAGCTCGATAAAGATCATATCCGGCCGCCGGGCGAGCAGTGCATTCAGGCTTCCCGGCAGTTCGTCCTTGCGGCTGCAGCAGACACAGCCGTCCAGCAGTTTTTCCACACTTGTCCCTGTATGCTCCTGCAGAATGTAGCCGTCAACATCGCGTTTGCCCAGCTCATTCATCACTACACCGGGATTCAGTCCCCGTGCCTTGCTCTCTTTCAGCAGAGTGAGCAGGAGAGTTGTCTTCCCGCTCCCCAGAAATCCGCTTAATATAATCACCGGTATCTTCATCGTCCACACTCCCGTTTGAATCTTGCAATTGCAAGAATCATATTTTCATATTTCCATTTATACGTAATTTGATCTAAGGAAAGACCACATATTTGAGAGAGTAGAAATTTTCTGCATGCCCTTGTTGACAGTAGGGGACTCAAACATGTAGAATGTGTAAATCGTAATTATTACGATTATACAAAAGGAGATGAACGCTGTGAGAGTAATTGTAACTTTGGCCTGCACAGAAACCGGCGACCGCAACTATACCACTACCAAGAACAAGAAAACCCAGCCGGGACGGATCGAAATGAAGAAATATTGTCCGCGTCTGAAACGGGTCACGCTGCACCGTGAGACACGCTAAGTTATGCAGTCCGGGTTCTGAAGCCGCCTTACGCTGCACATCACTTTTCATCTGTTATCCCTATCCCATCTAAAAGTCTAAGGAGTAAAACTATGAATAAAATTCCTGTTACCGTGCTCAGCGGATATCTGGGCTCCGGTAAAACCACATTGCTCAATCACATTCTGCACAACAGAGACGGCTTGAAGGTCGCTGTCATTGTCAATGACATGAGTGAGGTCAATGTCGATGCTAGTCTGGTAAAATCCGGCAACACGCTCTCCCGGACCGAAGAAAAGCTGGTGGAAATGTCCAATGGGTGCATCTGCTGCACACTCCGCGACGACCTGCTGCGTGAAGTGAGCAATCTGGCCGCGGAAGGCCGGTTTGATTATATCCTGATCGAATCCTCCGGGATCAGCGAGCCGGTTCCGGTCGCGCAGACCTTTACGTATGCCAATCCTGATCTGGATATTGACCTGACGGAGCTCGCCAGACTGGACACGATGGTCACCGTTGTGGATGCCAACCGTTTCTGGCATGATTTCGCTTCCGGAGACAGTCTGATCGACCGTAATATGACGGCAGGCGAAGGGGATTTCCGCGATATTGTAGATCTGCTCATTGATCAGATTGAGACCTGCGACGTATTGCTGCTCAACAAATGCGATCTCGTTGAAGAGCAGGAGCTGAACAAGCTTGAGGCTGTGCTGCGCAGACTTCAGCCGGGCGCCAAGATCATCCGTACGGTTAACGGTGTCGTTGATCCCAAGGAGATTCTTAATACGCATTTGTTTGATTTTGAGAAGACAAGCATGTCCTCCGGCTGGATTGCGGAGCTGAATAAGGAGGAGCATACACCGGAGACTGAAGAATATGGCATTGGCTCCTTCGTCTACCGGCGCAGAACACCTTTCCACCCGCAGAGGTTAAGCTTCTTCTTCAGCAATTGGCCGGAAGAAGTTGTGCGGGCGAAGGGGCTGGTCTGGCTGGCCGCGAAGGGCGATCTCGCCGCGAGCTTAAGCCAGGCCGGGCCTTCTATCCAATTTGGTCCGGCCGGTTACTGGCTGGCGACTCTGCCGAAGGAGCAGCAGCTTGAAGTGCTGGCGGCCGAGCCTGACGTGAAGGCCGGATGGGACGAGCAGTGGGGCGACCGGATGAATGAGATTGTGTTCATTGGAGTGGCCATGGACCGTGCGGCGATTGAAGCCAGACTGGACCGCTGTCTGCTTACCGGAGAAGAACTGCAGCAGGACTGGAGCCAGTTCAATAATCCGCTTCCTTGGCCTGCCGAGGAGCTGCTGGCAGCCGCTCAGGAGTAGAGGCGGTAAGCGAGCACAAGTAGAGAGCGGATCTCATAGAGGGTGCCTCAGCCAGTTCGCATTTAGAAGGACCTGTTTCCACATGAGAGTGGAGAATGGGTCCTTTTATTAAAATGTGCTTTCTTTATGAAGATAGGCTGCTGCGGGAGATGCCCGGTTGACTTTGGAATCAGCATTTTGTGCTGACATTAATCGTTGTTAATCATAATAATTACGATTAATTTGCCATAATGGGTTTACAAATCGTAATCATTACGATAATATGTTTGGAGTCAATACGTAATGTTTACGATTAATCCAAAGCGGATTAGGTAAGAAAGGATATGTGCCATGATTTTATCATCCATGCGGGATGTGGTGTTTGGTTACGGGAACGAGCCTGTGATTGACTCCCTGTCGCTTGATATTGAAGCCGGTCAGTTCATCGGGATTACCGGCCCGAACGGTGCGGCAAAGACCACGCTGCTGAAGCTGTTGTTGGGTCTGCTGCGTCCGTGGAGCGGAACAGTCACACTGAACCGGGAAATCACAGGAGGTGGCAAGCTTGCTGTCGGCTATGTTCCGCAGCAGGTGGCTTCCTTCAATGCCGGATTTCCTAGCAAGGTTATTGAACTGGTCCGTTCCGGCTGCTATGCCCGGCTTGGCTTGTTCGGCAGGTTTACGAAAAGTGAGGAAGAAATTGTCGAGCGCAGCCTGAGACAGGTGGAGATGTGGGACTACCGTGACCGCCGGATCGGGGAATTGTCCGGCGGGCAGAAGCAGCGGGTCTGCATCGCCCGTGCGCTCGCGGGACAGCCTCAGGTACTGGTGCTGGATGAACCGGCCACAGGCATGGACATCGCCAGCCGTACCGGATTCTACAAGCTGATGCGACATTATGTCAGCCAGCACGGGCGCACTGTCATTATGGTCACGCACGGCCTGGAGGAGACAAGCGCTTATCTAGATACAGTGATCAGCCTGGAACGGAAGGAACAGGAGGGCTGGCAATGCTTGGTTACGAATTCATGCAGCGTGCATTTTGGGCCGGGGGCCTGATCGGGATCATCGGGCCGCTGCTCGGCGTATATCTGATGCTCCGCCGTCAGGTGCTGATGGCCGATACCCTCTCGCATGTGTCGCTCGCGGGTGTGGCGCTGGGCTCAGTGCTGCAGCTGAATCCCGCACTCAGCGGTTTCGCGGTGGCTGTCATCGGCGGTATCGTCATCGAGCAGCTACGCCGTTCTTACCGTACATACAGCGAGCTCCCGGTTGCCATTATTATGACCTCAGGGCTAGCGCTGGCAGTTGTGCTGATGAGCTTACAGCAGAATCTGAGCAAGAGCTTCAGCTCGTATCTGTTCGGCTCTATCGTAGCTGTGAGTGATACCCAGCTTAGACTGATTGCTATCGTCACAGCGGCAGGCCTGCTGTACTTCGTCCTGCTGCGGCGGCCGCTCTACAGCCTGACCTTTGACGAAGAGACGGCCAGCATCGGCGGCGTGCATACGGGCCTGTTATCCTTTTCGTTCGCTGTGCTCACCGGGATGACCGTTGCGGCAGCGATGCCGGTGGTAGGGGTATTGCTGGTGTCCGCACTTATTGTGCTGCCAGCATCACTTGCGCTGCGTGTCGCTTCCGGCTTCACCGCCGCGGTTCTGATTTCGATTGGCGTGGGCCTCACCGGTGTTATTAGCGGCCTGGCAACATCCTATTATATCAATACGCCTCCCGGAGGCACAATTGCCCTCATTCTGCTGTTGTTCCTGCTGACCGCCATCGCAGTGCAGAAGCTGAGCAGGCGGCGGAACCGCCGTAACACACATAAATCCTTAAGTAAATTCCATAAACCCATATAAGAACAGGAGTTAACATTTATGAAGTCTAAATTCAATATCCGCCATCTTGCCGTCTTGTCCCTATCAACCCTGCTGATTGCCGCCGGTTGCGGCAAAAACAATAGCGCAGATCCTGCCGCTACTGCTGCTACTGCTTCTAATGCGCCAGCAGCCGAGACAACTGCCGTTCCGGCAGCAGACAAGCTGGACATTAAGGTCAGCTTCTACCCGATGTATGAATTCACCAAGAATGTTGCAGGCGGGCTTGCCGATGTCGAAGTCTTGGTTCCGGCCGGCATGGAGCCGCATGACTGGGAACCGACAGCACAGGATATGGCCAAGATTACGGATGCCGATGTGCTCGTGTATAACGGAGCCGGCATGGAGGGCTGGGTCGAGCAAGTGCTGGACAGTGCTTCGGGCAGTAAAATGGTCACCGTGGAAGCCAGCAAAGGGCTTGAAATTAAGGAAGGCACAGAGGAAGAAGCGGATGCTCACAGTCATGAGCATGAGGAAGCCGGACATGCCGGGGAAGCCCATGATCACGAGCATGAGGAAGCCGGACATGCGGAGGAAGCCCATGATCACGAGCATGAAGAAGCCGGACATGCGGAGGAAGCCCATGATCACGAGCATGAAGAAACCGGACATGCGGAGGAAGGCCATGATCACGAGCATGAAGAAACAGGACATGCGGAGGAAGGCCATGCTCATAATCATGGCGGTCTGGACCCCCATGTCTGGCTAGCTCCTGAACTTGCAATCAAGGAAGTGCGTACAATCGAAGCCGCGTTGTCCGCTGCTTCCCCAGCGAACTCGGCTGCCTTCAAAGCTAACGCTGAGGCCTATATTGCCAAACTGGAGGCACTGCACCAAGAGTTTCAGGATGGACTCAAAGATTCAAAACGCAAAGATTTTATTACCCAGCATGCTGCCTTTGGCTATTTGGCTGAGGCATACGGCCTGACACAGGTGCCGATTGCCGGCCTCTCTCCGGAACAGGAGCCATCTGCTGCCCAAATGGCCGGAATTGTTGAATTCGCCAAGGCCCATGACGTAAAAACAATCTTTTTCGAGACGCTGGTATCCTCCAGTGTGGCTGATACTATTGCCCAGGAAATTGGTGCTAAGGCCGCTGTCTTGAATCCGATCGAAGGACTGACGGATGAGGACCGCAGCAATAACCTTGATTATATCGGTATCATGCGTCAGAACCTGGAAGCGCTGAAGACGGCACTTAACGAATAGAGCAGGATTCATCATTGGCAACTCAATCAAACAACGGAAGGCGGATATATAATATGGCCAAGAAATCAAAAGTAGTCAAAGAATTAAAACGGCAGGAATTGGTGGCTAAATACGCAGATAGACGGAGAGAGCTGAAGGCTAAAGGAGATTATATGGCCCTGCAGAAGCTGCCGCGCGATTCCTCCGCTACCCGGCAAAAGAACAGATGCACTGTTTCCGGCAGACCCAGAGGGTATTTAAGCAAATTTAAAATTTCACGGATCGTCTTCCGGGATCTGGCGCTGAAGGGTCAAATCCCCGGTATAACCAAGTCCAGCTGGTAAAATCAGGTGTTGTGTTCCAGCTTTGAAGAAGCGGCTAATTCCCAACTTTACAGGGGATTGGCCGTTTTGCTGTGTTCATTATCTTTGCCTGGGTTTACGGAGTGGACTATTATAGAAGAAAAGCAGGATTGATTCCAGCAGGGAGATTCATCGAAATATGGGGAGCGTTGTTCTCCAAAAGCAATCCCTGCCTGCGGGCCTCGAGGCTGTCCAAACGGTACGGCTGGGGCATGCACTTTAATGATGAGGGCAAAATTGCCCTGTATGCCAAGGCATCACCTAAATAGGATCACTTTACGTCACATGAGGATGCAGGCGTAAAGCTGCTGAATGCAATGCGCAGCAAACGCAGCTGAGAAGGGAGGAACAAGTTTGTACAAGTCAATAGAAGAGCTTACGCTGAATACCTGGCCTGCGGAGCAGAGCGTAATGCTGGAGGGCTGGGTGCTGCGTTCGGCAGCGGGCTATACGAAACGGGCGAATTCGGTCAACCCGCTCTACGGCCCGGAGGAACAGGATGCCGGACTTGGAATGTTAGGGAAGATCCGGCTTGCAGAACAATATTATGAGGATGCAGGGCTGAATCCCGTATTCAAAATCACTCCGTATGCCCGGCCTGCCGGTCTGGATAAGGAACTGGAGTCGCAGGAATATGGCCTCGTCGAGCCGTCATCCGTCCGTGTTCTTGACCTGCAGGACCTGCCTGAATTACACAATGTCTATACGCTGCAGATCCGCGGCGAGCTGACAGAGGAGTGGCTGGAGGCCTTCGCTGATTTTGCCGGGTTGTCCTCCGGGAACCGGGAGACGCTGTGCCGAATGCTGACCGCTTCCTGTTTGAAGCAAGGTTACGCTCTCTTGCTCAAGGAGGGTCTTCCGGCTGCCTGCGGGCTTGGGGTAATCCAGCATGGGTACATAGGGCTGTATGATATCATCACAGCTCCGGCTCACCGCAGACAAGGGATGGCGGAGCAATTGATTCTGGGACTGCTCCACTGGGCCAAGGCCCAGGGTGCCGCAGCCTCCTTTTTGCAGGTGGTACAGGCGAATAAAGGCGCTTCGGCTCTATACGACAGGCTGGGCTACAAGGAGATTTATGAGTATTGGTACAGGGTCAAAATCCGGGAATAGAGGAGGCGGTGCATGTGTCACAATACTGGAGCGAAAGATTTGCCCGGGAAGGTATGATTTGGGGAGAACAGCCCAGCGGATCGGCGGTACGGGCTAAAGCGTGGTTCCTTGAGCAGGGGGTCAAGTCCGTCCTGGTTCCGGGTGCGGGCTATGGCCGCAATACGAAGGTGTTCTCGTCTCAGTTTGACACTTACGGCATAGAGCTGAGCAGTGCTGCGCTGAAGCTTGCTGCGGAATGGGACAGCAGAACAAGGTTTATCGAAGGATCGGCACTGGAGCCTCAGCTGGAGCACCAGGTGGATGCTGTCTACTGTTACGATGTGCTGCACTTGTTTCTTGCCGGTGAGCGGTGCAATTTGATTGATGCGGCTCTTGCGCAGCTGCGGCCCGGTGGCCTGCTCTACTTCACCAGCTTCTCTGATGAAGATCCGAACTATGGCTGCGGAAGAAGGCTGGAGCCGGGGACCTACGAGTATAAGGAGGGAAAATATGCCCACTTTTTCAGCGATGCCGATTTGCGTGAGCATTTTGCCGGAACGGAGATTGTAGAGACTGGCACATTTACGGATTCGCTGCACAGTCCGCAGGGCGGAAGCCATGAATACATACTGAGAACTATTCTCGCATGCAAAAGAGGATAGAACCCTAGCAGCGCTTTTTTTGTAGTCCGCGTAACCGGATTTCAGCTTGCCGGCCACGCGGTTCAGACCTATACGAATTTCCCTTGAGTCGGGACAGACAGCTCCTTGAATGTCTTGCATAAATGAGCCAATGCGGGCGACAGCTCTGGAACAGCCATGGGCAGGCCATGCCCGGCAAGCATGACTTGCGGATCGAGAAGTGCGAGCTTGCGCACAGACTTCTCCGCCTCCACCCAGTCTAACGTGAAATAAGCCGGAGGACCGTGCAGTTCCTTGTGCTGTGTAATTACCGCAAATGCCGATTCCTGCTTCACTGTAATTAAAGCGTCTCCTGCTACAAGCACCCTGTCCTCGGGACGGAAAAGTGAGATATGCCCCGGGCTGTGCCCCGGCGTATGCACCCATGTCCATCCTTTGGCCCCAGGAACACTTCCATCTTCCGGCAGCGGATGCACATCTGCGCCGAGATCAATGCCACGGTGGGGATAAAGCGGGGCTGCTACGGCCATCAGGCCGCCGCCAACGGATGGATCAGCCGGGGGATAATCCTCTTTACCGGTGAGATAAGGCAGCTCCAAGGGGTGGGCATACACCGGAGTTCCTTTCCATTCTTCCAGCAGCTCCTTCAGGTTGCCGACATGATCAAAATGCCCGTGCGTCAGCACAATCGCCTGCGGCGGTTTGCCAAACTGCTCTCTGGCTATGTGCATAATGCTCCCTGCGAAGTTTCCAAGGCCTGTGTCGACCAGAATCCAATCTGATCCAGACCGGCCAATAAAAGCTGTGTTCGCAAATAAGGTCCGAAGACCCAACACTCCGGCTGCCACTTCCCATGTTTCGGTAAAACCGGCAGTCAGTATACCGTTCCATTCCATCCGCGTTCCTCCTGTTTGTTACTAGCTCAAAGTGAGTTCACCATGTAGTATGGCCTTTTTCATAAAATAAAAAGCATAGCTTCACAAAGCAATTCCCATCAGGAGGAAACGTCAAATGGCCCTTCTCGCAATGAAGAAGGACCTTGTGTGTTTGGGTATTGAGTAAATGTACTTAGGACAAGCAGTTTGCTGGATGAACCTGCGGTTAAATCGGATTAATGCAGCTCGCAATCGGCGAACAGGATATGCCGCGGGATATGGAAGAAATTCTCTGCTTTCTCCTGCAGTGCGAGGGTTGGGAGATGGCTCTGATGCAGCCATTTGCGGAAGGTGCCGGGATGGACACCGATCCAGATGCTGACATCGGTGACGGAGAAATCGTAAACCATGCACAGACCCGTAAGAATGACATTGCTGCGGGGGGAGCCCGCAAGCGTTCTTTTCATAAACCGTGAAGGTGTCGGCTGGCAGA
Source organism: Paenibacillus sp. EB106-06-01-XG199 (assembly GCF_058791575.1). Lineage (NCBI taxonomy): Bacteria > Bacillati > Bacillota > Bacilli > Caryophanales > Paenibacillaceae > Paenibacillus > Paenibacillus sp. EB106-06-01-XG199. The sequence goes on along the minus strand of NZ_JBYTDQ010000002.1, from coordinate 961,728 downwards.
CTATCGGACTTTGCCGTACAAGTGCCTCGTTGAACAGGATGTGGGACGGATAGCCAAGCAGGCGGCAGACCTTGTCCAGATTGGTTCTGGAGGGAATGCGGCCTTCGTACACCCAGGCGCTTACACTACGCGAGGAGACGGAGAGCTCTTCCGCAAGCCGGGACAGCTTAATGTCCTTGGCCATCAGGATGGCAAGCAGCACACGGTTGCGGATTTGGCTGCGTTTAGGCCGGCGAAATCTTTTGACCCGTACACCTTGTCCGAGATATTTACGGTTGATCAGAGACCAGGCCTGGATTTTGTGAGATTCTGGTTGATTCTTAGGCATACTTCCTCCGAATTTTTAAGGTTATACTACAATACTTTCTGAAGTGCTGCAATGGTTAATGCTGTAATTGCTTACATACATGCTTAAGTTTCTTTCAGAAGTGATGGTGTTATGATATATTTTTAATAATCATTTTACAAATTTAATCGTTGGGAGCGAAATAGATGATTAAGCATATTGTGTTTTTTAAATTGAAAGACCGGTCCCCGGAGAAGGTCGATGCCACAGTTCAGGTCCTGCGGAACATGGAAGGCAAAATTCCGCAGCTGCTCTCCATCGAGGTCGGTGCCGATCTGATTCATTCCGAGCGTTCCTTTGATATTGCACTTGTAACGGTGGTAGCATCCATGGAAGATTTGCAGGCTTACCAGGTTCACCCGGCCCATAAGGAAGTTATTGCCCATATCAATGAGGTCAAGGAGCTTTCGATTGCAGTAGATTACGAAATCTAAAGCAGTATGACTGTAGCAGGAAAACCCATTAAATACCGAAAGCGGTGACGTAAATGCGTGAGCTTGAGTATCCGATGGAAGCCTTAACGTATCTGATCGTATTTTTGGCAGCCTGCTTTATTATGCTGTTCTGGCTGAAGCGCCGCGGCAAACGCGGAAAGTAGCAGCCATTACTTTCGTTCTATTTAAACTACCAGAGTTGGAGGGTCAGCTGTGTATTATGTCAACCGGAAGCAAATCGAAATGATACTTGGCCAAATCCCCGATATCAGAGCCGGTCTTCAACATGCGGCATCTGCATGGGATGGCAGCATCCTCACAGGACTCGTTCAGGAACGATGCCTGCATTTGGCGATAGAGGTGGTGACTGATGTCGGCAGCTACCTGATCGACGGGTTCATCATGCGTGATGCCGGCAGCTATGAAGATATTATCTCCATTATCCATGAAGAAAAAGTCCTTGGTGACAGCGGAATCTACGAGGTGCTTATCCAGCTCGTAGCACTGCGCAAACCGCTGGTGCAGGATTATTATACCTGGGAGCGCAGCGCGCTGCATCCGTTAACCGATGTGCTTCCGCAGGTGCTGGAGAAGTTCGCGGAGGAAGTGCACAGGTATCTGGACCAGGAGCTGGGTGCCGGACAATAACTGGGAAATAGCCTGAACTAAGCCAGTGCTGCACAACTATTATACACGGCGACAGCCGTGAAAGAGAGGAGGTCCTTGCGGATGAAAAAGGGGCAGGAAGGCGGATCTACACGACGTTTGATTATGACACTTCTGAAGAAGAAAGGCCCGCTGACGATCGGTGCGCTGGCGGAGGAACTGGGAATTACCGAGATGGGCGTACGGCGTCATGTACTGCAGCTGGAGCAGGAATCGCTGGCCAAGACCAAGGTCGTCCGCCAGGCTATGGGCCGTCCTCTGCATGTCTATTCACTGACTGAGCGGGCTGAAGACCATTTTCCCAAAAGCTATCATAACCTGGCGCTTGAATTGCTGCGGGAGCTGGATCACGGCAGCGGCCTGGAGGCCGTCAATGTACTGTTCGAAGGCCGGCGGCGGCGGATGCTGGCCCAGTACGCTCCAATGATGGAGAACTGCAATCTGGAGGAGCGGGTTGCCGAGCTGTCTTCCATCCAGAATGCCGGAGGTTACATGGCTGAATGGAATAAGGAAGAGGACGGCTCCTATATTATGCGCGAATATAATTGTCCGATCCGCCAGGTAGCGACCCAATACCGGAAGGCTTGCCAATGTGAGCATCAGCTGTTCGAGGAACTGCTGGACGCCAAAGTTACGCGCAGTGAATGTATGGCGGAGGGCGGCCAGTGCTGCCGTTACGATATTACGCCCAGAGAAAAAGACAAAACTTCTGAAATGATTCCCTAATCAGTCACGGGACAAAACATCCATGCTTATGATATACCAGAACTAGGCGATTGCCCGGGTGGCCGGGCAGAGGCACTTGAATCCAAAGGAGAGATTGAGGATGAAAAAGGAATCCAAAAGTTTGCTGTGGGGTATTTTGGCTGGTAGTGTGGTAGGTTCAGTGACAGCCCTGCTGCTCGCTCCTAAACCGGGCAAAGAGCTGCGTAAAGAGATTGCGGAAGGCACCACCGGAGCCATTGATAAGGTGCAGGATGTCGCCGGGCAGGCCGGAGACAAAGGCGCGGAGCTGTACGGTAAAGCTAAAGAGGCGGTAGAAACGGTTGTAACCGAAGTCAAGGAATGGAGCAAGCAGCACATTCATACCGGTGAGGAAGAAAAGTATATTACCCTCAGCGGAATTTCAGTTAAAGAGCCCGAGGCAGTATCGGACGTTGCGGAAGTTGCTTTTGAAGAGGTTGCCGCAGGCAGTGATGAACCCGCAGTGGAGATCGAAGACGTTCTGGAGGATGGAGTGAAGGACGACAAAGGCAACGGTGAGACCGCCTGATTTCACTTGGATAGGTTATGCTCAGGGAATCCGAATGATATATACGCTTCCGGCCAAGAGCCGCTTTTCGCAACGTGGCGGAAGGTGGCTCTTGGCGGCTGGAACAACAGTGGAATAATGGGCTGGACACCGGAGCCGATCAATGCTTCTCTTGAACTGTAACGGCAAAAGGAGTATTATCTGCAATTGGGGCTGAAGGCCAGGTACACTTTGTTTAAGCCTTACATAAGCTACACAAAACAAGTAAAAGGAAGCGGTGTGTTCGTGCAGCAAGCTATAGCAATATTGGACTCGGGTGTGGGGGGACTTACGGTTGTCAAAGAAGTAATGAGACAGCTCCCGCGGGAGAAAATCATCTATTTTGGAGATACTGCCCGCGCCCCTTACGGACCCCGTTCAACCGAGGAAGTGAAACTGTTCACCGAGCAAATCGTGGACTATCTAATTCAATTTAATCCTAAAATGATCGTTATTGCCTGCAATACTGCAACTGCGGCAGCTCTTGACTATATCTCCGCCAAGGTATCCATTCCTGTCATCGGAGTTATCCATCCCGGTGCCCGTGCGGCGATCAGCGCAACCAAAATAGGCCAGGTCGGCGTAATTGGCACCATCGGAACCATTAAGAGCGGAGCCTATACCGCAGCGCTTCAGGAGTTGTCTCCGTTTGTCAAGGTAGTCAGTCAGGCCTGCCCGGCGCTTGTCCCTTATGTCGAGCAGGGGTTGTTCCGCACGGCGGAGAGTGAAGCGGCGGTGGCGGAATCTCTCAACGGGATCAAGTATGAACCGATTGATACACTGATTCTGGGCTGTACCCACTATCCGTTCCTGGTAGAACCGATTGGCAAGGTCATGGGACCCGGTGTTAAGCTGATCAGCTCCGCAGATGAAACCGCGCGGGAGATTAGCACGATCCTATATGACAAAGGTAAGCTTGCCCGCGGGGATGAAAGTCCGATTCATCAATTTTTCTGCAGCGGAGATGCCGAGATGTTCCAGCGGATCGCACGCGATTGGCTTGGAGAACAGATTAAGCGCACTCCCGTTGTGTGGCAGGTATCTTCGTTATAGGCTTTACTGTGAGGAAACAATAGGGACAATCCCTCGGATTCGGAAATTTCAGAATCAAGGGCGTTTAGGATAGACCGGGAGGTATCACTCCGGGTCTTTTTTTAATAGTATCGGAAGTTATACAATACAAAAAACATTCAGGATTATTGTATGCGTTTACATTTATTTGTGCGGAAGGGCAAACTGTGCTCATTTCTTTCATGCAGGGCAGTAGGGGCTGCATACAATAGGGTTGAGGGCTGTGTCCCGTTGTCTCCGCGGGTATTGTCCGCCCGGGCGGCAGGGATGACGGCAACTAGAGGGCCGAGAGGATGAGACATATGCAGCAATATATTGCCCGCAGGGGAGATACCGTTAGCCGAATTGCCGCCAGGCATGGACTTACACCGGAGCATGTAATTCAAGGAAACCCATGGGCAGGCAGGCAGCCTTATTTATATCCGGGCCAAATCCTGTTTCTGCCTTCCGCTCCGCGCAGACGTTATTCTGTACAGGAGGGGGATGACGCTGGGTTGATTGCCGCTTTATTTAATGTGAGTATAGATGAGCTTGAAATGCTGAATCCCGGAGTGACCTCAGGCCGCTGCTGCATACCGGGCAAAGTGCTGGTTATTCCTCCGGCGGCTTCGCGGTCTGTAGTGTCTGTACGCAGTGAATATGGTCCGGATGATGTCGAGCAGGATATCGGCAAACTGGTGGCCAAATACCCGTTTGTTACAAGAGACAGCATTGGCGCAAGTGTGCTCGGCAAGCCGCTCCACCTGCTGAGGATAGGCAGCGGGCCCCGTCACCTCCATGTCAACGCTGCACTACATGCCAACGAGTGGCTGACCTCGCCGTGCCTGATGTCGTTCATCGAACAATATGCCGCTGCGTATGACGCAGGCAGGGATTGGCACGGCCACCGCCCCGAAGAGTGGCATAAGCATTGGACCTTGTGGGCAGTACCTATGGCTAATCCGGATGGGGTGGAGCTGGTGCAGGAGGGGGTACTGCCCGGCCAGCCCCACTATGAGGAGCTGCTGCAATGGAATTGCGGGCGGCGGAGCTTCCGGCATTGGAAGGCTAACATCCGCGGGGTAGACCTGGGGGATCAGTTTCCGGCCCACTGGGAAGAGGAACAGGCGCGCCGGGGAGTGCCGGGTCCTGCCCCGCGGGACTACAGCGGACCGGAGCCGCTCAGTGAGCCGGAAGCCGCCGCGCTGATGGTTCTGGCGGAGCAGTATCCCGGTGATGCAGCCGTATCCCTGCACAGCCAGGGCGGAGAGATCTACTGGAACTACCGGGGATATGAGCCGCCGGAGAGCAAGGAATGGGCGGCAAGGCTGGCAGCGGCGAGCGGCTACCGGGCCGTTGAGCTGAGCGGCAGCGATGCCGGCTATAAGGACTGGTTCATTCAGCGCTTCCGGAAGCCGGGCTTCACGGTGGAGCTGGGAATCGGTAAAAATCCGCTGCCGCTGGCTGATTTTGAAGACATGGCGCTGGAAACCGGGCTTATTTTGGGTGCTATACTCTCAAATTTGAAATAAAAATGAAACAAACTCTGTAAATTTGCGTAATATAACAGCAAAGGGTACGGCCGCAGTCATTCCTATACGTGCTTTGCGGCTGAATCCTTTTTTATGGAGATAACTGATTAAGCCCTGTCCAATATTATCCCAGTGTCTGGATTCAATATATTACCTATATCATTATTTAGGAGGACCGTCATGAAATTCAGAAAACTGCTTTCGCTTAAACAATGGTCCCATATCTTCCGTAATTCCTGGCAGTATGTCATTTCTCCCAATGTCACGATAGGGGACAAGCTGCTGTTCACCATACCAGTGCTGCTCTACTGGGTGCTTCCTGATTTTATGCCGTTTCTGCCGATTGACGACATTGGTGTGACGATGCTGCTGATGGGCTGGTTTGTATCGCGGATGGACCGCAAATATCCTGCCCTGAAGAGCGGAAGATGAATTTTTAGAGAATCTTTATACGCTCCGTTCTGATCTATTTCGCCGATATGGTTGCTTTTACAGGTTACTTTCCTTAAAATAAATTATTGAGTATTTAAATTTAAGATGCCTGGGAGATGGATGAGGATGAACGTCAAAATTACCCGCAATGCGGCTAAAGTGATAAAGAAAACAATGGAGCTTGAAGGCAACAGCGAGCTCAAGCTGCGCGTAGCCATTACCCATGCTCACGGCGACCATGCCCACTACGGTCTGGATTTGGACACGCCTAAAGAGAATGATGTGGTAGTATCCACAGATAAGGAGATCGATGTGATTCTCGATCCGAACCAGCCGCTGCTGGATGGGGTGAAGATTGATTACCTGTATTTCCCTGAAGAAGGTTTTGTCATCACTAATCCGTCTAAAGGAAATCATGGCGATCACTAAACGTTCGCCCGTACCTTACGGACATTAAGAAGGGTTGCTTTATGGCTAACGAAATACAAATTTGCGATCAATGCAATTACACGAGAATGAAAAGCATTCTTCCCAAGCTGCGCAAGATGGCTCCCGATGCGGAGATCAAGATTGGCTGCAAGTCCTACTGCGGACCTTGCGGCAAGCGGGCCTTTATCTATATCAACGGCCGTTACATCAGTGCTCCGACTGAAGATGAGGTGCTGGCGAAAGCTGCAGCCTTTGTCAAGCAGCCGGCAGTTAAGGAATAACTCCGTCATATATCTCAAGGGGTGGCAATCGAACGGTTGTTTAGCCGACCCATTGCCACCCACAACAAGATTCGCCTCCGCTGACCAAGCGGGGGCTTTTTACTTTCGCAAATTTGCAGTGTGTCCTCTTCGGTCTTTCCGGTTCTGCCGATCCGCTCAGGTTCTGCCTGGTTTGGGAGCCGGGGAGGCACATGGTATAATGAACCTGTTGTCTAAACTGATGTATACATAGGAGGGAATGATACTGTATGAAGCATCTTACCGACGGAACGATTCTGAATAATGGGGTTGTCATGCCCTGGTTTGGTCTCGGCACTTACAAAGCAGAGGGCGAAGAGGTCGCTAAGGCCGTCACGACCGCTCTTGAGCTGGGTTACCGGAGCATAGACACCGCAGCGGTATATGGGAATGAAGAGGAAGTGGGCCGGTCGATAGCCGCCAGCGGAGTAGACCGGGACAGCCTGTTCGTGACCACAAAGGTATGGAACAGTGATCAGGGCTATGATACGACCCTGCGGGCTTTTGAGACCAGCAGCAAGAAGCTGGGACTGGATGTGATCGACCTTTATTTGATCCATTGGCCGGGCAAGGATAAATATAAAGAGACTTGGCGTGCACTGGAGCGCCTTAATCAGGAAGGCCGCGTCCGGGCGATCGGGGTCAGCAATTTCCAGATTCATCATCTGCAGGAATTGCTGAAAGACAGTGACACTGTGCCTGTTATCAATCAGGTGGAGCTGCATCCGCGGTTTATCCAGAAGGAGCTGCATGATTTCTGCGCACAGCATCACATTCAGATCGAAGCGTGGGCTCCGCTGATGAAAGGCAGACTGCAGGAGAACGAGCTGCTGAAGAACATTGCGGACAAGCATGGCAAGACCGTATCACAGGTTATTCTGCGCTGGGGGCTTCAGAGCCGTATCGTGATTATTCCGAAGTCGGTCACTCCGTCCAGAATTAAGGAGAACAGCGAAATCTTTGATTTCGAGCTGTCGCAGGAGGAACTGGCTGCGATCAGCGGACTGGACGCCGGGGAGCGGATCGGCACTGATCCGGATAAATTGTTGTTCTAGGGAGTCAAAAGCCATGAGCTGGCTTATGGGAGCAGCCTTGCTAAAAAACCGGGCAGCGATCCATCCGTAACTGGAGGATCGCTACCCGGTTTTCTTTTAAAGTCTGTGAAACAGCACCGTATCGTAATCAGCTTTGAGGGTTGCGCGGTGGAAGCGGCCCAAGGTATTGATAATACTGGCATTCGATCCGCCCGTTATACAGCTTGCGGCGCTTGTCTGCCTTGCGTCCGTACAATTGCTCAAATTCTTTTGACGGGCTGATGGCGAAGAAGGACCATGTCGGGAGGTACAGCATCATTTCGCCGAACTGGCGGGTCAGGCGCTCGACTTCCTTGTCGTTGCTGAGCCGTTCCCCGTAAGGCGGATTGGTAATGATGCAGCCGTATTCGCCTTCCGGCCGTGCCTTCGCGGCAGCGATGTTCTTGAAGGTGATTTCACCGGCAAGACCGGCGCTTTTGGCGGCGGCTTCGGCAATTTCAATCGCCGCAGGATCAATGTCGCTCCCGGTCAATTGCAGCGGATAATCATCGCGCACGGCGTCGAAGGCTTCCTCGCGGGCTTCCTCCCACAGACGTTTCGGGATTTCCGGCCAATGCTCGGAAGGGAATGAACGCCGCAGTCCCGGCGCGATGTTCCAGGCGATCATCGCCGCTTCAATCAGCAGCGTGCCTGAGCCGCAGCAAGGATCGTACAGCGGACGGTGGCCGTTCCAGCGGCTGAGCTGGATCAGGGCGGCCGCCATCGTTTCCTTCAGCGGCGCTTCTGTAGCCTGACGGCGGTAGCCGCGTTTGTGCAGCGCCGGGCCGGTCGTGTCCAGCGTGATCAGGGCGATATCATTCAGCAGAATCATCTCAACCACATAACGTGGTCCATTTTCGGGGAACCACTCCGTACGGTACGAAAGCTTCAGCTTCTCGACGATGGCTTTCTTGACAATCCCCTGGCAGGCGGGTACGCTGGTAAGCTGGGATTTATGCGAGCGGCCTTCCACAGGGAATTCCCCATTCTCGGGAATCCAATCCTCCCAGTTGATCGCTTTGACGCCTTCGAACAGCTCATCGAAGGTTTTGGCCGGAAACTGGCCCATTTTAACGAGTACACGGTCTGAGGTGCGCAGCCATAAATTGCAGCGGCAGATGTCGATATAATCTCCGCTGAACAATACCCGTCCGTTCTCGACGGTGGTCTCATAACCCAGTTCGTTTAATTCGCGTGCTACTACAGCCTCCAGCCCCATGGGGGCGGTGGCGATCAATTGTAATTTGCCCAAATGCTCTCAACTCCGTTTAACTTGTAGATGGTAACGCAATGCCAGTACAATAAGGTAAGTTACCGCAAGGCGATACAGCGTATTGCGGCATCCTAAATATGCGCCTCGTCAAGGACGGCGCAGCTGATCCTTCTAAGTATAGGGGAATGCGCGGGACTTCACAACATGAACTAAAGGAGAATACATATGCCTAACCAAGAAGAATACAGCGAACAGCTTTATACAGAGGATGAGCTGCTGCTTGAAGTGAAGAAAGCAATCGCCCGGAACAACATGCCAGAGGTGTCCATCGCTCCGGGCTATGGACGGCTGCTCACCATGCTGGTGGGCCTGTCCCGTTCAAGGAACATTCTGGAGATCGGCGCGCTTGGCGGGTACAGCGGCATCTGCCTGTGCCGCGGACTAGCGGACGGCGGAAGTCTGACATCGCTTGAGCTGAAGGCCGAATATGCCGGACTGGCCGAGCGCCACCTGCAGCAGGCCGGATTCGGCGATACAGTGGAATATAAAATCGGCCCTGCGCTGGACAGCCTGAAGCTGCTCGAAGCGGAGGGCCGGTCTTTTGATTTCTTTTTCATTGATGCCGACAAGGAGAATTACCCGAATTATCTAGAATATGCGATCAGGCTGGCTTCCCCGGGTGCGGTCATCGCCGGGGATAATATCTTCCTGCGCGGCCGCACCTTGAACACGGACAAGAACGGACCCGCCGTGCAGGCGATGCGCCGTTTCAATGAAATGATAGCATCTGATCCACGCCTGAATAGTACACTGCTCCCCGCTTATGACGGACTGGCTTTGGCGGTAGTAAAGTAACACCGGATTTGCGCTTAGGGTACCTGACGGGATTGTTTCCTGCGTTAGCGGAATAGCCGCGGCTCCGTATTCTTATACAGCTTGAGCCGTACCCAGACGGTATTGATCAGCAGGAAGCAGCCGGAGATGATGAACAGGCCCTCAATGCCGATATAGCCCGACAGGAATCCGCCGATCACCGCTCCCAGCATATTGCCAAGGGCCAAAGTGCTGCTGTTGAAGCCGAAAGCCCGGCTCTCCTTACCGTCAGGCGTATAGGAACGGATAAGTGCATTGACGCTCGGGAGCAGCCCCCCCATGAAGACGCCCATCAGGAAACGGACAATAATCAGCTGCCAGACGCTGGTTACAAAAGCCTGCGGGATCAGGAACAGCGAAGCTCCGATCAGCGCAAAGGTTAAGATCCGGTGGGCGCCGATTTTGTCGCTCAGCTTGCCCAGTACCGGGGAGGCCAGCATATTGGAGATTCCGGTAACCGCGCTGACCATTCCTGCCCAGAAGGCGATGTTCACAGCGGAGCCGTGCAGCTTCTCGACATAGAGAGGCAGCAGCGACATCGGGCTGATCATTGCAAACTGCAGCAGAAAGGTTACGCCGAACAAGGCCGGAAGCTGCGGAACCTTGGCCAGCTCCTTGAAGCCTTCCATTACGGAAACCTGCGGAACCTGCGCGGCCTCGACCCGGTCAAATTTCTCTTTGACCAGGAACAAGGCCAGCAGCGAGGCGACGAACAGCAGCGCCCCGACGACATAGAAGATCGGGCGGAACCCGATCCAGTCAGCCAGCGCCCCGCCGATCAGCGGTCCCAGAATAGTACCGGCAACCGACCCGGACTGCATCAGCCCCATGGCGAAGCCCATCCGGGGTTTAGGTGTCGTTCCCGAGACGAGCGCGATGGAGGCCGGGTTGAAGCCGGAGATGGTTCCGTTCAGCAAACGGAGCAGCAGCAGCTGCATTGGAGACTGCGCAAATCCCATCAGCACAATGACGATCGCCATGCCGAAGCTGGAGCGCAGCAGCATAATTTTGCGGCCGTATTTGTCGGCCAGCTTGCCCCACAACGGCTGGAACAGAAATGAGGTCAGAAAGTTCGCGGCGAAAATAAGACCGGCCCACATTCCGATTGCATGATCACCCTGGACTCCCAGATCTTTGGCAAGATAAAGGGACAGGAACGGGGTAATCATGGTCATCCCGGCATTTACCAGGAATTGGCCAAACCAAAGCACCATGAGGTTGACTTTCCATGTCTCCCAATTCTTCAAAGTGCTTTCACTTCCTTTCAGAGGATTCAAAGAGAAAATATTCACGAAAAATTGACATTCTATCAGTATATCATAGTTTTTTGGCTGGACGGTGCAACACTTGTCATAGTAATGTCATGGGATTGTCATTCCATGAAGGGTGGAGTGGTTGTTACCTACTTTTAAAAAGGGCATAATAAGTTATATGTGTTTACAAATAACCTATCAAATCTAATGGAGATCTTATCATGACCTACAATGACACTTTTATCCGTGCCTGTAAGAAGCAAGAGACTGACCATGTTCCTGTATGGTACATGCGCCAGGCCGGACGTTATGATCCAGAATACCGTAAAATCAAGGAGAAATACTCGCTGCTGGAAATCTGCAGCCAGCCTGAGCTTGCAGCGGAAGTAACTCTGATGCCTGTACGCAAGCTGGGTGTGGATGCGGCGATCCTCTATTCTGACATTATGAATCCGGTGGCGTCGCTTGGCGTGAAATTCGACATCGTCAAGAATATCGGCCCGGTAATCGAGAATCCGATTGCCTCCGCAGCCGATGTGGACAGATTGAAGCCGATTGATGTAGAAGGGGATCTCAGCCACATCCTCAAGACCATTGCCATACTGGACAAGGAGCTGGAGGTGCCGCTGATTACCTTTGCAGGCGCGCCGTTTACCATTGCAAGCTATCTGATCGAAGGCAGGCCTTCCAAGAGCTATCACCGCACGAAAGAGATGATGTTCAGCCAGCCCCGGGTCTGGGAGAAGCTGATGGAGAAGCTGGGAGATATGGTGATCGCCTATTTGCGTGCCCATGTCCGCAGCGGCGGCAAAGCGTTCCAGCTGTTCGACAGCTGGGTAGGTGCTCTGGCTCCCCGTGATTTTGAACAATATGTCCTGCCAACTATTACGCGTATTTTTGCCGAACTTTCGGATCTCGATGTACCTAAGATCTATTTTCCCGGCGTAAGCTCCGGCGAACTGCTGCCAAGCCTAACGAATCTTAAGGCTGATGTCATCGGAGTCGACTGGCGTGTGAGCCTGAGTGAAGGCAGACGAAGAACAGGCGGAAGATTTGCCATCCAGGGTAATCTGGACCCTTATCTGCTTACAGCACCGATGGAGGTACTGAAGGAGCGGGCCAAGGAACTGATTGATGAAGGCATAAGGGAGCCGGGGTATATTTTCAACCTGGGTCACGGCTTATTTCCTGAGGCTTCTCTGGACACGCTAAGAGAGTTGACTGAGTATGTGCACGAGTACTCGGAGCAGGCGCTGAAAGAAGCTGCACAGCCAAGAGCTTAGGTTGAACAGCAGATTGCAGAGTATGGACATTATTCGTAAAAGGGGATGGAATCTGTGACAGCAAAAATCGGAGTTCTCGTGATGTCATACGGCACGCCTGAAAGTCTGGAGGGCGTAGAGGCTTATTACACCCACATCCGGCGCGGCAATCCACCTTCAGCCGAGCAGCTGAAAGAACTAAAGGACCGTTATGAAGCCATTGTCGGCGGGGTCTTCCCGCTTAGAGAGAACACAGACCGGCAGGTGGAGGCATTGCAGGAGGCGCTCAACAGCGGCCACAGCGGCGAGGATGTTCAATATGTGTGCTATCAGGGGCTTAAGCATGCGCATCCGTTTATCGAAGACGGTGTTGAAGCTATGGCGCGGGATGGCATCACCCAGGCGGTCGGGATTGTACTTGCCCCCCATTATTCGGTAATGAGTGTAGGAACCTACATTAAACGTGCCAAGGAAAAGGCTGAAGCCAGCGGAGTCAATATGGAATTTGTGGAGAGCTATCATCTGCATCCCGAGCTGATTGATGTGCTCACCCGCAGAGTGTCTGCCAAGCTTGACCTCTTTGAAGAGACCGGTGCCGCCCGGGATGAGGTTCGGGTATTGTTCAGCGCCCATAGCTTGCCTGAACGGATTCTGGCCATGGGCGACCCGTACCGGGATCAGCTGCTGGAAACGTCAAAAGCCATCGCCGAGCAGGCTGGTGTAACCTCCTGGCAGTTTACCTGGCAGAGTGCGGGCAGAACGGCTGAGCCTTGGCTGGGCCCGGACATTCTGGATACGCTGCACGAGCTTGGCGAAGCTCAGGTGAAATACGTGCTGTCGGCCCCGATCGGTTTTGTTTCCGACCATTTGGAAGTGCTGTATGACCTAGACATTGAGGCGCAGGCACTGGCTTCGGAACTGGATCTGCGGCTGATGCGCACCGATTCGCTGAACAGTGACCCGGCCTATATGTCGGTCCTCAGCGATGTGGTGCGCACCAAAGCCAGTCAACTGAAGGTGAACCAGTCATGACGGGTTCACCCCGTAAGGTAGTCATCATAGGCGGAGGCCTCAGCGGCCTCAGCGCCGCTTTTTACGTTCGCAAATACTACCGGGAAGCCGGAATACAGCCGGATATTGTGCTGATCGAGAAGGAGAAGGTGCTGGGAGGTAAGATCGAAACCTTGCAACGTGACGGCTTCGTCGTTGAGAAAGGGCCGGATTCTTTTCTGGCCCGCAAAACGGCCATGAGCGATCTGGCCAAGGAACTGAAGCTTGATCATGAGCTGGTCACCACCAATCCGAATGCCAAAAAGACGTACATACTGCAGCGCGGCAAACTACACCCTATGCCGGCGGGGCTCGTTCTCGGCATTCCTACAGAGCTGAAGCCATTCCTGAAGAGCGGGCTTGTGTCGTTCAGCGGCAAAATGCGGGCGATGCTGGACTTCGTTCTTCCGCCGCGCCGGAGCAGCGAAGATGAATCGCTCGGCCAGCTGATTGAGCGCCGTCTTGGCACTGAGGTGCTGGAGAATATGACCGAACCTCTGCTTGCCGGTATATATGCCGGAGATATGCGCAAGATCAGCCTACAGGCGACCTTCCCCCAGTTCGGTGAGGTGGAACGCCAATACGGCAGTCTCATCCGTGGAATGACTACGGGACGCAAGCCTGTTGAGACGCATACCGGTACCAAAAAAAGCGCCTTCCTGACCTTTCGCAAAGGACTGCAAAGTATGGTTGATGCCCTGATTCATGAACTGCATGATGTGGAGCAGCGCACCGGAACGGGCGCCGCCCGTATTACCGTCCGCAAAGATAGCGGCCGCTCTGCTGCAACCGAATCCGGTCCGCGCTACACGGTAGAGCTGGATAACGGCGAAACGCTGCTGGCTGACGATATATACGTCACAGTGCAGAATTTTGCTGCCGCTGGGCTGCTCCGCCCCCATGTGGATGTGTCTGCATTGGATGACGTCAACTATGTGTCGGTAGCCAATGTGGTAATGGCCTTTGCCAAGAAGGATATTGTTACGGAATATGACGGCTCGGGGTTCCTTGTTCCCCGTAAGGAAGGGCGCAATATTACCGCCTGCACCTGGACTTCTACCAAATGGCTGCATACAAGCCCTGAGGACAAGGTATTGCTGCGCTGTTATGTCGGACGTTCAGGCGATGAACAGAATGTTGAGCTGCCGGATGAGGCGCTTGCTGAGCTGGTACGCAAGGATCTGCGGGAAATTATGGGAGTGGGTGCACAGCCGCTCTTCACGGAGATTACCCGGCTGAAGCATTCCATGCCGCAGTATCCGGTCGGCCATCCCGGCCGTATCGCAGGGCTGCGGAGTGAGCTATCGCAGAAGCTCCCGGGCGTCTACGCTTTTGGCGCCGGTTATGATGGCATCGGAATGCCTGATTGCATCAAACAGGCCAAGGAGACGGCTGAAGCCGCAGCCGGAAGCTTGAACAAGCAGCCCGCACCTGTGGGTGCATCCATAGGTTAGAACCAGACGGTGAAGCGGAGGTGGTGGCGCTTCACCGTTTTTTTATTATGGAATTCCCGCCCGGCTATTTTGGAGGGAGCAGCATGAGTTATGCTATAATAGAACCAATTTAAAGGCAAAGGGGATTGTTTGTACCCATGTATCCGCCGAGATCACGCACACGACAGAACAATAAGCGCAGCACTAAACGCCGACGCAGAAGGGTTTGGGCGTGGACCAACGTAAGTATGCTTTTGTTGATGACCGCTATGCTAACCTATTATTTTATTGGAGATCACGACAAAGAGAATGCTGCCCCGCCACCGCCGTCAGAGATGGTAGTTTCGCCCTCACCGGATGCCGTGACACCTGAGCCTGAAGCTACGGCCACCGTAACTCCTGAGGTCACAGCTAGTGCTGAACCTACTCCAGACCCCTCTACTGAGGCTTCACCGGCACAGGAGAATATAGCAGAGGCAACGCCGTCCCCCGAGGCTAGTAGAGCTCCAGAGACTGCAACAGGTTCCGGAGACGATGGAGATGGCGGAGATGGAGGTCAGAATACCGTCGATGCGGTTTCCGGATTGCCGGAGAATGCCGGGGACACAGTCACGCTGAATTTTGCCGGGGACGTCATTTTTGCCGGCAAGGTCGGGGAACTGCTCCAGAAGAAAGGGTATGATTATTCCTATTCTGCCCTGAATGGAATGTTTAAGAAGGATGATCTCACCGTAGTGAATCTGGAAACACCGATTACTACGGGTGGTGTGAGCGCCGAGAACAAGCAGTTTGTGTTCAAGGGAGCACCAGAGGCCTTGGATGCGTTGAAGTCAGCCGGTGTGGATGCGGTAAATCTTGCCAATAACCATACGCTGGATCAAGGGGAGCAGGGGCTGCTCGATACTCTGAGCAACCTCAGCAAGCGGGGGATTCCTTATGTAGGAGCAGGAGCCGACAGCAAGGAAGCTTATACGACTCAGTATTTTGAGCGCCAGGGAATCCGGATAGCCTTGCTTGGCTTCACGCGTGTTATTCCTCATACGGACTGGATCGCCGGAGCGAAGAAGCCCGGTGTTGCTTCTGTCTATGACAGCAGAGAAGGACTGAAAGCCATCGCCGCTGCCAAGAAGAAGGCTGACTTGGTCGTTGTAGTTGTCCACTGGGGGAAGGAACGGGTTGAACAATATGATGTGACCCAGCAGGAGCTGGGTCGCAGCTTTATTGATGCCGGAGCAGACCTGGTGATGGGTGGCCACCCGCATGTGCTGCAGGGGATAGAGCCGTACAAGGGCAAATGGATCGCTTACAGCACAGGCAATTTTATTTTTACACGGTCCAAGGTTCCTGCTACTTGGGAGACCGCTGTTTTTCAGGCACAATGCACGGTCAAAGGCGAGTGTTCGCTGAAACTAAGCCCGATGGACGCCGGATTAGGCCAGCCGGTGCCTATGAATGATTTGAATGGACAGCTTTTGCTGAATAAGGTTCAATCCTTATCTTCAGGACTCGTAACCATCAGAAACGACGGAACCGTCTTACAAGCCGGCAAATAGGGCTAAACCAATAAGATAGTCGTAAGCAGCTCGCACCGGTACCCTGCAGAACTCACGGGGGGAATCCGGAGACAGACCATACTTCTGCTGGAGGTACTTATGATGAAAAACATGTGTGTAGCCCACCGTGGATTCTCCGGGAAAGCACCGGAGAATACGCTCGCAGCCGTTCGCATGGCGCTTGCTCTGCCTTATGTACGCTGGATGGAAATTGATGTTCAGCTCACCAGAGACGGGGTGCCAGTCGTCATTCATGATTTTACGCTGGACCGGACGACGAACGGGCACGGCAAGATTAAGAACATGGATTATGAGCATCTCCGGCGCCTGGATGCGGGAAGCTGGAAAGGACGTGCCTTCCGGGGGGAGCGGGTACCTTCGCTGGAAGAGGTGCTTGAGCTTGCTTCCGGCCGGCTGCGCCTGAATATTGAACTGAAGACCAGCGGTGATATGTATCCGGGTCTGGAGAAGGCAGTCATCGACCTTGTCTCTTCCAAAGGGATGCGGGATGATGTTGTGCTGACCTCATTTGATGCCGGGGCATTGCAGCGGATCAAGGAGCTGGATCCTCGGTTTCGCACCGGTCTGATTTATGATTCCAGAACCGGTGATCCGGCCCGTAAGCTGAAGGAGCTGGATTGCTCCTTTCTGTCCATCAGCTTTGCAAGGCTGAATCCGGGGCTGGCGAAGCTGCTTGCCGAACGCGGCGTCAAAACGATGGCCTGGACGGTGAACAAGGCGAAGGAGATGCGCCGTCTGGCTGAGATGCATTCCGATATTATGATCTGTACGAACCGTCCGGATATCTGGGGCGAAACTTTTCTGAAAGCTTAAGGACATTGCCAATGGACGGGAAAAGGAGCTGATTATAATGTGTGCAGATGTTAATAACATATACTGTGTTGGACGCAATTATAAATTACATGCCGAGGAGCTGGGAAACCAGGTTCCGGTAGAGCCGCTGATCTTCCTGAAGCCCTCCCATGCGGCGGTATCTCTCGATAAGGCCATTATTCATCTCCCGCAGGATGCCGGACTTATTCACTATGAAGGTGAACTGGTACTGCGCATCGCGCGTGATTATGTACCGGGCATGAGCGTGGAGGAACTGGTGGATGTCATGGCGCTTGGCCTGGATTTCACCCTGCGTGACGTGCATAATGATCTGCAGAAGAAAGGCTTGCCATGGACGGCTGCCAAAGGCTTCAAGAACGCTGCTCCGCTCACCCCTTATATTGCTTTTCCAGAGCAGGAGGAGCTGGAAGCAACAGATTTCACTGTGCTGAAGAATGGGGTGGAAGTGCAGCGCGGGAATGTGCAGAACATGATTTTCTCGCTGCAAAAGATTGTTGAATTCATTGCCGCCCGCTACGGGCTTGGCAAAGATGATGTGATATTCACGGGTACCCCTGCCGGGGTAGGTCCGGTTGTTTCAGGCGATTCCTTTGAGCTGTACTGGGGCGAGAAGCTTATGGGCACCTGCCTGATCGGTTAATCTTAATCAGTCTTCGTCTTCCGGAGATTCGTCTGCGGAAGATGCTTATTCTTGCAGAAGCGGAGTTGAATCTATGTTATGGGTGATCGGTGCCTGCGGCGCTTTGCTGGTCGCCGGAGCGGCTTATGCCAAACAGTCGCTGAGCTTGTCCGGCATGCTGGCGGCGGTTGTTATGGGGACCATTTATTTTGGTGCCGGAAATGCCTTCTGGTTCGGTATCCTGCTGCTGTTCTTCATCTCTTCCAGTATGTTATCTAAACTTCACCATGAGAATAAGGCCGAACTGGAGCTGACGTATGACAAGACAGGACGAAGGGATGCCGGGCAAGTGTTTGCCAACGGCGGAATGGGCATGCTGCTCGTCCTGCTGAATGCCATTTATCCCCTGGAAATTTGGGGATTTCTCTTTATCGGCGTAATGGCAACCGTGACCTCGGATACATGGGCCACTGAAATTGGCACGCTATCCAAGAAATCTCCGCGGTCGGTCCTCACGGGCAAAGTCCTCCAGGCAGGAACCTCCGGCGGCGTTTCGCTGCCGGGCACTCTGGCCGCCGCCGCAGGCGGAGCCTTCATTGGAGTTGCCTCCTGGGCGCTCCGGGCGGTCTCCGGCATGCCGGACCATTCCTTCCTGCGGCTTGCGCTCGCCGGACTCGCGGGCGGTCTCGCCGGCGCTTTCGCCGACTCGATCCTGGGCGCTACGGTGCAGCGGATGAACCGCTGCACCAAGTGCGGCCGCGAGGTGGAAGCCTCGCAGCATTGCGGTCAGCCCACGGTGTATGCCCGGGGCTGGCGCTGGATGGACAACGACGCGGTCAATGCGCTGAGTTCGGTCATCGGCGGCGCTGCCGCGCTGCTGATCGGCTTTACAGCCAGTTAGAAAGTCAACAATACAGCAATGTGCTATATAGTCAGGAGGTGAACCGGATGAGCAGTGCAGCAAATCACAAGCATACTGCCATTCTGGATGCCGCTTATGAGCTTTTCGGTTCAGGAGGTTTCTACGAGACGAAAATGTCCGAAGTAGCGGAACATGCGGGAATCGCTAAGGGTACAGTCTATTTATATTTTAAAAGCAAGGAAGAGCTGTTTATGGCTGTCACCCGCCGCGACTGCGAGGGCTTCATGCAGCAGCTTGAGCACAAGCTGGAGGACTGTACAGCTCCGACAGAGAAGCTGGCGGTGATCGCCGAACATCATCTGATGTATTATTACGAGCGCAAGCAGCACACCAAGCTGTTCTTCCGGGCTCCCAACAACAACCCGGAGCTGGTGGCCTATATGGCGCTTTTTATGGAGGAATATATGCAGGCCGTGGTGAAGGTGCTCCTGGAAGGCGGGGCCTCCGAACCGGAGCTGATGGCTCAATCCTATATCGGGATGCTGGACAGGCTGAAGATGGATATTCTGTTTCAACCCTCCTTTACGGAAGAGGACGCGTATAAGCGGGCAAAATTTGCTGCGGCGCTGTTTATTCACGGGGCAATCGGCAGTCTGAATGCGGAGAACGGCTATTAAACGGCCAATAGGGTCAACTAAACGCAGCATAAATCGGTAATGAAAATATAAGGCAAGCGGGGACAGCGTATGAATATTATGACCGTGGAACATCTTTCCAAAAGTTATGGAGAGAAAATTTTGTTCCGTGATGCATCGTTTGGTATGGATGACCGGGATAAGATTGGTGTCATCGGTGTGAACGGAACAGGCAAATCGACCTTTTTAAAAATCATCGCCGGGCTGGATACCGCCGACGAGGGACAAATCGCAATCGGCAACGGTGTACGGGTGCAGTATTTGGCGCAGAATCCGCCCTATGAACCAGGCAATACCGTGCTGCAGCAGGTATTTGCAGGAGATGATCCTGAGCTTGCTACCATGCGTGAATATATGGAGATTATGGCCCTGCTGGAGAAGAATCCTGGCGACGCCGGACTGGAGGGCAGACTGGTGCGGATCGGGCAATCTATCGATGCCGCCGGAACCTGGCATCTGGAGAGTGAAGCCAAAACCGTGCTGACGAAGCTCGGCATCACCCGTTTTGACGCCTTGATGGAGACACTCTCGGGGGGACAACGCAAGCGTGTAGCACTCGCGGCCGCCCTGATTACACCTTCCGAGCTGCTGATTCTGGATGAGCCGACCAACCATATTGATACCGACTCCGTGGCATGGCTGGAGCAGTATCTGCAGAAGCGGCGCGGAGCGCTGCTGATGGTTACCCATGACCGTTATTTCCTGGAACGGGTAGCCAGTGTCATGCTGGAGCTGGACGGAGGGAGTCTGTACCGCTATGAAGCGAACTACTCGCGGTTCCTGGAGCTGAAAGCGGACCGTGAAGAGCGGGAAGCATCCGCCGAGCAGAAGCGCAAGAATCTGCTGCGAACAGAGCTGGCCTGGATTCGCCGTGGAGCCAAAGCACGGTCCACGAAGCAGAAAGCGCGAATCGACCGCTTTGAGAAGTTGAAGGAAAGCCAGGGCGGCGCTTCGGCTGGAGCAATGGATATTTCCGTGGCTTCGACCAGGCTGGGCCGCAAAATCATTGAAATGAAAGATCTTACCAAAGCACTGGACGGCCGGACACTGATTAAGGATCTGACCTATATCGCCGTACCACAGGACCGTGTAGGGATTGTCGGTCCAAACGGCAGTGGTAAGTCAACACTGCTTAACCTGATTGCCGGCATACTTCAGCCGGACAGCGGCGAGGTTCAACTGGGTGCAACGGTCAAACTGGGTTACTTTACACAAGAGCATCAAGATATGGATGACACCATGCGGGCAATCGAATATGTGAAGGAAGAGGCAGAGATCATCCGCACTGCTGACGGCAGCGTCATAACGGCCGGACAGATGCTGGAGCGTTTCCTGTTCCCTCCGGCGATGCAGTGGACGCCCATCTCCAAGCTGTCCGGCGGCGAGAAAAGACGCCTCTACCTGCTTCGTGTACTGATGGGGGCGCCCAACGTGCTGCTGCTGGATGAGCCGACCAATGACCTGGATATCGGGACGCTCGCCGTTCTGGAGGATTATCTGGATGAATTTCCCGGCGTAGTGTTCACTGTATCGCATGACCGTTATTTTCTGGACCGTACGGTGGATAAGCTGATCGCTTTTGAGAACGGGCAGATCCGGCTGCATGTCGGTGACTACAGTGAATATGAGGAGTGGCTGGCGAAGAACGTTACTGCCCGCAGTGATAATGCCAAAGACGAAGCAGCGGGTGCAGGCAAACGCAGCTCTGCCCCGGACCAGAGCCAGAATGCACAGACCTCCCCTCCAGCCCGGGAGAAGCTGAAATTTACGTTCAAGGAACAGCGCGAATATGAGGGGATCGACGAGCAAATTGAGCTGGCGGAGCAGCATCTGGTAGATATCACTGCGCAGATGGAGGCCGCTTTTGCCGACTCTGGCCGGCTGCAGGAGCTTGTGGACCAGCAGCGGCAAGGTGAAGCAGAGCTGGAACGCCTGATGGAGCGCTGGACGTATCTGAATGAGCTGGCAGAGCGAATCGCTGGCAAAGCTTAAGATTAGGGATCAGTTAAGAGAATAAGATGAACATGAACATGCACAGCAAGCCGGCTTCCGTTGCTAATGGAGGTCGGCTTGCTTTTTGATATGCGGTTATGAAAGTTTGTTGTTTCATTTTAGAGAGGATAAATTCTCTTAACCTATGTAGTCTATCACCCGCTCCAATTGCTGTTAGCGTAATACAGTAATAGGGAGGAGGAGATGTTATGCCAAGAATAACTCAGTCTGCCGGAGAATTGAAAAGGTTTATAGAGAATGCGGAGTCGGTCTGGGTTGAAGTGTTTTACTCGGCTGATACTAACAGAGTAATCATTGTGGACGGAAGGGAATATTTACGGCTGCCGCTGAGATTCAGTACAAGAGCCAAGGTGCTGGCTTATTTCAGAAGATATTGGGGTATTGTTTTGAGCAATAGAATGTTCTGTAATCTGCTTACTGTGACAAGAAATGGAAGATTGTACGTGATTGCAGGAGATACAGGCCCCCTGCCATACTATCCCCGGAGACTTCGGGTTACGAGTCGTACATCAACTAGACTTAGGGTTACGGCCAGCCTGTCCTTTGACGTAGATACAGATGAAGGAACTGAAATCATCCGTTACCTGATCGCCAGATCCGGGGAGCGGCTTACGATTCTGGACCGGAGTAATAAGGCCGGTGATCCAAGGTATCAGCCCTGCCGGTAAACTGGATTAAGATTATTTGCACAACAAGTGGAGACGGCTTCTCCGTCCTCAAAAGGACGGTATCCGTTTCAGCGAGAAATAGAAGGATAATTTATAGCGTGAAACATATAAATTCTTATCTTTTAAAAAAAGCAGGCTCAGTCCGATTCCGCTGACTGAGCCTGCCTTCATGTTTAACCCGCTAAACGGTCTATTTGCCCCCGGCCACGGCAATCATCTGCACCACCGGACGCGAATCGCCGGTTAATACAGCCTCATCGGCGTTCATCTGCGAGGAGCCGTCACCGTCCAGGAAGATGCCTTCTCTGCCTTCTCCGGGGACATGCTGCAGAACGGCTGTGCGCAACTCTTCCGCTGTACTGAGCGTTGGAGTGACGATCAGCCACAGCTTGCCCGCGCTATCGTAGACCAGGCCGGAGCGCATCCGCTGCTCATCAGCATTAGGAAGATGTTCTGCGGCAGCAGACAACGCCCACAGCTCTTCATGCTGCAGATTCATGCTGATTCCACCCTGAGCCCAATAGTTGGAGCGGTCACTGACCTCCAGTTCCCCGCCGGAGGAAACGACCTGCACTGACAGCTTGCTGCTTGCGCCATCCCAAACCATCGTTCCTCGGGCGTATTTGGCATTGAACCAGCCGGAGCCGTAGGCTCCCCGGGCTCCGCTCGACGGATTATCATTCATGATGGCTATCGACAGGAGATCGGTCCCATAAAAGAAGCCGCCGTTAATGCCATATGCGGCGATTTGCCGCAAGGGGGCACCGGCAGGACGCAGGACGATATCTTCCGGTTCCAGCGACATCATGTGCAGCTGAACCTTGCCCGAAGTTTCCGCCTCCAGATAGGAGTAGGCATGAGGGAGGCCGTCAAAGACCTCCGCAGGCTGTGTATCCGGTTTAGCCATTATAATGGCTATCACCGTAATCAAGATAAACATGAGCAGCACCGCAACGGCAATCAGCCAGTGTTTTCGCCGTAAAATCCGCTGCAGCTTGCTGCCGGTTTCAGTTTGTACCGACATAAGCGGCAAGCAGCTTAGCGGTATTGAGCACGGCCTGCTTGTGCGTGCGCTCCATGGAGTGTGACGCATGCACGCCCGGGCCGATCAGCGCGGCGCGGATATTGTTGCCGCCTCTTAATGCAGCGGAGGCATCGGAACCGTACTGCGGATAGATATCTACCGCGAACGGAATGGCCAGACTGTTCGCCAGATCGATCAGGCGGCCGGTCATAGCATAGTCGTAAGGGCCGGAGGAGTCCTTTGCACAGATGGACACATCGGTCTCCTTGCAACTCAGGTCATCACCCATCGCGCCCATATCGACAGCGATGAACTCGTTGATCTCTCCGGGGATCCAGGCAGTTCCGTGTCCAACCTCTTCATAATTAGAGATCAGCAGAGAGAGGTTGTGCAGCGGCTTCCAGCCTTCGCGTTTCATGCTTTCCAGCAGGCCTAGCAGAGCAGCCACACTAGCTTTGTCGTCCAGATGACGGGATTTGATATAACCGCTTGGCGTAATCACTGCGCGGGCATCAAAGGAGATAAAGTCTCCGACGCCAATGCCGAGCTTCAATACGTCATCCTTGGTGGAGACGAGTTCGTCGATGCGAATCTCCATATTCTCCTCAACGCGTTTGAAATCGCGCGCATCCGGATAGACATGGACCGAAGGATGGCTGGTCAGAATGGTGCCGGTGTAGGTAAGTCCGGTACGGGTATGTATGACGCAGTATTCATTCTCAATACTGCTCATGGTAAATCCGCCGACAGAAGTGAGACGAAGTGTTCCGTTCGGTTTAATGGACCGTACCATAGCGCCTAAGGTGTCCACATGGGCGCTGATACCGATGGTGCGCGAAGGATCAAGGCCGGGGACGGTCAGAATAACGCCGCCCTTTTCGTTCCAGCTTAAAGGCACGTTCAAGGCTGCTGCTTCTTCAGCCACAAGATTCATGACCTGGGCCGTGAATCCGCTGGGGCTTGGAGTATCCAGCAGTTTTTTGAGAATAGAGAGAATATAGTCTTCATTAGGCTGAATGGTAAGCAAGGTTAAGCCCTCCTGTTCATGATTAAGAAATAGAGACCCAGAGACCTAGTGTTGAGTAGTGTGTTCTGTGGAAAGGCTGTCATACTGTGTACCCAGATCGTCCAGTGAACTGCCTGCATCACGCAGTTTGTTCAGCTCTGCTGTCAGTCCTTTAATCTGCTTCTGCAGCTTATACTGGCGGAAAATGCCGTAAGAACCGACGACGACTCCACCGATCAGCGCACAGCCCAGAATGACGAGAATGAGCGGGATGCTGACAACATCAAAACCGAAATTAACCGGAACCGTATCGACGTTCATAACTGCGAACACAGCAGTAAGCAGAGCGAAGAAAAGACCGAGAATAAGCGACCATTGCAATTTCATATGATTTCCTCCTAGACGGTATGACAATATAAATCCCTCGCCCGCAAAGGGCAAGGGATTAATGTAATACTAAGCTTTCTGCCTTATTTGGTCAACTGTTCCATTTGCTCAATCACGCTTTCGAATACGCTCATAGCTTCGCGGATCGGTTCAGGAGAAGACATATCTACTCCGGCTTTGGACAGAATGTTGATCGAATAGTCACTGCCGCCGCTCTTCAGGAAGCCAAGGTAGCGGTCCACCGCCGGTTGGCCTTCTTCAAGAATCTGCTTCGCAAAGCTGGTTGCAGCCGAGAAGCCGGTAGCATATTTGTAGACGTAGAAGCTGTTGTAGAAATGCGGAATCCGTGCCCATTCCATTTCGATATCTTTGTCCACAACCATGTCTTTGCCATAGTATTTGACGTTAAGGTCATAGTACACAGCCGAAAGATCCTGCGGAGTAAGCGATTCGCCGTCTTCCGCGCGCTGGTGAATGATTTTCTCGAACTCGGCGAACATTGTTTGCCGGAATACTGTAGTCCGGAACTGGTCGGCGTAATAGGTAAGCAGGTACATTTTTTCCTTCGGATCGGTCGACTTGTTCAGCAGATAATCCATCAGCAGTGCTTCGTTAGTTGTGGAAGCCACTTCCGCAAGGAAAATGGTGTACTGTGCATCCCGGTATTTCAGCGCATTGTCCGAATAGTAGGAGTGAAGGGCGTGGCCCATTTCATGCGCCAGCGTGAACATGCTGTTCAGGTTGTCGTTATGGTTCAGCAGCACATAAGGATGGGTGCCATAGGAACCCCAGCTGTAGGCGCCGGTGCGTTTGTTCTCATTCTCGTAAACATCGATCCAGCCATTGTCATAACCTTCCTGCAGCACACTCAGGTAATCTTCGCCGAGAGGCTTCAGGCCTTCTTTGGTGATTTTCTTGGCTTCTTCAAAGGTTATATCCAGCTTATATTCGTCCACAAGCGGAGCGAACAGGTCATACATATGTAACTCGTCAACCCCGAGCAGCTTCTGGCGCAGCTTCATGTAACGGTGCATCAGCGGCAGGCTTTCGTGAATGGTGTCGATCAGGTTGGTATATACCTCTTTTGGAATGTTGTCACCGTACAGCGACATTTCCAGAACGGACGGGTACTTGCGCACACGTGAGTAAAATACATTCTTATTCACATTTGCGCTAAGGGTCGAGGCAATGGTGTTTTTTTGCTTGCCGTAAGTTTCGTAGACTGCCTTAAAAGCATTCCGCCGCACTTCGCGGTCAGGGCTCTCCAGGAACTGGATATAGCTGCCGTGTGTCAGCTCTACTTCCTTGCCTTCTTCATTCTTGACCTTGGGGAACTTCAGGTCCGCATTGTTCAGCATGCTGAAGATCGTCTGCGGTGCCTGGGAGATATTACCAACCTGGGCGAGCAGGGCTTCTTCCGCTTTGGACAGGACATGCGCCTTTTCACGCTTCATTTCCGTCAAGGTGAACGTGTAAGCCGATAAGGAAGGATCAGCAATGAACCGGTCCAAAGTCTCATCCGGCAGGGACAGAATCTCTGGTGTTACAAAAGAGAGAGCTTCTCCGGCTTCGACACTAAGCTTTTTCGCTTTTTGGGTAAGTGCCTGATAGGTTGGGGCAGCCGTATCTTCATCCTGACGCATATGTGCATATACATAGAGGCGTTCAGTCAGCAGCGACAGCTGGTCATCGAGCTCGAAGCAGGCCTTCAGCTTGTCGGAAGAATCAAGCTTTCCCTGAAAGCCAGCTGTTTTCTTGATCAGCTCTTTAACTTCAGCGTATTCTGCATCCCATTCCTTCTGTGAAGCAAACATATCTTCAAGCTTCCAGCGGTTCTCGGCGGGCACTTCACTTCTCTTTAATAATTGTTCCATAGAAATCCTCCTTGAATGATGGGATGTAGTAGGCATAATCTTCTGCGGCGCAGCTGAAGCGGAATAGTTGCCCGGCAGCAGGCTGAGCGCAAGCAGAAGCGGCAGGGATTTGGCGCGAAAGGACATACTGCAGCCTCCTAGATCTTAAAGTCAGCTTAGTATGCCCTTGCCAAATTCTGATTATTAACGCTTAAGCACATTTTACAGAAGTTATGCGAGAAAGCTATAAATAATGAAGACAAAAGCCAAGGCAATCAGGATTACGGCAGTCAGGGCCATGCCGCGCTTCATGCGCGGCGGCATCTTGTCTTTGCCCATAATCAGCACAGCTCCCAGGCATAGAACAACGACTACATATATTACGAGATTCTCGTTATCCATGTCCGGTTATACCTGCTTGAAGGCAGCGATGATATTCTTGTATTCTTCTTCATTATCTTTATAGGATTCTTTGTTGAACCGGTTGTTAACCCATTGCATCATGGCCGGACGGCTCATAAAGGTATGCGTTTCTTCTCCCCATTGATCAGAAATTTCACGGAGAATAATATAGCGTCCCTGAACCTCGACAGTCATCATGTTCCACTTGTCTGTTTTGTATATTTCATGTTTTTTGATCATTATCATTACCACCCTGGCGATTTTTGGCTTTTGGCTCAATGATAACGCACCGGGGAAGGGAAAAGCAAATGAAATCACTAATATAGGAAATTCATGGATTGCGTTGCAGAAATAGTTGGGTTATAATGTAAGCATACGCCATATATGGCGGTATTTTTAGGAGGTTGTTCATTTGAAAGGTACAGTAAAATGGTTTAACGCAGAAAAAGGTTATGGTTTCCTTCAAGTAGAAGGCGGCGAAGATGTATTCGTTCACTTCTCAGCAATTCAAGGCGACGGTTTCAAGACTTTGGACGAAGGTCAAGCAGTTGAATTCGATATCACTGACGGTAACCGTGGTCCTCAAGCAGCTAACGTAGTTAAATTATAAGAAACGGCCGGACAGTTTAGCTGTCAGCCGCAATATATATTTGATTTATGGCAAAGCACTTGCAAGAGTGGTAACCATCAACTTACAAGCCACACAGTTCTTTCGGGAACTGTGTTTTTTTATTTGTGTTTTTTATTATAGAGAAGAGACCTTACCGGCCATAGTCTGGGCAGTAAGGTCTCTTGTTTTATTGAGCAGGCGGGAAGGGCGAATCCGGCGGCTTGCTGGCGGCAGGTTTTATTTTACGGTTAAAATAACGTCCGGGGCCTCCTCCAACATCAACGAGATGCTTGCCGAGAAACCCAAGGAAGGCGAGCAGCGAAAAGCCCGTGGCCACCAGGTAAAAAACTTCGCGTCCGGCGTCCTGATAAATCAGGCCTCCGAATGTGCCGCTTAGCAGGCCGGAGGCACTGGACCACACCACTGTGAAGAGAGCGAGTCCTGTTGCACGCAGATGGTCGGGAATAATCCGTGTAATGTACCGGACGGCCGTCACATAAAAAATTCCGAACGAAATGCTGTGCATCGCCTGAATAGCGATAACGGCCCCGGGAACATCGGCCAGCGACATAAGCAGAAAGCGCAAGGCATACATAAGGCTGCCAATCGCGAGCAGCGGCAGCTCTTTGAATCTTTCTCCATATTTGCTGAGCAAAAAGAACACAGGGATTTCGCTTAGTGCCGAAGCGAGCAGTGCCCAGCCGATGACTTCATCACCGGCATTCATTCCTTTCAGGCTGAGGGTTAGAAAAGCTTCATTCATTCTGTGGCCGAGGGCGAGTACGAATACACAGCCGAAGAACCACAGCACTTCCTTTTGCAGTAAAATTTCTTTAAGTCCGCCGCTCTTGACAGGGGGCTCTCCAGAGCTGACACTGCTCCCGGTTGCTTCATCATTCCGCTTGGCATCCTTCAGCCCGAAGGTGATAAGGAGTGCGGCAGCAATGATAACAAGACAGACGGTAATGCTGTAGGAAGGACCTAAGGCCCGCAGAACGTAGCCGATGGTGAGCGCGAAGAAGGAATACCCGAGAGAGCCAAACACGCGTATGGCGATGAAGTTGCGTCCGTGGCGCTGCGCTATTTTAATGGCCATAGTGTCTGCAAGCGGAAAAACCGGGTAATAGAAGAAATAGAAAAGGGAAATAATAAGCATAACACTTGTAAAGCCGGTGGCTCTAGCCAGCATTAGTGCAGTTACCAATTGACCTGCAAGAAGGATAGCCATGATCTTTTTGATCGTGCCCAGCCGGTCGCTGACCATGCTCCAGAACAGATTGGAAAGAATGGAGATCAGCGGTCCGACAGAATATATCAGTCCGACCTGAGGGCTGCTGAAGCCCAGATGGGTATAGAATAGCGGGAAATAGGAAACTACCAGCACGCTTGTGCCGTAGAGTGTGAACATAAAGGATCGCAGCCAGTTCTGATCGCTGTACCGGCCGCCGGTCCGTCCTGAATACATGAAGTTGCACTCCTCCGGATATCAAATACGGATAGTATAGCATAAAGAAAAGTCGGCATGTTTGTTAAAATTGAGGTATTTCTGAATCTTTCAGCCTTTTGCGAAAGTGATTTTGTTGTTTGTACAAATACGTTGATGATATTATAATAATGATGATTTGGATAAGGAGACAACAATGTGGAGGCACTGTCATTGAGTGAATTTGAGCAAGGCCGTTACCTTAGCCCGCGGGGTCCTATTGGGCTTATGAACAGGGTCTACAAGTACGTGCTGCCGGAAGTGCGGGAAAGTCTGGCCTTCTGGCGCCAGGATGCGGAAGGGATTCCCGATCCCGAGCTCCGCAAGCAAGCGCTTGCCAGCATTGAGACGAAGCAGTTTCATTGTGAAGGCGGCGGAATTTATGCCGCCGGTAATTTGTCAATGAGACATATATTGATTCCGTTAATTGTCGCATATCAAACGATCAGTGATTATCTGGACAACTTATGTGATCGCAGTACTTCGCTGGATCCTGCCGATTTCAGGCTGCTGCATCAATCCATGCTGGACGCAATTACCCCCGGTGCAGAGCCTGTTAATTATTATGCGCTGCGCAGCGAGCAGAATGACGGCGGATATTTGTACAGGCTGGTCCGCAAGTGTCAGGAGATGACCGCGCTTTTGCCCGGGTATGCTTCGGCGGTCGCGGAGATTCATGATCTGGCTGTACTGTATACGGATTTGCAGGTTTATAAGCACATAAGCCCCGAACTCAGGGAAGATGCCCTGAAGGAGTGGTGGGCGCAAGAGGGAAAGCGTGCTCCGCATCTTCAATGGAACGAGTTTGCAGCAGCAACAGGTTCCACACTGGGGGTATTCATGCTTTTTCTGGCCTCTTGCGACCCCAAGCTGACTAAATCGGCATCGGTTTCGATTCGTGCTGCGTATTTTCCGCATCTTTGCGGATTGCACATTATGTTGGATTACCTGATCGATCAGGATGAAGACCGGGCCGGCGGTGATCTTAATTTCTGTAATTATTATGACAATTCAGATACTATGCTGAACCGGATTGCTTCCATCGTGGAGTGGGCCCGTAAGGATGTCCGTAATCTTCCCGAGACCTCCATGCACCGCATGGTGATCGAGGGGCTTCTGGCACTTTATTTATCCGATCCGAAAGTCAGCGAACAGCGGGAGGTTCGCACGGTATCGAAGCGTCTGATGAGAAAGAGCCCGCTGACCAGACTGTTCTTTTTTGTGAACAGCCGCTGGATCCGCAAACACATGTATTAGATGTCGTGGAGCGCATTTCCTGAGCAAGGGATGGGCACCGCACAATTTTAAGGAGGAACAAACAGGATGACTAATGTTAAAAAAATCGCAGTATTGACCAGTGGAGGAGACTCACAGGGCATGAACGCCGCTGTGCGTGCGGTAGTGCGCAGCGCAATTTTTTACGGGGTTGAAGTGTATGGTATCCAGCGCGGCTATCAGGGTCTGCTGAACCGGGACATTTTCCCGATGGATCTGCGCAGTGTAGGCGATATTATTCAACGTGGAGGTACCATTCTGCAGTCTGCGCGATGTCTTGAATTCGTGAAGCCTGAAGGTCAGCAGAAAGGTGCGGACATCCTGAATGAAATGGGCATCGACGGCCTTGTGGTTATCGGTGGTGACGGCTCTTACAAAGGAGCTAACAAGCTCAGCAAGCTGGGAATTAAGACAATGGCTTTGCCGGGTACGATTGATAATGACATTTCTTTCACGGACTACACGATTGGCTTCGATACAGCAGTAGGGGTAGTTGTAGATGCCATTAACAAGCTTCGTGACACCATGTCCTCGCATGAACGTTCCTCCATTGTAGAAGTTATGGGACGCCACTGCGGAGATATTGCTCTTCATGCAGGCCTGGCTTCCGGAGCGGAAACCATTCTCGTACCGGAAATGCCTTATGACCTCAACGAGGTGGCTGACCGGATGCGTGACAACTTTGCCAGAGGCAAACGCCACAGTATCGTTATTGTCGCTGAAGGCGTAGGCAAGGGCGAAGACGTTGCACAAGCGTTGAAAGACCGCCATGCTTCACTGGATGCCCGCGTAACGGTTCTGGGTCATATTCAGCGCGGAGGTACTCCGACTCCAGGAGACCGCAACCTGGCAAGCCGTTTGGGTGACTTTGCTGTTCGCAAACTGCTTGAAGGCGAATCGGATAAAGGCTGCGGCATTATTAAAGGCGAGCTGACCCTTACCGATATCGATATTGTGGTGAATACGAAGAAAGATTTCGATACGGAATTGTACGAGCTGGCTTCCCGTCTTTCCCAATAGAATACAAGAGAGCAGGAAATGCTGCTTCACAAGCCGCCTAGAGATAGGCGGTTTTTTGTGTTTGACAATATACCCCCACCCGTATATTATATACCCCATGGGGTATAATTAAAAGGAGGAAAAGAATATGGGTAAAACAATCATTATTATTGGTGGCGTTGCCGGTGGAGCGACAGCTGCCGCGAGGCTGCGGAGACTGAATGAACAGGATGAGATCATCCTGTTCGAACGCGGGGAGCATGTATCGTTTGCTAACTGCGGACTGCCTTATTATATTGGTGAAGCTATTGATTCCCGTGATAAGCTGTTTCTTCAGACGCCCAAGGGCATCAAGGAACGATTTAACATAGATGTGCGTGTGCTTACTGAAGTAACGGAAATTGTACGCCAGCATAAACTTGTTCATTACCGTGATGTCCGCACGGGTGAGACAGGGGAGATTCCATATGACATCCTGATTCTGTCCCCGGGAGCCAGACCGATTGTGCCTGATATTCCCGGTCTCTTAGAGGCCAAGAATGTGTTCACCTTAAGAAATATCCCGGATACGGACCGGATTAAATCTTTTGTAGACATTATGCGTCCTAAGCATGCCACGGTTATCGGCGGAGGTTTTATCGGGCTGGAAATGGCGGAGAACCTCCGTGAACGTGGACTTGAGGTGACGATTATTGACCGCGGTGCACAGCTCCTCAATCCGCTGGACCCGGAAATGGCCAAACCTGTGGAAGAGCATCTCCGGATGCACGGCGTGGAAGTAAGGCTGAATGAGGGGGTGGAGGCTTTTGAGCAACAGGGCGGAATGCTGCGCCTTTCTTCTGGAGACGTGATCAGGACCGAGATGATCATTATGGCAATTGGAGTCACTCCAGAGAATGAGCTTGCCCGCCACAGCGGTCTAGAGCTGGGAATCCGCGGCACGGTTAAGGTCAGTTCAACCCTGCAGACCAGCGATCCCGATATTTATGCCATCGGCGATGCCATCGAGGTCAAGGACCGCAATCATGGATTCCCCACCATGGTTTCTCTGGCATGGGGAGCGAACCGGCAAGGCCGTCTAGCGGCAGATCATATCAACGGTCACGCCATCTCCTATGATGGAGCTTTGGGAACGGCAATCATTAAGACCTTTAATCTGACCTCAGCGGTTACAGGGAACAATGAGAAGACACTCGCTGCTCTCAGTGTCCCTTATGAGGTCATTCATATCCATCCCAATTCACATGCGGGTTATTATCCCGGGGCATCTCCAATTGCCATGAAGCTGCTGTTCAACCCCGTTAATGGTGATATATACGGAGCACAGGCCGTGGGAGCAGACGGTGCCGACAAGCGGATTGATGTTATTGCCACTGCTATTCGCGGCAAGCTGAAAGTGAACGAGCTCGCAGATATAGAGCTGGCCTATGCACCGCCGTATTCTTCGGCTAAGGACCCCGTCAATATGGCCGGGTATGCCGCTTCCAATATTATGGATGGATTAGTCAGCAATCTGCAGTGGCATGAGGTGAATGCTTTCTCCGCCAAGGGCGGACTGATCATCGACGTCAGAGACGAGGTGGAGCGGCTGGCAGGTTCCATTCCCGGCTCAGTGAACATTCCACTGTCCGAACTGAGAAACAGGCTTGCCGAGATTCCAGCGGATCAGGAGATCGCGGTATCCTGCCAGGTAGGGCTTAGAGGCTATATTGCTGCAAGAATGCTGAGTCAGCATGGGTACAGAGTGAAGAATGTTGATGGTGGATACAAAACGTATGCTGTAATGGCAATGAAGGACATCCTGCCGCCAGAGGAGAGCAGCGCAGATACAGCAGCCCATTTACCAACTTCTCCGGATTCTTTAGATGACAGGGCACAAAGCGGCAGCGGGGAGCAGCTGCTGTTGCTGGATGCTTGCGGACTGCAGTGTCCGGGCCCTATACTCAAAGTATATGAGACTGTAAAGTCCATGCAGGAAGGACAGCAGCTGGAGATTGCTGCTACGGATTTCGGGTTTGCCGCAGATATTAAGCAGTGGTGCCTCAAGACGCAGAATACGCTGGAATCGGTGGATGTGTCGGGAGGGAAAGTGAAGGCTCTTGTACGTAAAGGGTTAAACAGGGTGACGGGAGAAGCCTTGCCAGCAGTGCCTTCTGAAGTCAAGGAGGGTACGACGATGATCGTATTCAGCGGTGATCTGGACAAGACGATTGCTTCCTTCATTATTGCCTCCGGTGCGGCAGCGATGGGTAAGCAGGTGACCATGTTCTTTACCTTCTGGGGATTGAATGTTCTGCGTCAGAGAAATGCTTCTCCGGTTAAGAAAAAAGGGTTGGACAAAATGTTCGGAATGATGATGCCTCAAGGTACCACAAAGCTACCGTTGTCCAGAATGAACATGGGCGGGCTGGGTGCAAGGCTGATACGGCATGCAATGAAACGGAAAAATGTGGACTCTCTGGAACAGCTGATGCAGGGTGCGCTGAATGCCGGCGTAAAGATCATTGCCTGCACGATGAGCATGGACATTATGGGTATCAAACAGGAAGAATTAATGGCTGGCGTCGATTTTGGCGGGGTAGCCAGTTATCTGGGAGCTGCAGAGGATTCAGGTGTGAATTTGTTTATCTAAAGGATGTGGGATGTATGGAATATGATAAAGGGATCAAAAACAGATTGAAGCGTATTGAGGGCCAGGTGCGTGGTGTGCTGGGCATGCTGGAGGAAGGGCAGGATTGCCGGGAGATTGTGACGCAGCTGACGGCAATAAGAACAGCTGTAGACCGCACGGTGGGTGCTGTTATCGGCTCTAATCTGGAGCAATGCATTCAGGAGGAGCTGGAGCAGGGCAATTCACCGGATCAAGTGATTAAGGAAGCGGTAGAACTGCTTGTGAAAAGCCGGTAACTCAAAAAAGGAACAGTCGCGGATGAACGCGCTGTTCCTTTTTAATTAACTGCGAGAACATCACATTTCTTCGGCCTGATGCCGTAACAAGATGTGCTGCACTTCAAGGCATTATTGTTCTCCGGCACCGGTGGCCAAGGCAAACCGCCGCTGGACTTTAACTAGCCGTGTCAGCAGCAGAATGGCTCCAATCGCCAGACCGATAATCAGTCCAACCCAGTAGCCGTAGGCACCCATATCGGTATAAGTCGCCAGGACATAGCCTGTAGGCAGGCCGATTACCCAATAGGCGGCGAAGCAAATGATGAATGCCGGGTTTACATCCTTATAGCCCCGCAGTACCCCTTGCGTCGGCGTGGCAATGGCATCGGAGATCTGGAAGAAGATCGCATAGATTAAAAAGTGCTGAATCAGGGAGATGACCTCGGGTTCGTCAGAATAAAGTCCGGCAACCGAATCACCGGCGAACAAGAGGACGAGAGCAGTCAGCAGCGACAGCACGGCGGCCATGGCGATGCCCATAATGCCGTATTGGCGGGCATCCTTCTGCCTGCCGGACCCGTTCTCAAAGCCGACGAGAATCGTCAGGCTCATGCAGATGCTGAGCGGAATCATGTATAGGGTGGAGGCGAAGTTGATCGCCGCCTGATGAGCTGCAATGGTTACTGTGTCGAACCGGCTCATGAGCAGTGTTACTGCCGAGAAAACCGCCGTTTCAAAAAAGATGGAAAATCCGATAGGCACGCCAATCTTAAGCAGCTCTTTGAAGCTGCCCAGCGATATGGCGTAGAACTTGCGGAACAGCTGCAGGCTTTTGAAGGGATCAGATCGGTAAATGAAGGTCAGGGCAATTCCGAAGATCACCCAGTAGGTGATAGCTGATGCGACCCCGGCTCCGACTCCCCCAAGGCGCGGGAAACCGAAATTCCCGAAGATAAGCAGATAGTTCAGCCCAACATTGACAGGTAAAGCAATTAGCGTGATGAACATCGAAACTCTTGTCTGCCCTAAAGCATCGATACAGCTGCGGACTACCGTATAGCCGAACAGAGGGATGATGCCGAAGGAAATGGCGCACAGGAAGCGGAAAGCAATATTCCTTACCGACGGCTCCAGATTCATAAAATCAAGAACAGGCGACAGTGCGAAACCGCCGATCATGAGGACGAGCAGAGAAACAATCAGTGAGAGCCAGATGCCCTGGGTCACCTGATAAGCGACATCTTTATCCCGGCGGTTGCCTATTAAATTGGACACAATCGGTGTTATACCCATGAGTATACCGCTAAGACCGGTTTGAATCGGGATCCATAAGCTGGTGCCGATGGCTACGCCGGCCAGATCATTCGTGCCGAATTTGCCGGACATATTGGTATCAAAGAAAGTAATAGCTGACAACGCAATCTGCGTAACAAGAATAGGAAATAAAATATGCAGGAATTGGCTTGCCTTTTGTTTAAGAGAAGTAGTATGTATCATCGGTTTGTGCCTCGTCATCTGAATTTTATAAAAGTGGGTAATATATAATCTTATATTATCAGTAAAAGACCCGGCAGGGCGCCGGGCCTTGGCTTATATTTGCTGATTGATTTCATCAAGGATAATTGCTGTAGTCATTATTTCTCGTAATCTACACCCGAAGTGTAACGGTTGTTAGCATTCCAGAGGAGGAATTCATCCACCTTCTCATCTTTCAAAGCCCGGATCTGGTCTTCTACCTGCGTCTTGCCGTATTTCACATAATGGCCGCTTCCAAGCCAGCTTGCGGTGAAGTCCTGAATCCAGGGGCGGATAATCGGTTTGTAGCTTCCCAGAGGGTCGAGCTTCTTATGTGTATCGACCATAGAACCCTTAATGGTCGCGTAAGGGTCTTTGTCAGGGTCTTTCACATCGAACCATCCTGTTGAATAATGGCTTGGGTATACCATCGGGCTGATGACGTCAACATTCTTCGATATTTTCACGAAATCCTGGCCTATGCCTTCCGCAGCGGGAACAGAAGCGGCGTATCCGAAAATATCAACTGATACCCGTACGCCCAGCGGGTTTAGTTCTGCTTTGGCGTATTTAACGAAGTCGCCAATGATTTCTACACGTGGTCTGTCGTTCTTGGTGTATTTAAGAGTATCAGCACGTTTCTCGAAGCCTTCCGGGAAACGGACATAATCGAACTGGATTTCCTTGAAGCCCAATTTGGCGGCTTCCTTGGCGATGTCTACATTGTATTTCCATACATCTTCATTATAGGGATTGACGAAGCTGTCTCCACCTTTATTGCTCCAGACTGTGCCATTTGTATTTACGAATGACATTTCCGGCTTCTTCTTGGCGAGAACAGAGTCCTTAAAGACTACGATCCGGGCAATCGGATATACGTCATGCTCCTTTAGGCGGGTCATCAGCTTGTTGATGTCACCGATGAACGGCTGGGGATGACCCAGCTTCTGAAGTTCAGCATTGTCTGTCTTATAGGTAATATATCCTGCATCATCCTTAATATCGATGACCATGGAATTTAATTCCGTTTTATCAAGCAGGTTAAGCAGCGTTTCCATCCGTGCTCCGCCTGCACTGTAGGCTGTCACATAAATACCTTTAACCTTGGGGGCATCCGGCTGCGGATCGGCAAGAATCGTGCCGTCAGTACCTCCTGCTTCAGTTCCGGGTGAAGCGCTTGTAACCGGAGTAGGGGATGTGGTGCCGCCTGTGGCGTTTGGTGATGCTCCGTTTGGATTGCTGCTGTGCTCTGCGACGATGGGGGGATTTGTGGCGGACTGCAATGCAGCCGTCACGTCGGAGTCGTGTCCGCCATGCGGCACGCCAACGCCTCCCAGGGCCATCATCAGTAATGCCCAGGTGATGTTCATTTGCTATTCTCTCCCTTTATGTACATTCCCTTAAAGTATAAAGGAACGGCAGCTGCCAAAAAGAACAGACTTGTAACAATCCCTGTAATTTTTGGCTGTTAAAAATAACCGCTCTTGTTGTTTATAAACGGGATGTACAGATTTTAAACGGTCCTGTTAAAAAGTAAATGCCGCCCGGACCCGGCACATAGCCGAACCCCAAGCGGCAACTATGAAGACTTGCTTCGAAACGTCTTGCTCACTGAAGATACGCAGAATTCTGATGCTCGCAAATGCTGTAATGGATGATATCCATGGCATCTGCCGGTTCCAGAATACTCAGACCGTCACGCAGAACGATTACGGAATTCAATTCATTCTGCTTGAGAAACGGCATCATATCAGGATACCACCTCATGACGATTGCTGACAGTTTTACCGTTTCCATTTCCATAAAAATCACCCTTTCCTTTTTCGAATGGTACTGAATTGAATTCAGGGTACACCCGTAAAACGAAGTGCTTGAAAAAAGAGGGGTAAATCCCAATCTTCATGAAATTGTAAGGGTCCTGCGTGAGTATAATATATCACAATTTTAATTTATGCGCATTTCTTTCAATGTGATCTTTTACGGAAGGAACCCATGACTCCAACGGTTTCCACAATGTTCACAAAAGCCTGAGGGTCGCTGGTTTTAATGATTCTTTTAAGCTCTGCGAGCTCATAGCGGGTGGTCACTGTCATTAGCATGTCCCGTTCCACATGAGAATAAGCGCCCTCTGTTTTGATCTTTGTGACCCCGCGTTGCAGGCCCAGAAGCTGCTGAAGCAGTTCGTCTGTTCTTGTGGTTACGATGTAGACAGTCACTTTAACATGACTGATGTGAATCAGGTCGACGACCTTTCCGGTCACATAAATGGAGACCATCGAAGCAAGGGCTAGATTCCAATTGTCGTCAAAATAGGCAGCGGCCAGAATGACAATACCATTCAGCCCTACAAGCACATTCCCGATCGGGAAGTCGCGGTAGCGCGTAATAATGGAGCCGATAATGTCAAAGCCGCCCGTAGAGCCTCCAACCCGAAAGGAAATGCCGCTGCCGACACCTACCAGCACTCCGCCAAAAACGGAGGCAAGTAGCATATCCGACGCTACAGCTGTCTGCGGTACCAGTGTCATTAGCCAAGTTGTGGCTCCTACGGATAAAATGCTGAGAATAATAAATCTGCGCCCGAGCTGAAACCATCCTGCCACAAGCAGCGGCACATTGAAGAGCAGATATAGCAGACTGATGTTAAGGGGAGTGAAATAACCCACTAACATTGCCACACCGGATACCCCTCCGCTTAGCAGCCGATGGGGGATTAAGAACAGATTGAAGCCGCTTGCTATCATCGCCGAACCCAAGATGATGG
The DNA here is from genome assembly GCF_058791575.1 of Paenibacillus sp. EB106-06-01-XG199. Taxonomy (NCBI): domain Bacteria; kingdom Bacillati; phylum Bacillota; class Bacilli; order Caryophanales; family Paenibacillaceae; genus Paenibacillus; species Paenibacillus sp. EB106-06-01-XG199. The sequence goes on along the minus strand of NZ_JBYTDQ010000002.1, from coordinate 923,620 downwards.
CAAGGTAATTTCCTAGTTGTCTTAGTCGTAACAAGCAAATTCACCTCTAGAGTGTAATGTAAGTAATGAAAGAAAGGAATACACTGGTATTCCTGATCGGGTTTGTGATATAATGTATAGGATATTCTTGAGTAGAACGTTACAATGGTACTTTTGCATTGCTTCGGATGTGAAGCTACAATTGTTCAGGCTAGATAACCAAGCTTGATCATAGGACATTTTTTCGTCCCAATACGCGTAAACCATGCAGAGATTACGGCATGTTTGGACAGCCTATAAATGTGTTTACCGCTACTTAAGAATACAGACAAGCATGTGGAATGTCCACTGTATAGAAGGAGCATGAATAATTTGAAAACATTCGCAGAATTCGGCTTGGAGCCAAAAGTACTTCAAGCAATCACAGAGCTAGGATTTGAGGAAGCAACACCCATTCAGGAGCAGGCAATCCCGCTCGCGCTGACTGGAGCAGACTTGATTGGCCAGGCACAGACCGGTACAGGCAAAACAGCCGCTTTCGGTATTCCCCTCATCTCCAAAATTGCCCGGGAAGAAGAAAAAATCCTGGCGCTAATTATGACGCCAACCCGTGAGCTTGCGATTCAGGTTGCTGAAGAAATCGGCAAACTGACCCGCTTCAAGGGTCTGCGTTCACTGGCTATTTACGGCGGACAGGATATCGGCCGTCAAATCCGCGGATTGAAGAAGAAACCACAGATCATTATCGGAACACCTGGACGCCTTCTGGATCACATCAACCGCAAGACGATCCGTCTTGATGACGTGCAGACCATCGTGTTGGATGAAGCTGATGAAATGCTGGATATGGGCTTCATGGAAGACATCCAGACGATCCTCAAGCTTGTGCCTGAAGAACGTCAAACCATGTTGTTCTCAGCAACAATGCCTCCTAACATTCAACGTCTCGCCCAACAGTTTCTGAAGAACCCGCAACATGTTTCCGTAATTCCAAAACAAATCAGCGCTCCATTGATTGACCAAGCCTATATCGAAGTTCCTGAGCGCCAGAAGTTTGAAGCACTGAGCCGTCTGATTGATATGGAGTCCCCAGATTTGGCAATCGTCTTCGGACGTACCAAACGCCGGGTTGACGAGCTTGCCGAAGGCCTCCAGAAACGCGGATATTCCGCTGACGGATTGCATGGCGACTTGTCCCAGAACCAACGCGATGCGGTTATGCGTAAATTCCGTGACGGCAGCATTGACGTACTGGTAGCTACTGACGTAGCGGCGCGCGGACTCGACGTTTCCGGTGTAACACATGTTATCAACTTCGACCTTCCGCAAGATCCGGAAAGTTATGTACACCGTATCGGCCGTACAGGCCGTGCAGGTAAAGAAGGAACAGCGTGGTCATTCGTGACTCCGCGTGAAATGGACCACCTGCATCTGATCGAGCGTGTAACCCGTCACCGGATTACCCGCAAACCGCTGCCAACAATGGCTGAGGCAATTGAAGGCAAGCAACGCATCACTGCAGAACGTCTGCTGGCAATGGTTGAAGAAGGCAGCGAGCTGAACGAATACAAAGGCATCGCGATTCAATTGCTGGAGCAATATGATTCTGTACAACTGCTCTCCGCAGCAATGAAATTGCTTACCGGCGACAACAAGGATACACAGGTTGAATTGACACCGGAAGATCCGATCCGTGCAAAACGCCGCGGAGGCAAGAATGACATCCGCAGCGGCCGCAAGCCTAATGGCGGCTACGGCGGCAACCGCACTGGTTCCGGCACAGGCGGTGGCTATAAAGGCAACCGTGATAGCGGCAGCAGCTATGGCGGCGGCTATAAAGGCAACCGCGACAGCAGCAGCGGTAGCACAACCCGTGGTGGTTACAGCAGCGGCTACGGCAGCAACAGCAGCAGCGGCGGTTACAAAGGCAACCGCGACAGCAGTGCCGACCGCAAACCATCGGCGCGTCCAAGCAGCACAAGTACCCGTCCGGCTAAACGCGAAGATTACGACATTTAAGCAGCACCGGCAATAATGAAGAAGACGAGTACCGGTTAACGGTTCTCGTCTTCTTTTTGTACAATTGAACATATTTAGGCTTTGTGTTTCATGCCTTAGATAACAAAAGTACGAGTGATAATAACGAGCAGGATGAACAGAACGAGGATAGTGCCTGTGGAAGTCCAGACGTTGCAGCCAACTGGTGAGGACATAGGTAAAACCTCCTTTGAATTAAGGTGATTGTAATGGTTACGTTCCTAATATATGGACGGATCGCCGGGCTTGCATAGACCATAACCCAGAATCTTAAGAATGGGCGCTGGAAAAGTCCGGGTCAAATAAGGTATAGTTAAGATACGCAGTATGCGCGAGACAGACAGGAGGAAGGGAATTGGAGTTTAAAGGAGCAATGGGCGGTCTATACCGCGTCACGGAATGGATTTCACGTATCGCCTTCAGTAACATTTTGTGGGCAATCTGTTCGGTTCCGTTTCTGTTCATGGGAGTAATGAAGATGATTATGTGGGGATCGGGTGCAGGCGGCCCCAATGAACAGATCACACTGAACTGGGCGATGGGTATTTTGGCACCGTTTACGGTGTTTCCGGCAACAGCGGCACTATTTACGGTTGTACGTAAATGGGTTATGGGCAATAGCGATGTTAGCACATTCCGCACTTTTTTCCAGGGGTACAAAGAAAATTATTTCAAGAGTATGCTTGGGGGATTAATCTACACAGTGCTGTTTGTTGTGATGTACGTAGATGTGACCGTATACATGACGCAAATGGCGAATTTCAGAATCGTCGGTATTTTGATGCTGGTGCTGATGATTATTTTGTTCGTCTCCATGTTTAATTTCTTCTCGATTGTGGTTCATTATCAAATGACCTTCAAAGAAGTGGTGACCAACTCCGTTCTGTTGACAATCGCCCGGCCGATCCGCGTATTCTCCACGCTTATTGGTGCAGCGGTTCTTGTCTATATAGGTCTGAAGTATCCGGTGCTTTACGCCTTGTGTATTCCTACACTGATTGCTTTTTTCGCCTTCTTTAACTTTTACGCTACATACAACAAGCTGCAATTGCAGGTGGAGAAGAAGAAGCAACAGGAACTGGAAGCCCAGGAAGCCCAGGAGGCGGCAGAAAGAGAAGCTGCGTTGCTTGAGGCGAATGATTACGATGATGACGATGACGACGACGATGATGATGAGTACGATACAGATAAAGATAAAAAACGGATTTAACATTAATTACACATAAGCCGTGAAATAAGGCGAGAAATTTATTCCAGTGTAAATTAAAGCGCATACAGGTTTACTTTTTCGTCAAAACGCAATATAATAGTAACAAATCCTGCGATGTACGTTTACGGTTGCTCGTTGTTTTGAACCAATGATAATGTCTTGGGAGATCTATACGAAGCGCGGCTGAAAGGCCCTGTCTATACGACGCGGGGAATTCAAAAACGACTTCTGCGGTCACCCACCTGCTATAGCAGGTTCAGAAGACACTGTAGCCGGACGGCATAGGCGGGTTTTCTACTGTTTTTGACAAGGTGCCCTGTTTCCCGCTTACCCGCGGGGATGGGGTACCTTTTTGTTTATAGTGAACAAGGTGAAAGTGAGCAATGCCCTTTTGTTCCTGGGATAAGAGTGTTACACTTAGACTAATGAACTTGGGATTTGAAGAGGGGGAAGAATTTTGTCGTTGAAAAGAACCTTGGTCGGTTTATTTCGCAGTCATGACGGAACAAGCGACCGTGCAAAAGATCCGGCATTAAAGACGCGTTACTACACTCTTTCTAGAGATAAGGCGTGGGAAGAAGTATCCTCAACGCTGAAGAAGATTCCTGGCTTCAAAGTGCTTCATGAAGTGCAATCTGTAGGAGAGATTACGCTTGAGAAGAGAACGGCATTCGGGCGTACGCTGGATATTACCGTGTCGGTGCTTAATACCTCACCGGTGCGTTGCGGCGTAGATATGTACTCGGCTTCCAGAGGTTCGCTTGGCGATCTTGGCGCCAACTATCGAGTAATTCAACGTCTGTACCAGTCTCTTGATAGGAAGCTAGGCAAATACAAGACAGAATAAAGGCAAGCTGCACTTTTCTGTTCAGAGATTGTATACGGTTTCGTGAAGTATGAAGATGCAGCCTGTCATTGAACAATAAGGTTACCCATAAGCAAAAAGCGGGAGAAGGATGACCTTCTGCCGCTTTTTTTTAGAGAATAAGAACTTATAGACTTTCATGTACTACGAATGAAATACAATTCGGCTGAAGGCTACAGCAGTTCCTTTACAGCTGCAATAGCGGCCTCGTAATTGGGATGCTCGGACATTTCGCCGAGGTACTCCACATAAGCCAAAGTATCGTTTTTGTCGATTACGAAGATGGAACGCATGTCCAGACGGAATTCTTTAATCAGGACGCCGTAGGCTTGTCCGAAGGCTGCTTCCTTGTGATCAGACAGTGTGATGACCCGGTCAATGCCCGCGGCGCCGCACCAGCGGGCTTGGGCGAACGGAAGATCCATACTGATGGTGAGAATAACGACATCATCGCCGAGCTCTGCGGCCTCGCTGTTAAAGCGGCGGGTCTGCGCATCGCATACACCGGTATCCAGAGAAGGCACCACGCTGATCAGCTTGATTTTGCCGGCGTAATCACTGAGGGAAGTATCTTCCAGCAGATTCTTGCTCACTGTGAACTGTGGTGCGGAATCTCCGGCTTTGAGCTGCGGACCCACCAGTGTGAGGGGGTTGCCTTTAAATGCGGCCACGCCTGTTCTTTCTTGCATCATATCCTTGGTTCCTCCTTGAATTGCAATATTGGATTCTTACTGCCACAATAAATTATAATCTTTTTAGAAGCTGGATGTCCAACCGGACAACTTACATAAAGGGTGGGTGTTATGATATTCATACGATATGAGAAGTGGAGAAGCTATCTTCGGTATTATCCGGTAACCTGTTTGCTTATTTTGGCGAATGTGATTATGTTTATTGTTCTGACGTTGAACGGCGGCTCGACAAATATCCAGACACTGATTGATTACGGGGGAACCGTTAATGTCAGCCCGCTGAAAGAGGAATTGTGGCGTTATGCGACAGCGATGTTTCTGCACAATGGCTTTGCCCATCTGTTCTTTAACTGTTTCGCGTTACTGGTGTTTGCTCCGCCTTTAGAACGGCTGATGGGCTGGTGGCGCTACGCGCTGCTCTATCTGGCGGGAGGTTTCCTTGCCAATCTTCTGGGAGTCGCGGTCAGCAGCCGTTCGGTGGTGGATTACGGTACGGTGTCAGTAGGGGCTTCAGGAGCGATCTACGCCGTATACGGCGCATTCCTCTATATTGCGTTGCTCCAGAGAGTGATGATGGATGAGAGCTCACGTAAGACGTTGTACGGGCTTTTGGTGATGGGGATTATTATGTCCTTCGCCACACCTCATGTGGACTATACAGCCCATATTGGCGGCCTCGTGGCCGGGTTCTTTCTTTATGGACTTATGATACGGATATTCAAAAAAAGCCGAAGGTAGGAGGTGTTGGATTCGTGGAACTTAGACAGCTGCAATATTTTTTGAAGGTAGCGCAAAAAGAGCATGTTACCCGGGCGGCAGAGGAGCTGCATGTGGCGCAATCTGCGGTTAGCCGCCAGATTCATCAGCTGGAGCAGGAGCTTGGAGTGGACTTATTCATGCAAAAGGGGCGCAATCTGCAGCTCACCCCGGTGGGGCAGCTTTTTTGCAAACGGGTAGAGTCGGTGCTGAAGGAATTGGAGCGCTCGGTAGCTGAGGTGCATGAATTTCTGGACCCGGAGCTGGGAGAGATCCGCATCGGATTTCCGCATAGCCTGGGTACGCATCTTATACCTTCCATTGTGGCGGAGTTTCGCCGGCATTATCCTCAGGTTAAGTTTCGTTTCAAGCAGGGGTCTTTTCCGTCTTTGATTAAAGACGTGCTGTCCGGTGAAGTGGATCTGGCTTTTATTTCTCCCTTCCCCGAAAATGACGGTCATGTGGCCGGTGATATTGTAATGACAGAGGAGCTGTTTGCGATCCTTCCGCAGAATCATCCGCTTGCCGGAGAGAAGGTAATCCGGCTTGAACAGCTGCGGGAAGAAAAGTTTGTTTTGTTCAGCCAGGGATATTCACTGAGGCCGATTGTATGGCAAGCCTGCCTGCAGGCAGGGTTCAAGCCGCAGATTGCTTTTGAGGGGGGAGAGACGGATACCATACGCGGTTTGGTCGCCGCTGGAATGGGAGTGAGTCTGCTGCCGGAAACGGCATTGTATCAGACCAATCCTATGCAGCCGGCTCAAGTGAGGGTGATAGATCCCGTTGTGACCAGGACGGTTGGGATCATTCACCGCAGTGAGGGCAAGCTGCCGCTGGTAGCCCGCTCCTTCCGCACTTTTCTGTTGACATATTTCAAAGATAGAAATAACAATACCCCGGTCGGCTCGTAGCCTTCCGGGGTATTTGCTCTGTATATCGACAGCGGGTTAACTAGATCAGCTTAATCACGATTTCCCAAGAACATCATGATCAGACGCAGCAGTTCAAGCAGGGAGACCAGGGCAGCAGCGACATAAGTTAAGGCGGCTGCATTCAGGACCTTGGCTACGCCGCGCTCTTCCTCGTTGCGGATGTAGCCTTGCTCAACCATGACCTGGCGGGCCCGGCTGCTGGCGTTGAATTCAACCGGCAGTGTGACAAGCTGAAAGGCTACTGCAGCTGAGAAGAAGATGATACCCAGACCAATAAGATTCAATGAGCTGAAAATAAATCCTGCCAACAGCATGAAGGGGGCTACGCCGGAAGCGAAATTGACAACCGGGAACATCCGGTGGCGCAGCGTGAGCATTGGATAATGTTCTTTATGCTGAATGGCATGGCCGATCTCGTGACATGCGACAGAGACAGCGGCAATGGAGCTTTCATAGTATACAGGCTCCGACAGGCGCACAACCCGGTGGACGGGATCATAATGGTCGGAAAGGGTGCCGCGCACAGGTTCAATCGGTACATCATAAAGGCCATTGGCATCAAGCATGCGCCGTGCGGCTTCATAACCTGTCAAACCGTTCATGTTGGCAACCTTGGACCATTTATTAAAGTTGCCTTTAACTCTGAACTGAGCCCACAACGAGAATAGAAAAGCGATAATAACTAACAGGTACATCAAAGGCATCATATAACATTCCTCCACTATGGTGTGAAAATAATATTTACATCGGCGGCCCCTGCGAGAGCAGCAGCCGGATCGCCTCCATGCACGCAACACCCTGCGGAAGCAGTGCGGCCAGCGCTCGTTTGGCTTGGACCGGTTTCAGTCCGCTGATCATCGGTTCCAATGCCTTTACTTCGCGCTCAAGCCGCTGCATCTGCAGTTCCAGCTCCACGAGTTTATCCGAAACATCGGTTTCTGGTGCGGCTGAATTCCACTTGCTCATCATGGCTTTGATTTCTTCCAATGTATATTTCTCATGCTTTAACTGATTGATACGTTCCAGAGCGATTAAAGTTTCATGGCTGTACAGCCGATAGTTCTTCATGCTTCTGGTTTCTGGTACAATGAGTCCCAGCTTCGTATAATAATCGATTGTGCGTTCACTGATGCTTGCAGCTTTGGCCAGTTCGCCAATCCGGTACAGGGTCATATCCCCATGTTCTTCTCACCTCGCTAACAGAATCCGGCCGGTTTGATCCGGCGCTTATCTTACTATATTTACACTTATTATGATATCAAATGATAAACCGTACAGTCAAACGTGATACTTACTTTAAGTATATGCAGGGTTAAAGCCAAAGATACCCTTGGAAAAGCAGGTTTCCTTCTATAAGATTGTACACCGATTGGACCTTACGAACTGCGGTATATTCACAAAGATGGAGGGGGATCTATAATTATATTACATGATGTGTCATGTTTATTGAATTGATGGGAGAGCGCGCTGCTTCTTTTGCTCATGAAAAGAGAAGAGTTCGGCAAAATAAGCGCCATTCACTTGATATATGTTCAGAATACTTATCATACAATACAGCATCTTGGATCATTTACATTAATGAAAATACATATTCATACATGGAGAAGTCCGTTTTTGCTGTATGCGTTTGCATAAATAAGGTTTGCTGATCGGCTGAAAACCTGTGATTTAACAGCGAAAATGCGTAGCTACAGGCAAATAGTGAAGAAATCATGTGCCTCAAGAAATAAATCGCAGCATTCATAAAAATAGTCTTGTCAATTTACCTGACTTCTGATTATAATGACATTAAGAGTTTCACGCTTTGTTAGAAAATATAACATTGGGGAGTGGGGTAAAGAATGAAAAAAAAGATGATAATGATGTTTCTGGCCATGATTACACTGATGGTCTACCCGGTCAGCGCATTTGCCGCTGAAGGTCCGGCAGCACCGGATCTCCAAATCGGATTGGATACGGCGTTTACTTTCCTGGCATTTATTCTTGTATTCTTTATGCAAGCGGGGTTTGCAATGCTTGAAGCCGGTTCGGTCCGGATGAAGAATGCGGGCCACGTAGCTGGTAAGACCGTATTGACACTCGCAATTGCCAGCTTGTGTTTCTGGGCACTGGGTTTTGGCCTTGGCTTCGGTAACGGCAACGGGTTCTTCGGAACTACAGGCTTCTTCTACGGTGGTGAAACACAAGCAGCATCATTCGATTCCCTGGTATTCTCAGATGTAACCTTAAACATTAAATTCCTCTTCCAAATGGCTTTTGCCGCAGTTTCTCTGGCTATCGTATCCGGTGGTATGGCGGAACGTGCTAAGCTTAGTGTATACATTATCTTCGGAATTCTGTTCTCTGTAGTTATCTACCCTGTCGTAGCTCACTGGGTATGGGGCGGCGGCTGGTTGGCTGAGCTGGGTATGCAGGACTATGCAGGTTCAACGGTTGTCCATCTTACAGGTGCAACGGCGGCTGTAGTCGCGACAATCTTGCTGAAACCCCGTCTTGGCAAGTTCAACAAAGAAGGCAAGCCGGTTATTATTCCGGGGCATAACCAAGTATTCACAGTACTCGGTGTTATCATCCTCTGGTTCGGCTGGTTCGGATTCAACCCTGGCAGCGCGTTGTCTCCAATGGGCGGATTCTTCGGCCACGTAGCATTGACAACTAACCTGGCAGCTGCGGCTGGCGGTCTGGCTGCATTGATCGCTTCTTGGCTCTACTTCGGCAAGTCGGATATCCCGGCAATGCTGAACGGTGTTCTGGCTGCACTGGTTGCAATCACAGGCGCCTGCGCTTTCGTAGTGCCTTGGGCGGCAATTCTTATCGGGTTTGTAGCGGGAGCATTCACTTTCATGACTTCACAATGGCTGGAACGTGCCGGCCTTGATGATCCAATTTATGCCTTCTCTGTACATGGTATCGCTGGGATGTGGGGAGCGGTGTCCACAGGATTGTTCGCAACACCTGATCTGATCGCGGAAGGTGCGCTTGTTGGTAAACCCGGATTGTTCTACGGCGGCGGATTCCACCAGCTCGGCGTACAGGTGCTGGGTGTGGCAGGTACCTTTGTCTTCGTAGCAGTTCTGTCCTTCATCATTCTCTACGTAATCAAGTTGGCTATCGGCCTGCGTGTTACCGAAGAGGAAGAATTGATGGGCCTTGATATCAGTGAACATGGTACTTACGGTTATCCTGAACAAATGAAACTGATTGCAGAATCGGAATCCAAGACCCTTAAAAATTAACTACTTCATGGATGGGGAGGCGGACCGAGTGGCTTCGATGGAGTCAGCAGAGTGGAATGAAGATAATAATTACTTGTCCATCGCAACGGCTGGTTCGCCGCAGGAGCTTAAGGCAAGGCGCACGGCCTGTCAAACCGTACTTCTGGCACAGTTAAACGTTGTTCCAATCGGGGAATGGATGACCCGTGTCAATGCAATGCATGACAGTATTGCGAAGGCGGCTGTAATCATATGTGAGGCGCAGATGAAAGAGGCGGGCTACGGCCCGCCTCCCTGCGCCTATTCCTTTATTGTGTTCGGCAGCGCGGGCAGGCAGGAAGCTACGCTCTGGAGTGATCAGGATAACGGCCTGATTGTGGAAGGGGAACCGGATGGGCTTAAGAAGAGTTATTTCCGGGCCTTTGGTGTGATGTTGTCGGATCTATTTGAACAAGTGGGTTATGAGAAATGCAGCGGCAAGGTGATGTGCTCCGAGCCGCTCTGGTGCAAGACACTGACGGAATGGAAAGAACAGCTGCAGAGCTGGATGCACCAGCTGGAATGGGAGCCGATCCGTTATCTGATTATCTCCTCCGATATGCGTCATGTAGCCGGGAACGCGGAGTTATCCGCGGAGTGGCGGGAAGCTTTTCATGCGGGATATATCGGCAACGGGAAGCTGTCCACGGCGGTGCTGCGCAATACGGTCCGCCACAAGGCAACACTAAATCTTCTTGGGCAGGTACTGACGGAGCGGTTCGGCGATTATGCCGGGGGATTTGATGTCAAATATGGTGTTTATATTCCGCTCGTGAATATTGTTAGACATTTGTCTTTATTTGAGGGAGTCTGGGACAGCTCCACGCTGAAGAGGCTGGAAGTATTGGGGGCGCTTGGCAAGTACCAGCACCTTGAAGATCTCCGCCGGGCATTTTTGACCGCGCTGCGGATGCGTGCGAACACTCCCTACAGTGTAAACGACGGCTTGTTGTCCAGCAGTGATTATATTGCTGAAAGTGATCTGAAGAATAAGCAGCTTATGTCCGAGCTGCGGGAAAGTCTGCTGCTCGTCAGGCGCCTGCATAGGGCACTGCAGCGTCAGCTCCGGTCAGCGGAAAGGAGACAGTCATGAAGGAGCCGAACAAAGGCGGCGGATTCTGGAACAACCTGAGACAAGGCGGAATGCCATCCGCCATCGCGTCGATGAGAGGCGGGGAATCGGCACAGCAAACGGCGCAGCAAATGGCCTTTATCCGTTCCCTGATGCGCGAGAAACGGCGTCCTGAAGTGCTGCATACCCCTCTCGCTGAACTTGAGACCGTTATTTTTGACCTGGAAACGACAGGTTTCTCCCACCAGCATGGGGATGAGATTATGTCATTTGGTGCGATTCGTGTAGTAGGAGAAGAAATAAAAGAAGATGAATGCTTTTATACACTGGTAAACTGCCAGACGGCGATACCGGATAATATTACCAAGCTTACGGGGATTTCTAAAGAGATGACATCCGCTGCACCTTCGTTAATGGACGGGCTGCATAATTTCATGTCCTTTGTGGGCCAGCGGGTGCTGGTGGCGCACGGAAGTGCGCATGACAAGTCTTTTCTGAATGCTGCATTATGGAAAACCTCCAAAGTGCAGCTTACCCACAGAGTGCTGGATACGATGATGCTGGCCCGCTGGCTTGAGCCGCACCGCAGCAATTATACGCTGGATGAACTCCTTGCCGTACACGAAATTCCGATCCAAGGGCGGCATCATGCGCTGGAGGATGCCAAAATGACGGCTCGGTTATGGGTGTCTTATCTGAACGAGATCTCCCAGAAGCGGCAGGTCGACACCTTGGGAGATCTGTACGCTTATTTAAGCAGAGCATAGAGCGGAGCATGCAGCAGCCGGTAACCCGCTGTTCTACTTGAATCAGGCAGCCGGTCGATATGAAAGCCCCTCAATGTTATTTCCTCACTCTTCTCCGTACCGGGAGAACCGATCAGGTATACCTTAAATTCAGGACCCAGTGCACTTAGTCCCTTGATGTCGGAGGGAGAAGGCCAGGGGGCAGAATGGGGATGGGAGTGGAACAAACCGACAGGGGCGGGCTCGTTATAGAGTGCCTTTACCCATTCGCGGGGATCGGGAACGAAGGCATGCAGCGGGTCAGGCGCTACGTTGCTCATGGGGACATAGTCCTTGATGTGCATGCCGCCCGCTGCGTCAGCACCCAGCAGTATGCCGCAAGCTTCATGCGGGTAACAGGTCAGCAAATGCTTCCCCAGCATGAGCTGTACGGAGCTATCCAGTCTGATGGGCTGGGTTTTTCCCTGGTATGCTGTCATATCTTCACCCCTCTCTCTTCATAGGATTTCGTCTCTGACGGAATCCTCTTTTTTTGAAAGATAAGAATTTATATGTTTCACGCTATAAATTATCCTTCTATTTCTCGCTGAAACGGATACCGTCCTTTTGAGGACGGCAAAGCCGTTTCCACTTGGTACGGAAGAAGCTGATTTTATTTGGATGTAAAGGATGGTTTGAAACTGCACATATTGGGGGTACAATAGGAGCAAACCATCCCATTTGCAAAGGAACGGTCTTCCCATGAGAGCTGTGGATAAACGAAATGTAACTGTTGTGGCCTTGATTGTGATATTGGCCGTTCTCGTAATTGCGCATAAATTCAGGGCTGACCCCGAGTCAGTACCGGTAGTGCAGCAATCGACCAAGCTGGAAAGCGGCGCAGGTGCTGGCTTGCTGGCTCCATCCTTCACTTTGCAGGGAAACGACAGCACTGTTTACGACGTAGGAGGACCTAGGGAGAAGGCGCTGATGCTTAATTTCTGGGCTTCCTGGTGTGAACCCTGTCAGCTGGAGGCTCCAGAGCTGAATGCGATGGCTGTTAAATATAAGAATGTTCTTGATATTTATGGCATCAATGTGACCAGCCAGGATTATAAGCCCAACGCCGAACGTTTCATCAAAAAATATATGCTGTCCTTTCCGGTCATGTTTGATCTAAAGGGCAAGGTGTTTGATAAATATAACGGTGCGGTATTTCCTACCAATGTACTAATTGACAAAAACGGGGTGATCTCCGAGATTATTCTCGGCGTCTTGACTCCCGAAGAGCTGGAGAAGAAAATCATCACACTAACCGGCTCTTAAAGAAAGGGCAACGATTAAAGCCCCCCTGCGAAACGGGTGTTTTCCCGGCTGCAGGGGGGCTTTGTCTGAGATTTGTGAGATCAAATCTTTAATGGTTGACTAAGCCTCTAGGCTCACTGCTGGACTTCTTGTCGTTTTCAAGTGAGATTTGTCCCAAAAGGGCATAACGCATACTGTCGACCAATGCTTCCCAGCTGGCCTCAATGACATTGCTGGATACTCCAACCGTACTCCAGGTATTAGTATAATTTCTGGATTCGATCAGAACCCGTACTTTTGCAGCGGTCTGATCCTGTTCATCCAGCACACGAACCTTATAGTCGGAGAGATGCATCTCATCCAGTTGCGGGAAGTAGGGCAGCAGCGCCTTGCGCAGCGCATTGTCCAGCGCGTTGACCGGACCGTTGCCTTCTGCAGCGGTATACAGGCTCTCGCCGCCGGCCTTCAGCTTGACGAAGGCCTCGGAAACGACCGGACTGCCGGCTGTCTTCTCCACAAGCATTTTGAAGGATTCAAAAGTGAACAGCTCGTTCATCTCGCCGGTGGCTTCACGCAGCAGCAGCTCCAGTGAGGCGTCGGCGCCTTCGAATTGGTACCCCTGATGCTCCAGGTTCTTGATCTTGTCAATCACCTTGCGGGCCTGCTCGCTGCTTGGGTCAAGACTGAGGCCCATATCCTGGGCTTTAGACAGGACATTGCTCTGGCCGGCCAGCTCAGAGACCAGCACGCGCTGCTTGTTGCCCACCAGTTCAGGAGCAATATGCTCATAGGTACGCGAGTCGCGCATGATCGCAGAGACGTGAATGCCGCCTTTGTGGGCAAATGCAGCCGTTCCAACATAAGGCTGATTAACCGGCATATTTACATTGGCGACTTCGCTCACGAAGCGTGCGGTGTTGGTCAGCTGGGGGAGGGAATCCCCCGGAATACAGTGATAGCCCATCTTAAGCTGCAGCGTGGGAATGATAGAGCACAGGTTGGCATTGCCGCAGCGCTCACCATAACCATTGATTGTGCCTTGCACCTGCCGGGCACCTGCGCCAATGGCACTGAGTGTATTGGCGACCGCAAGCTCACAATCATTATGGGTATGGATACCCAGCGAAGCGCCCGGAAGGGACCCGGCCATACCGGATACAATGTCTTGAATCTCATTCGGGAGTGTGCCGCCGTTTGTATCGCACATGACCAGCCAGTCCGCGCCGGCTTCCCGTGCTTTAGCCAGGACGGCAGCTGCATACTCCGGATTGTTCTTATAGCCGTCGAAAAAATGCTCAGCATCGAAGATCACTTCGAGGCCTTTGCGTTTCAGATAAGCGATGGAGTCTCCGATCATCGCCAGATTCTCTTCTAGTGTAGTTTGTAGGGCAGTATGCACATGGAAATCCCACGATTTCCCGACTAGTGTAGCCGCCGGTACGCCGGCATCAATCATTCTTTGGAGATTGTCGTCGTTCTCGGCTACAGAGTTCTTGCGCCGGGTGCTGCCGAATGCGGTGATTTTGGCATTTAAATGAAATTCCTTGACTCTTTTGAAAAATTCGATATCCTTATTGTTGCTTCCCGGGATGCCACCTTCAATGTAGTGCACACCCAGATCATCGAGTTTTCTGGCAATCTTCAGCTTATCATCCGCCGACAGGCTGATGCCTTCGCCTTGGGTGCCGTCGCGTAGTGTCGTATCGAAGATGGAGATGGACTTAGACATGGGAGTCCTCCTAAAAGTATTGTGAGAATGGCTTCCTGGATTTACTCCGTACAGAATTTGTTTCGGAAGCATCCGCTTAAGGGAAATGAATTTTTATATTATAGCATTTTTACGCGGGAATGTAACAAAGAACTTTACAGCGTTTCTGCTTTTGTTGACCTTCCGGCAGTTGAAGAGGTATGCTAAATCCGACAATGGAAACCCTGAAGATAAGAAGGTAGATATTGTGCAGAACGTGGATCAGTATTACCCAACGAGCGGCAGGGTTATTCTGCATGTGGATATGAATGCGTTCTACTGCTCAGTGCATGAGGCGGAGGATCCGGAGCAATACAAAGGCAAACCGACGGCGGTTGCCGGAAGCGTGGAGCTGCGGAGGGGGATTATTGTCACCTGCTCCTATGCTGCACGCAGGCTGGGAATCTCAACAGGCATGCAGGTGCAGAAGGCACTCCGGATTTGTCCATCCTTAATTGTTATTCAACCGAACTTTCATCTATACCGCAAGTATTCGAATGCATTCATGCAGATTGCCTACAGCTATACTCCGCTGCTTGAAGCAGTCTCAATAGATGAATGTTATCTCGACATTACCGGCTCCAGACAGTTCGGGACTCCGCTGGAGATTGCTGGGGCCATCCAGCGCCGGATCATGGAGGAGCTTGGACTGCCTTGCTCCATTGGGGTTGCCCCCAATAAGCTGCTGGCCAAAATTGCCTCGGATCTGAAAAAGCCCAACGGAATCTCCGTCCTCCGGCTGCGTGATGTGCCGGATATTTTGTGGAACAAGCCATGTAATGAAATGTTCGGCATCGGCGGAAAAACAGCCGAAAAGCTCCGGAAGCTTGGCATCTACAGCATCGGCCAGCTGGCTGCGGCTGATGAGAAGATGCTGGTGGGTTATTTCGGGGTCATGGGCTCATGGCTGAAACGGGCGGGCAACGGTATTGACCACGGCATTGTGAATCCTGAGCGCGAACAGAGCAAGTCAATCGGGCATACGACAACCTTGCCGAGAGATGTAGTCGGTCTGGCAGAGGCCCGGCCAATTCTGCTGAATCTTAGCGACCAGGTTGCCCGGCGGCTGAGGAAGCAGGGCTTGGTGGCAGCAGGTGTGCAGCTTACGATCCGCACACCCGACATGAAGACCATTACCCGGTCGCGCCAGCTGGAGACTCCTTCAGAAAGCGCAGAAGACATCTATAAGACGGTGTGTGAGCAGTTTGCCAAGCACTGGAAAGGGGACAAGCCGGTACGACTGCTGGGTGTTACCCTGCAGGGACTGAGCCCCAAGGAGGACTCCGCTATCCAGTTGGATTTGTTCGATTATGAACGTCAGCCGAAGAAGGAGTCCCTGAACAAAACGATGGATATGCTGCGCAACAAATTCGGAGAGAATGCGGTGCTGACGGCCGGCATGCTCAGTGACAGCCACTCGGCCCGCCTCCGCAATCATAAGGAGCGCGGCACCTCACTGCAGAAGGACAATCTCGAAAGTGTTGATCCTGATAAAATATGAGAAAAGCCTTGCCCGGCATGGACATTCAAGCAATGGAATATGCGTCGAAAATGGAAACGAATTGAAAACTAATTGAAATTGTATTCTATTTATATTAATATGAGAAAAATAACAGGCTGCTACAGCAGGCTGTATTGTTTAACGGGAGGCAGAGAAAAAATGGCTAAATACACTTGGGTCGAAAAAGATACTTGCATCGCTTGTGGTGCTTGTGGCGCGACGGCCCCTGATATTTTTGATTATGATGATGAAGGTTTGGCAGAAGTGATCTACGAGAATGACAGCAATCGCGGGTGTACTGTAATTCCGGATGATTTGTTCGACGATTTGCAGGATTCTGCAGATGGATGCCCAACGGACTCCATCAAAATTGCGGATGTTCCTTTTAATAAAGAAGGTTAATCCAAAACGTTTTTCGTTGACTACAGGATATAAGGATCGCTCAGCGCGAACCTTATATTTACATAAAGACATCTCTTCGCCGGCGTAAATTCGGTTGGGGGATGTCTTTTTTTGACGGACTGACCGATATATATAAGGAAAGAATCACAAACCCGCGGAGGCCCCGATGAAAAACTCGCAGCATCTTAAGGCGTATGTTCAGTTGCATCCTGAAAACAAGATGGCATGGTACTTGCTTGGTAAGGAATACTATAAGAACGGCCAGCAAGGCAAAGCGAATTACTGCTTCAATCAGGCCGGTGAAGTATACGAAGCTTTCGAGCACAGCAAGGTGCCGGCCGAAATGCTGCGTGAATATGAAGACGGCCTGCTCCAGGCTGCCCGGCAGCGTCACCAGAACAAGCAGAGAATGCGCCGTGTTCTGTTAACACTAGTTCTGCTGCTGCTGGTGTTTCTGCCGGATGCAGCTGCGCCGGGTACCCTTCCCGGTCCCGGTGAAACGGACAACTCGGCTCCAGAGATTGCCGGCGGAGCTCCGGCAGATTTACCAGAGGAACTTACGGCAACGGTCGTGCCAGAGACTGGAGTACAGCCTGCTCCGGCCCCGGTGAAGCTATCCTTTACGGCACAGCCGGGGGATGCTGCCGGACCTGGCAAAGCGCTGGCGGGCTTGCTGCAGAACAGCCAGCCGACCGGCTCAACGGCGATCCTGCGAATGGAGCGCTCCGGCAAATGGCTTATATGGAAGAAGAAGCTGCCGCTCGAGGCAAAGCTGGAGAAGAGTAAGGAAGGTCGGATTGTATACCAATCCTACAATTCGGCGGTCTGTGCCTGCCAGCCCCCGGATTCAGCAGAGCTGAAGAAACAGGCGGCAGGATGGCAAGAGGACCAGGAGGAGCTGGCAGTGCTGTGGAGCGCCATGCGATCCTACAAGAGCAGCAAGGGCGTGCTGCCGAAATCCCTTGGAGAACTGGAGGCGCCGTTCCCGGGGAATTGGCTGGGTGGGACGACTCCGCTGATGAAGGCAAAGTTCGCCTCGCTGCGTGCGGCAGCTTCCCCGGCAGTCCCGCAGGCCCCGGCGGCTACTGCCAAGCCGGCTACTGCCACGGCAACAGGGATTCCTGCAGCTGGCCAGGGCAGCAAGTCTCCTGAAACAAGCCGTGATGCAGCGGCGGAAATGCCCTTTTTTACAGCACCGCTGACTATTATTGTAGATAAACAAAAACACCGCCTGGCAGTGACCAGCGGCTCGATAATTCTGCGGAACTATGAGATTGGGCTCGGCGGCGACAAAACACCTGAAGGGACTTTTGCGATCACAGACAAGGTGGTCAATCCGAATGGCCATGACAACGGGGAATTCGGCAGCCGCGGGATGCAGCTTTCGGACAGCAACTATGCCATACACGGCACAAACGAGCCTGACAGCATAGGCAAAGATGAATCGCTGGGATGTATCCGGATGAACCGCAAAGATGTGGAGGAATTATTCGTCATGGTACCGATGGGAACGAAGGTCCAGATTACTAAAGGGGTTCTGCCTGAGGAGCTGCTGCATCCGGAGGAAGCCTTTCCCTCTGGAGCACCTCAAAATCAGACCAACCCCCACAAAGTCTACCACTGGCTGAATTAATTACCTGCTACAAGAAATAGAACAATAATAAGAAGAACCAGCAAGGCCAGACTTACACTAATCCACAGAATTGCTTTGCGGTTGACTTCTTCTTTCTTCTGCTGGAGTGTAGGAGGTTTGCGTTTAGTTGACATACGGGTCATCCTTCTTTCTCTCTTGATCAGTGATTACCCTTACATTGTAATGCGTTTGCAAGAAAAATACTATACTCTGCATTTCGCTCGCAGGCATCACCTGGGCAAAAAACTTTTCTTTTCTTCCCGAAACGGATAAAATTAAGAAGAAACCAAGAGAAACGGGGAGTCGCGGGAAATAACGTATTATCCCTTGAAGGAGCGAGAACGGTGCTGTATCGAAATTTAGGTAAACCAATTTTCTTTAAAATGGACCCGGAGAAGGCACATCATCTCGTCATAGGCGGTTTGAACAAAGGGGCCTTGGTTCCGGGCGGCAGTGCGGCCATGCGCTTGATGTACGGCGTCCCAGAGACAGCCGATCTTGCGGTAGACCTGTTCGGTCTGCATTTCCCTACTCCGGTGGGTCTTGCAGCAGGCCTGGATAAGAACGCTGAAGCGGTGGGCGGCTTCTCGTCAATTGGCTTCGGATTTATGGAAGTGGGTACGGTTACGCCCAAGAGCCAACCGGGCAATGACAGCCCGCGGTTATTCCGTCTTCTTCCGGACGAAGCACTGATTAACCGGATGGGCTTCAATAATGAAGGCGCAGAAGCCATGGCCCAGCGGCTGAAGGTGCTGAAGAAACGCAGAATTCCTGTGGCGGTCAATATCGGGCGCAATAAAGTGACCCCAAATGAATCAGCACATGAGGACTACCGGCAGTGTATCCGTACGCTTTATCCGTACGGTGATTTTTTTGTGGTTAATATCAGCTCTCCGAATACACCGGATTTGCGGAGTCTCCAGCATGGCAGTGAATTATCAAACCTGCTGGCCCAAGTGAAAGAGGAAATGGAACTCCAGCGTGAGAAAAGCGGTATGGCCAAAAGTCTGCTGGTCAAGATTGCTCCCGATGTCAGCGACACCGAGCTTGAATATATGGTACATACACTTTCTGAAGCCGGTGTGGACGGTGTGATCGCTACGAACACCACACTTAACCGTGAGGGGCTGAAGAGTGACAAAGCCGGAGAGACAGGGGGCCTCAGCGGCAAACCGCTGCGCGACCGTTCCACAGAGATTATCCGCAGCATTTATCGCCAGACCGGCGGCAAGCTGCCGATTATTGGTTCAGGCGGTATTTTTACCAGCCAGGATGCTTATGACAAAATCCGGGCGGGTGCCAGCCTGGTTGAAATTTATACAGCTCTCATCTATGAAGGACCGGAGGTTAACCGCAGATTGCATGCCGGACTTAGGCAGCTTCTGCGGCGGGACGGATTCCGTAATATCCTAGAAGCGGTGGGCGCTGATCATCACTGAAGGATGAATGGACAGGAGGACGAAGGCGATGGACGGCAGGGACTGGGGAACTTTTTTGCTTCCATATGAACAGACTGTGGAGGAACTCAAGGTTAAATTCAAGACGATGCGCTCGGAGCTCAAGAAGAGAGAGGAATATACGCCGATTGAGTTCGTAACCGGACGCGTGAAGCGGCTGTCCAGCATTCTGGAGAAGGCCAAGCGGCTGAATGTGAAGATGGAAGATCTGGAGACAGGCATTGAGGATATCGCCGGCATACGCATCATGTGCCAATTCGTTGAGGATATCCGCAGAGTGGCGGAGTATATCCGTGCCCGCAAGGATCTTGAAGTGCTTTACGAGAAGGACTACATCACCAATTACAAGGAAAGCGGCTACCGCAGCTTCCATATGATTATTAAATATCCTGTTCAGACGGCTCTGGGGCAAAAGATTGTGCTCGCCGAGATTCAGATCCGCACACTGGCGATGAATTTCTGGGCAACCATCGAGCATTCGCTGAACTATAAATACCGTGAAAGCCTGCCCGATGAAATGCGGGTGCGGCTCAAGACGGCAGCAGAGGCCGCTTCCATACTGGACAGTGAAATGTCCAGCATCCGTGAAGAAATTCTGGAGGCTCAAAAAACCTTCGAAGAAAATTCCAATATGACGACTCAATTGCTCAAGGCGATTCATCAATTGTATTTCTATCATCTGGTGAACGAGGCGATTGAAAGCCAGGAACGTTTCAATGTGATCTGGCAGGCTCAGGATATGGATGCGATGAAGGAATTGCTGGACCATGTGCGTGAGCTGCTCTCTAATGCGAAGAAGGACAGTCTGCCGGATGGTCTATGAACCGCTGTATCTGGCGTACCTGGTCTATTTCAATAGAGACAGAGATTATTTCGAATGTCATGAGGTGCTTGAAGAGCTGTGGCTGGCCAAAGACCGTGATCCGCTGTACAAAGCATTTCTTCAGGTAGCGGTCGGGTTGTATCATTTCCGCAACGGGAATGTGCGCGGCGGGAGGATTATGCTGGGCGGGGCCCATAATGTGCTGCAGAAGTATCCGGATGAAACGCTGGGAATTCATCTTGCGAAGCTTGTACAGGAGACTGGTGAATATGTCCGCAAGCTGGAAGGCTATGATGAACAGCCGTTTCCCTATTATGATCTGACCCTTGAAATTACAGATCCCGGTCTGGAAGAGGCTGTAAAGATTGCAGCTGCCCGGATTACACCCAACTTGCCGCAGCGCAGGGGGCCCCAGCGGCCGGTTCACTCACCCCACCGCAAATGAAGCAATAAATACAGCAAGACAACAAGGAGCACTCCACCGGGGTGTTCCTTGAATTATTCATTCCTACATTCAGAAACAACAAGCAGGAGGAAAGCAACATGGCGGCACAATTGCCCGGCTCGTTCACGCAGCGGATGAAAGAACTGTTGGGAACAGAGTATGAACAGTTTGCGGAGACCTACAAGGAAACTCCTTATGGCGGTATCCGCGCCAATACCTTGAAAATATCGGTGAAGGACCTGCTGGCGCTGGCACCTTTTGAGCTGGAGCCGATTCCCTGGTGTCCGGCCGGGTTCTATACTGGGGAAGGCGCCAGACCCGGTAAACATCCGTATTACCATGCCGGTCTGTATTACATTCAGGAGCCGAGTGCAATGGCTCCTGTAGAGCTGCTTGATGTGCAGCCAGGTGACCGGGTGCTGGATTTATGTGCCGCACCGGGCGGCAAATCTACGCAGATCGCCGCTAAGCTGCAAGGTGAAGGTCTTCTGGTTAGCAATGATCTTCATCCGGAGCGGACCAAGGCTTTGGCTAAAAATTTGGAGCTTTACGGTGTCCGCAACGGCATTGTACTGAATGAAAGCCCCGAACGGATCGCAGCAGCATTCCCCGGGTTCTTTGACCGGATTCTAATCGACGCGCCATGCTCCGGTGAAGGCATGTTCCGCAAGGATGAAGACATGGTGAAGCAGTGGGAGCCGGGAACGCCGGAGAAATATGCGGCGATGCAGCGGGACATTCTTGTCTCAGCCGCTGCGGCGCTGAAGCCCGGCGGGACATTGGTCTATTCGACCTGCACGTTTGCGGTAGAAGAGAATGAGGGGACGATAGCCGGTTTTCTGGCCGCACATCCCCGGTTCTCACCGGTTCCGGCAGGCGGCACAGGCTCTTTCGCGCCGGGGTTCGGCGAATTGCCGGAGACGGCCCGGCTGTGGCCGCATAAGGTCAAGGGCGAGGGGCATTTCATGGCCGTGCTGCGCCATGATGGGAGCCTCGCTCCGGAAGAGGAAGGCGGAGACCGGGACATTGCGCTTGGGATCGCTGCGCGGAACAAATCTGGCAAAGTATCACCTTCAGCTAAAGCTGCTGGAGGTAAAGCGGAAAGAG
This sequence comes from Paenibacillus sp. EB106-06-01-XG199, assembly GCF_058791575.1. Lineage (NCBI taxonomy): Bacteria > Bacillati > Bacillota > Bacilli > Caryophanales > Paenibacillaceae > Paenibacillus > Paenibacillus sp. EB106-06-01-XG199. Next base: position 901,678 of record NZ_JBYTDQ010000002.1, on the reverse strand, counting down.
GACGCGGCGGCAGAGGCGGCCGTGCATTCGGCAAATCCGGCAACGGCTCCGGCAGAGAACAGCAAAGCATAGGAGAAGAGATTCTGCTTGCCGCCTATGCCGATTTCTTCAAGGAGCAGCTCGGCTGGCAACCTGCGGGATATCCCGTATGGTTCGGCGAACATTTGTACATCTCGCCATTGCCGAAGGAAGCATTGGATGGACTGAAGACGATCCGTCCAGGCTGGTATGTAGGTCATGTGCGCAGCGGCCGGTTTATTCCCGGGCATCCGCTCGCTACCGCCCTGCACCCGGAGGAGAGTTGCCGCAGTCTTTCCCTGTCGGGCAGCAGCGGTGAAGCGGTCTCCTATCTTAAGGGCGAAACATTATCCATTCCGGCAGAACGATTGTCTGTGAAGTCAGGCAGTGCACTCAAAGGGTATGTGCTGGTCTGTATCGACGGGTACAGCGCAGGCTGGGCGAAGTGGCAGGACGGAATGCTGAAGAATGAATATCCGGCTGGCTGGAGGTGGACATAAGGCATGGGGGCTTCGGGAAATAACGGTAAGAAACAACGGATCGATAAAGTGCTGTCCCATATGGGCGCAGGTTCCCGCAGTGACATCCGCAAGCAGGCGAAGCAGGGGTTGATTACTGTTAATGGGATGGTGGTAAAGGACAGCGGGTTTCATGTTGACCCCTATCTTGACAGGTTAGAGCTCAATGGGGAGCCGATTCTGTACCGCGAGCATATCTATCTGATGATGAACAAGCCCCCGGGTGTCTTGTCTGCTACAGAAGACAAACGGGACCGGACTGTTCTTGATTTATTGAAACCGGGGTATGCGCAGTTCGAGCCGTTCCCGGTCGGGAGACTGGACAAGGATACGGTTGGACTACTGCTGCTTACCAATGACGGCAAGCTCGCCCATGAGCTGCTATCCCCGCGAAAACATGTGCCGAAGACGTATGAAGCGGTCGTGGAGGGCGAAGTAGACGCAACGGATGTGGCTGCATTTGCCGCCGGTGTGGAGCTGGAAGATGGTTATGTGACTCTCCCGGCACAGCTGAGAATCCTTGGCAGGGAGCGCGGCAGCAATGTCATCTCACAAATCTCCCTAACCCTTACTGAAGGGAAATTCCATCAGGTGAAGCGGATGTTTATTGCGGTTGGCAAAAAAGTGACGTTTCTGAAGCGGGTGTCTATGGGGGATTTGAAGCTGGACGAAAGCCTGCCATTGGGCGCTTGCCGGGAGTTGACGGCAGAAGAGCTGAGTCTGCTCGGTGCAGACGGCCAGGAAACATGAGATATAGCCCCGCTGCTGATTTAATACCGGCTTAATTAAAGTACGTGTCTTAGTTGACGGGGGTTTTGTAAGCTTGCATATATAGATATAAAAGACAGACAAGGATGGTGGGGTATGAGATACAAACTGATTGCGCTGGATGTAGACGGAACACTGTTGAATGATGATCACCACTTAAGTGATGAGAATAAAGAGGCAATTGCTGAGGTTACGCGGCTGGGGGGCCAGATAGTATTATGCACAGGCCGCAGCCCGCAGAACTCGATTCCATTTATGGAAGAAATGGGCCTGTCGGGGTATGTGCTGGGCCACAACGGAGCGGCGACTGTCCGAGTCAATGACCGCAAAGTGCTGCATCAATTTGGGCTGGATGCCCGTGGACTTGACCCTTACATTGAGTATTGCCGGCAGCATGATATCCATTTCGATGTTAATACCGCTTTTGATATGTACGTCGATAATGTGGAGAATTTGACCCAAGAGGCTAATTTTATGTACGAGCACTTCCGGATTATGCCTGCTTCGCTGCCGGCCTGGGATGATTTTCGTGAACCGATTGTAAAATTTACGGTTTTCACCCAGTCGGACATTCTGGATGAAGCACAACGTGAATGGGGTACTTGGACGCAGCAGTACAACATTTTGCGCAGCGGCGAGTTTTTTGTAGACTTCATGCATCCTGAGGCTTCCAAGGGGAATGCGCTGAAGAATCTGGCTGTGCAGCTTGGGATTCCTCAGGAGGAAGTCTTATCCATCGGGAATTATTATAATGATATTTCAATGCTTACCTACGCTGGACTGGGTGTTGCGATGGACAATTCACCACTCGAGGTCAAAGCAGCGGCAAACGCGGTTACTGGAACTAACAACGACAGCGGGGTCCGCGACGCACTGGTGAAGTACTGCCTATCGTAATGCTTGAGAAAATAAGTATGAAGTAAGAATAGTGTGAAGTGAGAATATAAATGTGAAAGCATAGACTAGTGCCCTGAGGCGCTGGTTTATGCTTTTTTTCTGGTAGCTGACGTCTGGCTAGATATAAACAGCCGTGAACTAGAAATGCAAAAAAGCGGCTGCACCGCCCCTTAAAGGGACGGCGGGCCGCTTGGTACCACTGTACGTTGCTGCTCGATCGGAATTAGACAAACAACGAACGGGAAATGATGACAAGTAAAATAAAGAGCACCAAAATCGCACCGGTCGATGTGAAGCCTGGATGTGCACCCATGTCTGATTCCTCCCTTAACTCATGTCTAGTTCCCATGCCGCGCAGTTATGCTGCTGCGTCTTTGGGATAATGTCATCATATGCCGGGGGAGGCATCACGAACCGGTCAGTTGCCTATTGCTCGTCAATATGGGCTTTTAGGATCCGCAGCCCTTTGGGCAGGTGATTCTTCAGTTGACCGGAGCTGGCTTTGCCCCAGCCAACAGGAAGTCCGTCAACCGTGACCAGTGTCCAGCCGTGCAGCTCAGCCGGAACCGGCAGGCTCTCCCCACGCAGCCAGGCCTGAATTTCATGACTATCGGCCGCAAAGTCCCAGCTACGGGCAGCTTGACTGGGCTGAAGAGACATTGCCAGGGCATGTGCCGGTTCGATCCGGTTTTTCTTCAGATGGGCCATATGCAGCCCGGCCCGCGGGATTTTGAGGCCTTCAAGCAGACCGGTATGCAGGCTATCGTTAAATGTCTCCGGGAGCAGATACAAGGATTCTCCAAAGAGCAGAGGTACACCCTGGCTGGTGAATCCTGGCAGATGCTCCGCTGCCCAGCCCAGAAACTGCTGGTAAGCATCGCGCACGGAGGAGGTTGTTCGCGGGCTGTTTTTGCCCCGTCCGCTGTCCCGTTTGCTGCGGCTATTCGCAGTTTCTTCTGCAGGTGCCTTGCGCAGCAGGGCGACGAAATGTCCTTCACCTTTCTCCAGATGCGGCCAGAGGCGTTTCTCGGCAATCAGCTCCATATCGGGATAGTGCTCTATAAACCGGGCGATGGTATCTTCATTCTCGCTGCGGTTGAAGGTACAGGTTGAATACGCCAGGCTGCCGCCAGGTTTCAGCATGATATAGGCATCCTGCAAAATATCCCATTGTCTTGCCGCACACATCTCGATATGCCCCGGAGACCATTCGCTTACAGCAGCAGGATCTTTGCGGAACATACCTTCACCAGAACAGGGGGCATCCAGCATAATCCGGTCGAAGACCTGCGGGAAACGCCGTGACAGCTCCCCTGGAGCTGCGCTGGTCACCAGTGCATGGGAGATGCCGTGGCGTTCGACGTTTTCGGCCAGAATTTTGGCCCGCTCGGGATGGATCTCATTGGACACAAGCAGACCTTGTCCCTGCATTAGAGAGGCGATATGTGTCGTCTTTCCGCCGGGAGCGGCGGCAAGATCCAGCACGGTCTCACCGGGAAGCGGCCCCAGCAGCTCGGCCGCGGACATTGCCGAGGGCTCCTGAATATAATATAGTCCGGCGGTATGGTAGGGATGTCGTCCGGGCCGGGCGGGATGTTCGTAATAATACCCTGAGTGGCACCAAGGTACCGGTGTAAGGCCGAATAAGGAAACCGCATGTTCGGCAGCGCGGATGCCGGTTCCAAGCCGGCTTTTTAAAGTGTTGAATCGCAGACCCTGGGTCCGCAGCAAAGTATAGCTTTGCAGAAAAGTGTCCGCCTCCTGCCCCAGCATTTCTCTCATGGCAGTGGTATAAGCGGCGGGCAGCTGTTCTTCCGTCATCATTCATTCTCCTCTTGTCAAAATCAATTCAGGCTCAAGCGTTCTTCTTGGTTGCTGTTTCAGGTGGATACCGATAAAATCAAGGTAGGGGACCTTAGCGTACCAGTAATTGTACATATTTATTACTATATCATAATTGCCGGGTCTCACCGTAATCAGGGCAATTGTAAAGGGGATGTACCAGATGAACTTACTGCAAGCGCTATTCTTCCCGCCGGAACAGCCCGGTGGTGTATCTTCAATGATTCCTTATCTCCAGGAACGTTTCCGTTCCAGCCGCTGGGATATGGATCTCTTCTGGTTGCCCAAACGGATTCGCGGCAAGGGGCGCGAAGAGATTGTATTTGAGACCTTCGATTGGACTAAGTATGGCGAAAGTCCGGTTGTACAAAAATATATTCAGACCTACCGCGATTACCTATGGTGGACGAAGCTGAGGATGAGTAAAAAGTATGATCTGATCCATGCCCATCATCCGATTGCCGGTCTGGCAATGAAAAAGATCTATCCGGAAATCCCGCTGATCCAGACCCTGCATTCCAGCTATGAACGTGAGCTGATTCTGAATGGAATCATTGAAGAAGGCGGTCCGGAGCATCAATTTCTTGTCTCGGTATACCGTGAGCTGGAGCATGTCAGTGACCGCCTGATGACGGTTTCACGCTCTTTTGCCGATTATTTGGCGCCATACATTGACCAGCCTTCGAGCGTAGGCATCATTCCAAACGGCTTCGATGAGAAAAGATTCAAGCCTGTTCCGCATGACAACATCATCCCGCAATTGGTGACCGTAACCCGGCTTGTGCCGGCCAAAGGGATAGATACGTTGTTTAAAGCTTGTGCCGAGCTGAACAAACGGGGCCATGAGTACGTGCTGCACATCATTGGGGATGGTCCCAGCCGCGGCGAGCTGGAGTCATTAGCCCAGAATCTGGGCATCTATAATGAGACGATTTTTTACGGATACACTTTACACCCGGAAGAATTTATGCCTTTCTTTGATATTTTTGTACTCCCTTCACGCGCGGAAGCCTTTGGCTCAGTGTTTGCGGAGGCGGCGCTTAGCTGTCTGGCTCTTGTCGGCACGAATGTGGGAGGGATTCCGGAACAAATTGAGGACGGGGTAAACGGACTTCTGGTCAATCCTGACGATGAGGTGGCATTGGCGGATGCGCTGGAAAAAGTAATCAGCGATCCGGGTTACCGCTATGAGCTGTCCCGTTCGGCTTGGGATAAAGCAAAAAGCCTGTATTCGCTGACCCGGGTGGCCAATGAGCTCAAAAAAACCTATCTGCAATATCAGCCGGGAACGAAAGGGTGAGCAGATGATTCCTTTTCGTTTCCTGCATGCCGCGGATCTCCACCTAGACAGCCGTTTTGCCGGATTGGCGCAGCTTCCGCAGGCTATACGCTCCTATTTACGGGAGTCTACCTTCGCCGCCCTCGGGCGGCTTGTTAACGTAGCCGTTCATGAAGAAGTTGATTTTGTGGTCATTAGCGGGGATGTGTACGATGTCTCCGATGCTTCGCTTCAGGGACAGCTCCGGTTTCAGGAAGCGCTGCAGGAATTGGGAAGGCATGGCATCCAGGTCTTCCTGATTCATGGCAACCATGATCCGCTCGATGGGCCGCGTCTGGCAACAGAACCGCCGGAGCATGTTACTGTATTCAGTTCAGGAGACCCGGGACAGGCCATCGCCCGCCGCCGGAGCGACGGGAAGGAAGCTGCTGTGGTCAGCGGAATTTCCTATCCAACAGCAAAGGTAACGGAGAATACAGCCTTGAAATTTAGCCGCAGGACCGGAAGCAGCCTGTTTCATATTGCGCTGCTGCATGGCAACGTGGATGGGGATCTTCAGCACGAAACCTATTCCCCCTGCACCCGCAAGGATTTGATCAGCCGGGGATTTGACTATTGGGCGCTGGGACATATACATAAACGCAGTATTCTGCATGAGCGCCCGTCTATTGTGTATCCGGGCAATATCCAGGGCCGCAGCATTAAAGAGACCGGACCCAAAGGTTGTTATGTGGTGAATGTGGATGAAGCAGGAGCTGCATCGCTCCAGTTTCATGAACTGGATTCCGTCCGCTGGCAGGTGAGGGAGATTTCCATTGAAGGCTTGGCGGATGAGGTGAAATGGATTGAAGCTGTCGAGCAGGCAGTTGAGGAAATCAGGAATGAGCTTCCGCAAATGATGTCGGTTGTGCGGTTTCGGCTTACAGGCAGGGGAGGCGTGCACAGGATACTGGCAGAAAAGGGTGCAGCGGATGATTTGCTCTCTGAGCTGCAGCGGCGTGAGGCGAAACGTGCGGAGCGGAAAGAATATGCCGGTCTCGTGTGGACAGAGGGTTTCTCGGTGGAAACAGGTCTGGCGATAGACCGGGAACGGCTGCTGCAGGAGGACAGCTTCCTGGGTGAAATGCTGCGGCTGTCGGGGCGCAGCGGGGAGACGGCGGAAGGACTGGATGAACTGATTGGAAGTGCATTGAAGCCGCTCATGGAGAACCAGGAGCTCCGCAGACTGCTGTCCATGGCAGATGAAGAGGAGAAACGGGGCTGGCTGAAAAGCGCGTCAGAGCTGGGGATTACACTGCTTAGCGGGGTGGAAGAGACCGCTGAGGGGGAGAAAGCAGACATCAGACTGCCAGGTGCAACGGATACAGCCAGCGAAGGGACCGGGCATTCCACCGACCGGCAGGAGCGGGGGAGTACAGGATGAAGATACAGCATGTGCAGATCGGAGGCTTCGGGCGTCTGCATAACCGGGAACTGGAGCTGCAGGAAGGCGTAACTGTTCTGTTTGGACGTAATGAGGCCGGTAAAAGCACTACGCTGCAGTTCATCCGGGCGATGCTTTTTGGGATCCCGACCAGGGTGAATCTGGCGGAAAGATATGAGCCCGCACAGGGTGGTCTGCATGGCGGCATGCTGACGGCGAATGACGGGCAGGGAGGCCTATGGAGAATCCGCCGTTATGCCGCAGGTGGAGAGACGGCGGGACGCAGCGAAAAGCTGAACATTACCGTCAGCTATCCGGATGGACGGTCCGAGGAAGTGGGGCAAGCGGAAATGGAGCGGCGTCTGCTCGGCGGCATTTCCAGAAGCATGTTCCGGCAGCTGTTTGCCGTGTCGCTGGACGAGCTTCAGGAGCTTGGGGCACTGCAGTCCGAGGAGATGAGCAGCTACCTGTTCCATGCCGGGATGGGCGGTGGCGGCGAAATTATGCGGGCCGAACGGCGATTGATCCAGGAAGCCGAGAAGCTGTATAAACCGCGCGGGAAAGTGCAGGATGCGGCCAAAATCCTGCAAAGCATCGACAAGCTTGAACGTGAAATGGCTGAGAGCCGTTCTTATCTTCCCCGGTATAATGAGAATACTGCTGCTTTGGAAAATGCGCAGCTGGAGCTGGCGGGGCTGGAAAAGTTGCGGACTTCCACCGGGGAGATGCTGGTCAAACTGCGGAAGGTGCAGGACATCCGCGAGCTGTGGCTGAAGTGGCGGGAAGCGGGGCTGGAGCTGGCAGAGCTGCCGGTGATTGAGGTCTTTCCGGAGAACGGTGCAGTTCGCTGGCAGTCCCTTGAAGGGGAGATCCGCAGCAGCGAAGCAGCGGTATTCCGCATGGAGCGTCTGGAGCAGGAGCTTATCGCTGAGCTTGCCCAGCATCCGCCGGATCTGATGCTGATTGCTCAAGGACCAGCACTTGAGCGTCTGGACCGCCGGCGTTCCAGTTATGAGGACCGGAGGGCGGAACGGCAGCGTCTCACGGGCGAGCTTGCTGCGCTGCATGAGCATCTGGAGCGCATCCTGCGCGGGATTGGCGCAGGCTGGAGCCCGGCTGAGCTGGCGGACTTCTCCGGTGCGGCGGCGGACCGTGAAGCCGCACGGCGCTTCGCGGCATCCTTCGCCGGGTATGACCGGCGGATGGAAGCGCGTGAGGCGGAGCGGCAGAGCCTCCGCTCCCGTCTCGCCGCCGCGGGCGCTGCGCTGCAGGCGGCGGAACGTTCGCTTGCGCGCGAGCACGCAAGCGGCGCCGCGGACTTCGCGGGCCTCGCCCCGCGCAGCCCGCGTGAAGTGCTGCAGCTGTGGGACGAGCTGCAGCAGGCCGCCGAGCGCTGGCGCGAAGCGCAGCTCGGCGGGGCAGGGCCGCTACGCGGCCCCGGCGCCGGTGGCGGCTCCGGCGCGGGAGAGCGCCGGGCTGCGCTGTACCGGCGCTTGCTTGCGGCAGGCGCAGCGCTAACGCTGCTGCTGCCGGCCGCGCTGTACCTGACCGGTGCGCCGCCGGTCAGCGCCTGGACCGCGCTCGGCCTGCTGGCCGCCGCGGACCTGGCTCTGTGGGCCGGTCTGCGCGCCGCGCGCAGACCGGAAACGTCCCCGCTGGAGCATGGCGGGGACGGGAGCGTGGCCGCAGCGGAAATGCTGCGGCTGCGCGGGCTGCTGCTCTCCGGTGCGGAGCCGGAGAGTGCTTTGAGCCGGCCGGGCCGCAGGCCGGCGGCAGCGCCCAGCCCTGAAGCAAGCGGGCTGGAGGCTGGCATGAAGGAGCTTCGCAGGCTCATGGAAGCCTGGAATGCCTGGCGGCAGCGTGTGGAACGGCTGGCTGGCGAGCGGGACACCTGCCTGACAGAGGTAGAGACGCTCTCCGGGCAGGAGCGGGCGCTGGCCGAAGAGATGGACCGTGCTGAGGCTGAATTTACCCAGCTGGATGAGAGCTATGAAACATGGCTGCGCCAGCACAGATTGCCGGAAGGCTTGTCGCCCGAAGGGCTGCCGGATATATTCGCCAGAGTGGAGCAGGGGAACGAGCTGCTGCGCCAGGAGAGCAAACTGGCGGCACGGCTTAAGGAGCTGCAAGAAGAGTGTGCTGTTTATGAACAAGAATGCCTGAATTTATGGCATGAGGCAGCAACGGAGGGCGAACTGTCGTCAGCTGCCGCCGACAACGCTGCAGCAAAATCAGCAGGTCCCTCGGGTTTGTTGCCATCCGTAAATTCTGAAATTTTATCCCTGAACGATACTGCAAGTACAGGGAATACACAGGTTCTGCCATTATTGGAACCTGCCGCTGGAACTGCCGCGCTCACCTTGCTGAGCTGGCTGGAGATCAGGAAGCGGGATTGGGACCAGCTCAAGACGGAACTGCTCCGCCGGGAAGCTGCCCAAGAGCGGCTGCATGAAGTACAGGCAGAGCTTGCCGGGGGCCGTCAAGCGCTTGAGGTATTGAATGAGCGCAGCGGCAGATTGCTGCAGGAGGGCGGTGCTGCGGATGGCGAGGAATTTCTGCGCCGTTCGTCAGCCGTGTTGCGGCGTCTGGAGCTGACCAGATCGATCCGCCAGTGGGAGCTGGCCATGTTCGGCGGATGGGAGAACGGGGAAGCGGCCGAACTGCAGAAGCTGCTGGAGCATCATGATGCTGCTGCGCTGGAGAGGGAACGGTCCGCAGCGGAGGATGCTGCGGCAAGTATTGAGGAAGAACGTAACGCGCTGCTTCAGCACCGGGGCAAGCTGCTGCAGGAGCGCGAGTATTTGAAGGAGCGCTGTATGGAAGACACAGTGCTCCAGCAATTGGAGGAGCAGCGGGCGGCGCTGAAGATTCTGGCCGGACAGTATGCTGTATCAGCCTTGGCTGCCGAACTGATGGGGAGGACGCGCCGCATCTACGAGCAGGAGAAGCAGCCGCAGGTACTGCAGCTGGCTTCGGTGTATTTCAACAAGCTGACGGAAGGCGAATACCTGAGAATCGTGATGACGCTTGGGCACAAGGAGTTGAAGGCGGAGCATAAGGATGCCGGCCTTCTGGACAGCGGACTGCTCAGCCGGGGAACGGCGGAGCAGCTGTATCTGGCTATCCGCCTGGCTTTGGCAGAGACGATGACCCGCCAGGCCAGCCTGCCGCTGCTCTTCGATGACCTGTTCGTCAACTTTGATGAACGCCGCCTGCATGCGGCACTGGCACTGATCGGTGAATTGTCGGTTTCCCGGCAGATTGTCATGATGACCTGCCACCGGCATGTAGCCGAAGCGGCTGCACGTTTGATACCAGCAGCCGCTGTGATCTCTGTATAGAAGCTGTACGGCTGCGAACCAAGCGGCCGTAAGGATCTTTAAATTAAAAGATATTATGCTTCACGATATAAATTATCCTTCTATTTCTCGCTGAAGTGGATTCATCCGGAGGGAACAGTTGCTTCATCCTTCCAGCTGTTATTTCCGTGTGATCCGAATCACCGGTTTGACAGCTACAATAGTGATGGCTTTGCCTTCCGGGCCGGAAGGGTCAGCTATCGGGGGCGGAGGAGACATAGGCGCGCGCAGCAGCATAATAACCCAGACTAGCGCCAAGGCACCGAATATAGGGTAGAAAACTCCCAATAGTGAGCTGAAGCCAAATTGGCTGAATAAATAACAGATCAGCATCAGCAGGGGAGTGACGAGGGACGGGGCAATGGGCAGATGCTGCTTAAGCTGTACTCCGACTCCATAGATGTTGGCTACAAAAGTGCTGAAGATCTCCAGAAAGATCAGCAGCAGATAAATGCTCTGCACAAGGGGGCCTAGCCGGAAGGCGATGCTGCCCATAGGGATTTCAAACTGCAGGATGCCAGGCATTTGCGAGCTCATGGCAAAATGAGCGGCCAGCAGCATGAACCCGATCCCTGCCCCGCCGAGGATGCCGCCCCGCACCAGGGATTTTTCATCATCGGTATGGCGGGCCAGCGGAACAAGCACGGCTTGGGCCATCCCGAGGTTGAAGGCGGTATAGAGCAGTGGCGACATCCATGCTCCGAAGATGCTGCGGTCGGTTTCAAGAAACAGAAAGCGCCCTGCTCCCGGCACACCGAGCGTATTGGAAATGATGATTAACGACAAAGTAAGCATTAAGGGGACGACAACACTGTTGATTTGCAGGATACCGGAAATTCCACGTTTCAGTAAAAAGTATGAGCCGAATATTGTAATCAACAGACCTGCCTGGAACGGCAATCCCAGATTCTCCTGAAATATTGCCCCTGCCCCTGCCAGCATGATGCTGTTGACTGCGACGAGAACGATCAAGGTAAAGAGGCTGATGCTGCTGCCAACCCGCTCTCCGAAGAGATGGCGGTTAAAGTCTTCATAAGAATCGGCTTCGATGCGCCGGGCAATCACCATCATTTTGGTGCCCAGCCAAATAAAGAGCACCGTCGCGAGCAGAATGGTTAATACCGCCCAGTGGCCGTACCGGGTGAAAAACCTTAGGATTTCCTGGCCGGTGGCAAATCCGGCGCCTACAATGGTGCCAATATAAGTGAAAGCGATTTGCAACGTGCGGACATGGGATTTCATGGCTCGCCTCCTTCAATGCTATGAATATAAAAAATGGGCACCGCCCGCAGGATTGCCTTGTGCAGTCCATATAGTACAGGTTATGATGAGGAACAGAAGGACATGACTTCCGCCTAATGGCAAATGGGTGTATTAGAGTGGAACGTCTGGAATTATAAAGGGTAATGGAGGTTCAAAGTTATGGAAGTATTGAAACAGCGGATTTTGCAGGAAGGGGTCGTCGTTTCGGATCAGGTGCTGAAATTGGACGGTCTGCTCAACCATCAGGTGGATCCCATGCTGACGATGGAAATGGGACGGGAGTTTGCCGGGAGATTTGCGGACGCCGGAGTTACGCGGGTAGTTACCGTGGAGTCCTCGGGTATTGCCGTGGCATTTGCCACCGCTTATGAAATGAAGGTGCCGCTTGTATTTGCCCGCCGCAAAAAAACATTGCTCGCCGATCCCGATGCTTTATGCGAAAGAGTACCATCGTTCACCAAGGGAATCGTTACTGATATTATGTTGTCCCGCCAGTATATCTCCCCGGATGATAAGATTCTTTTTATTGATGATATTATCGCCAATGGTGATGCTGCGCGCGGACTGATCAAGATCATCCAGCGTTCAGGGGCCGAGCTGGTTGGACTGGGCGTAGTGGTGGAAAAAAGCTTTCAGGCAGGAGCCCGCACCATCCGGGAACAGGGCATCCGTCTGGAGTCGCTGGTCAGAATTATGTCTCTAAGTGAAGGAACAATAGTCTTTGGCGACTAAGCAGTGGCAATTAATAGGTGTATAGCCTATTTTTAAAACATCTGCTTTTCACCCTATGACTTTTCCTTTATAATAAATATTAGACATAGGAGAGGAGGCGTCACAATGGGGAAAGAACCGGTGACAGAGCAATTCTTTATAGATAAATTATCCGAGGCCAAGGATCATTTCGAGCGTGCGCTGGATTGTAAACACACGGAGTTCGACGATCTGTATCCCTATATGATTGAACATCCTCAATTTTTCTGGTACAAACGTTATGTAGCCTGGTCGGAACTTTTGACAATCACAGGTTTGTGTAAAGAACTGGATTTCAACTGGAAACAGAACTTCAGTGATCATCAGGTTGAATATCTGGAAGAACGTGTGATGTCCGCTAAAGTTCTTGATTTCTGGTTTGAGAAGAATGAAGCGCTGATATAGTATCTTCATAAGACATACAGAGTTGCTTTCTAGTAAGGAACTGAGGCCCAGATGATTTATCATTCGGGCCTTTTTCATGAGTGAATTGCGGGAGACAATGGACAAGCTAACTAACGGAGAGAGGGGAGTATTACCACATGATCAGTGATGAACAGCTGGATGCGTACCGGATATCCGGAGAGAAAATACGTGTCGTACGTGATGCGTTGGAGAGCAATGACGTCAAGGGTATTGTATTGGCCTGGGACGAGTCACAGGTGATGGTGCGCCGTCCCAATAAGCGGGTAGTGAAGCTTGACCGTAATTACGTGTATCAGCCTTTCTCGGAGCCTAGACAAGATCCGGACAATATATAAGCAACTCACAGCATGACAGCCCTTGTCCGGTTATGGATAAGGGCTGTCATTATTATTTATATACTTCATTATGCTATTAGATGGACATAGCCATCTGTTCGACGCTGTCTTCCTTAGGGAGAACGGCGAGCTCGGGATTTAATCCGAGATAAGCGCGCATACGCAGCATCATTTCATTGCGGAATCCAGGCCACAGGATGTTGATCTCTCCCACATAACCGCGGCAGGCATACTGTGCTTCAACGCCTCGCTGATCCTGGCGGATGGTGGTGATCTTCAAATGATGTGAAGCCAGCTCACGGGTTACCTCTTGCAGCATTAGCGAGGTCTTCTTGGTTGCACTGGAGACCAGTTCCATGTAAAGCTGTGGCGTCTTAAACAGACCACTCTTGCCGATCACCCGGCAATCCCGTTCAAATACTTTATGAATAAACGTTAGCAGCAGATAGCTTCTGACAAGGGACAATTCGTCTTTGGTTATATCTTCAGGAATAGCTGGTGTGATTAGTGTACTTCTCTTGGTAGTCGCCATTATAAATCACCTCATTTATATTATGCGAACCCTTGTTCTTATTATACCTCTTATTCATCAATAAAAGCAATATTTAACCAAAAATTAATGAAACCAACGAAAAGTCAAAAAAGATTGACACTGATTTCTCAGTATGATATGATCTATCTTGTGACCGCGAAAGCGAGTCATCATAATATGCGGTCATGGCGGAATTGGCAGACGCGCTGGCTTCAGGTGCCAGTGGTAGCAATATCGTGGAGGTTCGAGTCCTCTTGACCGCATCGTGCTTTACAAAGAAAACCCTTCTTAGGAAGGGTTTTTTCTTTTGAAATATAAGGAATTATATGCTTCACGCTATACTCGCTGAAACGGATACCTTCCTTTTGAGGACGGAAGAGCTGTTTCCACTTGTCTGGTTTAGTATATTTAGGCGAATTGAACGTGTCGCCGGCGTTAATTGCCTTTTCTCCCGGATGCCTATTGATTTCAAGGAATAAAAATGTTATTTTATGACTATAAAATCAAAAACAGTCATATAGTATTAAGGAGGCGGCATGGCGAAGAAATTTAGCGATAAAGAAAAGGAAATGATACAGGAAAGGCTCCTAAGCAAGGCTGAGATATGCTGGGGAAAGTATGGAATTAAAAAAACCAGCGTGGACGAGCTTGTCAGAATGGCGGGTATTTCAAAAGGTGCATTTTATTTATTTTATCCATCAAAAGAACTGCTTTTTTTCGATGTTCTTAAAAGCGTTGATAAACGTATAAAGAATGCAATGCTTGAAGCATTAAAAACCTCTAATGAGCCCCCAAAGCAGAGTTTTATCCAAGGTCTTATGCAAATGTTTAAAGAGGTCCAGAAAAACCCGTGGATTCTAAATCTTCAAAACGGTGATTACGAGCTTCTGATCCAAAAGCTGCCGGAAGAAACTGTTAAAGAACATCTATCGGATGACGAGGACGAAATCTCAATGCTCTTAAAGTACCTTGAGGTTGAATGTGATATAGGTTTTGTATCCTCTGCGATGAGGGCGATATTTTTCACGGTACTTCATAAAAATGAGATTAGCGGAGAGCATCATGAAGAAGTGGTGCATTTCTTTATCGAAAGTCTTGCGGAGAGGATTTTTGAAGGGAGGGTGGAGCGATGAAGTCAATCTATAAAAGTCCCTTGGGTAAAGAAAAAATACTTCGCATCTATGACAAGCTGCAATCCCGGCTGGATACGAAATTTGAGAGCCGATACGTGGATACGCGATTTGGCAAAACCCATATTTTAGTCGGGGGTGATGAAACAGCACCACCCTTAATCTGCTTTCACGGAGGAAATGTAGTCAATCCAATAACGCTTAAGTGGTTTGAACCTCTGTCGAAGATCTATCGTATTTATGCACCAGATACCATCGGACATCCGGGCAAAAGTGCTGAAATCCGGCTCAATCCCAAAACAAATGAATACGCTGAGTGGGTTTGTGATCTTATGGATGGTCTGGGTCTAACGAAGGCGAAATTTATTGGACCCTCGTACGGAGGCGGAATACTTATACGTTTGGCTGCCTACGCACCTGAGCGTATTGAAAAAGCAGTATTTCTTGTACCTTCAGGTATTGCGGGAGGTAAAATGCTCGGCATGATGAGGAAGATACTCATTCCGCTTGCTATATATAAAGTTATTTCTACCGATAAAAATTTGTACAAGGCTTGTGCAGCAATGTTCGATGATGAAATCCATGAGGATTTGTTGTTGCAGATACAATACATATATGATTATGTCCGGTTGGAAACGGTATTTCCCAAGTATGCTACCAAGGAAGAATTGATGGCGTACACCGCACCTTCCTTACTAATTGTCGCTGATCAAGATATATTTTTCCCTGCTGAACAGGTTGTTCCAAGGTCGAAAAAGATTTTTAACCATCTGCAAAAAATTGTTGTCCTGGAAAATGCAAGCCATTTTCAAAACAACAGAAACCTTGAAACTATAGTTAAGGAAATAGAGAATTTTTTTGAATAGTTCTGCCCGTATTGGCAGGCTCTTGATTTGGCTGTGATGCCGTCAAGGGCCTTTTTTATATTTAATAGAGCTTATAAGCAAATGGAAAGTGTACTTTACATTGGAAAAGGTGAATGTTATTATTATGGAAAGTTAACTTTCCGTAATGAGTGAGGTGAAAGCATGGAAAACAGACTGGAGCAGCTTCGCAAGGAGCGGGGGATTAAGCAAGAGGAGCTTGCCGAGGCATTAGAAGTTTCGCGGCAGACCATTGGTTCGCTCGAAAATGGGAGATATAATCCGTCCATTATTCTAGCCTTTAAAATTGCCCGCTATTTCAAGCTGGCCATTGAAGATATTTTTATCTATGAGGAGGAATCGGAATGAAAATGAACAAGACAGTTTGGCTGTTTACTATTCTGCTGCTACTTGGAGGTATTTTGACTGTGGTCGGCCTTCTGGTGATTGATGAAAGTACAGAAAAGCTTGCCGGAATATGTGTGGGGATAGGCTCGGGGCTGTTCAGTATGAGTGCCGCTAATCTTATCGTTCAAGGGTATTACCGGAAGCATCCCAAGCTCAAAAAGCAGGCTGTGATTGATTTCCGCGACGAACGCAATACAGCTATCCGGATGAAAGCCAAGGCCAAAGCCTTCGATATTATGTTTATGGTTATGATTGCACTGCCGTTTCTGTTTATCTTTGCAGGGATTTCTCTATGGGTGGTGTTGACCACCATTGGCCTTTATTTATTTGGCTATTTTACGCAGCTCTTCTACACGATTAAATACAGCAAACAGATGTAGCCTATATGGGAGAAGCGGGAATACAAGGAGTTACTTAACACTGGAGGAAGATCACAATGGTTGATGCTGCAAAGAACAGGATGCATTGGGAATTTACTTATATTTTTTTTCTTACGGTGCTTATAACGACATTGGCGGGAATTGTTCGTGAGTTGCCGCATGCGATTGCCATTGCCGGATTCACAGCTGCGTTAGCAGCAAATATTTGGATCTGGAAGAAGAGGATCAGCCGGACTGTTATTTATCTGCACAATGGTTTGAACATCGTCTGCGCACTTTTTCTGGCGCATATGCTGTCAGCCTACGTATTCGTGTCGGAGAGTGCGATCATTGGTGCTGCTCTCGGAGTGGTGGTAATGGATGTGTTTAGTTTCACCAAGAGAGGGCGGTTCACGCTTAATGCCAAACTAATAGGACAAAACAATACAGCTGCGCGGTTGTCTATTTGTCTTCCGGTTCCCGGAAAGCGGGGGCTGATCCCGCTCATCGGCGTGGGGGATTTGGTCTATTATTCGATGCTGACAATGGTAGCATTGAAATCGGACAGTGAGTTTGCCCTGTTATTTGCAGTACTGCCCATTCTGGGAGGGCAGCTGCTGAACATTGCCGTCATTTTTGCTGTAAAAGATAAAAAGGGATTCAAAGGCTTCCCGGCAACCTTAATGCCCGGATTGTTGTTTATTGCTTTTTATATTACAGGTATCCCGGCATAAAAAGCGGCTTCCAGACCTCAGGAACCCTTTCGGGGTCGGAGCAATATACCGTCTGGAGATAGCGGCTTACCGGAGTCAATTGCTGTTCAACCAGCACTTCTTTGATCTCGGAAGGTTTGGTTGGGATCGAATGTCCGGCAGCTTCCATGAAACGTTCAATGGGCAGCAGCATCCCGCAGCTCTTGCGGTAAGACATCCGGTGCGGATACCGCGGGGAGCTTCCGGAGTCATATTTGGACAGCCTGATATGCTCGAAATGATCACTCAGCAGTTCATAGGCGGAGAATTTCAGGATGGCAAAATGTTCCATGGGTTCTCTGCGGGAGTACATAGCAGCCATGGCAAGACAATCACGCTCTGTCGGCCACAGGAAGACATGCCGGTCAAGGCAGGCGCGGAATTGCTCCGGCGTTGTTTCCGGGTCCATGGCCTCAGGCGTGATCCGCAGATGGGCATTTAACCAGACTGAGCGGCCTTGATAGCGGGACTGCTGCAGCGTCGTCCGGTGCACACCGCATGCATGCTCAGGGTCTAAAAGCACGGATGCGGCCAGTCTGTCCAGTCCGGCAATAGCCGGAAGATTGCGTGCTCTGGTGAAATGGTAGAGCGAGCGTCTTAACGGGCTTTTAGTGATAGCTGCTAGGGTGGTTGTTATCATATTGGCATTTTGTCCTTTGCGGTAGGCGGATATTCTTCAACGGCCTATTGTTTCTTAAGACGCCGGTAATACAGCCAGGTTCTGCCCGCGAACGACCCGAAAAGGAGAATGCTGATGAACATAAGCGAAGTAATCCATGCCCGGGAAGCGGTGATTCCGTCATTTAGCATGCCATCAATAAATGCCCCCAAATTCACGCTATAGAGCAGAAGCATCGGGAGGAATAGCGCAGTGTAGCTGATGGCGATTTTTCGGGCGTGCTTTAAGCGGTGGAATTGATCGCTGTATATTTCAGGGCGCTCAGCGCCTTCCGAATATTCCCGGCTCCAGATCGTCCATTTCTGCAAGGAGGAGAGGGAACTGTAGACGTTCTTCCAGCCGGCTTCCCTATGCAGCTCCAAATAACCTTCATCGGAAATCACTTGATAGTCGGCATGATAGTTCATCCGCCGAGGGCTGCCTTTGCAGAAATAGAACAGCGTTCCGCCTAAACCGATTTTACACAGATTAAATCCAAGCCGTTCTTTGTTCTCAAGCCACTGCTCCAGCCGGTCCGGAGCGTACATCCAGCCTAGTTTGATCCGGATGATCTTGGGTCCGGTAGGATTGGGCTGTACGTCAAGTTCGTAGCTGTCTTGATTGTCGCCGCGTAATGTTTTATTGGCTGTCCTGATCTTGATAACGGAATAGACCGCAAGTACCAGCAGAGCGATGGCGAAGGCTGCAGCGATACAGGTAACCAGCCACATGGGGCTTTTCACTACCCGGAGGGGCGTATCCTGGGAAAGGGAAAAACCTATCGTGATTAGCGGAATTAGTGCAATTAATAACAAATAAACGATAATCGCTATGAAAAAATAAGAAATCTTCCGGTTTCGCTTGATTGCTTCCTTACGGGAGGGGTAGGCATTGATTTGGCCGGGCTGCCGTTCATTGGCATAAATGGTCCACTTGCCTTGATGCACGTTCCTAGTCCAGCCCTCAGCAGCCAGATAGGTGGACAAGGAGGTTTGAGCTGATGGAGCATACCCGATTTGATAGGTAATGTTGCCCGGCTTACCCTGCCGGAAAATAAACCGCCGAAGTTTAATATTCCATCCTTCAAGCAGCCATCCCTGGCTGGCCATCCCGGTCAGCCAGGTTTCTGTTTTGAGTAAGTCGTAGCTCCAGAAAGGCCGAAATACAGTCTTCATAAGAATTCCTCCTCGCAGTTAATCGCATTGTTGTGCAGTTCTTTCAATCTGCCAATTTCTACGGTCATCACTTTTTTTCCAAGCTCCGATACCTCATATACCGTTTTTCTCTCTTCATCGGCAAATACGGTGATCAAGCCGTCTTTGTTCATTTTGGTCAATGTTCCATAGACCGTACCTGACCCCAGTCTGAGCCGTCCGCCTGACAATTCTTCAACATGCTTGATGATTCCGTATCCGTGGCGCGGTTTGGTCAGGGACAACAGAATGTAGAATGCTGTCTCGGTCATCGGCACGTACTTTTTAAGTGCTTTTTCAATGGAGGACACCAAAATCACCTTTTTCACAAAATATATGTCTCATCGTGACTATGTCATAACGTGACTATATCACGACGTGACTTATTATGCAAAGAAACTTTCCCGGGAAATAAGAAATGAGGGGGATTACAATCCATTAATCCTGCTTTGTATTATTTTTGCAGGAGAATATCTTAATCGGTTGAAATTTTTTACAATGAAATAAGGTATTTAATTCTGTGAAACAAATAATCTCATATAGAGAGGAACTGATACTATGAAAACATTAGTCATTGTGGATGATGAGCCCTCGGTGGTGAACGGGCTGCGCACTTATGTAGACTGGGCGGCACAAGGGATTCAATTGATCGGAACCGCGGATGACGGAGATACAGGGCTTACGCTCATACGTGAGCTTAGGCCGGATATTGTGCTGACGGATGTGCAGATGCCTTCCATGGACGGAATTACGATGGCTGCGGAGGTCCGTGCGCTGCTGCCGGATGCCAAAATTGTGTTCATCAGCGGGCACAACGATGCAGAGTATTTGAAATCGGCGCTGCAGATGCATGCGGCTGATTATATTTTCAAACCAGTCAGCAGGAAAGAATTGTACGCCGTGATGGGAAAAGTGACTGCTGCACTGGATGCGGAGAGGCGGGAGCAGGACCGGGTGAAGGAAATGCAGGTTAAGCTAACCCAGAGCATGCCGCTGCTGCGCGAGAAATTTCTGCTGTCGGTGGTCAGCGACAACATCAACATGGCCCAGGTTCAGGATAAACTGCAATTTCTGGGACTGTCGCTGCTCTCTGCGGACAGCTATATCATTATGGTCATCGTAATTGATGATGTTCCGCAGGTAATGGATTCACGCAGTGAGCGGGATAAACAGCTTTTGTCCTATACGGTGCTGAATATCATTCAAGAGTTAACGGATAAGCAAATGCGCGGTGTGACGTTTGAGAAGGAGCCGGGAGAGTATGTCGGCATTTTGTTGACCCGTTCTTTTGGAGGGCAGGAGGCGGACCGGGAGATCAAACCGGAGCTGTCAGCTGACCGCTCTCCCGAGAACGAATTGCTGCTGCTGGCGGAATCGATCCGCGACAATCTGCGGAAATGGCTGAAGCTGAGCGTAACTATCGGGGTGGGGGATGGAGTAGGCAGCCTTTCTGAGGTGCCGGCCTCTTATAAGCAGGCAAGAGCTGCCGCCGACCAGAAATGGTATCTGGGTAAAAATCGCATTCTGACGATGGACAACATTGAGTCCGGAGAGAATCTGCGTTACCGATTTGAGCCGGAATGGAGCGAACGCGTAATCACTGCCCTTAAGTCAGGCGATCAAAACCGGCTGCAGGGGGAATTGAGTGGTATCTTTGGCCTGCTGGAGCAGAACCGGGGGCAGGGCTCCCGTTACGCGCAGAATGTCAGTCTCCACCTGATCCTGCAGTCCAGCCAGGTGCTGATAGAGCTGAACGGCATGACGGCAGAGTGGGAGCAACGGGAAATGGAAGCCTGGAAGCTGGTTATGCGCCAGGAAACGATACAGGATTTGCTGCGGTATACGGAATCGTATTTGCGGCATGTCTGTGATTTTGTGGAGGCCAAACGCAGCGGAAAGTCCAGTGAGGTCATTGAACGGGTCCGCCGCCTGATCGGAGAGCGCTATGCGGACAATTTGACGATCGCCGATATTGCAGCAGGCGTATATCTCAGTCCTACCTATGTAAGGCTGCTGTATAAGCAGGAAACGGGTGAAACCGTGTTTGAATATTTGACCAAAGTACGGATTGAAAAGGCGAAAACGCTGCTGAGAGATCCGCAGAACAAATTTTACGAGGTCTGTTATGCCGTAGGTTATACCGATCCCAGCCATTTCAGCAAACTGTTCAAAAAAATGACCGGGAGCACACCCAGCGCCTACAGAGAACAGCAAAATTAGAACTTGTGCCTCCCAAGGGCGATACGACAAAAAGGCCGGAGAAATGAGGTGTCACCTTTATGAAACTGGGATGGAGCTATCTGACTGGACTTGGACAGGGGATTCTGGCCGCAAGAAAGTGGCTGCTTGTCTATGCCTTGCTAATCTTGCTGCCGGTGTCTATTTTACTGGCCTCCTTCTATCAGCGGTCTAGTGAAATTCTGGAACAGGAAGTTACCCGTTCGATGCAGCTTACACTTAAGCAGGCTGGACTGAATTTAACCTACAAGCTGGAACACATCCGCGACAGCAGCAATTCGGTGTTTATGAATCAAATCCTCTACGATAATCTGCTCCAGAAAGCCAGTATCACGGAGCAGCTAAAACAAATTAAGGAGCTCCGCAATCTGGCGGAAACCGCGCAGGAGAATGAGGATATTTTCCGCCTGCGTTTTTTTGTTGATCCTTCCCGCCTGTATGCCGGAGACCGGATTAATCTGTATGCCCTCGAGGATGCAAAGAGATATCCATGGTATGAATCGGTGATAGAGGCCGGCGGGGGGATGGTATGGACCGGTGTTTACCAGGAGAAGTATAACGACATTGGTAAAAAAAATATTTTTTCCGTTGCCCGGATGCTGCGCAATCCCCAGGAATATGAAGAGATTGTGGGTATTCTCGTGATGGATGTGTCCGAGGGTCTGATCGGGGAGATTATGTCGGAGCTGCAGTTCTCGGACAAGTATACGCCGTATCTAACCGATGCCAGCGGCAGATTGATCTACAGTTCAGATAGTGCCGGTCTGAATAAGTTGGATAACAAACCAGGAAACCTGCAACAGGACGCGGATGTCCTGCCTGAAGAGCTGCTTGACACCATCGAACACTCGGGGGAAGGCATCCTAAAGCATTCGATTGGCCGTGAAGAAGTGAACGTAGTGTACACCACCATCGGAACGACTGGCTGGAAGCTGGTCGCACAGGTATCGGAGCCTGAGATTTCGCATAGGGCTACTGCGATGAATCAGTTCACCAGTATTGCTACACTAGCGGGAATTACGGTTTTGTTCCTTGTACTGGTCTTTGTGCTCTTCATGTTCATGATTCAAGGCATGCAGCGCAGAGTGCAGATGATTCTCAGAATGATCCGCAAGGAAGGGATCGGCTGGCTGGAGGACCGCCGCTCCATGCCTGATGGTGATTTCCGGCTGCTGGAGCGCAGCGTGGACCATCTCATTCACAAGGTTAATAACCTGATGGAAGAATCGTATCAGGCCAAGATGCAGGAGCGGGAGGCTCAGCTCCGCACACTTCAGGCGCAGATCAATCCCCATTTCCTGTATAATGCTCTGGATATGATCAACTGGTCAGCCATTGCCCATGACGCCGAGGACACGAGCCAGATGATTGAAGCGCTGGCCCGTTATTTCCGGCTCAGCCTGAACCAGGGGCGCGACAACGTCAGCATTGTGGATGAGCTGAACCTGGCCAAGGTATTTCTGGAGATTCAGCAGAACCGCTTTCCGTCCACGTTTACGTTCAACATTCATGCTGAACCGGGGCTTGAACAATATATGATGCCGAAGCTGACGCTGCAGCCTCTGGTGGAGAACGCTCTGCTTCACGGCATCCGCAAGACGAAGCAAAAACAAGGAGTGATCATAATTACCGCAGCTTTTGAACAGGGAGATATTGTACTCACAGTCTCTGATGACGGAATCGGTATGAGTCAGGAGCAGGCCAACCGTCTGCTGACCGAGCCGTCTGCCGGGCTTCAGCCGGGCAGTTCAGAGGGTTCGTTTGGGCTCTATAATGTCAATGAAAGAATCCGCTATTTCTCAGGCAACCGGTATGGCTTGTCCATTGAGACGGAGAACGGAAAGGGAACCCTTGTTACTGTGAAATTTAAAGCGGTTTCATCAGAATAGTTTCTGCAGCTTTATTACAGTCACCTGAGACCAGAAATAATCGCTTTACCTCCTACACCAGTACCGGGGTCCATCTTTATAATTAACCCATAAACAGTTGGGGGTGAGTCATCTTGGGCGCAGGTGTCACGGATTTGAACCCGAAGAGCAAGGTTAAGCCAACCAGAATCAGGTCCGCAAGCAGGTGGAGATATGCATGGAGAAACAGGGATTATTATGTACTGCTGATCCCCGGATTATTGTTTCTCCTGCTCTTCAAATATACACCGCTTTACGGGGTGCTGATTGCTTTTCAGGATTTCAACATTTTTGAAGGCATTAAGGGCAGCGAGTGGGTAGGGCTGGAGCAATTTCATAAGCTGATCCAGTCGGAAGAATTCGGAAGGGTGTTTATGAATACGCTGTTAATCAGCGTTTATAAAATTGTGATCCTTTTTCCGGTTCCTATCTTCATCGCGCTGGTGCTGAACGAGGTTCGGCTGATGTTCTTCAAACGGACGATTCAGACGATCATTTATCTTCCGCATTTTCTGTCTTGGGTCATTATCTCTGGCTTATTCGTGACCATCCTCTCCACATCGGGCGGGCTGGTCAACAACATCATCCAGTGGTTTGGCGGAGAGCCGGTCAGTTTTTTTGTCAGCAATGAGTATTTCCGCAGTCTCGTGGTGTTTACCGCAGGCTGGAAGGAAACGGGCTGGAATGCCATCGTCTTCATTGCCGCCATTGCCGGTATTGATCAGGAGCAATATGAAGCGGCTGCCATTGATGGGGCGGGCAGAATCCGCCGGATGCTGCATATTTCCATTCCGGGAATTCTGCCGACGGTGGTGCTGATGTTCATACTCCGTCTCGGTTCAGTACTCGACGCGGGTACAGAGCAAATTCTCACAATGTACAATCCGGTGGTATATGAAACAGCTGATGTCATCGGAACCTTCGTGTACCGGATCGGTCTTGGCAAGATGGACTACAGCTTCAGTACAGCAGTCGGGCTGTTTAACTCCGTCGTCGGTTTCATCCTGATTGTCTCAGGCAACTACATCAGCCGCAAGCTGCTTAAGCGCGGAATCTGGTAATCCGGGAAGGGAGAGAAGATAACAATGACCAAACGAACCAAAGGAGATCTGGTGCTCGATATCTCCGTGTATGTCTTCCTGATCGCCCTGGGGATTATTATGCTTCTGCCGCTGCTGAACGTGTTATCCAAATCGGTCAGTGAAGAATGGGCAATCACTTCCGGCAAGGTGGGCATCCTGCCTGTGGGCTTCCAGCTTGACACTTTGAAGGAGGTTATTTCCTCCTCGATGTTCATACGCGCCTTTTGTGTATCCATCGGTGTCACTGTAGTAGGAACGGCTATTTCGATCCTGATGACCGCACTTACCGCGTACCCGTTATCCAAACGTAATCTGCCGGGTATTTCCTTCATTATGGTGCTGTTCATCTTCACTATGCTGTTCAACGGAGGGCTGATTCCCAATTATCTGCTGATGCGCCAGCTGCATTTGATCAACAATCTATGGGTGCTGATTCTGCCCGGGATGATCAGTGTCTTTAATATGCTGGTTATCAAGAGTTACTACGAGAGTCTTCCCGAAGCGCTGGAGGAATCGGCACGGATTGACGGTGCCAAGACGTACACTATCCTGTTCCGGATCATCCTGCCGCTCAGCATGCCGGTTATCGCCACCATTGCCCTGTTCTATGCCGTGGGCTTCTGGAATGATTATTTCGGCCCGATGATCTATATCAACGATACCGCGCTTAAGACTTTGCAGCTGTATCTGCAGGATGTCGTAATGGATGCCAGTGCGGCCAATGCTGTGAACAAAAGCGTGGACGATCTCATGAATATGTCACCTGAAGGCATACGCGCAGCGACTGTGGTAGCTTCCACTGTCCCGATCCTGTTTGTGTATCCGTTTCTGCAGAAGTATTTTATCAAAGGGGTGCTGATCGGCTCTGTAAAAGGCTGATTTTGTCCCCGCAGCTTGCGCTATGAAGCCGCTCTTTGACAGAGCGTTTCATATACAGCATCACCCCATACAATTGGAGGAGGGTTATAAGGATGAAATATAGAAAAGGATTGTCTCTCATGATGTGCACCGGGCTGCTGCTTGCAGCAACGGCCTGCGGTTCATCGGGTAACAATGGTAACAAAGAGAGCAAGGGAATAGAGGAGGGGGCAAAGGCTCCGGCGTCTACAACCGCTGCAATAACTGAAAGCGATTCCAAACCTGAGCTGAAATCGCTCAATCTGTGGTCAAAGGATGATTACAACACGTATCCGCTTGCCAAAGTGATTGAAGAACAGACCGGCTACAAGGTGAAATACGAAATGCTACCGGCAGACAAAGCGATGGATAAGCTTAACCTGCTGATTTCCTCCGGTGAGCCTTATGACGTTATTACCATTTCCGGTGAAAAAGCCGTGTATACCGATTATGCCAAAATGGGTGCGCTGGTGGATCTGGGACCGCTAATTGATGAGTTTGGACCCAATATTAAAGCGTCCATCTCAGAGGCGTCCTTTGATGCCATGAAGGTAGATGGCAAACTGTACGCGATTCCGAACAGCTCTTCGCAGTTTGCCGGGGCCGATCTGATGATCCGCCAGGATTGGCTCGATAAGCTGGGGCTAAAGATGCCGACGACGCTGGATGAATTTACAGCAGTGCTCAAGGCGTTTAAGGAAAAAGATCCCGGCGGTAACGGCAGCAACGGCGCACCGATGTCCATTGACGGTGCTCTCGCAACGACAGCCAATATTACCGGTGCATTCGGAATTGGCACAAGCTGGAACCAGGTCGACGGCAAACTGGTGCCGACACCGCTGCACCCGGGATTCAAGGAATATTTAACTTATATGTCCGATTTGTATAAGCAGGGTCTTCTGGACAAGGAATTTGCAGTGAACAAGGATGCTACCCTGAAGGAGAAGTTCACCAGCGGCAAGGTGGGTGTAATTCAGCTTCCCTGGTATGACATTCCGGGCATTGCTGATGCGCTGGCTGCAAATTTCCCGGATGCCAAGTTTGCTTACCTTCCTGCCTTAAAAGGGAAAGACGGGCAAATGGGCCTCGGGATGAGCGGCGGGTTCGACCGCATTACCTTTATTCCGAAATCTGCCAAACATCCTGAAGATGCAATTAAATGGATCAATGCCAAGCTGGAGAAAGAAACGTTCAAGCTGATCGCCATCGGAGAGGAAGGCAAACATCATACGTTTAAAGATGGCATGTACAGCCCGATTCTGCCGCTGTTCACGGATGAACGGGGCAATGCAAGCAACTATCTGACCGGTATCGATGAAAAGCTGTATCCAATCTATTGGCAGGCCCGTGTCCAGAAGGATGCACGTCTGTTTGCCGGCTTCTCCTTCCTTAACAATGAGCTGCCTGCAGAGGCCAGAATCTCTGATCCGCTTGCGCTGGCTCCATCCCTGCCGGAATATTCCAAGAGCAATGCTTCACTGGGTCAGATGATCAATGATTTTGCCGTCAAGGTAATCGTAGGTGAGGAGACCCCTGAGGCGGTAACAACCTTTGTTGAAAAGTACAATGCCGCTGGCGGAGAAGCGAGTGTCAAAGAAGTTAATGACTGGTATGCGGCATCCGCTAAATAAAAGGCTGAGTGTTTGGAGGAAAATAGAATGAAAACCTACAGGATGCGGAGCAATAAAGTTCCGCTCCAGGACAACTGGGATGTGATCGTTGTGGGCGGCGGCCCTGCGGGCTGCACGGCCGCCGCCGCCGCCGCGCGTGAAGGGGCAAGAACACTGCTGATTGAAGCGACGGGAAGCCTTGGCGGAATGGGAACCTCGGGACTGGTGCCGGCATGGTGTCCATTCTCCGACATGGAGACCATCATCTATAGAGGGCTGGCGATGAAAGTATTTGAAGCCCTGAAAGCTCAGATGCCGCATGTTGACAAGGATGCCATGGACTGGGTGCCGATTGAACCGGAGAAGCTGAAGGTCATCTATGATGAGCTGGTTCAAGAAGCTGGTGTAACTGTATTGTTCCAGACCCTGCTTGGCTCTGTGGAAACCGGTGAAGACGGCAGGGTGGAAGCACTGATTACGGCCAGCAAAAGCGGCCTGCAGGCTATGCAGGCCAAGGTATATATCGACTGTACAGGAGATGCCGATGTTGCGGCTTGGGCAGGGGCGGAATACCTCAAGGGCGATACCGGAACCGGTGACCTCATGCCGGCCACGCACTGCTTCAACCTCGGGAATGTGGATGAATATGCTTATCTGAACGGACCGCTGCTGCATGGCAATAATAAAACCAGTCCGATCTATGACATTCTGCGGTCCGGCAAATATCCGATGATCCCGGATTCGCATATCTGCAACAATATGATTGCTCCCCGTACGGTAGGCTTTAACGCCGGCCATTTATGGGAAGTGGACAACACGGATGCCTTTTCGGTATCGGCTGCACTGATGCAGGGAAGGAAACTTGCCGCAGTTTACAGGGAGGCGCTTGCCGAGTTTATGCCGGCATCCTTCGGCAGCTCTTTTGTGGCCAGTACAGGTTCGTTAATGGGAGTGCGTGAGACAAGAAGAATTACCGGGGATTACGTACTAAGTGTGGAGGATTATGTGAACCGACGCAGCTTCGCGGATGAAATCTGCCGCAATAGCTATTTCATTGATATCCATGGGACGGAAAAGGAAGAGAAGCAGGCTGGAGGCAAGCAGGAAGTCATTAAACGTTACGGTCCGGGCGAATCGCATGGCATTCCTTACCGTTGTTTGACCCCGCGGACGTTGAGAAACGTCCTGGTCGCCGGGCGTTCCATCTCCTGTGTGCGCGAGGTCCAAGGCAGTGTCAGGGTGATGCCGGTCTGTCTGGCCATGGGCGAAGCCGCCGGGATTGCCGCAGCACTGGCAGTGAAGCTTCCTGACAATGACGTGCATGCGGTGGATATCCCTACCTTGCGCAGACGTCTGCAAGAAGAAGGAGCATACCTTCCCGAGATAGCCGGGGCAGACTCCGCCAAACCGCACGATGAAGCGAAGAATGGTGTAGTCTAAAATGCCTCAGCCTCACCGGAATCTATTTGCGGATGGGCCTGCGATTGAACAGGAGCGCGTTGATCTCGCCGCCGACCAGTATAATGATTGAACTGATGTACAGCCAGATCAGCAGGATCATGACGCCTCCGAGACTTCCGTAGGTTTTGGTGAAATCGCTGAACTGGTTGACGTAAATGGAGAAGAGAATGGAGGTTATGATCCAGCCGATGGTGGAGAACATCGCGCCGGGCATAACCTCTTTTAGCGTAAGCCTCCGGCTGGGTGCAATCCAGTAGAGCAGAGTGAACACGACGAACAGCACGAACAGCGGGACGATATATTGCAGCAGATCCCATACCTTCTGCAGCCCGTAAGGCAGATCAGCGAGCAGAAAAATCTGTGTCTTCAGCCAGCTCCCCAGTACGAGCAGCAGAATGCTGAGCAGAACAACAACACCAATGATCATGGTGGCCAGGAAAGCAATCCCCCGTATTTTCCAGAACACCCTGCTCTCATCAATATCGTAGGCGCGGTTAAGCCCTTTGATGATGGCATTGATGCCCT
The DNA here is from genome assembly GCF_058791575.1 of Paenibacillus sp. EB106-06-01-XG199. Lineage (NCBI taxonomy): Bacteria > Bacillati > Bacillota > Bacilli > Caryophanales > Paenibacillaceae > Paenibacillus > Paenibacillus sp. EB106-06-01-XG199. The sequence goes on along the minus strand of NZ_JBYTDQ010000002.1, from coordinate 873,185 downwards.
TGGAGGCAGCCCACAGCGTGGCCAGCATCCCGAAGGACAGCAGGGCCTCACTCCGTCCCTCGGATACATCCTGCAGAATCTCTTCAATAATAGAGACGGCTTCGGCAGGCATGATCTGCTGCAGCTCCGCAATCCTGTCCTCGATAGAAATATGGGCGTAACCGATCAGTGTCATAATAAAGATCAGGAAAGGAAACAGGGAGAGGATCAGATAATAAGTCAACTGCGCACTGATACCCTGCACATCGTCGAGTTTGATTTTTTGGAACAGCTGCTTCATCAAAGAGAACACACCTGCGGCATCCTTAGTCTTGTTCATAGTTCACTCCTCTACCCGCTTTTTCTTTTATGTTATGCATGTACATATTTTTTAATATTAACATAACCGCAAATTTTCCAACGGTATGCCTTAGGGGCAGAGGCTGAACCAAAGCGGAAACTCCAAATTGTGGATTAGACAAGAGGTGGAACATAGTCTGCGGCGGTTATCGCTCAATAGCTTATTTTACCCGCTACCGTTATTTTGTTCGACTCCTTATCCCAGTAAATAGACTTCTCTGCAATAAACATGATTTTCCTTAATCATAAATTGAGATGCAGAATAATCAACTGAATTCGCCACGATATGGAGCGGAGTGGCCGCATAGATATTTGTTGTGGACAACGGTAATACAAGCAGTAAGGATATAGCCGTTATCAACTTCTTAAACCACAAGTGTAATATCAATGTATCCTTTAGGACCCAGAAATAGAGATTGTACGTCATTGTAAAAATAATGAGTGATGTCATAGCTATCTACATAGCGGGTTTTGTTTAATACAAGTATATACTTTAGCACCAAGGACTTACAGGCCGATCTAATTACCGGAAGGAGAATCATAATGAGTTTGCCGCTTACGGATTACAACAGAATTCGCAGCTGGTTTTACCGCAATGCCCGCCCTTTGGATCTCGCCAGATGGAGGTTCCATTTCGAAGAAGGGCCTTTGTCCGCAGTGTTGGAGGCCTTATCTGCTTATCAGAATGAAGACGGCGGTTTTGGACATGCGCTTGAAGCCGACTCCTGGAATCCGAACTCCACACCGATTCAGACAGCGACAGCGGTAGAGAAGCTGCTGGAGGTTCATTTTGATGACCGGACCCATCCGATCGTTCAAGGGATGATGAGGTATCTGGACAGTGGAGCGGAGATGGATGAAGGTATCTGGAGGAATGTAGTGGACTCCAATAATGATTACCCTCATGCCCCATGGTGGCATACGGATTCGAACAGCACCGCCCGCAGTATGTATAATCCGACAGCAATTCTGGCTGGGGCAATCCTCAAATTTGCCGACAGAGATAGCCGGCTCTATGAACAAGGCATGCAAATTGCCAAAGACTTGGCAGGCAGGTTTCTGGAGCATCCCGATATAGAGATGCATCCGCTGATATGTGTGCTCACGATGCTGGAGTGTATCTCTGCCGCTAAGGTCGAGGAGCATTTCGCTTATCCGCAGCTAATAGTAGCTGCCAGAGCCCAAATCGCAGTGCTGCTGGCACGCGGAGCCGGGGATTGGAACGGATACAGCTGCAGACCTTCTGCATTTATCAAAACACCGGATAGTTTGGGTGCCGCGGATCACGCAGCGCTGGTTCAACAAGAGCTGGACTACATACTGAGCACCCGAAATCCGGAGGGAGTTTGGAATTTGACCTGGAGCTGGGCTGCTTATGAGAAAGAATTTGCAGTCGCCGAAAACTGGTGGAAAGCGAGTATTGCGATTGAAAATTTGCTGCTGCTGCGCGCATTTAAAGGATTGGGCGGCTAAAAGGATTGTGATGAGGATATGGTAAATCAGTCGAACTGACCTCCTAAAATGAAAAATGCAATAATTTTGGTTGTACTACAATTAGTTAGCCACCCCACATTATCAAGAGTTGCTGTAGGCAGGAACATACTCATGTTCATAAATGGCCTGCACTTTTTCCAGAACCTTGCGGCTCTCGGAGGCGAACTTCAGGTTGCTCACCTCGTCTTTGACGAGAAATACTCCGGGCACATGGCTGTGCCTGCCGAAAGCCGCTTTGTACAGCAGACCGGCCCCGTAGCTGGGATGAGGGAAGAACAGCTTGATAATCGGCTTCAGATAAAAAGGTAAACCCGATTTTTTGCCGCTGCGGATCGTATTATTGCCCCCCGGGTCTGCGCTGCGGATCATTATTCCTTCAGCGGCTAGCTGTGTGGAGATTTCTTTGGTCCAGAGTGAAAGCGCCATTTTGGAAGTAGCGTAGGGGCCGAATTTTTTGAAGGATGCTGGACGCTCCAGGGTATCCGGATTAAATTCCTTCAGTGTCAGAACCGCATTGGAGGCAGTATTGATCACCGTTTTATGAGTTCCTTTCAGGAGCAGCACTTTTAGTTCCATCATTATAATGTAGGGGACCACTGTTTGCAGCTCAAAGTGCAGCTCCCGCCCCTGCTTGGAATAACTCAATTCGGCAAAGCTGCCGCCGGCGTTGTTGAACAGCAGATCAATCCGGGGTTCAGCCGCCACAACCTCCCCGAGCGCTTTTCCCAGACTATGAAAATCTGCAAGGTCCGCCTTATAAATCCGCACCCGCTTGCTGCTTAGTGCTTCAAGGATAGGGGCATCTTCTTCGGGAAATCCAGAGCGGATAAGTGCGATCACCTCCCAGCCTTCACCCAGCAGTTTGCGGGTCAATTCCAGGCCAATTCCGTTGTTGGCTCCTGTAATCAGCGCGATTCCGCGCTGTGTTTGTGTTGTCATAGTAATCTCTCCTCAAAGTTCAGTAATAGTGGTCTTAGGCCTGACGGTTGATGATGCGCTCATTGTATAACTTGGAGCCGACTCCAAGTCAAGGAGGTTTGACTGTATTTTTTGACGTTATTCAAAATCCTTGAAACAGGGCAGCAGATAAGGGCAGGTTGCCGTGAAATAAACGTTGACTTGGAGCTGACTCCAGGTTATACAATATAAAAATAAGAAAACGGAGGTGGCAGCATGAGTGAGGTTAACGCAATGATCAAGGGCTACTCCATTAAAGTGGCCTCTGAGCTGACGGGAATCACGGAGGACACAATCCGTTATTATGAGAAGATCGGACTGCTGCCCCGGGCACAGCGCAAAGGGAACAGCCACCGGGTGTACAGTGATGGAGATATCGAAACCATGAAGCTGATCACCTGTCTGAAAAAAACGGGAATGTCCCTGGATGATATGCGGCCATATCTTGACCTGTCGCTGGATTCCAATCTTGCTGAATACCCGGAGCTGTATGCAATGATTCAGATTCATAGACAGAAAATACTGAACCAGATTGCTTCGCTGCAGCAAATCGTGGACCTGATTGATACCAAGATCACTCAGAGCAACTTTGGCAAACAGGAATGCACGCTGACCGGGGATGTCAAACGTATGCCTGTCCGGAAAATTTAAGCTTATACAACTTCAAAATTGAACAGGTTTTAACTCGATCTATACAATGGAGCGTTTCTGGAATCTTAGGGGAGCGCTCTTTGGCATGAGCAGATTGCATATACCGTGGGGATTAGAAAAGTGCAGAGGATGTCTGCTTTGTCCTTGCCGGGCGGCGGGTTCTTCCTTAAACTGATAAGGATTGGAAAAAGGAGGAACTTTATATGAATCAAATCATCTATTCCCCGTCAAAATATATTCAAGGCGGCGGTGAAATCTCAAAGCTGGGTGCTTATTGCACACAAATGGGAGCCACAGGGGCTTATGCCATTGTAGATCCTTACATCCTCGCTACCTACGGAAATGATATCGTCAGCAGCTTTGACGCTGAGTCTATGCCGCTTGTTCAGCGTGAGTTCAAGGGAGAATGTTGTCTAAAGCTGGTGGAGCAAATTGTTGCGGAGCTGGACTTGAACGCTACAGGTATAATTCTGGGCATCGGCGGCGGCAAAACACTGGACACGGCCAAAGCCGTCAGCCGTTATACCGGATTGCCGGTGGTCATTGTTCCGACAGTGGCTTCTACGGATGCGCCCTGCAGCGCATTGTCGGTACTTTATTCGGAGGAGGGCGAGTTTGACTGCTATCTCCCTCTGCTGCAAAGTCCCAATGCCGTAATCGCCGACGTAGATATTATTGCTAAAGCCCCTCCGAGATTGCTGGCGGCAGGAATGGGCGATGCGTTGTCCACTTTTTTTGAAGCGAGGGCTTGCCGTAATTCCGGCGCTGTGACCCATGCAGGGGGACAGAGCTCGATCGCCGCATATGCGCTGGCGCGTGCTTGTCTGGATACGCTTCTTGCTGAAGGAGCTGAGGCATTAGAGGATGCCCGCCAAGGAATAGCCTCGGCGGCTGTCGGCCATATCGTGGAAGCGAATATTTACCTTAGCGGCATCGGCTTTGAGAGCGGCGGACTTGCCGCCGCCCATGCCATTCATAACGGACTGACTGTGCTTGAGGAATGCCGGCATATGCTTCACGGGGAAAAGGTGGCGTTCGCCACGCTGGCGCAGCTGATGCTGGAGCATGCAGCGGAGGAGGAGATCGCTGCCGTTGTTGCTTTCTGCCGGGAGGTGGACCTGCCTGTAACGCTTAAGGAAATGGGCCTTTCTGAGATGGAGCCGGGGAAACTTATGGCTGCGGCCCAAGCCAGCTGTGAGGCAGACAGCCCGATGGCAAATATGCCGTTTGAGGTATCCCCGCAGGATGTATTTGATGCGATCATTGCCGCTGACCGCCGGGGGCAGCAGGCCGGATAACGATTGTTAATTATTGCGTACCTGTCCCGTACATATTTCTCCTTCAGGTTCCAAACAATGAGAACAATGGCAACATAGCACGAAGGAGGAGATCCTCTTGAAAAGGAGCAATCATACGGGCAAACGCACCATTCTGTATCTAATTATTGCCGTTGTCGCATTGATGCCGGCGCTGGTTCCGCCCGCTGCCACTGCGCACGAAACATCTGCTGGTTCAGTTTCACATCACGCCAGGGGCAGCCGGTCTGTAGTGTCTTCAGCCGTCCTTGCCGAACCCGCCGTTATCGGCAGTGCTAAGGCTGAAGGACAGCAGGAGATTAAACAACCAGCCCGCAGCAGGATAGCCATCATTGTCGATGATTTCGGCAATGACATGCGTGGTACGGAGGAAATGTTGGAATTGCCGGTTAAGATCACTGTTGCCGTAATGCCGTTTCTATCGACTACAGAGAAGGATGCACGGCGCGCACATGAGCAGGGCTTCGATGTGCTGGTGCATTTGCCGATGGAACCGAAGCAAGGCAAACCCGAGTGGCTGGGCCCGGGTGCGGTTCTGACCCGGATGAGCGATGCCGAGGTACGCAAGCAGGTCGAGGCTGCACTGGACAATGTTCCTTTTGCCGTTGGAATTAACAATCACATGGGCTCAAAGGTGACCGGTGATGAGCGGGTAATGGGCATCGTGCTGGCGGTATGCAAGGAACGCGGATTGTTTTTTGTGGACAGCCATACGAATTACCGTTCGGTAGCCGGCAGAATGGCCCGGAAGATCGGACTCCCGCCCGTGGAGAATCATATCTTTCTGGACGATGTTCATACGGCAAGTCATGTCGTGAAGCAAATGCGGCTGGTGCAGGAAAGGGCTTTGAACCAGAACTACTGTATAGCAATCGGCCATGTTGGTATCCAGGGCAAAGAGACCGCTGCGGGCATCCGCAGCGGCATTGCCGAAACAAAGGACAGTGTCGAGTTTGTAGGCATTTCCGAACTGGTCCGGGACGAATGGCAATGGAATTCGCAGCTTACACCTCCATAAGATACGCGGCAATACCGTTAGCAATCGCTTCGGCAATTTCCTCTTGTCCTTTCGGACTGCAAAGCTTCTCGCGGTCGGTCGGGCTGCTCACAAAACCCGCCTCAACAATCACTGTTGTGGCGGTTATTTTATTGAGCAGATAAAACGGCTTGCCCCGTAACGGGCTGGCTTTCACATCATAGAGATGATTGAGCTGGTTCTGAATGGATCTCGCCAGCAGGAAGCTGCGTCCCTCCTGACGGTACAGCACAAGCGGTCCGTGTTTGGAAGGTGAAGCGGCCCAGTTAATATGAATGCTGACCACGACATTTGCCGGAAGCGTCTCAGCCAGCTCCTTGCGCTGGGCAAGGTCCCGCAAATGGCGGGAGGAGCTGCGCAGCCAGCGGTTATCATCGCTGGGGGCATAGTCACCGGTCCGGTTAAGGATCGCATCAAAGCCGTCACTGCGCAGCAGCAGGAACAGCCGGCGGGAGATGGCAAGAGTGATATCTTTCTCGAGGATATTGCCATATGATGTCCCCCCGTCAATTCCCCCATGCCCGGCATCAATCAGAATGATCCGTTGATCATGGCCGAGCATATGCTGGCGCTCTTCTTTCGCCGCGGCTCCTGAAGGCACCGGTGACGCCTGCACAATTCCCGCATCTCCCAGGGGAAGCATAAGCAGCAGGGCGGATGACACGATAACGAACAGCCGGCGCAGTGTACCGCTTCCCCGGGTGGTTTGGGTTCTGGTTGGGTTCAGGTACTTCAAGTACATCAAGTAGTTCAAGTGGATGACCTCCTCGTGCGGTAATGATCTTTTGACCGGACTGGGTACTTTGTTAGATTGTGCTGGAACAGGCAAACCTATACGAAAAGCAGCTTCACGGTTTAGATATAGCTGTTCAAGAGCACACTAGGAACATGGATATCCAGACAGAAGACAGAAGTCAAAGGTGAGTGCCCAAATTCAGCATTCAGTTTGAGGAGGTGGCGAAATGGCTTCCAGCGGTGATGAACTTGTGAAGTATATTACGGAAAAGGTAGTCGTTTATATGGAGGACCCTCGTGCCAGCCGGGCGCGGCGAAAGGCCGAGAAAGAGCCGTGGGCAGAGAAATGGTTCGGCATGCTGCCGCTCGGCTGGTCGATCTGGCGGAGCAAATGGAGCCGGAACGACAGGAAGTGATCAGGTTGCAACTAGTAGTACCGGCAAATCGCATACAGCTTGAACTGAAAACAACCTTCCAAGGTGCCCTGTATATGGCACTGTGGAAGGTTGTTTTGTTGCATGCCCGCGGGAAAGACGTTGTACTTACAATGGGTTACTTTAACGCTTAGAATTTGTAAGCGTACCGATCACTGTTTTGCCGGCTAGAGGCAGCTGGTGCAGGGTACCGCTTTTTTGAAGAGCTGAGAGAGGGAGGTAACGTTTGCCTTTCGGACCCGCAGCGGCATAGACGATGGCCGGACTGCTGCCGGTTTTGTTCCCGCTGGAACCGGCAGGCAGCCAGCGCTGATACCCCGTAATCATAAAAGGCGCTCCGGTCGTATCGTTCCTGCCAGCTGACTGAAAGACGAGACTGCCATTTTGAATCAGCAGAATAGTGAAGTTTTCTGCGCTGTCCAGCTTCAGCTTGGGGCTGGTCAGCCACTGTAAATCAGCGTATGGATCATCCAGACCTTCACTCCGGTAGGTCTGCAGGGGAGACCAGCCGGAGTCCAGCCCGGAGATTGTATTGACTCCATCTAGCTGTACCTTCAGGACCTCTTCTGCTTTGTCTGAACCCCACGGCAGAACTTGCGGTACCGAAGCATTGATATATATATCCGTATGGTCGAGGGTTAATTTCCACACCGGGAGCAAAGAGGCGTAAAGAGCCGTCAGTTCAAGCTTTCCTGAATAATCTGAAGAGATGAGTTCCTCCTGCACCAGAAACTGGCGCAGATCGGTCAAGCTGTAAGGCAGCCCGGAGGTTCCGGTTCCGTATTCGCTAAGCATATAACCGCCTTGCTCTGTAGCCGAGACAATCAGGTATCCGATGCGCTGCCCGCCGTCCATGATATTAACAAGCCAGCTATGTGTGCCCGGTCCCAGCGGATAATAGTCGGTACGGGCTTCTTTCCAGCTTGTGAAGGGAGCATCGGCGGACAGCTTGCGGATGGTCAGCTTGGTGAAGTCCTGCAGCGATTCCGTTGATGGTTGCACCTTGATTACAAGTGAGGCCAGCACATCAGGGGAGACTGCTTGTGTGACAGTGACGCGGGTGTCCTTAGCGGCATAGGCAGCCGGAAAGGCAGAGCTTGCCGACAGCCCGATTGTGCAGAGGCACAGAATGAGGAGGAAGCGGCCGCGACGACCAGGCACGGCCTTCCGCCTTGATTTTATAGTCATGTCGTCGTTCACCTTTCTTGGTCCAAATCAAATCATCTTCATGGAACGGGTATAAATTAATTGTAGCGGACAAGCTCTAAAAAGGGTGTTGCATGCTGTCCGCCGGGTTGCGGGAATTCCACTGTTTTTTTGCCTGCTTTTAGCGAGCAGGGTCGCATTCTATGTGCTGCGCAGATGAAACAGTCCGTAGGTTACGGCAGAAACTGCAACCTGCGGCTCGTATTGCCAGGAGGTCTCCTTCCGGCGGCGGTTATATTGCTCCTGGATCGCCAGCCGCTTCTCTTCGTCCTGCTCTTTGAGCAGCTCCTCATAATAAATGTCTACGATGCTCAGCTCAAGCCGCAGCCTTTCCCGGGCTTCCTCCGCCCAGCTGTAGTCCAGTTTTGCGAGCTGTGAAGTCAAATAAGCCTCCAGCCGGTCGGCCCCGGCGGCAATTGTAAGCTCTGAGGGCTGGATGTGAATATTCTCCGGCAAGCGGGGAGTTAATTCCCGTGTATTCAGCCTCGTGCCAAAGTCGGCGGTAATGACCCCGCTGGTTAAGGAAATTCCGATAAAATGCAGCTCTTCCCGCTTCAGATCGCAAGTCATCTCCACTTTGTAACAGACGCCTAGCCACGGTTCATAGGCCGCAGAGAACAGCGTCATCCGCTGTCTGCTTCCCGGGTCTTCAAACAGCTGCAGACATTTTCCCTCATCACGCGCGGCGGCCCAGATCTGCTTCAGCCGCTTGCTGCCGTATACTATATCCTCACGGCGGATCATGCCCGGGCCGATCCGCGGCAGTACCGGCACAACGCCAAAGTAGCGGGCGAGAATGCCGTCCTGCGGGTCTGCTTCAGCGGGAGCCGCCCCTGCGGATGGCGGCTGCCCGAAACCGGCCGCCGGGCTGTCCGCGCCTGCTTCCATCTCTGCCGCGCCAAGGCTGCCGCCTGCGCCCGGCAGAAGCCCGGCCGCAGGGCGGTTTGCCACGCCCCGTTGTGCCCGGGGCGGAGGAGCAGCCTGCGCGGCCAAGCTGTCGTACTTCTCCGGGTCGAAGACGAAGGTGAACGACAGCGTCTCCGGATCGACGCCGGTGCGCTCCACGAACCCCCAATAATAGGGCCGGTCGGTGAGCATCCGGTCGGCGCGCGGCGAGAGCTTCACCGTCACATGCAGCGGAGATACCTCAAGGATCGAGCACTCCGTTGCTTCCAGATAATCCATGACATGCTTGCGGACTTGTTGCGGAGAAAGGGTCATCAGGTGGCCTCGCTTTCATTCTGTATGCCTTGGGTCAGCTCGCTGATGGATTCGCCGATGTGGTCAAGTCCGCTGCGCAGCTCCTCGTCGCTGCGGGCTTCAAGCATGATTTTATAAAGGCTTTTCTCCAGCGATTCCTTTTTCTCGAAACGTTCCAGGATCACATCAAGACCCCCGATGACCATCTCGAACATGTTGATTTTCTCATGCAGCAGATGCAGAATATGCTCTTCAATCGTACCTTCTGTGGAGAGGTTGTAGATGACCACGTCGTTCTCCTGGCCCAGACGGTGGACCCGGCCGATCCGCTGCTCGACCCGCATCGGGTTCCACGGCAGATCGAAATTGATCATATGGTGGCAGAACTGCAGATTGATGCCCTCACCGCCGGCCTCCGTAGCAATCATCACCTGGGCCCGTCCACGAAAGAGATCCATCATCCAGTCCTTCTTGCCGCGGTTCATCCCTCCGGAGTATGACACACACTGCAGCCCGTGTTCACGGAAGTATTGCAGCAGATATTCCTGCGTGGCGCGGTATTCAGTGAAGACAATAACCTTTTCGTTCATTTCACGGATCAGCTCCATCGTTTTCTCCGCTTTGGTATTCGTCTTGACGGTGCGGATGCTCTGCAGCAGCTCCATCATCCGCTCCCGTTTCGGAGAATCGGCAGGCAGCTTTTTGATTAGGTTCACCAAGGTAATGAATACAGCATCGCGGCTGCTGCATACCTCACGCTGAAGCGTAACCAGAGAAAGCATGCTGCTGAGATTGCCGCCTGATTCCTGATATTGGTCTTTGACAAAGGCGGTAACGCCGTCATATAATACCTTCTCTTCCGGTGAGAGCGTGAGCGGTATATTGCGGACCTTGCGCTTGGTGAAGTTGACCGGGCCCTCGCCGCGGCGGTTGCGGATCATGACTTTAGACAGCTCGCCCCTCAGCTGGACTTCATTCTTCGGCTGGCGTTTGTCCACGACGAAATTAGCGGCAAAATCCCCCTGATTGCCAAGCTGCCCCGGCTTCAGCAGGGTGATCAGGTTGAACAGCTCGCCGAGGTCATTCTGTACAGGGGTGGCGGTGAGCAGCAGGCAGTACTTTTTGCGCAGCTGCTGAACGAACTGGTAGTTGGTGGACTTCTTGTTCTTCAGCTTATGGGCCTCGTCGATAATCAGCATGTCGTATTCGCAGCCGAGCAGCAGTTCTTTATGCGGATCACGTTTGGCGGTGTCCATGGAAGCGACCACAATGTCGTTTCCCCAGGAATAGGTCTTCTTCTGTGCTACGGCAGTTATGCCGAACTTGGCGTTCAGCTCGCGTACCCACTGCAGGACGAGCGAGGCGGGAACCAGAATCAGCACTTTGCTTACCAGTCCGCGTACCAAATATTCCTTAAGCACGAGACCGGCTTCGATCGTTTTGCCGAGTCCGACTTCGTCGGCGAGAATCGCCCGGCCCGACATTTCAAAGAGTACCTTATGAGCGGTATCAAGCTGGTGGGGAAGCGGAGACAGTCCTGACAAATGCTTCAGGCATTGCAGCTCGTCGAAGCTGGTGACAAGGCCCGATTCTTCACCCTGCACGGCAAGCCGGGATAACCTCAGGTCTCCCCAAGGCCCGCCTTTCTCCAGTCTCGACTCCAGATCATGCAGCCAGTTTCGCTCAAAGGATAGGGGAACAGGCAGCTGCGGTGCGGGTGCATTGACCTCTTGCGTCAGGGAATTGCGGGATAATTGCGTCATGTTGCAGCCTCCTCCGGCGCTGTATCATATCGAACTAGCGTAGAAGTAGTATGCGCGTAAAAGAGAGAATTCATAACCTGATATGGATTGCTAAAGAGTTGCGCATATTAAAGATTCACTCACCCGCAGATGAAACTTTTAGTTTCTGATTTTATAAAAAAACGAGCAAGAGTGAGAAAATGCGTCATGGATGCCGATTTTTCGCCACGGGGCTTCTTATATCGAAAAAGACCTCTGATACAATATGTGGTATAGTTTAAAAGCTGACGCACACAATATATTGTTACAAATGCTTGAAATATTGATTTATCAGAGCATTTGACGGTTATTTGTTATTGACAAGAGGAACTTCCTTTGCACAAGCAGGGCAGCTGGAAGTTTCTGTTGTGGGTCACAAAACGTAAGCCCACATCATGGAACGGAAGATTTACATATCATACATCCGGGAGGTTTTTCTATTGAGTACAGTGAAACGTAAGCAGCGCCTTGAGGGCCTTAGCGAGAAAATATTTTTGGACCGCTATGCGTGGAAGGATGCGGACAGCAATAATGCCAAGGTAGGCGATGTTGTTCTCGTCCTGACCAAAGACGACCCCAAATTCCCTACCAAGGAAGTTGGCGAAATTGTAGAGCGCAGCGGACGGATTGTTACCGTGAAGACACGCAGTGGTGAACTGGTGAAATCGGACGTAGAAAAGCTTACGCTTAATATAGAGAAAACTCCGGAGGAAATGTGGGACCGGCTCGCAGCCGCCATGGCTTCGGTAGAGAAAACGCCTGAGCTTCAGGAAGAATGGACAGGCAAGTTCCGCTCCATTCTCGATGACTGGAAGCTTGTACCGGGCGGCCGGATCGCCGCAGGCGCCGGTGCCAGTGAAGAACTGACGCTGTTCAACTGTTATGTAGTACCTTCGCCTAAAGACAGCCGCGGCGGAATTATGCAGACACTGTCGGAAATGACCGAGATTATGGCCCGCGGCGGCGGTGTGGGGATTAACCTGTCTTCGCTGCGTCCCCGCCGTGCCATCGTTAGAGGCGTGAACGGATCATCCAGCGGCTCTGTCTCCTGGGGCGGGCTGTTCAGCTATACGACCGGGCTGATTGAGCAGGGCGGCAGCCGCCGTGGCGCGCTGATGCTGATGATCAATGACTGGCACCCGGATGTGGTTGATTTCATTACTGTGAAGCAGACTATGGGTCAAGTGACCAATGCCAACCTTTCAGTATGCGTCAGCAACGCTTTTATGAAAGCTGTTAAAGAGGATCTCGACTGGGAGCTCGTATTCCCGGATACGACTGACCCTGATTATGATACGATTTGGGACGGAGACCTTGATAAATGGAAAGCGGACGGCCGCCGGGTCATTCCTTACCGTACAGTTAAAGCACGGGATGTGTGGCATACGATTATTGAATCAGCCTGGAAATCGGCAGAGCCGGGCGTCGTATTCATGGAATACTACAACCAAATGTCCAACAGCTGGTACTTTAATCCGATTATCTGCACCAATCCGTGCGGTGAGCAAGGACTTCCGGGCTGGGGCGTCTGCAACCTGTCCGCTGTCAATCTTTCGAAGTTCTACGACGCGGAGAATCATGATGTGGACTGGGCCGATCTGGCGACGACTACCCGTTATTCTGTTCGCTTCCTGGACAATGTCATTGACAAGACGCCGTATCATTTCCCGGAAAATGAAGCCAACCAGAAGCTGGAACGCCGCGTAGGCCTTGGAACCATGGGTCTGGCTGAGCTGATGATTAAACTCAACATCCGTTATGGCAGTCCTGAATCGCTGGAGTTTCTGGACAAGCTGTACGGCTTTATGGCCCGCGAAGCGTATCTGGCCTCAGCAGAAATTGCCGGCGAGAAGGGTTCGTTCCAGGCGTTCGAATCCGACAAATATCTGCAGAGCGGATTTATGAAAAACATCACCGAAGTTTATCCGGAGGTGGGTGAATCCATCCGCAAGCACGGCATGCGCAACGTTACCGTGATTACTCAGGCGCCCACAGGCAGCACCGGTACAATGGTAGGAACTTCGACTGGTATTGAGCCTTATTTTGCCTTCAAATATTTCCGTCAAAGCCGTCTCGGCTACGACGAGCAGTTCGTGCCGATCGCACAGGAATGGCTGGAAGCCCATCCGGGTGAAGAGCTGCCTGATTATTTCGTAACTTCGATGGATTTGTCGGCCAAGGATCACATCCGTGCGCAGGCTGCCATTCAGCGCTGGGTGGACAGCTCGATCTCCAAGACCGCCAACTGCCCGTCAGACTTCACTGTTGAAGAAACTGCCGAGCTGTACGAAATGGCCTTCGATCTGGGCTGCAAAGGTGTAACTATCTACCGCGACGGCAGCCGCGATGTGCAAGTGCTGGAAACCACGAAGAAGGAAGACAAGAAAGAGGCTCCGGCAGCGGAAACGGCTGCACCGGAAGCAGTAGAAGCTGCACCGGCCAGCGCAGTTGTGGCAGCGAGCCCTGCGCCACAGGCCAATGCCAATGTTGTTGACAAGCAATACAAGAAACGCCCGCAGGTGCTGCGCGGCGCAACCTATAAGATCAACACGCCATTCGGCATGGCGTATATCACCATCAACGACCTGGATGGCATTCCGGCAGAAATCTTCCTGAATGTCGGCAAAGCGGGCTCCGACGTCTTCGCCATGGCGGAAGCATTGGGCCGTGTCTGCTCGCTGTTCCTCCGTTACGGCGACCACGGCGAGAAGGTCGAGCTGCTGATCAAGCATCTCAAGGGCATCGGCGGCTCCGGTGCCATCGGCTTCGGCGCGAACCGCGTCGAGTCCATCGCCGACGCGGTAGCGAAGGCACTGGAAACGCATGTGCTGAACAACGCACATGACGACCATGTCCCCGCTCCGATCGCGGCAACGCTGGAGCTGGAGGATTTCAACGAAGCGCTGAACGCTGAGTTGAAAGCGAGCGTACCGTCTGCGGCAGTAGCGGACTACGGCCACGGCGGCCATGCCGCACACAGCCATGGGGCGGCCTCCCGCGACCTCTGCCCATCCTGCGGCAGCGCCTCGCTGGTTAACATCGAAGGCTGTAAGACCTGCAGCAACTGCGGATATAGCCGGTGTGGGTAAGAAGTAGGATTACAAGAAACCTAGAACGATTGTTGTGAGGGATCACCAAAGCGGCAAAAACGACCACAAATGATGATAAAAGTGGATCATGAAAGACGATAATCCATTAATATATTCAATATAATGCATAAATATTCAAGCAGGTATTTTTATGCATTTAAACGCATTGAAATTAGTGGATTTGATTTTTAAATGAACACAATAAAAGTCCCGATTAGGAATTTCCTATATCGGGACTTTTATAATGTGATAAATAATGTTTATAAACTACCATACCAAACGTCATCGACAGGCTCTAACCATTCGGTTTCGCCTGGTGTAATAGCCAGATGTACAAACCAGCTGTCTTGGGTAGCACCATGCCAATGCTTCACATTTGGTGCAATATTAATTACGTCACCAGTTTTAAGTAACTTTGCAGGTTTTCCTTTTTCCTGATACCAACCCTCACCACCTGTAACTAATAAAACCTGCCCAAATTTATGTGAATGCCAGTTATTACGGGCGCCGGGGGCAAAGGTCACGTTTCCGATCGGGGCATTTAAAGGAGTTGGATCAGTAAAGACCATTTGTAAATAAGCATCGCCGATAAAATTAGCTTCAACTTTTTTTCCTAATGGAAAAATGGTGCTGCTCTCTAATTGTTCATTTGACATCATGGACATCCTCTCTATTTTTATTCTTTATAGATTTCCTTAGCGATATTAAAAGCGGACCAAGCTTTGGGCCAACCGGCATAGAACGAAAGGTGTGTAATGATCTCTGCAATTTCTTCTTGGGTGATTCCATTTGCTTTCGCTTTATGAAGATGTGGAGTTAACTGTTCAAAGTTTCCTCCTGAGATTAGAGCTGCTACTGTAATCATGCTGCGATCGCGGGGAGAAAGTTCTTCCTCCCTTGACCAAACCTCACCAAACAATACATCATCGTTCAGTTCAGCAAATTTAGGTGCAAATTCTCCCAGCTTGTCTCTTCCTGCAGTTTGTTTCTCTGCCATTGTTACCATCCTCCATTCATGTATTAACTGCAACATCATCTAGTGTATTAGTGTATACCTTCAAGTGGACTTTAACGCAAGTAAGGATCAATAATTATCTATCTATTCGTGTCGAAAATATTTGACTTCAAGTTAACTTTAAGTTGTAAGCTGATCTGAGACAGGGGGATTAGCAATGCAAACTATTGATCAACAAAAGCTAACAGGAGAACGCGCACTATTTAAGAGCAAGAATCTTTTGATTAAAAACTCTACTTTTGCGGAAGGTGAATCACCGCTGAAGGAAAGTGAAGATATTACTATCCACAACAGTTTTTTTAAATGGAAGTATCCGCTATGGTATTCCCAGAACATTAGCTTAAAGAGAACAACTCTTCAGGAAATGGCACGCTCAGGAATCTGGTACAGTCATCATATTTATATGAATGACAGTGTCATTGAAGCACCCAAGACATTTCGCAGGGCAAGTGATATCCGTCTGAATCATGTGGATATGCCTAATGCAGAGGAGACGCTATGGAACTGCAAGGATATTGAATTGTTACATGTAACTGCAAGAGGAGATTATTTTGGGATGAACAGTGAAAATATCAGAGTGGATGATTTAACTTTGACCGGAAACTATGTTTTCGATGGTGCGAAAAACATAGAAATCCGTAATTCGCGGCTACTCTCAAAAGACGCATTCTGGAACTGTGAAAATGTCACCGTATATGATTCGTTAATCACCGGAGAATATTTAGGATGGAATTCTAAAAATATTACGTTTATTAACTGCACTATTGAGAGTAATCAGGGAATGTGTTACATGGAGAACGTGGTAATTGTAGATGGGAGCATAATCAATACGGATTTGGCCTTTGAATATTCCACTATTAATGTGACAACAACTACAATGATTGACAGTGTCAAAAATCCAATCTCCGGAATCATTAAAGCGAATGGAATTGGAGAAATAATACTGGACGATGAAGGAATTGCTGCTTCAAATATTATATATGAGCTGAATGATCAAATGAAATGAGCTTCTCAACAAAGCAGATTTTTATGTTTCTGATATTCTTTATAAATACAAAGCGATTGCTTGCTCTATTTCGGAAAATAAGAAAGGCAGGTGGATGTACTTGAAAGAAAATAAAACTCAAGCTGCAGCTCCAAAAACACAACCATTTGGAAAAGAAGCTTTTGAGAAAACGGAAAATACAATCATTCGCTGGTTAGGGAATTCAGGATTATTTATAAATAGCCATGGAACATGCGATATGGTCGATCCGTTATTAATGAGTTTTGACATGCCCTCGCTAATTGACCTTTGACGATTACAACAGAACAGAAAAAATCAGTTACCTCCCGAATACTCTTACGACGGAGGAAGCGCCGGATGGCTTCGATCCTTCAGTAGGTGATCTGACCTTATATGCTCCATGGAATGGAGGCATTCACAGGCATGAATGGTGACTTCACCGTAACCATTGAAATTTTAAAATAAATGCAATCAGGAGGAACCATGGAATTAAGAGTACTTCGGTATTTTCTAACAGTTGCCCGTGTTGAAAATATTACACATGCGGCTACTATCCTGCATGTTACACAGCCTACGTTAAGCAGACAGCTGGCCGATCTTGAAAAAGACTTAGGAACTCAATTGTTCACACGTGGAAAAAGTAAGATAACACTAACCGATGCGGGGATGCTTTTGCGTCAAAGAGCAGAAGAAATCCTTACCCTTGCGGATAAAACAGAGAAAGAGTTTAAAGATCAGAGCAATCTGGTTGGAGGAACAATATCCATTGGAAGTGTTGAATCATTAACATCAAATGTTATTTTCGAGTTATTAAAAGCGTTTAATGTTGAATATCCACAGGTCACCTATCATATTTTCAGCGGGACAGGCGATGATATAAAGGAAAAAATAGATAAGGGCTTACTTGAGATTGGCATATTGTTGGAGCCTATTCATATTGAAAAATATGATTTTATCAGACTGCCGCAAAAGGAACGCTGGGGAATTCTTACCAAAACCTCGTCAACGCTGGCACAGAAGGAATATGTTACTTCCAAAGACCTGGCCGGAGTACCCTTGCTAATACCCAGCCGATCAGTATTACAAAATGAAATTGCCAGTTGGTTTGCCGATGAGCACTCACAATTGCGCTTTGTAGCTACCTATAACTTAATATCCAATGTGGTTAATCTCGTGGAGCAGGGAATGGGCACGGCAATTTGCATTGAGGGTGCTTTCGCAATGAAGCATTCTGATCATTTATGCTTTAGGCCCTTCTATCCTGTACTTCAATTCGGATGTGTGATTGTCTGGAAAAAACACAAAATTTTCAGTCAGACTGCGACCAGGTTTTTACAATATATCAAGCATGCCTTGCAGGCATAATGAAGAATGAAATATAGGCATTGGCTATAGCTGTTTATATAGTGATATTTTAAAGGTGTAATGTGAATGAAGCCTTTACTTATCGCTTATAAATAGCTTTTTATGTTTGTAAAGCGCTTCCGTATTCGTTCATATTATGCAGCATTTATTAAGAGGGGGCATAATTGCATGAGCCAGAAGTATGAGGAATTAGCTCGAGAAATTGTAGAGAAAGTCGGAGGCAGTGAAAATGTATCTACATTAACTCATTGCATGACCAGACTCAGATTTGCGCTGAATGATAATAATAAGGCAGATCAACCAGCCGTGAAAGCATTGGACGGCGTTCTTGATGTTATCGAGAGCGGCGGACAATTTCAGGTAGTTATTGGTACTCATGTTGAAGACGTTTACACGGAGGCTATTAAGCATCTGAAATCCGTAGAAGGTTCAGGTCGTGAACTAGCTAAAGAGAGAAAGGTAGGGTTCATCGGCAAATTAATCGATTTCGTTTCCGGTACATTTAGTCCGATCGTTCCAGCTATTGCTGGCGCAGGTATGATAAAAGCGCTGCTCGCTCTACTTATTTTATTTGGTTGGATTTCAAAGGAGTCCCAGACCTATTATGTATTAAGTTTTATGTCGGATGCCATTTTCTACTTCCTGCCGTTTCTATTGGCGTACTCTGCTGCTAATAAGTTAAAGTGCAGTCCTGTCTTGGCTTTAGTACTGGCGGGTATTTTACTCCATCCAAACTTGACCCAATTGCGGACAGACGGGAATGACGTTAGCGTCTTCGGTATCCCCTTGACCCTGGTTGCTTACAGCTCTTCTGTCGTTCCAATCCTCTTAACTGTTTGGGCACAATCTTACATTGAAGCGATATTCAAAAGAATCATTCCAAACGCAGTCAAAGTTATTTTTGTTCCGATGTTTACGATTTTGGTAGTCGGGCTCCTTAGCTTAACGGTATTAGGACCTCTAGGGTCATTTTTCGGAACGTATTTAGCTATGGGATTTGATTTCCTTGGGTCACACGGATCTTGGATGATTATATTCGTTATCGCAACCTTTTGGCCCATACTGGTTATGTTTGGATTACACCATAATATCGTTCCCTTATCGTTGGCTCAAATCACCACACTGGGTTACGAGAACATTATCGGCCCTGGAGCGATGATAAATTGTATTTCCCAAGGTGTTGCTGCACTAGTGGTAGGGATGAGAACAAAGGATAAGGCGTTAAAGCAAATTTCAACTTCCAGCGGGATAACAGCTTTTATGGGGATTACGGAACCCGTCTTGTATGGCGTGAACTTGCCTAAAAAATATCCTCTCGTTGCTGCTATGATTGGTGCTGCCAGTGGAGGACTATACGCAGGACTATTGAATGTCTCTCGTTATGCGACAGGAGCTTCAGGAATTCCAGCAATTCCACTTTACATCGGAGAGAATATCTGGAATCTATATAATATTTTGATTGCATTAGTAATTACGGCTGTTGTAACTGCGGTTATTACCTACCTCTTAAGTTTGAAATATGAAAAAGAATTGACCACTCAAGAAACGATTGTTAGTGATGAAGAAACGATTACGATTAAAGACTCTGTGATTATGAGCCCAATTAAAGGGGCAATCATTCCATTACAAGATGTACAGGATGCTGCCTTTGCTTCAGAAGCCATGGGGAAGGGAATTGCTATAGAACCAAGTGAGGGGAAAGTGGTGGCTCCTTTTGCTGGGGTTATCGTTTCACTGTTTCCTAAAAAGCATGCCATGGGCTTATTATCCGATGACGGTGTAGAAATCCTCATTCATGTTGGCCTTAACACCGTTAAACTAAATGGGAAATATTTCGAAGCCCATGTTGTGGAAGGCCAAAGAATCGCTAAAGGACAGACCTTGTTGACCTTTGATCTGGAGAAAATTAAACAAGAGGGGTATATTACTCAAACTCCTGTTATTGTAACCAATACCTATAATTATTCAGATGTAGTATCAGTGAGTATTCATGATTATATAGATTTCAACAATGCGCTGCTGCTAGTAAAAGCATAAATAACAATACTCAATCTTAGGAGTGTATTTTAGATGACCTTAAGAAAAGATTTTCTCTGGGGTGGAGCGGTTGCTGCAAACCAATGTGAAGGTGGATCCGCAGAAGGTAATAAAGGGCTGTCAACGGTCGATGTCATTCCAGCGGGGAAGGATCGGGTTCCTGTTATGAAAGGCAAGGTCAGCATGCTGGAGTGTGACGAAGAACATTTTTATCCAAGTCATGAAGCTATTGATTTCTATCATCGCTATAAAGAAGATATCGCATTATTAGCGGAAATGGGTTTTAAGTGCTTCCGTTTATCCTTGGCATGGACGCGGATCTACCCTAATGGAGATGACAAGCTTCCGAATGAAGAGGGATTGAAATTCTACGAACATGTCTTTGATGAATGTTTAAAATATGGCATTGAGCCCTTAGTAACGATTACTCACTTTGATGTCCCTATCCATCTGGTGAAAACAATCGGCTCATGGAGAAGCCGCAAAATGGTCGAATATTATGAGAGACTATGTGAAACCATCTTCACCCGTTACAAAGATAAAGTGAAGTATTGGTTAACCTTTAACGAAATCAATATGTTATTGCATTTGCCCTTTGGAAGCTCTGGCCTGGTATTTGAAGAGGGTGAAAATGAAGATGCAGTAAAATATCAGGCAGCACATCATCAACTGGTCGCAAGTGCGAAAGCAACTGAAATTGCGCGCAGAATCAATCCGGAATTTAAGATAGGCTGTATGCTGGCGGGTGCAAGCACGTATCCGTATACATGTGCACCAGATGACGTTTGGAAAGCAATGACAAGAGACCGGGAACACTACTTCTTCGTTGATGTACAGTCCCGTGGAGAATACCCAAGCTATGCCAAGAAAATGCTTGAACGAATGGATATTCACTTGGAGATGGAAGACGGAGATGAGGAATGCTTAAGAAATAATACCGTTGACTTTATTTCGTTCAGTTACTATGGCTCACGGTTAACCAGTGCGGACCCTGAGGTAAATACGCAAACCGCCGCAAATCTGTTTCCGACCCTGCGCAATCCACATCTAACGACAAGTGAATGGGGATGGCAGATTGATCCGCTGGGGCTAAGAATTACATTAAATGCATTATATGACCGCTATCAAAAGCCGTTATTCATTGTAGAAAATGGATTGGGAGCGCTGGATACACCTGATGAAACGGGATATATCGCAGATGATTACAGAATCGGGTACCTGCGGGAACATATCAAAGCGTTCATAACGGCAGTGGAAGAGGATGGAGTCGACTTGCTAGGATATACGACTTGGGGCTGTATAGATCTGGTAAGCTCCAGTTCCGGAGAAATGAGCAAAAGATACGGCTTCGTTTATGTGGATAAAGATGACGCTGGAAATGGCACATTGGAGCGCAGAAAGAAAAAATCTTTTGGGTGGTACAAAAAAGTAATTCACAGCAATGGTATAGAGCTGTAGTCTGCTAATGAATGAAGACGTAATAACGCATTGAGTCATGGACTCGGTGCGTTATTGCTTTATAAATGAATAGACCAGCTTCACTTGACTTAAAGTTAACTTTAAGTGATAAGTTAGAACAAAAATTGATATTGAGGTGAAGGTATGAATATTACCCAGGTTGCTAAGCTGTTTGATCTTTCGGCAGCCACATTAAGATACTACGAGAGCATTGGTTTGTTTCCGCCGGTTAACCGGAAAGAAAGCGGTGTGCGTGATTACAACGAGGAAGATATCAAATGGATTGATTTTATAAAATGTATGCGGGATTCAGGTTTGACGATAGAGGCATTAATTGAATATACGTCATTATTCGCTAGCGGTGATCACTCTTTAGAAGCACGCAAACAGATTTTGGTCGATGAGAGGGAGAAGCTGATACAGAAACGGAAAGAACTTGACGAATCTATCAGCAGATTGGCCGTGAAAATTAAGGACTACGACGGAAAATTGCTTGAACGAGAGGGGAAGCTCAAAGGCACACTCGTAATAGAAGCGAAGCATGACTAAATCAGAATTCGGTAGCTAAAGGAGTGGGATTCATATTAAACCAAAGGAAAAACTAAAGACGTACTCCTTATTGTCAGTAGCGTTATTAATATCTTCAGGACCAATAATCGCCGCTAATATTCCGTCGATAGCGAAAGATTTTCCTGCTATTTCTCTGACACAGGTAGGGTTACTGACTACAATACCTTCCCTGTTTGTTATTTTTGGTGTTCTAATCGGGAATCGGCTGGAACTGCGGATCGGAAAGAAGAGAACCATTTTAACAGGATTAGGATTCGTATTCATTTCAGGGACATTCCCGGCAATGAAGCACGATGTTTTTTCATTGTTATTCGTTTCCCGCTGTTTGTTTGGTCTGGGTATTGGCTTATTTAACCGCTTAATCATTCAGATGATCAACGATATATACCAAAATAATCCTGGGAAACAGGCATCTTTAATTGGAATTGAGAGTGCCTTTGAGGGATTAGGAGGTATCTGTCTGACGCTAATCGTGGGTCAATTATTAAAAATTAACTGGTATACATCATTTTATGTTTATGCATTGGCACTTCCCGTTTTTGTTGCTTTCCTTTTCTTTGTTCCGGAAGATAAAAGGGAGATAGACAAAGGCGGGGCGGAACAACTAACACTGACCTCAGACCATCCAAGTAATAAAAGGCCCTTACGAGTGATAATTGGCTTTGGCATTTTATTGTTTGTAATTGTTACTCTATTTATCAACTACAATATTCAGATTACTCCTTTGATAATGGAGAAGAATATTGGGAACGCGACGAACGGCAGCAATATGATTGCTTTTATAGGTTTAGGAGCCTTTATTGCCGGCTTTTCTTTTGGGAAATTATATAAATTGCTCAGACACTATATTGTTCCTTTGGCCATCCTTTTTCTGGGAGTGTCCATGTTTATGACGACGATCTCACAGAGTATTGTTCTGACTACATTTTGTTCGATGGTTATCGGTTTTTCATTTCGGTGTATTATGCCTTACTTACTGCATACATTTACGCAGCAAATTGCGAATATGGCAAAATTGGGCACTACGATCGTATTGGTCGCTTATAACTTAGGAGCCACCCTTTCACCTTATGAAGGGACATTGGTCAGACAGCTATTTCATGCTCCAAGTATACAATCATTGGTTTTCACTAATGCAATGATACTCTTATTGATTGCCATAACTGGTTTTAGTGTAGTTTACGTAAATCAAAAAAGAAGTTTGACTTCAAGTTAACTTGAAGTTGTAAACTTGGCCTGTATCAATAACTGAGGAGGAATTAACATGACTAATATTAAAGGGAAAGTTGTCATTATCATGGGGGCATCAAGCGGGATTGGTGAAGCCACAACGAAGAAGCTTGCTGGGGAAGGCGCAAAATTAGTGATTGCGGCTAGACGTGAAGATCGCCTGAAATCTCTTGTTGAATCCCTGCCTAATGCTGAAATTTCTTATGCCGTTGCGGACGTAACCAAACAAGAAGAAGTTCAAGCGGTTATTGATTTAGCAGTTAAGAAGTATGGCCGTGTAGACGTTCTATACAATAATGCTGGAGTTATGCCGACAGCACCGCTGTCAGCAACCCGTTTCGATGAATGGCGTCAAATGCTTGATATCAACATTATGGGGGTTCTGAATGGGATTGCTGCAGTTTTGCCTATCATGAAAAAACAGCAATCCGGGCACATTATTGCAACGGACTCTGTGGCAGGACATGTTGTATATCCCGGTTCTGCTGTATACTGCGGAACCAAATTTGCTGTCCGTGCTATCATGGAGGGATTGCGTCAGGAAGAACGTGAGAACAATCTCCGCAGCACAATTATTTCTCCAGGATTAGTGGATACTGAGCTGTACACAACGGTCAATGACGCTGAAAACCGAGAATGGCTGAAAAATAACGCAAAAATTGCAGGTGTGGGTTTGAGTCCAAGCGATATTGCTGACGCAGTAGCCTATGTCATTAGTACACCTGAAACGGTTGCTGTAAGTGAAATTTTAATTCGTCCAACGAAGCAACTCGTTTAATTCGGAGGTAGCAGGTGAAACATTCCGTGTTTAATTTTGATAAAATGACCAACCGTTTGGGTACGAACTCTTATAAATGGGATGTTCATACGGACGAGCTTGCGCTATGGGTGGCAGATATGGATTTCGAGACGTCTCCGGCAATTGTCGAAGCTCTGCAGAAGAGATTAGACCATAAGATCTTTGGCTACACGATGGTTCCTGATGCGTACTACAATGCAGTTGCAGGATGGTGGAGTAGGAGGCATCAATTTCAAATACAACAGGAATGGATTATGTTCTGTACTGGTGTCGTCCCGGCAATTTCCACCATTGTGCGTAAAATGACCAAAGTGAATGAGAAAGTATTGTTGCTGGCTCCAGTCTATAATATCTTTTATAACTCGATCGTGAATAATCAGCGAAAGGTTCTTACGAGCGAGCTGGTCTATAAGGATCAAAGGTATTCCATCGACTTCAACGATCTGGAAGAGAAGTTGGCCGATCCCGAAACAACACTCCTGATTTTCTGCAATCCGCATAATCCAATAGGCAAGGTGTGGGACAAACAAACACTTGAGTCCATCGGCAACCTTTGTATTAGACATCATGTGCTGATCCTTTCGGATGAAATTCATTGTGATCTAACGCATCCAAGCTACCGCTACACTCCCTTTGCTTCGGTATCTGAAGAGATAGCCCAGAATAGTATCACGTGCGTGGCTCCAACCAAAACATTTAACCTGGCAGGACTCCAAACGTCATCTATTATCGTACCGAATCCGGAGCTGCGGGCGCTTGTAAATCGTGGGATCAATACTGATGAAGTGGCTGAACCGGGTGCTTTTGCTATTGAAGGAGCCATTGCTGCTTTTACAGAAGGAGAACCTTGGCTTGACGCACTGCTGGAATATTTAATGGGCAATAAGCAATGGATGGAATATTTTATGGCAGCAGAGCTTCCAGAGCTTAAGGTCATTCATTCAGAGGCTTCCTACCTGGCGTGGATTGATTGCACAGCTGTAACTAATGATTCGAAGGCTTTATGCGAATGTATAAGAAAAGAAACCGGGTTGTACATTTCAGAAGGAGCTATTTTTGGCGGGAATGGACAAGGGTTTATAAGAATAAACTACGCCTGCCCCAAAACGCGTCTGGAAGATGGCTTGCAGCGCTTGAAGCGGGGGATTGAGATTTTTAAAAGTATGTAGTCAATCCATAGGTGAAGGGAGTGAACTAACATGAAATTAATAATGACAATTGGGCAGGATGAATATATAGCCACATTAATAGATAGCAAAGCAGTGGAAGGATTTATCACCCAGCTTCCTTTAAAGCTAACCTTACAGGACTATGCGGGCACTGAGAAGATCGGTGATCTTCCAGCACGTCTATCCGCCGAGGGTTCTCCGCCAGGGACAGCTGCTTCAATAGGAGACCTTGCTTATTACGCCCCTTGGGGGAACCTAGCGATATTTTACAAAAGCTCCGGATATGCTTCGGGACTTATTAAGCTGGGAAGTATAGAGTATAATGCCAAGAAACTGGCTAGCTATAATAAACCGATAGAAGCACTACTTGAGATAATCAATGAATAAGCTTTTGTATTTTGGACTATATAGACAAATGATTTGAGCTAAGCAGCAAAGTTTCTTTTCTTGTTTCCTGTTATTCTATAGGTAAAAGCTAAAAAAGGCGGAACTGCTCATGTCCATTAGCATCAGCAAAACAATTAAGGCACCGCAAGAGCTGGTCAATGCACCAGATAAAACAGGAAGCTTACAGTATCATACATCTCCCTTGAAGTGGATACGCAACCGGAGATTAGATAAGGCTGAGAAGATGTTACTGGAAACTTCGATTTCCGTTACAGATATTTGTTACTCCACCGGCTTCGAGAATATCGCCTATTTCTCCAAAGTGTTTAAGCTGCGGTTTGAACTCGCTCCTTCAGAGTATAGATTGAAGTTTAAGCCACAGGAGAATGAAGTGAAGTTATAAGTTAAGGGTTAACGTTCCGCGGGAATTACCGTGGAACGTTTTTTTATGTGAAAAGTAAGCCAAATGAACAAACAGAATGAGCCTGTGAGCAAAGAAACTAATGATTTTTCTTGTTATTCTTATCTCGTGCAGTAGAACAAAGAGATTACTCAACAGAAATAAGGAGAGATTCTGAATGAAAACACTGGTACTCGTATTCCATCCTAACCTATCTAGCTCCCGTCTTAACCGCCGCTGGGCGGAAGAAATGGACAAGCAAGCCGGTGTAACTGTGCATCGTGTTTATGAAGCTTACCCCAACGAGGAGATTGACGTTAACGCCGAGCAAGAGTTATTAGTGCAGCATGACCGCATCGTTCTGCAATTTCCTTTCTATTGGTACAGCACACCTTCATTGCTTAAAAAATGGGAAGATGCCGTTGTTACCTATGGCTGGGCCTATGGAAGCACCGGCAACAAGCTGCATGGCAAGGATTTGCTGCTAGCAGTTAGCGTGGGGGCTTCTGAAGATTCTTATACACCTAATGGCGCATTCAAATATACTCTTGCTGAGTTATTGCGGCCTCTTCAGGCAACGAGCAACATGATCGGTACTAGCTTTCTAGCGCCTTACGCAGCCTACGGAGTTATGCAGCTATCTGACGAACAAATAGAGCAAACTGCGAAAGACTATCTCGCTTATGTGCTTAATCCAGAAGCAGCATTGCTCGCCGTACGCTGATTACATTACTGCTAGTGAAGGTTGGACTATGCGGAGGTTATTCATAATATTGAAGGGCGTGAAAGCCTTTCCCTAGCGGCACGAGAAGAAGTGACGCCTTTAATCCAGATACGCTTGGCACACGTCATTAAGCTACCCTGAATATCATTAACGCTGGACACTCAAAAATGGCAATATGAAACTAAGTGCGGCTGACTTTTTTTAAAAAAAGCTGCGCCTTCATTTTGTATGAGGTGGATGGATGTTTTGAAGCAGAGGGGTTGGATATTGTAACGGTAAAGCCTAGCTTTTCAAGCCTACGCACAGATTGTTTGTCGATCATCTCTTGCTGCCTCGCCTCAAAATAATGGACCCCAAATCACGGTAATCTTCACCGCGAGTTAATAGATAATAAGCGACCTTGCGCGCTGCAATGCGTCGGTACTATGCACCGAGATAGTTGTTCGATCCTCGTATGGAGTTAGGGGCTTAATATCTTATAAGAAATTCTTGAAATTACAGAAATTTATCCGGGTAGGGGGATGCTATTATACAATTACAAATAAAGACGAGGTGATGATATGCAAGCGAAATTGGCAGCGGACGCCATTCCCCTCCCCAAAAAGCGGAATTCATGGATAAGAACGATAAAAAAGTATAAAGTGATGTACGCTCTCTTGTTCCCGGCATTAGTTTACTTTGCCGTATTCAAATACATTCCTATGGCGGGAATCATTATTGCCTTTAAAAACTATAACCTAGCTTTGGGACTATGGGATAGCCCATGGGTGGGATTTAGAAATTTCACAGATTTTATGAACGGCGTTTATTTCTGGGACATCATGAGAAATACGATTATCATATCGCTGTATAAGCTGTTGTTCGGTTTCTCAGCTCCTATCATACTTGCTTTGCTGCTCAATGAAGTTTATACCCAATGGTTTAAGAAAATCGTACAAACGATCACTTATTTACCCCACTTTCTATCATGGGTCATTGTTTATGGAATGATGGTGGCATTATTAGCCCCAGGGGATGGTCTTTTTAACATGATTTTGAAGGAAGCTGGAGTTGAACCCATCTCATTCCTAACGGAACCTGCCTGGGGCAGACTGCTGATCATCTTATCTGAAATATGGAAGGATATTGGATGGGGAGCAATATTGTACCTTGCAGCATTAGCAGGAATCGATCCAAGTTTATATGAAGCGGCTAGAATTGATGGCGCTTCCAAGTGGAGACAGCTATGGCATGTAACACTTCCCGGCATTCGAGGCGTTATGATTCTGATGCTGATCCTTAAATTAAGCCATATTCTAGATGCTGGTTTTGACCAAATATTCATGTTTGCCAACAGCTTTAATCAGGAGAAGATCGACATTATCGACACATGGGTATACCGTGAAGGGCTCGAGCGGCTTAAGATTGGCTTGGCTACTGCTGTGGGATTATTTAAAGCGGTCATCGGATTTGTTTTAGTGTTGGCAGCAAATAAGCTCGCCAAAAAATTCGATGGGCAAATTTGGTGAGGTGGTTATCAAAATGATCAATTTGACAATCGGAGAGAAGGTCTGGCAAGCAGTCGTTTATTTTATTCTTATTTTGCTAGCTCTACTTTGCTTACTACCCTTTCTATATGTGGTTGCTGTTTCAGTGACGCCAGAATCGGAAGTGCTAAGAAGAGGAATTGTTATCATACCAGAATCCTTTACCTTTCTAGCCTATAAAGAAGTATTCATTTCTCATGGTATCGGGCAGGCGTATAAAATTACATTGTTTCGAACGATAGTAGGCACTGCTCTCAATGTGTTTTTTACGGTAATAGCGGCATATCCGTTATCCAAAAAATATTTGCCGGGTCGAAGCCCATTTTTACTATTCATTGTCTTTACCATGATGTTTGGGGGAGGATTAATTCCGACTTATTTACTAGTCCGCTCTCTGGGATTGCTAAACAGTCCGTGGGTATTGATTATTCCACATCTCATTAGTGCATTTAATCTGGTGATCATTAAAGGCTTTTTCGAGCAATTGCCTGCTGAAATCGAGGAATCAGCGAGGGTAGACGGTGCAAGTGAGCTTCAGTCGTTATGGCGGATCATTTTACCTCTGTCCTTGCCCGTCCTTTCCACAATTTCATTATTTTACGCAGTCGGGCATTGGAACAGTTACTTCGATGCTATTGTTTATATCAATGATTCCAACTTAATGCCGCTCCAAGTGATCTTGCGCAACATCCTGCTTAACGTCGCAACACAAAGTGCTGATTCGCTTGCCAATACCGGAGCTGTTAGTACGTTCGCTATACAAATGGCAGCAGTTGTCGTGACTACAGTTCCGATTTTG
The DNA here is from genome assembly GCF_058791575.1 of Paenibacillus sp. EB106-06-01-XG199. Classification (NCBI taxonomy): domain Bacteria; kingdom Bacillati; phylum Bacillota; class Bacilli; order Caryophanales; family Paenibacillaceae; genus Paenibacillus; species Paenibacillus sp. EB106-06-01-XG199. The sequence goes on along the minus strand of NZ_JBYTDQ010000002.1, from coordinate 844,462 downwards.
ATCGTTTACCCATTTATGCAAAAGCATTTTACCAAAGGTGTGCTCTTGGGATCGGTTAAAGGTTAAAAAGATAATCCAACCTGAGTTGTTACGGGAAAACCGTGATAATATAGAAGCAAAGGAGAGGTCATTATGCAAAGTAAAGCGATTACATTTGCTATTCTGACAGCAATGGTCGGTGTGGGAACGGTATTGTCAGGATGTGGGGAACAAAAAGAGGTTACATCGACAGCTTCGGGTAATTCACAAGGCCAGTCTAGTCCCTTTGAAACCAAATTGAAAATTTCGATGTTTAACCAAGGCACTTTCAACGCTGCTGCGCCGATTCCTCCCCGTGAAGAAGATATCCAACGCCAAATGTTGGAGAAAGCAGTGAATATCGACTTGGAAATGATGATTCCTCAATCAGGGCAAGCAACGACTAAATTAAATACGCTCATTGCCGGCGGAGATATTCCAGATTTGATCTTCTTGAAGAGCCGGGCTGATTTGGCGCAATATTATGACCAAGGCGTTCTTGCGGATTTGACACCGTATCTGGATCAATTTCCTGAATTACAGAAACGTTTTAGCAACGACTCCTGGGAGGCGATGTCCTATCAAGGAAAAACCATTGGAGTTCCAGGTTATGATAATGTAAACGGTATCAGTCGAAGCTTCTTCATCCGCAATGATTGGCTGAAAAAGCTGAATATGGAAGTGCCAACGACACCTGACGAGCTATTCGAAGTTATGAAAGCCTTTACAGAGAAAGACCCGGACGGTAACGGCAAAAACGATACGTACGGATTCATAGGGGGTATGAATAAAGAAGGCAATCTGCAAACCTACGGCTTCGATAGTTTGATGTGGATGTTTGGCGTCAATCCTCCCTCAGCCATTGATGTGAAAGACAATAAACCGGTGTTCCTGTTCACCGATCCAAAAATGAAAGAAGCGCTCACTTATATCAATAAAATGATGGAAGCCAAAGTTGTAGATCCAGACTGGGTGACGATGAATACTCCCGATTTGTTGGACCAAAAGTTATTTAAGGGTAAAGTTGGATTCATGATAAGAGATGCCCGCAGGCTGGAACCAGATTATCAGCAGAAAATGAAAGAAATCAGTGGAGAGGTGCCGGAATGGATCGTTATTCCTCCAATGATAGGTCCTTATGGTGATCAAATTGTAGAGAGAAAATCGTTCCAAGGCAATTCATGGGCCATATCCAAGAAAGCGGATAAGGACAAAATCATCCGTATCTTGTCCATGCTGAATTATCTCTTTACGGACAAAGAAGCCTATCCGAATTTTGCATACGGAATTAAAGGGATTCATTGGGATTTGGTAGACGGCAAGATCAAAAATAAAACCTCCGAATTATCGAAGGAAATGAAAGATAAGTACCTATGGGTCGATCATTATAGAATGCCGCGTCGTGGTGATGATGCTGAGTACTTCAGCTTCCAGAATCCTAAGACGGCAGAAGCTTTTAAGAACAATCAGAAATACGTTACGGCTACTTTGCCAGGTAATTTATTGACTGAAGACCCGAGCGATTCATTGGCAGCTGACCGCCAACGTTACATTAATGAAAGCTTGGTCAAATTTATGACTGGCAAAGAACCTCTTTCGAGCTGGGACAATTTCCTCAATACACTGGAAACCAAGTTTGACATGCAGAGATATAAGGAGTCAGTAATCAAACAATTTAAAGAAGCAGGCTTAATCAAGTAAATCAAGCAGAAACGGCTTCGCCGTCCTTTTAAAGGACGGTACCGTTTCAGCGAGAAAGATAAGGAATATTTATGCGCGAAGCATATAAATTCTTATCTTTTAAACGAAGAGAGTGGCTGTAAATAGCCCCTCTCTTTATTGTCATATGTTAGTATTTGTTTAATACAGATTTAAAAGGAAGATGATCGATGCGAAGAAGAATCAGCTTGCCTTTAAAATTATTTTTTATCGTGTTTGCATTTGTATTAAGCTGCATAATCTTGATAAGCCAATTGTCTTATCGCTATGTCCAAAAGGAAATAAGAACCACTGACATTTATTACACTAACCAAATACTTGACAAGATAGACCAGTATTTCACAGTTAATTTTTCCTCCTTCCAGACGATCCTGTTCTCGGTCGAGTCATCGGTGAAAGCCAACATTAACAATACGGACGTGATTAAAAAGCAATTAAGAGAGCTGTATGAACTCAACAGTAATTACGTCAGTAATATTTATTTGATCAAAAGCGATTTATCCATTCTAGGCGGAAGTACACCTACCCGAATATTCGATGAACCTTTATCTGAAAGAAAACCTTTGTTTGATGCAGCTGACAAGAACAGAAGGACTACATTTGTCAGTGATCCTTACAAATCTAAATATTCCGGCTGGACAGTTACGATGGTTCGATATCTGAACGGCGCTCCGTTTCCTATGGCCATTGCGGTAGATTTAGATCTAAATGCCATTGAAGAAACCTTGTTCAAGATTAATAAAAAAGAACAAATGAACTTGGCTCTAATCACCGCATCGGGAAAAATCATTGCCGGATTTTCGGAAAATAAAGGACCGCTGAATATTCAAGATCATACTTTTTCAATCGGGGAAACGTCAGCGGAACAACTTCTGGATACTACAGAAACAAGCCTTCAACTGCATACCAAGGATGGTATTCCGGTCTCCCTTCTGAAAAAACCGACTGAGAAATTCAACTGGACCATCATCTCGATCAACGATGAATCACGCTTGAAAGCTGCTTTGTCCAGATTGGAAACCTATTATATCGGGCTTCTAGCTGCAGGTTTTCTCTTAAGCCTGTTCATTTCCTTTTTTATTGCCAAATATATAAGGACCCCACTCTATGCGCTTAAAACAAAAATGAAGCGGGTGGAGCAAGGCCTCCTAACAACTACTATATCAATTAACCGAAACGATGAGTTTGGAGATCTCTCCCGGGCATTCGATCGTATGCTGCAGCAAATTGTGGAACTGATTCGGGGAGCGGAGCTTCATAATGAACTTGAGCGGAAGCTTGAAATTCAAGTGCTGCAGTCTCAAATAAACCCGCATTTTCTGTATAACACGCTTGGTTCTATCAGCAATGTCATACGACTCGGACAAATAGAGAAAGTAGATGTGGTGATCGAGTCTCTCATTTCAATATTGGAATATGGGATAGCCGAAGCTTCGGAAGAGGTTTCACTACGTCAGGAATTGCAAAATGTATCGGACTATATCGCTATCCAGAATATCCGCTATAACAGGAACTTCCACTTGATTGAAAATATCGAAGCAGGGTTAATAGATTTTCCAGTTTTTCGAATGCTGCTGCAGCCCCTTGTGGAGAATAGCATCTTCCATGGTTATAACGGAGGAGGGATCGAAGGCCCAATTACTATTCATGCGTACAGGGAGGGCGGCACCGTCATCATAGAAGTAGTTGATCAAGGCGAGGGTATTCCAACTGATAAAATAAAGCATATTTTAATTTCAGAACCAAGTGATGTGGAAGTGAAAAGGAAAAGAATCGGGTTAAATAATATTCATGGCCGAATCAGACTTCACTACGGAGAACAGTTTGGGCTCCAAATCATAAGCATACCTAAGGAAATAACTCGGGTTCGCGCCTTATTCCCAGCAGGCTTATTTAAAGGAGATGCATGATGGTGAGAGACTACACCTGCTTTATTGTTGACGATGAAGATCTAATCATTCAGAGATTGGAATTGTATTTTAACGGGCTCTCCCATAGGGAAAGGCGATTTCATTTAGTGGGAAAAGCGAATAATGGGCTGAAGGGGATAGAGGAGATCGTAAAGCTTAAGCCGGATATCGTGATATCTGATATCGTTATGCCGCGAATGGATGGAATTTCCATGATTGAGCAGCTAAAACCAAAACTTCCCCATACCCAATACATTCTTTTAACCGCCTATTCATCTTTTGAATACGCCCAGAGAGCTATTCAAGCGAACGTATTGGAGTACATCGTTAAGGTTCCGCTTAGGGACGCGGATTTGGATCGAGCTTTAGATAAGGCAGCCGGGATTTTAAATGAGGTTAAGAAAAAAGAAGTGGAATTTCAATCGTTAAACATATCCGTGCTTGAAAATAAATATAGAGTCCGCAAGCAATTTTTTAACGAGCTTATCAGAGGCGAAATTCCTTCTCATCGGGCATCGGATTTTGCCAATCGCATGCAGTTCCATTTCTTTCAAGCCAACTATTGCTGCTTCATTGTTGAAATGAATATGTATGAAAGTTTCCGAAACGAATATTCAGCGTCTGATCAAAACATCTTGAAATATGCGATTACGAATGTAATCGAAGAAACTTTGGTGAATGGTGGCAGAGGCGTAGCTGCAGATCTATCCGATAATCGTTTTATTGGCTTTCTTTCCTGGGAAAATAATCGCAGCGATATGGACACAGAATATGCTTGCCATTCATTAGGTAGTCAAATCGTCTCCCATTTGCATCAATATTTGAATCAAAGGGTATCTGTCGCTTTTGGAGGTCCGCACCGAGGCTGGGAATCCATCAAACAAGCTTACACGGAAGCACAAAATGTGAGTGATGATTTCTATTATCATACAGAGAAAGTAGTAAAAACACCTATGCATCGCTTCCATTACCATAATGATAGAGAAGAAGAATTTCAGCAGAAACTGGCTGAATTTCTTGCTGGGGTGAAAAGAAAGGTTTCCAAGGAAGAGCTGGAGAAAGCATTTGCTGATCTGAACCAATTTGTAACGGACCATAAAATCCATAAGTCTATCATGGCGCCTATGCTACGAGACTTATACAGAGACATTACTGTGAAATTTAAATCGGGGAACAAGTTGACGACGGAAGTAGCAGAGTTTCCCATAGAATTTATGACTTTCCGGGAGCAGCTTGCCTATATTGGCGATTTCACCTTCGAATATGTACACGCAGGCCAACTTTTACATCGTGTAGAAATTATGAGTGCTATACGGTTTATAGAGAATAACCTGAAGCAGAGATTAACGCTCGAGGCGATTGCCGAGGAAGTGAATTTAGCTCCATCGTATTTTAGCAGCTTATTCAAAAAAACAATGAACGAGGGCGTTATCAGCTACATCAATCGTAAAAAAATTCAATTAGCGCTCGAGCTGTTAAATGTTCAGGATTATTCTTTATTGGAATTGTGCGAGGAAGTAGGAATTGTGAATGAAGGTTATTTTTGCAAATTATTTAAAGAATATACAGGTGATACTCCTAAGCAATATCGGATAAAAATGACACGGTATGAATCCAAATAACGTTGCAAAAAATGTATAATTTTTTCGCGAAATCATGTAAAAAAAAGGGCTTCAAAAGGCTTAACATGATAGAAGGATCAAATCATGGAGGGTATCAAAATGGAGCTTATTAAAGCAGATGTAACCGTCGTAGGCGGAGGTATTGCTGGGATATGCACTGCCATTGCTGCCGCACGCCAAGGGCTGCAGGTTTCACTTATTAATGATCGACCGGTTCTTGGGGGAAATGCGAGCAGCGAGGTCAGGGTTCATATCAACGGGTCGGCATATCTCGGAAACAGTCCATCCTATTATGCACGCGAGGGCGGATTGGTGGAAGAACTCAAATTGAAGATTTTTCACTATAATCCGTTATACAACAAGAAGCTTATGCTTTCGCTTTCGGATACGGTCTTATTGGATATGGTCTATGGTGAGGCTAACATTTCTCTATTTCTGAATACATGCGTGCATGAAACGGGCATGGAGAACGGCAGAATTAAATGGGTGGAGGGCCTTCAATTAGCTTCCGAAAGAAAATTCCGTTTTGAAAGCCGAACCTATATCGATTGCTCCGGAGATGGAATTGTCGGATATCAGGCAGGGGCTCTCTTCCGATGGGGGAGAGAGGCGAAGCATGAATACAAGGAAGAATTGGCTCCTGAATTGGCGGACCATTACACCATGGGCGATACGATTCTGTTTCAAGCCCGTGAAGTAGAATATTCCGTTCCATACCAAAGACCTGGCTTTGCGTATGATATTACGAAGTTGGCCTTTTTCGATAGTATCAGAAAAGGCTTAAACCATCGGGCTTTTCCAAGAAAAATCAACGGGCTTGGCGGATTGTGGTGGTTGGAATACGGCGGACATATGGATATTATCAAGAATAATGAAGACATCGCATTGGAGCTGCGAAAATTGGTGTACGGGATTTGGGATTATATCAAAAATAGCGGCGAATTTGATGATGTGGACAATCTCATCTTGGATTATGTGTGCCCGATTCCAGGAAAGCGGGAGTCGAGGCGGTTTATTGGGGATCACATGTTGTCTCAGAACGATCTTACAGCAAAGCCGCATTTCGAAGATGCTGTATCCGTTGGTGGATGGTATATGGATCTACATGCTAATAAGGGCATCTACGATGAGGGGCCGGCTACAGCTTGGAATTTCGTGCCTGGATTGTACAATATCCCTTTCCGCAGTTTATATTCACGAAATATTCCTAATCTCATGTTCGCTGGTCGCAATATAAGTGCTACCCATGTGGCTTTCGGATCTACAAGGGTAATGGCAACCTGCGGTTGTATGGGGCAGGCGGTTGGAACGGCTGCTTCGTTATGCTTGAAATATGAGATAGACCCCGCGGCCATAGTCGAATCTCATATGGGGGAGCTGCAGGCGCTGCTGCTTCGAGACGGGCAAACGATTGTAGGGCTTCAAGAGGAATTGGATCCTTACTTCGCTGACGGTTTAACTATTCGTGCTTCGTCTCAGCGCTGCTATGACAATCTTCATCCATCCGAAGTGATTTCCTTGGAGAAAGGGTTATGTTTGGTCTTGCCGATTCAGACATCCGTGGCTGAAAGCGTACGGATCAAAATTAAAAATAGGTCCGAGCATTCGGAAACACTGCATGTGAAGCTGTTTGGCGGGGAACGGAAGGAGAATTATATTCCCACCAGCGAGTTGAAAGACTACCGCATGGTTATTGCAGCCGGTAATGACGACTGGATTACGCTAGACTTGAGCTGCAGGAAACCGGCTGACGACAAAATCTACATCGTATTGGAAGGTACGGCGAGCCTTGCCGTATACGGCAATGAAGAGAAAATGACAGGAGCTGTCAGCTTCTATTATAGACCGGAAGAGCCGTCCAGACTGAAGAAATTTAATAAGAGCATTTGCTTCAAGGATCTGTTACCATCCCAGAATATGTATAGTCCTGAAAATGTCGTTAACGGCTTCTCCAGACCTTATGGTCTGCCGAACGTCTGGATTTCTAAACGTACGGATCGACAGGAATGGTTGGAATTCTGTTTTGCCAGCCCCAAAAATCTGGACGAAATCCAGCTTGTTTTTAATTCGCAGCTGGATTTGGAGCATTTCAACGACCCGATTGAGTCCCTTATCCAAGATTATGATATGACCTTGACCTTAGAAGACGGAACTGAGAGGACAATCATAACTCGTGGGAATTATCTCACGTTGAATAAACATAAGATGGATGCAAATGGTGTAACCCGAATCCGGATTAATTTCTGTGCAACTTATGGTTCGCCTTATTTTGAAGTGTTTGCTGTAAAATGGTTTGCTCCTAAAATCGATAAATGAGGACAGGTGAAGTCACGATGAAGGAATTATTCCCTCGTAAAGGGCTCCCCAATATAATTCAAAAATTGGAAAATGGGGATACCGTAACAATCGTCTATTTCGGCGGCAGTAATACGCGTTCTGAAGGCTACAGGGTCATGACGGCGGATTGGCTTCGTAAGCAATATCCTAAGGCGGATATCCGCTCTGTGAATGCAGGCATTAATGGGACAGGATCGGATTTGGGCTGTGCCCGTTTAGAGACAGATGTACTGCGTCATCGGCCTGATCTAGTTTTTGTTGAATTTGTTGGTAATGATGGCGGAGATCCCGAATCCAAGGCGCGGATCGAAGGGATTGTCCGTCAGATCCGCAAGCGGAGCCGGTTTACCGATATCCTGTTCGTTTATACGGTGAAGGAGCGGGATGTGGCCTTATTTCAGTCTGGGGAATACCAGAAGGGGGCTCTAATGCAAGAGGAAGTGGCCGACTATTACGGTATTCCTTCGATTCATCTGGGCGTAGCCGTCAGTCACTTGGTGTCGGAGGGAAAACTCGTTTTTACCTCAAGGGAAGACGTGTCCATTTCCGGAGCCGTTGTTTTTACACATGATTCGATCCATCCGACTATTCCCGAAGGACACCAGATTTACACGGATACGATCACCCGGTCATTTGAGAAAATTAGAGAACTTCAAGAACATCCGGGAAGGTCAGTACATCACTTACCTCAGAATCCGTTGGTCCCGGCTAATCCTTGGGAGTATGCGACCATGATGTCATTGGATAGTCTTACCGATTTTTCCGCAGGATGGTCTTACATGACTCCCGATGATTGTGCTTTAGTGCGCGAGTACAATTGGTTGTTTCCCGGCCTGTGGCGAGCAGTCGATCCTGGAGAGGCTATCACGGTGCAGTTCGAGGGAACCCGTATCGGGTTTTTCGATATCGGGGGGCCTGATTCTGGCAGATTGAAGGTGTCGGTGGATGGTAGAGAACCCTTTATTGTCGATCGATTCACACTACACAACGATCATAATCGAAATCAGTATGTATTCTTGCCGGAGCTCCCGAATGGGAAACATACGGTTCGCTTCGAAGTCGATACCGAGAAGACAGACAAAGCGGCCGTGTTTGAGGCATGCGGCAATGAACGAGGTAGAGAGCATGTTCGGCAGCATCCAGATTGGTATGATCAAACGGTGATCCAGCTTGGGAAGTTGTTATTGGTGCAGCCGCCATTATAATTAATCATTAGGCTTGTCCACTTGGAAGACCTACATCATAACTGACTGCAGTTGAGCGGTCAGTTATGATGTAGGTTTCTTTTTTTACTTAAAATCTTATAAGAAATTCTAGGAATTAAAGAAATTTCATCGTCATGTGACATGCTAAGATAAAAACGACGGAACGGGATTAGCCAGAAGGATAATTGCTTCTTTACGATATTCAAACAAAGGAGGGTATCATTGTTTTGAAAGCGTTATCAACTTAAGGGAGGCTGTGAATTGTATGATAAAAAGGAAGCTGTTTTTCATAATCGTTTTCATCGTGACGATATTAGGAAGTGTCTGAAAACTAAAAAACATGGTAAGATTTGAGAAAACGAATGGGGCGTCAAGCATGATTCAAAGACGGTACGAAATAAGCGATGAACAGTGGGAACAAATTAAGGGCATGTTTCCACCCTACAAAACAGGACGTCCGTCAAAATTAAGTGAAAGAACCATGTTAACGCTTTTCTATGGATCGCTCGAAGTGGTGCTGCCTGGCGCGATCTACCGGAGGAACGCTATGGTTCATGGAAAACGGTCTACAGTCGCTTCTGCAAGTGGCGAGATACTGGACTGCTTGTCGCGATCTTCCAAACTCTTCAGGTCGAACCTGACTTTGAAAACTTGAGCATTGATTCTACATCGGTCAAAGCCCATCAACATAGTGCCAGTGCTAAAAAAACGCCCCAGGACACGAAGTGAATCAGCACATCGGCATCAGTCGTGGCGGAAAGACAACCAAACTTCACACCGTCGTCGATGGATTAGGAAACCCCCTCGCTTTTCTTCTGACGGGTGGTCAAATCTACGATTCCGTTCCAGCGATCGATTTACTTCAGAAGCTTGATATTACAGGAAGTCATATTCTTGGCGACAAAGCTTATGGCTCAGAAGCGATTCGGAATTGGATTACAGCTAAGCAGGCATCCTACACCATCCCGCCTAAAACGAATAGTCAAAACCCATGGAAAGTCGATTGGTATCGCTACAAAGAACACCACTTAGTGGAGTGCTTTTTCAATAAAATCAAACACTTCCGCCGTGTGGTTACTCGTTATGACAAGTTGGCCAAGTCATTCCTGGCGTTTGTATACGTAGCTGCCATTTTCAAATTGACTCAATGAAGAATTTTCAGACACGATCTAGATTCATAATCGCTTTTTTCAAAAATGATGATTAAATATAAGGCTCAAATCCACCTTAGTGGTTTGTATTTAGAATGATGCATAGTATTCATAAATGATGCATAAACCATAAAAGTGCGTTTTCTCGTTTAAAATGAAATATTAGAGAGGTTCAGGCTAGTTGGACTGACTTTTCTCATTTAAAATGAAAAATCACATTTGTTGTGCGCTGTAATTAGTTTTGTCATCACTTGGAAATTAGTTTGTCACCAGATATGAATTTGAATTGTCATCGTCTGAACCCTTGTTGGTTCAGGCTTTTTTTTAGTTTCAATTTCCAACCGGATCAGTCTTGATTTTTCAACGGATAGTAGAAAAAAAGATTGAAATCAGGTACCTAAATACTTATTAAAAGTATTATCTTTGATTAGATCGGCCAGACCGTTACCCATTCAGATTACTTTATTACATGATGAGAGAGGATAGTGTATAACATGAAAACAGAAAAACAAAAAATGCTGGATGGCGAACTATATAAAGCTTGGGACCCTGAACTGACACGTGAGCGGGCACGCTCACATGAATATTGATGGAAAATTAATTTTCTACCACATGGAGCACGTCCACCCAGCTTGTTCCAGCAATGGAGAAACCTTTACCATTTTCCTCGATAGTCAATTTTGATTTCCACCGAAAATCTCGCTCTGTTCTCGGTGCTGCCACCATATTCATCCTGCCGTTTGTTGTTGTAGAGACTCATAAGTTGATTTATCAAATAACAGCTGGCCGCATGTAGCTCAATCATGTCGAAGCCAGCTTTTTGGCGTGTAAACCGATGTATATTCAACAATGTTCATCCCCAACACCGCCTTTGGCTCGGGCTGGATGAAATAAAGTAAAACTAAGTAAGGTATGAGAGCATGGATGCATTTCTAATGATTAGTATGTATAAAGTTGAAAAAGGATCACAATTGATTTATAATAAGATCAATTGATAGATTAAACGATCAAAAATCAATCTTCGATTATTTTTAGGTCGGTTTTGCTTCCCCGAACCTGTATGGGAATCCAAGCGAAGGTCGATGCCCGCAGTTGGATTTCCGGTTATAACAATATTCTTCAAGGAGTGTACTGAGATGACTAGAGAAATGACACCGGTAAAGCAAATGAGACTTAACTCGATTCTGGATGAAGCGACCACGCTGCTCATTGAAAAACCGAATGCTTCGATGAATGAAATCGCCGAATCTGCAGGTATCGGAATCGCCACGCTACACCGTTATGTAGAAAGCCGGGAGCAGCTGATGATCTATCTAGGCTTCCGCGCCATCGAAGTTGTAAGTGAAACAATGAAGGGAATTCGACTGGATGAGGAACACTGTGAAAACTATATCCCAGAGCTAATCGAAGCCTTGATTCCGTTAGGGGACAAAATTTACTTCCTAGCCCAGGATGCAACCGTCAGTTACAATCAGGAAATTGATGGAGCGGACCAACAACTGAGGGAGCCTGTACTGCATGTGATCGGCTTGCTGCAGCAGAAAGGTTATTTCCGCCAGGATGTCGATAGGAAATGGATTGTGGATGTGTTGTATTCCCTTCTGTTCTTGACTTGGCAACAGGTAGTAAGCGGTGATATTGCCAGAAAATCAGCAGCAGCCTTGGTAATGGACACATTTTATCATGGAGTTAAATCCAATTAGATAAGACCGGATGATGAAGATGACTAGATTAGAGGAGGAAGAAGCATGTTGATTCAAAATGCACTTGGAAAAGTTACCTTTTCCAAAGATGTGGTTTCCAATATTGTGGGGAAGACAGCAGCTGCCACTCAAGGAATTTCCGCCATCTCATCAGGCTTTATCGAAGGGATCACTCAAAAATTGGCCGGGAAAAGCCATCAGGCAGGGATTGTGCTGACTCCGGCTGACACCAGCTTCGATATCCGCTTAAGCATTGCCGTGCAATATGGTATTAGGATCCATGTAGTGTGCAGGGAGCTGCAACAGAACATCAGAGAAGCGGTAGAGCGATACACGGGGCTTGAAATCGGATGTATTCAAGTCGATGTCGAAGAAATCACAGTACCATAGTACGCATTCATTCTCGAATTCGTTAGCATTCTGCCATTAAGTTTGGTTTATGGCATTTGGGCAGGCGTTGGAACGGCTTACCATATTCAATCGGAAGGAGCTTTTATATGGATAATATTTCAATAACACATGGCAACCCCAAATCGCCGTCCGGAGGCAGACTCATGGGGATGGCACTGGATTATATGGCCTATCCGCTGATCGGAACGGTAGATAAAGCATTAATTGAGAACACCCTGCAAAAATTATGGGGTCTCGGAAAGAACCGTTTCAGCCATCAATATGCTTTTGAAGCCAGGCTGGACAACAGAACGATAGGGATCATCTCCTGCTACCCGGTATCTGTAATGGATAAGCTGGTTTGGCCCACCGTCCGGGAGCTAATCAAACTGCGCAAATGGAATCTCATCAAGCATTCGCTGCTGCATTTGCGGGAGTTGTGGTCTACGGTAAGCTTGAATGAGGGAAGAGCGGATGAATACCATATCGGAGCGTTGGCTGCATTGCCGGAAAGCCGTGGGTACGGGGTAGGTTCAAAATTAATTCATTATGCAGAGGAAAAAGCCAGATTAAGCAACTATGGTAAATGCTCCCTGACCGTCAAGCAAGAGAACTTCGGGGCCATCAAGCTGTATGAGCGGCTGGGATACCGGATTACGGATTCCATAGAGAAAAAACCGTATTATTTATACCGTATGGTAAAACCCCTTCCGCATATCCTTACATGAGTAGGAATTTATAGTTATCTACACTAAAAACAAAAGGAACCCTTTCGGCTAATAATATGCTGAAGGATGGTTCCTTGTTTTTGTTTTACTCCTATGACCTGCCGATTGGTGGAAAACCGGCGTTGTCTTAACATGCGTAACCTGTAGAGGGGGCCTTTGGGCAGAGTGTCCTTTATTAGTAAACGTTTTACCATATACAATTATTCTCAATTCGTTATATACCTATAAACTCAATATACAAACAAATGTAACCGTTGACAATAATAAAAATTGTGTTACTATATGTTTGTAAAACGTTTTACTAATGGAGATGATGATAATGAGAAAAGTATTCTACAGACCTGCGAATGGCTGGGTCGGTGATGTGATTCCTTTTTATGACAATGGGGAGTACAAGCTCTACTATCTTCATGATGAGAGAGTGGGGGGGGACTATGGCAACCATACCTCATGGAATTTGCTGGCCACCAGAAATGGACTTGACTTTGAAGATTACGGAGAGGTTCTGCCGAACGGAGATGAAAGCGCTCTAGACCGGAATGCATATACGGGCTCTGTGATCAAGGATAAGGAAGGCATGTACCATCTTTTCTACACGGGACATAACCCGGGCCCTGCGTTTTGCAAGGATGGTAAGCCCTTACAAGTTGTACTGCGGGCCACCGGTACCGACGGAATTCATTGGACGAAGGATAGCGGCTTCAATCTTTACGGGGATGAAGTGATCTATGAGCAATTTGATTGGCGTGATCCCTTTGTGTTCTTCAACGAAGAGAAGCAGGAATATTGGATGCTGGTGACTACCAGGGAAATGAACTCTTCTGAGAAAAGAGGCGGGTGCATCGCACTTCTGACTTCGGATGACCTTCTTAACTGGAAATACCGTGAACCCTTCTACAGCCCGGACAAATACATTACGATGGAATGTCCCGATTATTTCAAGATGGGGGAGTGGCACTACCTGGTTTACTCCACCTTCAGTGAGAAGTTCGTCACCCATTATAAAAAGAGCAAAACGATCGATGGCGTATACACATCACCGACGCTGGATACCTTTGACGGCCGAGGATTTTATGCAGCAAAAACAGCCACCAACGGCGTGAAGCGGTACGCCTTTGGCTGGGTTCCATCGAAGAAGGGCTCGAATGATTATGGAGATTGGGAATGGGCTGGCACTCTGGTTGTCCATGAGCTGCACCAGAACGAAGAGGGAGAATTGCTTGTGAGAATGCCGTCTTCCATCTATGGACATTTTAATAGGGAAGAACAAATTCTGCCGCAAGAGGAGAAAAATTGCATTCAGCAAGGGAACAGGCTGCAGCTCTCTTCCCCGGATGGGCTGGCTTATAGCGTGCTTAACCCTTTGCCTTCTCAGGTCATGCTTGAGGCTTCCTTTACGGATTGGCAGCATGTGAAGGACTTTGGGATCGCGGTTCGCACGGACAAGGCACTGGACAATGGTTACTTCATCAAATTTGATCCTTTTCACAACCGGATTGCCTTTGATATGTGGCCAAGAACGGAGCCGGGATTCTTTCAATGGCAAATTGCCGGGGACAAGCCGCAAATGATTGAGCTGGAGCGTCCGTTTGATTTTGCGAGCCACAGCCGGATTCATTTCCAGCTGATTCTGGAAGAAGATATCTTATGCCTCTATGTCAATAATGAAGTTGCAATGACTACGCGGATCTATAATTTCAAAGACGGCCATTTTGGATTTTTTGCCAATGAAGGTGCTGTAACGGTTCAGGACATCATCCTGAAAACGGCTGCTGAGCTTTGAACACAGAATGGTTTCACGGCACTTATAACATAAATATATTGGAGGGGTTTTTAAAATGACAAAGAAAATGTCAAAGGTATTCACTGGGCTTGCAGTTTTCTCCTTGGCCGGGGCCGCGCTGGCAGGCTGCGGCAGCTCCGCAGACAACAATAGCTCAGACAAGGCCGGTGCCTCGAATGCGCCTAAGGAGCAGACGGTGACCTGGCTCTCGGCCAGACCAGAGAACGGGGCCATTGTCCAGACGGTCCGGGAGCTTGCTGACCGGTTCGCCGCCGATCATCCCGGCTTTAAGCTGGACCTTCAGGTGACGGCGGACAGACCCTCTTACCTGACCAAGCTGAGAACGCTGGTTGCCTCAGGACAAATGCCGGATTTCATTGACAGTGATGCCGACCCGTTTGCCCAAGAGCTTGTAAAAGCGGGCTTGCTGGTGGACATGGAGAAATTTCTGAAGGACGAGGGGCTGTATGATAAGTTCTATGAGCCCGCGCTGAAATACCAGGAGCTGCCGGATGGAAGCCTGTATCTCCTGCCGATGGAATACCACATGGAAATGACCTGGTATAACAAAAAAATATTTGCCGACAACAACCTTGCGGTGCCCAAAACCCTTGATGATCTGCTTGCAGTCAGCAAAGCGCTCAAAGACAAGGGAATTACTCCTATCGCTGTAGACGGCGTTGATGTATGGCCGGTATTGCGTTATGCGGCAATGTACCCGTTCCGGACCACAGGCAATCAGTTCATCCGTGATTTGAGCCAGGGCAAAGCCAAAATGTCGGATGCGGCAGGCATGCAGGCGGCTAACTTCGCTTCTCAAATCGGAAAATACTTTCAGGATGGATTCGCTACCACCGATTATACGACAGCCAAAAATCTGTTCCTGAACGGCCAGGCTGCGATGTACAACATGGGAACTTGGGAAATACCATCCTTCGTGGAAGAAAGCCTGCCGGAAGGACTCAAGGGCAATGTGGATTATTTCTATCTGCCAACCACCAGCAATGCGGTTACACCGGATAATGAATTCTTCGGCAACAGCGGCATCGGACTCGGGGCTTCCGCGGAAACGTTCGATGGACTGCCTAAGGAATTCCTGAGCTATGTGCTGAAAAATTACAGCGATGTCTATGTGGCCAAGCAACAAATGTCACCACTGAAATTCACCATTGATGACGAGTCCAAATTCTCCGGGCTGTTCCTGCGGATCAAAAAAGATATGGACAACTACGGCTCAGAGTTCGCCAAGCCTTGGGATACTCTGCTTGATCCGAACACCAACTCGGTGATGAGCGACCTGATTACCAAAATGACCATGGGCTTTATGACTCCCGAGGATTTTGCCAAACAGATTGATGAAGCCATTGCCAAGAATACGGGCAGCAAATAAAAATATAAGTTCGTATACCTTGATAGTTCTCCACCCGGGCCTACAGGGCCGGGTGGAGAACTAAATCAATAATAGCGTAATTACAAAAGCGGGGTGACCCTAAATGAATGTGCTTAAAGACAAAAAAGCGTGGCTAGTCTTCATCTTGCCGGCTTTGATATTTTATTTGGGAACGGTCTTTGTCCCCATTATCCAGTCGCTGAATTACAGCTTTCAGCAATGGAATGGCATTCAGGAGCCGCGCTACATCGGCTTCGATAATTATATTGCGATGTTCAACGATACCTATTTCTGGAATTCTGTGCAAAACAATCTGGTATACGTGGTGATTGTGGTATTTATGCAGGTGTTCATCGGCTTATTTTTTGCCCTGCTGCTCTCCTATGTCACCAAAGGCGCAGGAATCTTCAGAACCCTATACTATTTGCCGGCGGTTGTTGTAACCGTAGCTATTGCACAAATGTTCCGTAATTTCTATTCGCTTCAACCTCTCGGTCTGCTGAATATGTTCCTGGACTGGGTGGGAATGGGGCATCTTCAATCGGCCTGGCTCTCCAATCCCCATACGGCGTTAATCGCTGTGTCCATTCCCGAGGGATGGCGGTTTATCGGGATGTATATGGTTATCTTTTATGCGGCCCTGATTGCGATCCCCAAAGAAATCGAAGAAGCGGCTAAAATTGACGGTGTAACCGGATGGCAGCTGATTCGTTATATTAAGCTTCCAAGCATCAAGCATGTGCTGAGCCTGGCCTTGATTATGTGTACAACTGGGGCGCTGCGGGGCTTCGACATTCCTTACATTATTGGTGTGCCCGGGTCTGCAACCGAGCTTGTCACCACTTATATGTATAAACAAGCGTTCTCCACCATCCAGTATGGATACGGAAGCTCGATTGCCGTGTTCATCGTCATCGAAAGTCTGCTTGCGGTACTGATTATTCGGGCTATTTTTAATTCAAGGAAAGGAGATGCCTGACATGCTTGCAAAGAACAAGCTCTCCTCTTCTCTTTTGTATATCGTGGTCATTGCCATTCTCCTGATTCAAATCTATCCGGTAGTCTGGCTGATGCTGTCCAGCTTTAAGTCGAGCATCGAGCTGACTACTCAGCCATTCGCCTTGCCGGACTCCTGGTCGTTCGAAAATTATGTCAGTGTATTCCGGGAGAGCAGCCTGCTGCTGTATATCAAGAATACCGCCATTGTAACCTTTACCTGTCTGGCTCTAATTATATTCTTAAGCGCGACGGCAGGATTTGCTCTTGTCAAAATGATTAACCGGCTGAATTCGAAGCTGCTGCTGTTCTTTACAATCGGCATCATGATTCCGATTCAGGTTACGCTGATTCCTCTGTTTATTATGTATAAGGATTACGGGCTGCTGAATTCGTATCCGGCACTGATCCTGCCGCAGGTTGGTTTTGCTCTGCCCTTGTCAATTCTGATCTTCACCAGCTTCTACAGGTATGTTCCGAATGAGCTTATAGAGGCTGCAGTGATCGACGGCTGCAACATCTATCAGGTGTTTATCCGAATTATTTCGCCGCTTACTATCAATACAACCATCACAGTGGCATCGATTAACTTTATTTTCATCTGGAATGATTTCGTATTCTCCAACACGTTCACGAATGATAAGGCATACAAGACGATTGCCGTCGGGCTCCAGGAATTTATCGGTGCCTTTGGGGCAACAGATTGGGGCCAGACTTTTGCGGCAATCAGCATCAGCATTATTCCCATTATTGTTACGTACTTGTTCCTGAATAAATATGTAATGGCCGGGGCGTCGGACGGCGCAGTCAAAGGATAAGGAGACGATAAAACATGCAATCGATGAATCAGCTGTTTGGCAGAATGAAAGGCAAGAGCAGAGCGATTACGGCGGAGAATCCGCAGGGCCTCAAGGGACAAGGCGGCCAAGCGGAAGGTCCTCTGGGCGTTGCCCGCAAAGGCAAGGCTTTCATCTCGCTCGCTCAGGGAGAAACCGCAACGCTTGTAGATATTGAAGGTCCCGGGATCATTCAGCATATCTGGATGACCGTTACTGATAAGACCGAATCGGGCTGGTTCGTGCTGCGCGATCTGGTGCTGCGCATGTACTGGGACAATGAAGAACGTCCATCCGTTGAAGTGCCGCTGGGCGATTTCTTCTGCAACGGCTTTGGGGCACGGGCGGTAGTCAATTCACTGCCGGTAGTCGTTAATCCGGTCGGCGGCATGAACAGCTACTTTGCCATGCCCTTCCGCCAAGCTGCCAAAGTGACGATTACGAATGAGCATCCGCAGAGCATTGAGGCGTTTTTCTATCAATTCGACTATATGCTGGTGGATGAGCTGGATGAGGACACCGAGTATTTTCACGCCCAGTTCCGCAGAGAAAATCCCACTGTGCTGAGGCAGGATTACACCCTGATTGATGGAATTAAAGGAAGAGGCAAATTTATCGGCACTTATATGTCCTGGACTTCCCTATCCCGTTATTGGTATGGTGAAGGAGAAGTGAAATTCTATATCGACGGCGACCGGGATTGGCCGACGATCTGCGGCACCGGGGCAGAGGATTATTTCGGCGGTGCCTGGGGATTTGTGAAATATGACAATGGAAACCCGGTGCAGGAGCAGACGTACTCCACCTCATTTATGGGTTTCCCTTATTTTGCGACGAGGGACAACACCCGGTCACACATTTATGACGGGGCGGCTTGCCCGATGCGGGGCTTCTACCGCTGGCATATCCTTGATCCGATTCTGTTCGAAGAGGACCTGAAGGTGACTGTACAGCAAATAGGACATGACGGCCAAGCCTTATTTGAACGCAGTGACGATATCAGCTCGATAAGCTACTGGTATCAGACTGAGCCGCATCAGGCGTTTCCGGAATTTCCGGACGTAATGGAAAGACGTCCGCGTTAACCGCGGATACAAGTTGTGCAAGTAAATTCGCAGAGGTGCAGCAAATGGCAAAACAAAGAGTTACTTTAGTACAGGTCGCCAAAGATGCAGGCGTGTCGCCGGCAACAGTCTCCCATTTCATGAACGGTAATTTTCACCGGATGGGCCCTGAGACCCGGGAGAAAATAAGCGACTCGATTACAAAGCTCGGGTATCAGGTAAACCCTGTTGCCAAAAGCCTGATTACCGGCAAAATGCATACCATTGGACTCGTTCTGTCGAACAGCACTTATGACGGATATTTCGAAGATTTATATTTCCTGCACTTCGCCAAGGTGCTGAAGCAGCAACTGAAGACTATGGGGTACAAGCTGATTCTCCTGGACTTTGATGAGATCTTCATGAATATCCAGATGGTGGATGGAATTATTGTAAAAGCGACCCTGGAGACGGAGAAGTTCATGCCGAGGCTCATGGATCTCAATGTTCCGGTCATCACCATCGGACGGCATAATTTATCCTATGGAGCACATATCGTCCGGGTGAACGACTATCAATGCGGCCAGACGGGAGTCGATCATTTAATGTCCCGGGGATATCAAAAAATTATTATTCTGACCTATCCGCATGGACAGGTCCCCGGATTTGACGACCGGTTGAACGGTGCCTCCCAGTCTATGCAGGAGAAGGGCAATCTCACAACAGTTATTACCGGAGACATGACTGAAAGCTTCGGGTACGAAACTGTGATGCAGCTGGGCAAAAATGGTCAGCTGCCGCAGGCGTTATTTTGCCTCAACGATATCACTGCCATTGGGGTGTTGAAGGCTTGCAAGGATCTGAATCTGTCCGTACCGGAGAACCTTGCGGTACTGGGTGTGGATGACATGCCGACTGTATCCGAGCTGCTCAGTCTGTCCACGATCCGGCATCCGATTAACGAACTGGCACAGAATGCCTCGGAGCTAATGATTCAATCCATTGAATCGAAGGGGGAGCCTGCCCAGCCTGTTGATAGGATGTTCCCCATTGAACTGATGGCAAGACATACCAGCTGAGCTGGTATGCAAGCAATGCGCTAGGGTTGGAAAGGCTACAGGCTGTCGAGAGGTTTTCGGCAGCCTTTTTGTAAATAATAGGAAGAACTCGAAGATTGACAGACGCAGTAGGCTGACTTACTATCTTACTTAAATTTGATTGTTCTGCGAGAGGAGAGAAAGCGATGTACAACGTGCTTGTTGCCGATGATGAACCGCGTCACCGCCGGGGCATTGCGGACATGATTAAGCAGCTCAGGCCGGAATACCGGATTTTCATGGTGAAGGATGGTTTGGAGGCACTGCGCATCATCGAAGATAACCGGATCGATATTATTCTCACAGATATCCGAATGCCCAATATGGATGGATTGACTTTGATTGAACATATGGAGAGCCGCAGAGAGCTGGTCAAAATCATTATTCTCAGCGTCTACGGAAATTTTGAATATGCAAGACAGGCCTTGCAGCTCGGAGCCTTCGATTATCTGCTGAAGCCGCTGGCCTTCCAAGAGCTTTCCGGGATCCTGGACAAGCTCGATACGGCGCTGGAGAAAGAACGGCTGAGTCTTCAGGATGGCGCGGTTCTCCGTCAGCGGCTTAGCTCGGCAGCTCCGGTCTATGAGCAGCATTTGCTCAGCCGGTGGATGCGTTCTTCTTCAAGTGAGGAGGAGCTTGAGGAAATCCGCAATCTTTTTCCCGCCATCAGCGGAGGTTTCGTCATGCTGGCCAAGTTTCAGAACAGGGAGGTCGCGGAGACCTATACGCTTGAGGATTTTGAGGAGCTTAAGACCAGTGTGAAAAACTGGATGAAGGAAATCTACCTGACGGTGGGTCCTTCACTTTCCTTCAACCTGGAAGGGGCGGAGCCGGTGATCGGGTCCATTGTGACCTCGGCCCATTCCCTGGAGTGGCTGATGAAGCGGGATATGGAGCAGTTTCGGCAATTTATCCGCCAGGTCCGGGACGAATTTGGCCTGACCTTGACTTTGGGTGCAGGGAACTGGGTGGCGGATCTGTACAGCGGGGCTCCGAAGTCTTTTGAGCAGGCGCAGAAAGCGCTGGAGTACACCTTTTATACGGGAGCGGGCCAGCTTGTCCTCTATGATGAAATCGCTTACAATCCAGAGAAGCCCAGCTTGAAGATGGTTCCTGTAGGTTCAGGCATGACTGAAGCCTTGGCACGGCTGGACAGGGACACAGTAGCTCAGGCTCTAAAGGCGCTGATTGGGAGACTGCTCGAAGGGGACTGCCCGTCCCCAGCCCATCTGAAAGATTGTGTCCTGTACGCTCTGGTAAATGAAGTCAAAGGAAGTGAAGTATTTCTCCGTCAGGAGGAAGCTAGCAACTTCATTTCTGAGATGGAATTTCAAATTCCGGCCTGTGAAAGTCTGGACGAAGTCGAGAAGCGGGCGGTATATGTTCTGAACCGGATTATGGACAGCATCGAGGAGCGCAAGGATAACAAAAGCGGACGGACAATCAGTCTGTGCAAAGCATTTCTAGAGGCGCATTATATGGAGGACCTGTCGCTGGAGTATGTCGCCCGGCAATTTTTTTTCAGCCCCGCTTATTTCAGCAGCTTTTTTAAACAGCACACCTCCATGACCTTCACCGAATATTTGCTGCGCCTGCGGATGGACAAAGCCAAAGAACAGCTGCAGGACGGGGACCGGAAAATCTCAGTGATCGCCTTAAGTGTGGGTTTTAGGGATGCCGGTTATTTTACCAGAGTATTCAAGCGGGAAACCGGACTGTCACCGGAGGAATTCCGGAAGAAAGATTTATTATAGGTGGGGCCATGAGGCTGAAGAATAAGCTGGTCTTGTCCTATATTGTGCTAATTACTCTCCCTTTAGCGATCCTCGGCTTTGGTTATTATTTTGCGAGCAAGGAAATTATGCTGAAGCTGGCCCGCGACAACGTTAGTGAAATTGTGCTGAAGAACAACCAGATCATCAATGAACGCCTGAAAATTATTCAGGATAACAGCCTCTCGCTGATGGTGGAATGCGAGCTGTATCAGATTTTTGACGGACGCGGACCGGCAGGGGGACAGCAACTGCTGGAGACCAATAAAAAAGTGACGGAGATTCTCGGGCGGTACTTTTCGCAATCTGCCGATCTGTACTCCGCTGAACTGGTCACGCAAGCATTCGTGTATGGAAGCAAGGTCAAGAATACTTATCCGCCGGACCACTTCTACAGCTCGGAGCTGTATCAGGCCGCAGCCGAAGGGAAAGGGCGTATCGCCTGGGTGCCGACCTATGATTATACCCGGATGCATGCGCTGCCTGAGCTTGCGGGAACCGACATCGATTACCGTTATATTTTCTCGGCTGTCCGGCAGATCAATCCCTCCTGTGTCCGGAATGACATCATTGTCCGGGCAAGCAAGGGGTCGGAGAAGCCGGTTCTGGTGATGAATTTCAAGGATGATGTGTATGCCAACATATTCAGGGACAGCATTCCCATTCAAGGATCGGTATTCCTTGTAGCAAGTGAGAACGGAACAATTATCTCCCATCAGGATAAAATGCGTCTGGGGACCGTGGAATCCGCAGCCTGGCTCAAAGAATTGCGCAGCAAGGGAAGCGGAACAACTTATGTGACTGTCGGCGGCCGGCGGATGATCGCTTGCTTCGCCCAGTCTCCGGTGACCCACTGGCTATCCGTTGTGCTGATTCCTCCAGGTGCATTGACCCATGACATTGCGAATACCATCCTGTTCTTTATTATGGCGCTGGGCTCTCCGCTGCTTGCTCTTTCACTTGTGTTCGCCTATGTGATTTCCGCGCGTATTTCTTCTCCGGTCAGCAAGCTGCTGCTGGCTATCAAGCGGGTGGGCGGCGGGGATTTCAATGCGCAGATCAAGGTGGAGGGCAGGGACGAGCTGGGCCATGTGCTGATGAAGTTCAACAGCATGAATGAGCGGGTCAGGGAACTGATCAATGAGAATTATGTGGTCAAGCTGCGGGAGCGGGAGACGGAAATCCTCGCGCTGAATATTCAGCTCAATCCCCATTTTCTATATAACACGCTGAATATAATTAACTGGATGGCTGTATATGGAGAAAAGGAGCAGGTCAGCAATATGTTGATCAGCTTGTCCCGTATGCTGCATTACACTACAGACAACCGGAAAGACCTGATGCTTCTGAGAGAGGATATCGCCTGGCTCAAGGATTATATTGTAATTATGGCCAACCGCTTCGAGCACCGGTTCCGCGTGGATTTCGATATAGAGCCTGACTTGCTGGAAGTGAGCGTGCCCAAGCTGTTCCTTCAGCCGCTGGTGGAGAATGCGATTATTCATGGTTTTCGAAATATGGAGAGCGGCGGGCTGATCACTATTTACGGACAGCGGCAGGGCGGTGATATCCGGTTCTGTGTAGAGGATAATGGCAGCGGGATCGAGCCGGAGCGTCTGGAACAGCTGTTGAGGGAAGAGAGTCCCAATATAGGCCTGAAAAATGTGGATAAACGGATAAAGCTGCTGTATGGCAGTAAACACGGCATAGAGATTGAATCGGTCCCTGAATTCGGGACACGGGTGAAGCTGAATATACCGTATCCGGGATCAGAGTGAGGGTCCACATTATAAAGTGCTCATACCCCCGGCCAATGGCTTGCGGGGCTATCTTTTTAGGATTGACCGTAAAATCGTACAAGAAACGAAAAATCATACCATAGGTTTTTGCGGCGGGCCCATATACACTGGATATAAGGCGACTGCAGCGCTTACATTCGAATCGAGGGGGATAAACAAATGAGCAAGCATACCGGCAAAACCAAGCTGATGTTACTCTTCCTAATGATTATTGCGTTACTTGTAACCGCTTGCGGGAATGGTGGAAACAATGCGGATACGACGACAAATACAGGCAAAGGAAATAACCAGGAGGGGAATAATCCCGCTACTGGAGATACAGGCTCGACCACAGGGGAAAAGGTTAAGCTGAAATTCACGTTCTGGGGCAGCCCGCAGGAGAAGAAGGCGGTGGAGGATGCCATTAAGGCTTTTGAAGCGAAGAACCCGAACGTCACTATTGATTCCATCCATATCCCGGGCACAGACTTTTTACAGAAGCTGAATGCCATGATTGCCGGGAATGAAGCACCGGATCTGAGTTACTCTGCCGCATGGAAGCTGAAGATGGGTGAAGAAGGCCTGATCTATAATTTCTTCGATTTAATGAAGGATGATCCAAGTATCAAAAAGGAGGATTATCTCCAGTACGCCTGGTGGAATTGGGATACGGATAAAAGTGCGGGACCTTATCAAGCCTCCGTCGTTCCTTCTCTGATGTACAATGCCGATCTGTTCAAAGAAGCAGGGGTAGAGCTGCCGCCAACCCAAGCGGAAGAAGCCTGGCAATGGGATGAATTCGTGGAAACCGCCAAGAAGCTCACGCTTGACCGGAGCGGTAAGCATCCAGATGATCCGGGATTTGATCCCAAGAACATCAAGCAATACGGTGTGAAATTCAGCCTCAGCTGGTTATCCTACATGCCGCTGGTGCTGTCCAACGGCGGGGACTATTTGACAGAGGACGGTAAGGAATTCGGACTCTCCAAGCCTGAAGCGACTGAAGCCATCCAAAGAATCGCGGATTTGATCAATGTGCACCATGTTGCTCCATCACCGGTTCAAGCCAGCAGTATTCCGGCACCGGCTACGGCGCTCCAGTCCAGAAAGGTTGCCATGGTCATCGACGGAAGCTGGAATCACCTCGATCTGAGCAAAGCCAATATCAACTGGGGGGTAGGTGTGCTGCCGGTTCTGAAGGACTATAAGACTTTCTTCCTCGGAGGCTCCCTGATTATCTTCAAGAGCTCCAAGCATCCGAAGGAAGCCTGGGAATTCTCTAAATTCCTGACGGACCCGCAGAATGTGCTGGAGCTTCATCAGGGACTCTGGATGCCGCAGCTGAAGCAATGGTATGAAGATCCGAAGCTGGTCGACAGCTGGGCAAATGAAGAGCTTCCGGGCCGCCCAGCCGGTTTCCAGGATGCCGTTATGCGTTCCACCTACGAGCATGCAGAGCCTTCGGCAGAGAATAATGTCAGAAACTTTGTGGAGATCGACGCTGCGGTAACAGCGGGGCTGGATCAGGTGTGGCTTGGCACCAAAACCGCCGCACAAGCGATGAAAGAAGTGGAAGCCAAAGTGAAGCCGCTGGTAAAAGGCACCTATTTGAAATAACGGGCTTTGCCGAAAGGCGGCTCTGCCGGATTCACGGGGCAGAGCCGCTGCCGGCGGCAGCCCGAAGAGAGGAAGCATGTGTATGGAACCCGTCTCTTCCCTGAGCGTAAACCGTCCGAAGACGAAACGCAGCTCCTACAGGAATGAGCTTTACGGCATCCTGTTTGCCCTTCCTGCCATTCTTGGACTGCTGATTTTCACGCTGGGTCCCATGATATACAGCCTGTATATGAGCTTTACCGACTATTCGGGGTCCAATTCACCAACCTTTATCGGTCTGGACAATTACACAAGAATGTTTAGCGGGGAAGACCAGTATTTCTACAAGTCGCTCGGAGTTACACTGTATTTTGTTGTGCTTAGCGTGCCAACCGGCATTATCTATTCCTTTCTCCTGGCCATTCTTTTGAATCGGAACATCAAGGGGAAAGCTATCTTCCGGACCGTCTTCTACCTGCCTTCCATTGTGCCGATTATTGCGATTTCGTTCATTTGGCTGTGGCTCCTGAATCCCGATTTGGGGCTGGCCAACGAGTTGCTCCGTGATATCGGGCTCCCCGGTAGCCAGTGGATTTTTGGAGAGAAATCCGTGGTCCCCTCACTGGCACTGATGAACCTGTGGACAACGGGAGGGACGATGATTATCTTCCTGGCCGGCCTGCAGGATATTCCCCGCTCGCTCTATGAGGCGATTGAAATTGACGGTGGCTCGAAGCTTCATAAGCTGCGGAATATTACGATTCCCATGATGACGCCGACGATCTTTTTCAACTTGATTATGGGTATCATTAACGGGTTTCAGGTGTTCTCCCAGGCCTATGTCATGACCAGCGGCGGACCCAACAATGCCAGCTTATTCTATGTCTTCTATCTGTACCGGGAAGCCTTTCAGTTCTCACGGATGGGAAGCGCGAGCGCCATTGCCTGGGTGCTGTTCATCATCATTATGCTGTTGACCTATATGGTCTTCAAGACATCGAAAAAATGGGTGTATTACGAGGGGGATGAAGCCAGATGAGGACAAGGGCATGGGTTGAGAAGGGATTGGTATATTTGGTGCTTGTGGCCGGAGGCCTCTTCAGTCTGCTCCCGCTGATCTGGCTCATCCGCAGCTCCCTGATGGATATGGGGCAAATTTTTGAGCTGCCGCCCATATGGATACCCGATCCCTTCCGGTTTGGTAATTTCAGCGAAGCGCTGACCATTCTGCCATTTGGCCGTTACTTTATCAATACAACGGTTATTGTGATTTTTACGATGCTGGGTGTCCTTGTGACCTGCTCCATCAGCGCGTACAGCTTTGCCCGCATGTCTTGGAGGGGCCGGGACCTTGTTTTCGGCCTGCTCTTATCCAGTATGATGCTGCCCTATGCGGTTACGCTGATTCCGACCTTTATCGGCTGGAGCAAGCTTGGGTTAACCAATTCGTTCATTCCGCTGATTGCACCGGCCTGGTTCGGCGGAGGCGCGTTCAATATCTTCCTGCTGCGCCAGTTTTATCTGAGTATTCCCCGCGATCTTGACGAGGCGGCTTATGTGGACGGTGCAAGCCACTGGCGGATTTTCATCTCCATTATTATCCCCCTGACGCGGCCCGCGCTGGTTGTTGTAGGCTTGTTCACCTTTCTGGCTTCCTGGAATGACTTCCTGGGGCCGCTGGTTTATCTGAACAGCGAGTCCAAATATACACTGGCGCTGGGACTGCAGCAATTTAAAGGCATGTACGCAGCGGAATGGCATCTGATGATGGCCGCGGCTACGGTGGTGCTGGCTCCGGCGATTGTCGTCTTTTTTATCGGGCAGAGGTACTTTATCGAGGGCATTACACTTACAGGCATCAAAGCCTGAATTATCCAAGGAGTGAGAATCGATGTTGAGTTCATTATATTTGCGCAAGGAAGGGCTCTCCCGCAGACTGTCCAGCTGGGATCAGACCGGGGGCAACCGGGATTTCATCGTTATCGGAGCCGGCCATACGGCAGCCATCGCTGAAATTGAAGGCTCGGGCATCATCCAGCATATCTGGATGACGATAGCCGCTAAAAATAAATATGCGTTCCGCAAAGTGTTGGTCCGCATGTACTGGGATGGAGAGGAAGAGCCTAGTGTGGAATCGCCGGTAGGCGATTTCTTCGGGGTCGGCCACGGGGTAGCCAGCCACTATGTCTCCATGCCGCTCAATATGATTACGACCCAGGGGGTTGTTGAGGACAAGGCGGCGATGAACTGTTTTTTTGAAATGCCGTTCCGCAGCAGCGCACGGATCGAGATTATCAACGAATGTGAAGATGAGATGGTACTTTATTTCTATGTCGATTATGTGGAGAAGCAGATCCCGGAGGACAGCTTCTACTTTCACGCTTCCTGGCGCAGGGAGAATCCTACCCGGGGGACGGTCGATCTGGCGGCCTTAAAGCTGGAGCATGATGGGCAGGACAAGGCTAATTATGCCGACCAGAAAGTGTATGAGCTTAACAATCTGACGGGTGAAGACAACTATGTGATTATGGATGCCGTGGGGGAGGGGCACTACGTCGGCTGTAATCTCAGCATTGATCATTTGAATCCGATGCCGGGCTTCAGCTGGCCGGGAGAAGGGGACGATATGTTCTTCATTGACGGTGAGCCGTGGCCGCCCCGCCTGCATGGCACAGGTACGGAGGATTATTTCTGTGCGGCCTGGGGCTACCCGTCCGGCAAATATGACAGTCCTTTTCATGGAGTGTCGTTGTATGCGCCGATTCGCGGCAACGGGGATGCATGGAGAGAGAGCAATACCATCCTGTTCAATGACTACTCCGGCAAAATGACACAATACCGCTTCCATATAGTCGACCCCATTATCTTCCGGGAGTCCCTGCGCTTCAGTATTGAGCACGGTCATGGGAACTCCCAGTCGAATGAATATTCCTCGGTAGCTTATTGGTATCAGCGTGAGCCTCACAAATCTTTCCCGGAGATGCTGCCTGTTAGCCTGCGGCTGCCGCTGCCCGAGAAGGAAAGCGCGAAGCAGTTCTACCGGACTTTCTAAAACAGTTAACTCCGAAGCTCTATTAACGGTCCTCAATTCGGGCCAGCTCGGTGATGGTATAAGAAGAAGCTGTCCGTCACCGGCACCTAGCCAGTAGCTTCTGGTTGACCGTTTTTTATGTTCGCTTTTATGGAAGTTGGTGACCGTGTTCCTTTACTCCTCGATTCTGATTTCATTTATCGAATCTTAAAAAGTTGAAAACGGCAGGGGGATGACCCGGTCCGAGCTGCAGGAGCTGCGCTCCAGGATCGCCTCACCGGATGACCAGTACACGCATATTGGTCTAGCCAATACCTCCCGGCGTATCGAGCTGCTGTTCAGGCGGTTGAGAAAAGCCAAGTCGTGACCAAGTCGGCTCATGTAATTTCTGTTGCAATGAATCCTCATCCCTTCTATGTATCTATAAATCCCAAGATAAAGACGACGGCTTATTCTGTGAATTCAGAATAAGCCGTCGTCTTTTTGATACATGTACTTGTTATTACCATGAAAAGCTGGTTTTTCAGTGGCCTCTGGATTCTATCATTTATTCAAGATGATCAGCCATCAGCGCAGGGGTTCCGATGTCAGCATTAAGCTGATTTGTCTCACTTCACCATATTTAAACTATACATGACCCGTCGATTGGTGGAAAATCGGTTTTGTCTTGACATATGTAACCTGTGGAGGTCTATCGGGATTTTCGATTCTTGAAAGAAGCATTTCGGCAGCTAGAAAACCCATTTCAGATCGATGAATATGGACGGTCGTCAAATGGGGTTCCACGATCCGCGACTCCGGGGCATTATCGAATCCGCAAACCATAACCTCCTCAGGTATGCGAATATTTAGGTCCTTCAAAATACGAATGACATGAATAGCAATGAAATCGTTGGCACACACGAACGCAGACGGAAGTTTTTTCATGCTTGCTAGTCGCTCCTTAAGCCACTTATAGTCAGCAAAATATCGGTCGTCTTCGAGTATGCAGAATGATTCATTGAGATCGATTCGAGCGTGCTTGTAATTCATCTCGGTAGCTCTCTGAATCACTTTGCTGTGTGTATCGCCCGGTAAGGAGGGATGATTATTCAATGCTTTGGATACAGTATTTCTGGAAAGTCCTAGTGAATCGGCTATATCTTGAATTGTAATTTTCTCTTTGTTCAAAAATAATGGCTCCTTTGGCAGAAGTATTGCGTGCTTGACAAAAATAAATGTAGTATAATTCAATGAAATTGTCGAGTTAAATGTTACAAATGAACATTAATTATATTGCATACAAAGAGTTTTCGTGTTTACATTTTGCGCAAAAATAAACAACTCCCCATTTGTTTTATTTTGGATATATTGTGATAAAAGGCTATTATTTCGTTCTTTTAGCAGAAAAACAAATGAATTTTACATAATAAAATAATAAAGCGTTTTAAATATGTACATATGTTTATTTTTATATCTATAAAAAGTCTTGACGATACAATTGTTATATTTTAAATTGAATTTGCTAGGTTGTTGGCAGTGACATATGGAAGCACTTTCTTTATAGTTTCAAAAAGCATATTTATGTTGTACTAATGAAAACTAAGGGGCATTGCAACAAACAGCAACAATCACAGATAACATGGGATCGGAGGCTCGAAAGCGAACACGCAGCCTTATAGAAAAACTCAGGTACATCAAAACAAACTATTGGCTTACCTGCTTGTCCTGCCGTGAGCCGTAATTGACCATTGTCTTTAAATATTTCCCGATGTATGGTGTTCTGATCGCATTCAAAGATTACAGTTTTCGCAAAGGGCATTGCAAACTATTCGTTCTCTGCAGCCGTGGAGTTGTTTAACACCATCATTAACCTCATCATGCTGTTGTACGGGGATAAGAATGTATGTGTCATCAGAGGTCGCCAAATTGGCGGCTTAAATCCTGTTTCATGAGATATAAAGCTAACAATGATCTTGAATGGGTACGAAGGCTTGCGTCTTTCTTAATTGATCGAAATGGACAATCAAAAGATCGATGAGGTCAATGAACGGCTGCTCTGGATGCGGACGGAAATGAAGAAACCAAATATAATTAAATGATGGGAGCATTTATCAATGAAAATGGATGATGATAAATTACTTCAGTATTATTTGGAACTTAATGGTCCGGATGCCGGAGAATGGAACTCCTCTCCAACATGCATTCACACCCTATTGGCGACAAGGGATTATGTAAAGAAGAAATTTGATGTTTTTGATGAAATCCAGGTATGTAATATTGGGATTGGAACTGGAGATTGGGACGACTACCTTGGATATTGGCTTAAGGGCAGAGGCAGTTTAACCAGCATTGATATTGACGAAAGTATTTGTGGGATATACGAGTATAGACAGCAGAGGGAACAGCATCCGAATCCATCGAAGGTTTTATGCAAAAGCATTTTCGATTCCGATTTGCCTCAAGAGGCCTTTGATATTGTAACCCTAATTGGGTCCGCAATTAATGAAACCGGGGACTTCAAGAAATGCTTAGATTCATGCTTTTGTTTAATTAAGCCTGGAGGACATTTGATGTTTATGGCAAGTTTAAAATATACGCCCTTTGAAATGTTGGAAGAATATATAAGTCATACTAAATATCAAATTATGCAAAACGATTTATACGAAGCCTTTCCTGAATATCCGTTTTTCATCAGCAAAATCAGAAAATAGGCGGGGCAGCTATATTTAATCTTGAAACAATCATTCTTCTAATGCATCAGACGGGGGCTCGTGCCTCCGTCTTTTCATCATCTGGCAGGAATTCGGAAGGGCTTTATTCGTGTTTTGTAATTAAAACCTCTTTCTTCTGCGGGAAGTTTGATATTTTAGTTCTTCCCTGTACTTGGCGACTGTTCTGCGTGACAACTCCAGTCCTTCCTTTTTCAGCAGTTCAGTGATCTCCTGATCGGACATTGGGCTCCGCTTATCTTCATTGTCGATAATCTGCTTGATGTGCGCCTTTGCACTCATCGATGAAACGGCATCTCCGTCTTCCGATGCCAGGGCGGAGGTGAAGAAATGCTTGAGTTCGAATAATCCGCGGGGGGTCTGTATGTACTTGTTATTGACCGCACGGCTGACCGTCGATTCATGCAAGCCGGTTATTTCAGCAATCTCCTTTTGGGTGGTTGGTTTGAGAAAATGAATGCCAAGTTCAAAAAAATCGTTCTGCCTGTCAACAATGGCCTGAGCAACTTTCTTAAGGGTTAGTCTGCGCTGTTCAAGACTATTCATAAGCCATAATGCCGTATTCATCTTCTCATGGAAAAACTGCTTGTTTTCTCCCATAGGCATCTCTTTCAGCATTCGCTGGTAAAAGGGGTTGATTTCCACTTTTGGTGCAGTGATCTCATTAACCAGTACAAGATACTTGTTGTTTATATG
Organism: Paenibacillus sp. EB106-06-01-XG199; assembly: GCF_058791575.1. Lineage (NCBI taxonomy): Bacteria > Bacillati > Bacillota > Bacilli > Caryophanales > Paenibacillaceae > Paenibacillus > Paenibacillus sp. EB106-06-01-XG199. The sequence continues at coordinate 812,950 of NZ_JBYTDQ010000002.1, read as the reverse complement.
CTCAACTGAAATATCAGCTAATATATAATGGTGTTCATTAGCAGCAAACGCTGCTCCTGGACAAGGATTCAGCTTTCGAATCCGGTCGGCGATTTGCTGTACTTCTTGAATGCCTATTCCTAAGGAATTCGAAATTTTTTGTATACGATTACAAGCAAGGTCGGAGAGATGATGATGCACGACCGCAGTCAAACAAGGATCGTTCTTGCCGATATGACGGAGCTGAAGCAGAAGACATTCTTCTAGACTACGAGCGGCGATGCCGGCCGGTTCAAAGCGCTGGACCAGGGTAATCATATTCTCAACCTCATCTACAGAAACGTCAAGTATTCCGGCTGCTGTCAATACATCCAACTCAAGGTAGCCCTTCTCATCTAGATTTCCAATAAGAAACCTTGCAACCCTGCGTTGCGACCGTGACAGCCCGCGAACCCATCCAAGCTGCGCAACCAGATGTTCAAATAAATTATCCGCCGGACTGGCGACAAAATCCAGAAGGTCTACCGGGTTAGCGCTTTTTCCAAATGAATATTCTTCTGGCTTGCTTATCCTCTCAATGGACATCTCGATCTCAGACAAATCAATGAGCGGATTTTCATTCGCTTGTTCACGAAGATAAGCCATCAAATCAACAGAGGAGTACTGAAGAAGCATAATCGCTTGTCGTAATTCGGGAGTCATAACCAGCTTGTTTGTCTGCTCTTGCTGTAATCGGAATTGCATCATGTAATTCAACTCCTTTATAAAGGCAATAAATGGTATCATTTAAAATATATTCGAAAAGCTTATGCAATTTTCCTGCCAAAACCTTGTGTAGGTAATGAATTATTATCTGCTTCTTATAAACCTGTTCAGAATGGAGGGATAACGTGAAACGGATTGATCAGATATTAGCGTATATTGCTGATTGCACAAAGAACCTGTCGGAAGAGGCTTTACTTGCAGGTGATGGGATTACTGCTGAGGAAATAGCTGCCCATCAGGAGATGCTTAGAAATAATGTGAGCAAAGAGCTTAATAGTCTTTTACGCGCTGATTTGATTATTAAAATCAAAGGAAGACCTGTCAAGTTTTTGCACAAGCAGGTGATTGAGGAGACCTTCCGGGTTCAGCTTAAAGAAAAACAAATAGAAGTTAACAGTATTAAGGAGTTGATGCTGCCTGGTGAACAGGTAGACCCGTTTCACACTTTGATAGGATTCATGGGCAGTATGAGAAACCAGGTTGAGCAGGGAAAAGCGGCCATACTATACCCGCCTAAGGGCCTGCACACGCTGATTGTAGGGCAGACAGGCGTGGGGAAAACGATGTTTGCGAGGTTAATGTACAATTATGGGAAGCACATGAAGCGATTCCCGGAGCAAGCGCCATTTATCGTATTTAACTGCGCTGATTATTATAATAACCCCCAACTGCTGCTCTCCCACATTTTTGGTCATGTAAAAGGGGCGTTCACCGGAGCTGACCAGGAAAAGGCGGGGCTGGTGGAGAAAGCCGATGGAGGAATCCTGTTTTTGGATGAGATACACCGTTTGCCTCCGGAAGGCCAGGAAATGATTTTTTATTTCATGGATACGCACAGCTACAATAAATTGGGAGAGTCAGAGCGCAAGCGGAATGCGAATGTATTGCTGATAGGCGCTACAACCGAAGATCCCGGTTCCTCCTTGCTGAAAACCTTTATCCGGCGGATACCCATTACGATCAATATTCCTAACTTTCAGGAACGTACCATGGAAGAGCGGTTAATGATTCTGAAGCATTTGTTCGCTAACGAGGCTCATCGGGTAAATAAATCGCTCCGGGTTGAGGCTGAGGTCGTTAAAGCACTCATCGGCAGTGTAACCTACGGGAATATTGGCCAGTTAAAATCCAGCATTCAGCTTGTTTGCGCCAAAGGATTTTTAAACAGCATTCATGAGAATCAGGAAGAAATAGAACTGGACTTCAAAATCTTGCCGGGCAACATTAGAGAAGGTTTATTTAATATCGGGAGAAACCGCAAGGAAATGGACGAAATGAGCGGTATCATCTCTCATCTGTACGTTACTCCTGAGGGAAGTAAAGGGGACGATGAGGAAGATGCTTCCGAACCACCGTTTAACCTCTATAAGCTTATTGAAGATAAGATTGAGCTGTTGAAGGAAGAAGGGTTCGACGATGGCTATATCAATAAATTCATTACTACAGATGTCAATATCCATATTAAAGGCTTCTATAACCGGTTCTATAACATTAAGGGAGGGCGAGACAGGATCCTCAAAATCGTAGACAAGGAGATCCTGGACTTTTCAGAAGAGGTACAGGCTATGCTGGAAAAAGAACTGAAGCGGAATTACAGCAAAAGGTTCGTTTATGCATTCAGCCTGCATATGAGCTCTTTTTTAAAGCGAATTAAAGAAAAGAAATATGTGGTGAAACAAATGTATAAGCCGGTGGATGACAAGGACGAAGAACACAGATTGGCGCAGATTATCAAGGACATGATCGAATCCTATTTCGGGATCAGTGTTCCCGATGCCGAGATTACATATGTGGCGATTCTACTGAGATCTGTGGAAGAGGAGCATCAGGGAAATGTGGGGATAATTGTAGCTGCCCATGGAAACAGCACTGCAACCAGCATCGTCGATGTAGTCAACAACTTGCTGGGCAGCTCCAATATTTCTGCGGTGGATATGCCCCTGGATGTAAGTCCGAGGGAAGTACTCGAGATTATTGTCGAGAAAGTAAAGAGCATTGACAATGGCCGGGGCGTATTGCTGCTTGTAGACATGGGCTCCTTGCTCAATCTTGAAGCTACCATTATGGAACGTGTCGGGGTCAAGGTCAGAACCATTGATATGGTATCTACCCCGCTCACACTAGAGGCAGTGCGAAAAGCGAGTATTTTCGACATGGATGTAGAGGGGATTTACCAATCTCTTAAGGATTTTCGTGGATATAACAACGGTACCGCCATAGTGAAGGCGGAGGCGGATAGCAACAGGGTAATCGTAACGGTTTGTTCTTCCGGCAAAGGCGCTGCGGTAAAACTAAAGGAATTTGTAGAGAAGATTGTTTACGATTTGACGGAGGAGAGGGTTCTCGTTGTACCGGTAAAAGTCAGGGAGCTGGATAAAGTGGTAAAAGACTTGCGGACCAAGCATACGATTCTTGCCGTGGTTGGAGTAAAGCGGTCTAGTGATCCGCATGTCCCGTTTATTCCTTTGGAACAATTGATCGAAGCAAGCGGCGAGCAGGCATTGAGAGAGCTGTTATTGAACAATCATTTCCCAATTGTACCTGCTGAAGAAAGTGTGGTCGTTAGAGATATCTGTGAGAATACTCTGAAGGAGTTCATGACGTATCTGAATCCCCACAAAATTTTGGGGATGTTGATGAAATTTATTCAAAAGCTCGAAGAAGAACTGGAATTCAATTTTAATTATGCGCTGCAAGTGCAAATAGCCGTTCATATGGCTCATGCCTTGGAGCGCATGGTCATCCATGACGGGTTAGTGTACCGGGGGGATGTGAAATTATTTGATCAGCGCTTACTGGTTGCGGTGAACTATTCCTGTGAAATATTTGTTAGTGGTATTAACCTGGTACTGACTGAGGACGAAAAGTATTATATTTGCGAAATGTTGAGCGAAGAATATATTGGTATTGCCTAGCAGCTGGGAAAGTGTATAAAACGCTCACAAAAGTGTATCAATGATGGAGGGTATGAAAATAAGCACCTGGCAACTTAAGACCCAAATCCCTGTAGCTTAGGGGATTTGGGTCTTTTTCAATTGAAGACTGAAGCATACAGATGTTTGGCACGAGTCTTGCATAATAATATAGGCGAAGGAAACATTGAGGGGGTGAAACAAATGATAGGAGTTATAGTAGGCACACACGGGAAATTTTCCGAAGAAATCCTAAGATCAACGGAGATGGTCTTCGGCCAACTGGAGAATGTGGTAGGTGTGACGTTCGAACCTGGTGAAAGTGTCAGTGGACTTGTTGAGAAATATAAAGCGGCAATGGAAACGATTGATTGGACGGATGGACTGATCTTTCTTGTTGATCTGTTTGGGGGTAGTCCATACAATGCGGCCAGCCGCTTAGCGTCCGTTCATGAAAATATGGACATTGTAACCGGAGTAAACCTGCCAATGATCGTAGATTTGCTCACGAACAGAGCATTAGAGGAGGAGAATCTGAGTGATCTGGCAATCCGTGCGGGTCAGGATTCAATGATGTCTTATCGTGTTATCCGAGGTATCCAGATAGAGGAGGATTTGTAAATGGAAATTTCATTTGTTCGGGTTGATGACCGTCTGATCCATGGTCAGGTGGCAACGGTGTGGGTGAAAGAAACAAAGTGTAATAAAATCATCGCTGTGAGTGATGAGGTTGCCGCTGATACGCTGCGCAAAACCTTATTGCTGCAAGTATCCCCGCCTGGAATCAAAGCTTATGTAGTCACGATTGACAAGGCAATTGAAGCGTACAATAACCCCAAGTACAACGACTTCAAGACCTTATTTTTGTTTACCAACCCGACTGATGTGCTGCGGGTTGTGGAAGGAGGGGTACCATTTACATCGGTGAATGTAGGCGGTATGTGCTTTAAAGAAGGAAAAAAACAGATTACCGGAGCTGTGTCCATAGATAAACAGGATGTGGACGCATTCAGGAAACTCCACGAAAAGGGCATTGAGCTGGAAATTAGAAAAGTGGCCAGTGATCCGAAAATCAATTTGATGAACAAACTTCAGGAAGTACAGTTCTGATAGTAGATTGATATAAAGGAGGGGTTAATGCATGAGTGTTTTTGAAATCGTAATGGTAACGCTGGTTGCGGCCATTTGCGGGATGGGAAGTGTGCTGGACGAAGGACAGACTCATCGGCCTTTGGTTGCATGCACCTTGATTGGTTTGGTCCTGGGTGATCTCAAAACGGGCATTATTCTTGGCGGTACGCTGGAATTGATGGCTTTGGGCTGGATGAATGTGGGGGCGTCAATGGCTCCGGATGCTGCTTTGGCGAGTGTGGTTTCGACTATATTGGTTATTGTCGGACATCAGTCGATTGGTGCCGGGATTGCTGTTGCAATTCCGATTGCGGCTGCAGGGCAAGTGTTAACGATATTTGTAAGAACGATTACCGTATTCTTTCAACACTTGGCGGATAAATATGCCGAGTCAGCAAATTTTAAAGGCATAGAATTATGTCACTTTATAGCTCTCCTTCTTCAAGGGTTACGCGTTGCTCTACCTGCCGTATTGGTAGCAATTGCTGCAGAAACCGGCCTGGTTACAGAACTGCTAAATGCAATTCCGGAAGTTGTTACAAGAGGGCTGCAAATTGCAGGCGGTTTCATTGTGGTTGTAGGTTATGCGATGGTGATAAATATGATGTCGGCCAAATATCTTATGCCCTTCTTCTTCCTGGGATTTGTCGTTGCCGCATTCACGAACATCAATCTGGTTGGCTTCGGGATCGTAGGAGCTGTGCTGGCTCTGCTATACATCCAGCTCAGTCCGAAATATAATCTGCGGAACGATAAAACGGCGGAAATTGAAGAGTTATAAGTAAATTTTTGATGGAAGAAGGGGAGTACAATGGAAGAAAAGAAGCTGACCAATAACGACTTAAACAAAATGTTTGTCCGTTCATGGTTCCTGCTTGGCTCTTTCAATTTTGAGCGAATGCAGTCGATTGGCTTTTGCGTTACCTTAATTCCGGCGATTAAGCGGCTGTACAGCAAGAAAGAGGATCAAAAAGAAGCTTTAAAGCGGCATTTGGAATTCTTTAACACTCAACCGTTTATTTCTGCACCCATTATGGGTGTGACTGCGGCGATGGAAGAGCAGAAAGCGAATGGCCAACCGATCGACAATGCCACCATCAGCGGTGTGAAAGTCGGTTTAATGGGGCCCTTGGCTGGGGTTGGCGACCCTATTTTTTGGGGGACTATACGTCCGGTTTTGGCCGCGCTTGGAGCTTCTATTGCTTTATCTGGAAGCATCATCGGCCCTGTACTCTTTTTCCTGCTCTTTAACGTCCTTCGTCTGGCAACTAAATGGTACGGTCTGAAATACGGTTACCGGAAAGGGACGGAGATTGTTTCCGACATGTCAGGTAATCGGTTACAAAAACTCACGGAATCGGCTTCTATCTTAGGACTCTTTGTTATGGGTGCACTTGTATCCAAATGGACTACCTTGAATGTACCTTTGGAGGTGTCAAGATACACTGGTTCGGATGGGAAAGAAGTTGTCACCACTGTACAAATGATTTTGGATCAATTAATGCCCGGGCTGCTACCACTCTTGCTGACCTTCCTTTGCATGAGACTGCTCAAAAAGAAAGTGAATGCTATAGCTCTGATCTTTGCTCTGTTCGCAATAGGTATTATTGGATATGCTCTCGGTGTCTTGGCTTGAATAATTCCTGTCCGGTCAAGGAGGATATCCCTGACCGGGATGTCCTTTCAATGTCTGTAAGCGCTTTATCTTAATTTATGAAATTTTAAAAGGGAAGTGAAAAAATGAGGAGAAAAAATATTAATCGGGTTTGTTCTTTAGTCCTTGGAATCATCATCTTATTATCTTTTACACCAGTATCGAAAGCGTTTGCATCAGATCCAGGCTATTATCAGGAAACGTACCGGAATCAATTTCATTTTTCTCCCGAGGCTAACTGGATGAACGATCCCAATGGGATGGTTTATTATGAGGGTGAATACCATTTGTTTTACCAGTATCATCCATACGGAACAAAATGGGGTTCACTACATTGGGGGCATGCAGTGAGTAGTGACCTTGTTCATTGGGAACATCTCCCCGTTGCACTCTCTCCCGATATCCACGGACAAATTTTTTCCGGAAGCATTGTAGTCGACTGGGGAAATACGGCCGGATTTGGAAAGGAAGCAATGGTAGCTCTCTTTACTCATGCAGGTGATAAGGGTCAAGTTCAAAGCATCGCTTACAGCTTGGACAAAGGAAGAACATGGGATATGTATGAAGGCAATCCTGTAATGCCTGATCCTCCCGCCGCTGATTGGCGTGATCCCAAAGTGTTTTGGCATGAAGGATCCAATCAATGGGTGATGTCGTTAGTTGCTAACAACAAGGCGATGTTCTATACTTCACCCAATTTAAAAAATTGGACTTATGCCAGTGAATTTGGCCCGGATGGTGGAATTCAGGCCAATAGTCTGGATTCCACTTCTTACGCGATTTCTCCGCAAGGAGGTGGGTCTTTCAACTATGAGGGCGACATTACCCTCAATGCAAAAAATGGCCGGGAAGGATCAGGAGGGCTGGTTTTTCGTTCTGATAAGCAGGCGGCCAACGGTTATGTGGTAAATCTGGATGCCAAAAATGATCGCGTGACTTTAACCAAAAATAGGAATGGAGAAAGTCTGGAAATTGCGGCCACTTCTTGGCGCCTGGATACTTCATCTACCTATCATTTACGAATTACAACAAATCGAAATCAAATTCAGGTTTTTGTAAACGACCAATCGGCTATCGACCAAACAGATGATGAATTTGCATACGGCTACTATGGGCTAACCGCATGGAATTCAACAGCCTCTTTTCGAAATGTGAAATTCAGTAATACATCAGACTTTGTGACCAATTTGTCAAAATGGACCGCTGTTAGTGGTTCCTGGGAAGACACCTTAGAAGGAATGAGGGGGACTTCCGCACAGAATTCATATGTAATGAGCGGGCAAACCGGGGAGGACTTTCGATATCAGGCGAACATTAAATTATCGGATGGAGGAGATGAAGCAGGCTCGCTTGTTTTCCGGGCAGATGCAGGAGCAAGAAATGGATATGTGGCGAATCTCGACGTTCACAACGATAAGATAAAATTGATGAAGCTTGAGGACGGGAAGCAATCAGTTCTGGCTGAGGCCACTGTATCTCTCGATACGTATTCCAGTTATCCTGTAGAAGTGAGGACTTATGGAGAGAATATAAAGGTATATGTGAATGGAAAACTTACTCAAGATGTAAATGATTCCACCTTTTCCTCCGGCCTTTTCGGTTTACATCTTGGGAATGCCTCGGGGATCTTCCAGGATGTTCAATTTGGCAAAAACATCCTAACAGAAGAGAATGGAATCCTTAACCATGATTTTGAAACAGGGGATTTGACCGGGTGGACCAATGTGCGGGGGGATGCATTTACCAATAACCATGTAACGGATCAAACAGATTGGTGGGGTGGAGTTTTCAACCAGCAAGGCAAATATCATCTATGGGGGTTTTCTGATCGGCACAAGGGGGATGATGCTACCGGAGAACTGCGTTCATCCTATTTCAAATTGGGCGGCTCTGGGGAGATCAACCTGATGATGGGAGGAGGCAAAGACGTCAACAACCGTTATGTATCGTTAGTCAGAGCATCCGACGATCAGGAATTGCTTCGTCAAGCAAATACGGGATCTGAAGAGGAAACGTATCACAAATACGTATGGGATGCTTCCAGTTATATTGGTGAAGTGTTATATATCAAAGCTGTGGACAACGCGACGGGCAGTTGGGGGCATATCAACCTGGATGATGTCAATGTTTATAATGAAGGGTCTATACCGGAAAACGCTGACAAAGTAGCACAAGAGCCGGAGAAAGACAAGTCAGCACAAAGCGGCCTCATTACGGATTGGTCTGCCATCTCAGGTTCGTGGATACCTTCTACAAACGGAAGTATAGGCGGTGTATGGGAATGCCCTACATTAATTGAATTGCCTGTAGATGGCAACCCTGAACACAAGAAATGGGTTCTGCAGATAAGTATCAATCCGGGAGCACCGGCAGGCGGATCAGGAATGCAATATTTTGTAGGAAGCTTTGATGGGAAAACCTTCACCAATGAGAATTCTTCCGATAAAATATTATGGTCCGATTACGGAGCCGATTATTATGCCGCCGTGGAGTGGAATGGAATTGAAGGGGCGAATGGCGAGAAATACTGGGCTGGCTGGATGAGTAACTGGTCTTATGCTGAAAGTACTCCCACTTCAACATGGAGAGGCTCTTTGTCACTGCCGCGAACGGTGGAGCTGACCCAGACAGAGGAGGGATTACGGTTAAAACAAACACCTGTTTCCCTGGCCGGCATTCGTGAAAAAACTAAAGAGGCCTCATATACAAATGAAAAGATAAATGGAGAAAGCGACCTCCTGTCCAACTTTTCTGACGACACATTTGAAATGATCGCCGAGTTTGATCTGTCCAAGACCCAAGCAACCGAGTTTGGTTTCAAGGTTCGTAAAGGAAATGATGAATATACAACAGTCGGGTATGATGTCTACAAAGAAAAGCTGTTCGTTGACCGTGCGAATTCCGGGAGTTATAAGTTTGGACCTGACATCGCAGACAAACATGAAGGCCCGCTGAAGGCTTCAAACGGTACGGTGAAAATGCATGTTTTTGTTGACCGCTCGGCACTGGAGGTGTTCGGGAATAATGGGGAAACAGTGATAACCGACCAAATATTCCCGGGCCCTTCGAGCAATGGTCTGCAAATCTACAGCAAGAACGGGGATGTGAAATTAAAGTCTTTACAAATATTTTCGTTAAAGAGTATCTGGAAAGAACCCCTTTCTCTTGCTTCACTACTGACAGGTTGGACGACGATTAGCGGCAATTGGGCGGATACTATCCATGGAAAACAGGGGCAGAGCGTAGGGGATGCGTTTATTCTGTCCAGTGAGGTTGGAGGGAACTTTTTTTATGAGGCGGACATTAAAGTGCCTGATACAGATTCTCACCCCGATGATCCTGAAAAAGATAACATAGGAAATCCCATCGGCGCTGGTGCCTTGGTCTTCCGTTCAGACCCTACGGCGAAAAATGCGTATGCAATTAATGTGGATGTACGGAATAATGCGGTCAAGCTCATAAAATTTGTTGACGGGATCAGAAGTGAACTTGTCATCTATACCAATGACGGAAAGCTGAAGCTGCGGACGAATCAGGATTATAACCTCAAAGTTGCAGCTGTCGGGGATTCCATAAAGGCTTATTTGGACGGCCAATTGGTGATTGATACCAGAGATCAAAGCTATACACGAGGATATTTTGGCTTAAATGTAGGGGATACAACAGCATACTTTAAAAATATTCGAAAAATAGGTTACGATTCCAGCTCTTCCGGTGACAATATTGAGAAGAACAAGGACAGCAACAGCAAGGCGGTTAAGCAGCCGTCCACCGCAACCATTCCGGTTTCAATTATTCCAGGCAGATTGGAGTATGCTCCGGGTGTTACGCAAAAGGCTGATGGCAGGAAAGAAGCCATAGTGGCCGTGGATGATCTCACTTTACTTAAAGCAATGCCAGAGAAAGAAGGTATTGCAATAACTTTGCATGTACGGGCTAACGGGGCTGATGTGGTAAGTGTTGAACTGACCGGCATGGCCGCTAAGCTTTGGAAAGAGCATCGAACTCTGGATCTTAAGGTGATTACGGAACTGGGGACATATACCCTTCCGGCCAGCATGGTGAATAGGGATGCCACACCTTCCGATAGCATGCCAGGGCTGCGAATAACGTTAGCCAAGGCAACAATGAAGCAAAATGCTGCTATCCAAGAAGCGGCTGCAAAAGCGGGAGCAACCGTGGGAACGACTCCTGTCGACTTCAAGGTTGAAGCAGTAACAGGCAGTACGACAACCGCTCTTGATTTCGGTGATACCTATGTGAGCCGGACACTTCCGCTTTCTTTAGCGATGGACCCCGATCGTTCCACTGCAGTCCGCTACGATGAAGCCGGAGGGAAACTTGTCTTTGTGCCGAGCATTTTCCGGGCTGGAGATGATGGAGCATCCGTTGAAATAAAGCATAATTCCAATGGTGTGTATACCGTTGCCAACAGCAGCCCGGTCTTCGCTGATTTGCCAGCCGGGTACTGGGGCAAAGCGGACATCGAACTGCTTGCGGCAAAAGGAATTGTTGCCGGTTCGGTAAAGGGAATATTTGAGCCATCCAGGCCTGTTACCCGGGCCGAATTTTCCACCATGCTTGTTCGTGCACTTGGGCTTGAAGAACGGGAGACTCCAGTCTTTAAGGATACAGTCAAGGATTCATGGTACGGCGGATACCTCAGTGCAGCCTATTCAGCCGGGCTGGTCAAAGGTTATGAAGACGGGGCCTTTCGTCCGGAATCGGGCATTAGCCGACAGGAAATAGCTATACTTGTCCATCAAGCACTGCAATATACCGGGCATTTCTCAGTCAGCAGCAAATCCGGGCAAAAGCTGGACAGATATGCCGACCGGTCATCTATTTCAGTCTGGGCGCAAAATGCAGTAGCCGAAGTGACAGCTCTGGGCATAACGCAGGGCATGGACACGGGACACTTTGAGCCGCATGCAACAGCTACCCGCGCTGAAGCGGTAGCGATAATTAAACGTTTGCTTCAAAAAATTGAATTTATCAACAATTAGGCAATATGAATCAGGTCCCCGGACTCCTAGTGCAATGCGCATGAGGACCGGGGACTTATTATGTAAAAATGCCTTGTATAAGTAATTCGCTTATTTCATAAAAAATACTTAAAAATGCTTAATAAAAATCGCTTAATCGCTTATAATGAATATTAAGGAGAGGAGGGCTTTATATTAACCAAGAAGAACGACTTTTTAAAATTTTAGAGTATCTCCAAAGCCGTAACCAATTATCAAACTCGGAAATTTGTGATTTATTGAATATCTCGAGGGATACGGCAAGACGGGATATTATTAAGCTGGTTCATGAAGGGGGTGTCATCAGGACGCATGGAGGAATCGCCTTACCTTTATTAAAAGAAGAAATAAAAGCCTACAAGGAACGTGTAACCTCAGCAACAAAGCAAAAGATGCTCATTGCAAAAGCAGCTTCCGCACACCTTGCTAACGGAGATGTTTGTTTCATGGATGTCTCGACGACCATTCAACTGCTCTGTGGGCAACTGGACAAGAACGTTACGGTTTATACACACTCGCTGGATAATGCAGAAGCCTTGTCAGCAAAAAGTGAGATTAATATAAATTTGCTCGGGGGCAAATTCAATCATGAAAATCGTTTTTTTTATGACCACGACACGGCTATGCAGTTGAATGATGTTTTTTTTGACAAAGCTTTTTTAGGCGCTGCCGCCATTATGGAAGACGGAGTGTATTTTGCCAACCGTGATGATGCTTTCATTAAAAAGCTCGTATCAAGACGTGCCAGGGAAGTTTTTTTATTGGCAGATTCGAAAAAATTCAATTTAACAAGCCCATTTAAAGGACTCGATTTTTCCGAAATTGATATTTTAATTACAAATCAGGGGACACCGGAACATTCATTATTGATGTTGCAGGAAAGCGGGGTAGAAATTATCAAGGTGCTTGAGGAAGAACAGTGAAAAATAGTCGTAAGGGAGCCATAAGCGATGATAAAAGCAATCTTTAGCGATATTGACGGGACGTTGTTAAATTCCAGACATCAAATTACAGCTGAAACCAAAAATACGATCCAAAAAGTAATGGAAAGAAATATCCCTTTTGTTCTCGTTTCAGCGAGAATGCCAAGCAGCATTTTTTCTCTTATGCAAGAGCTCAAACTTCACGCTCCCGTCATTTGTTACAGCGGTGCTTTAATATTGGACGGCAACAGAGAAATCCTTCATAACATCTGTTTATCGAAACAGAGCATCAAAGGGATATATGATATTGTAGTGGATCATTATCCTTCCATCAGTTTTAACTTGTATGGTCATGACCAGTGGATCGTTGACAGCACTCAAAATCCTTGGGTAATTCAAGAAGCGGATATTATTAATGGATCCCCCATACAGAGGGTGCTCTCCTCATATATTGAAGAAGATCATGATACTCACAAAATTCTATGCATGGGAGATCCCGAAGACATTGAGAGGCTTGCACTACAAATCAAAAAAGAAGTTACGGGTATCAGTATTTATAAATCCAAGGGAACATATCTGGAAATTATGGATGAGATGGTGTCCAAATCGTACGCCATTCAGGAGCTCGAAGGGATATTTGATATTACCTATCGTGAATCAATGGCCATTGGAGACAACTATAATGACATGGACATGATTTTGTACGCAGGACTTGGAATTGCAATGGGAAATGCGCCGGACGAAGTTAAAAAAATTGCCGACAAGATTACGTTAAGCAATGATGAAGACGGTTTGAAAATGGGACTGGAGAAATTTGTTTTGTCTGTTGACTTATAAATTTCACTGCTATTTCTGAGCGCTGAATATTCTAAATAGGAACTAAGACGGTGGAGTGTATGGCAGAGTCTATAACCTTTATTTGAAAAAACAACGAAGGCCCTAATCTACTCGTTTTCGAGAGGTTAGGGCCTTTTTATAGGTGGAAATGGACCAAGGTCGGGTTATAGCCTGGACCATCGTTCAGTACTGGTGACTAACTTTTGGTTTGGGTATAACTGGGCTAACGATGGTTGTGGCTGGAAATGAGGGTATTATACAATTTATGATGGAAGAAAAACCCAAGAAGAGGAGTATATATATGAAACCATCAAATTGTAAAAAGCCCAGACTGGTCATCCTAGCTAGTGTCTTGATCGCAGGCCTAGTCCTGTCATCATCTGGCTTACCTGCTTATGCAGCGGTCACACCAAATAACAATCAGGCCCAAACCCAAAGCTTGGCTGGGAAAGGGACAGCAACCTCTGCAATTCCTCCGATCACAGCTAAATCCGTAGAGGAATTTGCGGATGCTTTTTTTGCCCGCGCTGACGTGAAGAAGAAGCTTACTGGGGCATTGTTTGTAGTTGTAAAGGATGGCAAAGTACTGCTTAACAAAGGATATGGTTACTCAGATGTGGCTTCCAAAACACCAATCCATCCTGACACTACCCGATTTAGAATGGCATCTATCTCCAAGCTATTTACGACTACAGCGGTGATGCAGCTTACCGAACAAGGCAAGATAGACTTGGATCGTGATATCTCTGCGTATATGAATGGAGTTGCAATCCCCAATCAGACAGGCGTTCCCCTTACGACGAAGAACCTGATGACCCACACAACAGGTTATGATTATACTGACTTTTCTGGAAATACTCCAGGTGTTTCTCTCCAGGATTATGTGAAAAATAACGTACCTATGGTAAAAATAAAACCTGGCGAGGCCTACCGGTATGATAATGTGGCTTTTGTACACCAGGGATATATCGTAGAAAATGTAGCTAAAACTGACTTCAATACTTACGTAAAAGAAAACATATTTAAGCCGCTTGGCATGACACATAGTGACTTTTTATTATCGCCACAAGTCCAACAAAATCTTGCAAAAACCTATGATGATGCAGGTAAAGAAATCGCTGTATATCCTAATTATCCTGACGTAGATCCCAGTGGCAGCATGTTCTCTACCGGTAGTGATATGGCCAAATACATGCTCGCTATGTTAGATGGAGGCAAGCTTGGTGATGGCCGCATTTTGAAGGAAAAAACGACAAATACAATGGAAGCCTATCAATACGGTATTAATGACAGACTACCCGTGATGTCTTATGGTTTTGAAGTTATGCATCATCATCTTTTCAATGGTCAGAAGGTCATTGGAAAAGGTGGTGACCTTCCTGGTTATCACTCCTGGCTGTGGATGGTGCCGGAGCAAAAGGTAGGTGCCATGATCATTGTCAACGGTGAAGCGCTGGACCCCCGCGATGAGATATTTGGCTCATTTATGGATCAATTCTATCCTGAACAACATAAGGCTGTTACACCAATTAAATCATCCAAGGAAAGCTTGGCCAAGTTTGAAGGGAGATTTCAAGATTTGAGAATCCCTCTGCTTAATGCAGAAGTGAAAGCGGGTGAGGATGGAACACTTATTATTAAGGATGCAAAGGGAACTCATAAGCTTCAACAACTAGAGGCATTGTTATTTGAGGATGAACAAGGTGTAAAGGCAGGCTTTAAGGCAGATGAGCATGGTGAAATTGAATACATGTATTACAACTATCCGGATAGCTTCCTGAAAAAAATGCCTGTGCAGTCTCCATTCTCTGATGTATCTGCCGATAGTCCCTATGCGGCTTCGATTGACCAATTAAATCAACAGCAATTTCTGAATAAAAATGCCGCGAATTCCTTTAGACCGGAAGAAGCCATGACACGTGGAGAATTTGTGCAGCTGTTGATGAAAGTTGTCGGGCTCCAGCTATCTAAAGACCCAGTAATATTTAAGGATGTAGTAGGGCATGATTTGGCACAAGAGATTCAATCAGCAGTTCTGTATGCAGGGTTAAAAGGGACACAGGATGGCCGCTTTGAGCCAGACCGTGCCATTACCAGACAAGAAGCGGCTTCTATTCTTTGGAGATTCATTCAATCCAATGTATCTGCTCAGGCGCCACAAGCCAAGCTGACGGGAACGTTGCCGGCACCTTGGGCTTCAGAAGCAGTGCAATTTGCAGCCGCTATGCAGCTCTATGGGCCTGAGGTGAAGGTGGATGCTAATGGCGCTGTTGATTATGAGCCAACCCGCCCCATGCTTCGTCAGGAAGCAGCCGTCATGTTTGATACTTTTTGTAAAAAAATTCCGGTATTGTTATACGGAGTGGAAGGTTAATTAGAGAGCTAATCAGAGCGTTACCTAATTATTGAGTTACTCAATCATTGAGTTACTCAGTTCAATACTCAACTCCTTTGTGCTGGTATTAGAGTCACGCACCTTTCTTGTTGGCATGGTTGGTCGCACTTCCATGATACCCAACAAGCAAGGTGTTTTTTTGTCAATACGAGTAAATGTTTTGAATTCACAATGAAGTGTCCGAACGAATTTTGTACAAATAGTAAAAATATAAAATTGTGACTAAGCGTGGTCATTGGAAACAAGCGATCTGATTTCTCTTTAAAAGGAGGCAACATTCCTTTCCGCAATCATAATATTTATCTAATCTTTAGGTTCAGTTTAGAGTGTATAAAGATTGGAACGCTATATTAATACAAATAAGCTGGATAGAGCAGGAGATGGCAGATGAAAAATGTTAATAAATTTCTTACCATAGGTAAAGCAATACTGCTGGTCCTTGCAATCATTTATGTGGGTTCTTTAGTGGATTTTATTTTTAAACCCTTTAAGGCGCTGACGGGTGTGATCCTCATCCCGATGCTGTTAGCCGTTTTTTTCTACTATATCTTGCGGCCTTTAATTCCTCTGCTGGAAAAGTGGAAAGTGAAGCGAACACCGGCGATCCTTCTGATTTACCTTTTCTTGTTTATCATTGTTATGGCATTCTTTGGGGGTGTCTGGCCTCCCTTGAAATCGCAACTGATCAATCTGGTGCAAAATGCGCCCCATCTTTTCAATTTATTAAACGATAAAATTGTGGAGTTGGAGAAGACAGGGGTTTTCTCGAAAATTTTCCCCGAAGATTTTAGCCTGCTCTCCCAATTAAATGAATATTTAAACAAAGGATTCACATTATTAACCAGTTATGTCACAGGGCTATTTTCAGCGGTCTCCAACTTAGCGATTATCCTGTTTACCTTTCCAATTTTGTTGTTCTATATGCTTAAGGAGGGCGACAAATTCGGGAAAATCATCGTAAGAGCTGTTCCGAAACGTTTTCGCGGGAAAACCAGTACAATTACAAAAGAAATCGATGCCGCGCTCAGCAGTTATATCGTTAGCAGAGTTATCGTTAATCTGGCGCTGGGTGTCCTGATGTATCTCGGATTCCTTTTGATCGGATTACCTTATGCTCTTGTATTGACACTGATTGCCGTCATTATGAACTTTATTCCTTATTTTGGGGCCATCATCTCATCTGTTCCTATCGTGATTGTAGGTCTGGTTGAGTCTCCTGCTGTGGGATTGTGGGCTTTGGTTATTATTCTGGTGGCACAGCAGGTTCAGGATAACATCATTTCACCGTTGGTCTTTGGCAAAAGCCTTGATATTCATCCCATCACCACAACAGTTCTTGTGCTGGGAGTGGGGAATTTCTTTGGATTCATTGGCATGCTGATCATTATTCCAGTGTATATGGTCATCAAAATTTTATCTAAGCATACGTATCATTTGTTCTTTAAAGAAAAGTGGGAGGGACTATAGTTCGAATAAATCGAAGGAGGCGATGGGATGAATAACTTAATTAACGGAAACAAAGGCAACATTACAATCTCAAACCGGGCCATATTGAAGATTGCCGGCAAGGCGATTCAGGAAGCGGAAGAAGTGAAGGCGCTTATGGAAGGCAAAACCAAACGCAAAAATAGAGATGACTTCTATAAAGCTATTGACCTCCAGATAAACGGGGGAGAGCTGGCGGTTCACATCTTTCCGATTTTTGTGTTAGGCACTCCCCTTCACCAGCTCGCGCAGCTTTTGCAGCAAAAAATTAAGAGCAGCCTTGAAATACTGACTGGATTAAAAGTGTCGCAAGTGAATGTGACCGTGGTCGGCGTTATACCGGAGCCAATTTGAATTTCGCAATAAAACAGCGGCAGTCGAGGACATTCTTCTATCGTCCTGCACTGCCGCTATTTCTTTTGGCGCTAGACTATTTTTGTAAAGTGATCTTAAAAACGGTTGATTCCTTCCCGGGGTTGGCCAGTTCCAACGTTCCGCCCATTCTTTCCGTATTTTTCAGGGCTATAGCCAAGCCTAAGCCGGTTCCTCCAGATGCCGTTCTGGCCTCATCTCCCCGCACAAAGGGATCGAAAAGGGTGGATCTGAGTTCTTGAGGAATCCCCGCACCGTTATCGGCAATTTCAATGACCATTCGGGTGGCTTGGGGAATGAGCTCAATCCGAAGAGTCGTTCCGGGCGGATTATAAGTCAGAGCATTGGTGATCAGATTATAGACCACTCGTGACAGCAGTTCAGGATCAAAGAGCGCATAAACATCCTGATCGGGTACTTGGAACTGAAGCGTAAACCGCTTTTGTTCGATTTCTCCATACGAATCGGCGATAATTTCCCGCAGGAAGTCGCCAAGCTCGTGATGCCCCATTTTCAACAGAAAATCCGGCGAATCTGTTTTGAGCAGTTCCAT
Organism: Paenibacillus sp. EB106-06-01-XG199; assembly: GCF_058791575.1. Taxonomy (NCBI): domain Bacteria; kingdom Bacillati; phylum Bacillota; class Bacilli; order Caryophanales; family Paenibacillaceae; genus Paenibacillus; species Paenibacillus sp. EB106-06-01-XG199. The sequence goes on along the minus strand of NZ_JBYTDQ010000002.1, from coordinate 794,920 downwards.
CATATTTTGAATTAATTTAGTGACTTGGGAGGACTTATTGTGAATATATGACAGATATTTTCGCTGTCTTTCCACATCCTCCACGCGGCCCTCATACAGGGCTTGCGCATAACCCTGAATGCTGGTGACCGGGGTCTTCAGATCATGAGAGAGGTCCATCATCATCCGCTGCTTGCTTTCTTCCGCCAGCCGCGTAGCCTTGGTAGTTTTCTCAATCATATCTGCCATGTAGTTGAACGTTTCAGCCATTTGCTCGAATTCCTGCTCGGCATGGACAGAGATCCTGGTGCTGTAATTGCCTTGAATCATTTCCTTTAATCCTTCATTAATGGTTTTGAGCGGTTTCAGAATCCGCCGGGCTACAGAATAGCTGTAAACAACAACCAGCACCAGAAGCACCATCGCTCCAATCAAAATATAGAAGGTAACCGATTGGTTAAAATAGGACATAAACGGGTAGCTGTTAATGGAGATGTCAATGCGGTCCCGTGGGATTTTCAGCAGCAGCCAGTCTGTCGAACCAGGGCCCGGGTAGCGGGACAATGAATAGTAATAATCCTGACTTCGATCATTCTCAAGCAGCTTATACAATTGTTCCTCTGAGTAGCTAATCATCTGATCCTGTTTATTTCCGATCACTTCTTTGATGAGCTTGCTTCCGTCCAAGATTTCAAGCCAGCCCCGGCTGCGCAGCAATTTCCCGGTTTCCGGTCCGGATTTGGGATTATTCAAATATTGGCTTGCCGTGACCTTTAAATCCGGATCTGCAAGTTGATAATCCTTTAGTTTTTGCGTCACATCGAGCTGTATAAACAAATAAGCGCCAAGCGAAATGACAAGAACAATGACAAGAAACCGTAAAAAATCAAAGGCAAGCGACGTTTGCAGCGGCCGTTGGTTTCTAGTTTTCCACAGGCGCATTAATTTTGTACCCCAATCCCCGGATGGTTTTCAGGTACTCAGGTTTCTTGGAGTCCAGCTCAATTTTCTCGCGGATGTTGCTGATATGTACCATGATACTGTTATCCTCATACATGTAGAAATCTTCCCAGACGGCTTCATAAATTCGCTTACGTGTGAACACCCGCCCCGGTTCCTCCATCATCAGCTTAAGAATTTTATATTCAGTGGAGGTCAACACAACCGGTTCCCCTGAGACATACAGAACACACTCGCTCAGATCTAGTGTCAGTGCTCCAAGTACAATTTTCTCAACCGCCGGCTCCTTGTCCACAGGGGAGACATCAAAATGATGGACTCTCCTCAGCAAAGCATTGACACGGGCAACAACCTCCAGCGGATTAAAGGGCTTAGAGATATAATCATCCGCTCCTAGCTCCAGACCGAGAATTTTGTCATGATGCTGGCTTTTGGCCGATAAGAACAGGACGGGGAAATGATACGCCCGGCGAATACTCTTAAGCAGCTGTAATCCATCCATCCCCGGCATCATAATATCGAGGATAGCTAAATCAATGGTATGCTCTCCAATGATCTGTAAAGCGTCCATACCGTTGGTAGCCTTCAAAATATGGTAGTCCTTTTCAAGGTAAAGCTGCAGCAATTCGACGATTTCGAGTTCGTCATCAGCGATCAGTATCGTAAATATAATAAATCACCCCTACTCAATATAACTCTCTAACCTTTACTCATTCTAAACCAAACCTAAAGATTGGATAAATATTTATGGATTATTGTTTTTATCTTTTTTCATTCGTTCGAACGGGGCTTTACAGTTTCTTGCGCTGACTGTATAATTATCAGTAATTGTATACGGAATCAAACGGAGGAGCCTGCCAAAAGCGGGCTCTTTTCGTGTTTTTTACTGGGAAAATAAGTTAATTATCAATACCTGAGAATTGTAAAGAATGAATGGATACAACCGCAATAGCAGAAAACTAGAGAATGAATAAAAGAGGAGGAGTGCTGGACCGTGCTGCATCTTGTAATTTTACTTCCATTTTTGCTTGCTGCATTTATTCCGCTTACTAAATATTTGCCGCGTTTTCATGTGGGCTGGATTGTTCTGCCCTTGCCTGCAGCGCTATTTCTCTACTTCCTGACAAGAATCCCAAGTATTCAAGCAGGATCAAATCTAATGACAAGCTTCTCCTGGATGCCTTCACTTGGAGTCGATATTACACTTTACCTGGATGGACTCAGCCTGTTGTTTGTTTTGCTGATTACCGGAATGGGCGCTCTGGTGGTACTCTATTCCATTTATTATCTGAGTAAGCACAGCGAAGGGATTCGCCAATTCTACGTGTACCTGCTGATGTTTATGGGGGCGATGCTGGGTGTTGTGCTGTCAGATAATCTGATGGTTCTATACGGATTCTGGGAGCTCACGAGTATTTCTTCATTCCTGCTGATTGCTTTCTGGCACCGCCGGGAAAGATCGCGTTACGGTGCGATGAAGTCAATGCTCATTACGGTGTTTGGCGGTCTGGCTATGTTTGCCGGATTTAATCTGTTATACGTCATGACTGGAACTTATAGTATCCGGGAAATTGTAGCTGTAGCCGGATCTTTGCCGGGCCAGTCCATGTTTATCCCGGCGATGCTGCTAATCCTGCTGGGAGCGTTCACGAAATCCGCCCAATTTCCATTTCATATCTGGCTGCCTGATGCGATGGAAGCACCGACACCGGTCAGCGCCTATCTTCATTCGGCTACAATGGTTAAGGCGGGAATCTATTTGGTTGCACGGCTCACCCCTATTTTTGCAGGTCAATCCGGGTGGTTCTGGCTGGTTTCGCTCACAGGAATGGTCACACTGATCTATGGGGCATTTAAAGCGATTAAGCAAAGCGATCTCAAAGGCTTACTTGCGTACTCTACCATCAGCCAGCTTGGTCTGATTATGTCTCTGCTGGGACTAGGTTCGGCGGCTTCCTTTTTTGCCGGGAAGGAAGAAGCTGTTTTCTATACTATGGCTACTACAGCGGCCCTCTTTCATCTCCTGAATCATGCTGTTTTTAAAGGCAGCTTGTTTATGGTTGTCGGAATTATTGACCATGAAACGGGTACCCGGGATCTCCGCAAGCTGGGGGGGCTGATGTCGCTCATGCCCATTACTTTCTCGGTCGCATTGATCGGCGCATTCTCCATGGCAGGCTTGCCGCCGTTCAGCGGGTTCCTCAGTAAAGAAATGTTCTTTACCGCTATGCTGAATATCCGTGAGTTCGACATACTGAATACTGGCTCCTGGATGGGGATTTTTCCGGTAGCCGCCTGGCTTGCCAGTGTGTTTACCTTTGTGTACAGCATGATTCTCGTCTTTAAGACCTTTGGGGGTGAACTCCAGAAGGCTAAACTGGATAAAATGCCGCATGAAGCGCCGCTTGGACTTCTGCTGTCACCAGTGATGCTGGTCTCCCTTGCTGTAGTCTTTGCTTTCTTTCCTGAGCTTGTTTCTAATTCGCTGATTAAGCCGGCCATGGCGTCGATCCATAACGGAGTATTGGCGCCTAAAGATACGTTCGAGGTCTCGATTCATTTCTGGCATGGCTGGACACCGGAGATATTTATGACCATAGGTGTTATCGCTGCCGGTGTGCTGTTATACCGAAGCTACAGCCGGTTGCGGGTCTTGGACCGTAAGCCAAGCGGACGGATTACGCTCACCCATCTCTATGATGGGAGCCTTCAATATGATGGGAGCCTTCAATTGTTGGAGCGGGGCTCAAAACGTCTGACCAATGCTTATATGACCGGCTCCAACCGTCATTATTTGCTATATATTTTCAGCTTCTTTATTATCGCGTTGCTTGCCGCTCTAATTGGACAACCGGGTATCAGCTTCGGCATGGAGCATTATGCGCCACTATCCATTTATGAGACAGCTGTAATAGCTGTTATGCTGCTTGCGGCATTCGCGGTGCCGTTTGCCAAATCACGGGTCAGTGCGATTTTATTCACTGGCTGTGTCGGCTATATGGTAACACTATTGTTCGTCATCTTCCGGGCGCCTGATCTCGCGCTTACGCAAATGATGATAGAGACAGTGTCGGTCATTCTCTTCCTTCTCTGCTTCAGATATCTTCCGAAGCTGAAGAAGGAGAAGGAGCGCCTGCGGTTTAAGCTGCCGAACTTGATTATCGCCCTTGGTGTGGGTATCACCACAACTTTAATTGCTTTGGCGGCGATGGGGAGCAGTCCCTTTGAACCGATATCCGAGTATTTTCTGAAGGAAAGCTACAATTTAGCCGGCGGTAAAAATGTAGTCAACGTCATTCTGGTGGATTTCCGCGGCTTTGATACCTTGTTTGAAATTATGGTGCTCGGTATCGCCTCAATGGCCATCTATGGCTTGATTCATTTAAGAATGGAACCCGGTCAGACTGAAGCCGGAAAAGTCCATTCTGGAAACTCAGCCTTACGGCTGCGGAGTAATGATGTGATCCTGCAGACCATGTCCAAGGGAATTGTCCTCATTATACTTACGTTCTCCTTGTATTTGTTCTTTGCGGGCCACAACCATCCGGGGGGAGGCTTTATTGGAGCGCTGATGACTTCCGCCGCGCTTGTTCTGATGGCTGTCGCTTTTGGCATGGATACGGTCCGTAAGGTTCTTCCGGTGAACTACCGCCTGATTACGGGAGTCGGATTGCTGATCGCGATTGTTACGGCATCAGGTTCTTTCATATTTAATGCACCGTTTCTGAGTCATGCCTTTGGTCATTTTCAATTGCCTATACTCGGGGATACAGAGCTTGCGACTGCGGTTCTGTTTGACCTGGGTGTGTATTTGGCCGTAGTGGGTGTAACCATGAACATCATATTATCAATCGGGGGGGATAAACAATGGAACTCATAATGGCGGTGGCTGTAGGGATTTTATTTACAATTGGTGTCTATCTGATTCTGTCCAAAAGTCTGCTGCGCATTGTGCTGGGAACTTCCCTGCTGACACATGGCGTCCATCTGCTGCTCCTCACAATGGCCGGACTCAAAAAAGGCGCTGCACCTGTGCTGGGAGACAATGCGGAGACTTATGTCGATCCCCTGCCGCAGGCGCTGATCTTAACCTCCATTGTGATCAGCTTTGGAGTTACTGCGTTCTATTTTGTTCTGGCCTACCGTTCCTACCAGACACTGGGTACGGATGAAATCGACAGTATCAAGGAGGAGAAGGAATGAGCAATCTGTTGGTGCTGCCGATTCTGATCCCCCTATGTACAGCGGTGATCCTGATCTTCCTGAAAGAAAGAATCCGGCTCCAGCGCTGGATTAGCTCCGCCAGCGGATTACTGAATATCGTCATTGCTGCTGTTCTGGTCTCACGCGTTCACGATCAGGGTATACAAACCCTGCAGATGGGGGGATGGTCCCCGCCTTACGGCATTGTGTTCGTTGGCGATATGTTGGCTTCATTGCTGCTGCTGACGGCTTCGTTGGCCAGCTTTGCCATATTGCTCTACTCCTTCCGCAGTATAGGTGAGGAGCGGGAGCGCTTTTACTACTATACCTTCTTTCATTTCTTGCTCGTAGGGGTATACGGTTCCTTCCTTACAGGGGACATCTTTAATCTGTTCGTCTTCTTCGAGGTGATGCTCATTTCTTCCTACGCGCTTATTTCTATTGGCGGGACGAAGCTCCAGCTCCGGGAGACGTCCAAATATTTGTTGATAAACATCGTATCCTCCACACTGTTCGTGGCGGCGGTAGCTTATCTCTATGCAGCAGTGGGCACGCTCAACATGGCCCATTTGTCCCAGCGTATTGCTGAAGCGGGGCAAGGCGGTGTACTTAATGTAATAGCCATTTTGTTTCTGATTGTATTTTCTTTAAAGGCCGGACTCTTTCTGTTTTATTGGCTGCCTGGGTCGTATAGTGCACCTCCGGCGGCGGTCAGAGCTTTGTTTGGCGCTTTGTTGACTAAAGTGGGCTTGTATGCAATTATTCGCACATTTACCCTCCTGTTTGTAAACGATCCGGGCTTTACCCAGCCTTGGATAGCCTGGATGGCGGCGGCTACAATGATTCTGGGCGGATTGGGAGCTGTGGCCTATCAGGACATTCCCCGTATTCTTAATTACAATGTCATCATCAGCGTTGGTTTTGTCGCTTTTGGCCTGGCAGTTGGGACACCTGATTCTCTGAACGGGGCGGTATTCTATTTGCTCCATGATATGCTGGCGAAAGCACTGATGTTTATTCTCGGAGGAATGATCATCTCTGCCGCAGGAACGGAACACTTGAAGAACATGGGGGGGATGATCAGAAAGTACCCCTTGCTCGGCTGGATGTTTTTTATACTGGCGCTTGCGCTTGTGGGAATTCCTCCGCTCAGCGGTTTTGCCGGCAAGGTTCTGATCATTCGCGGAGGGTTGGATAACGGCATGTTGACCTTGTCTCTGATTGGTCTGGCGTCAAGCTTTCTTGTACTGTATTCCTTGATGAAGGTGTTCAGACTGGCATTTTGGGGAAATGAACCGGAGACAGAATTGCCAAAGGTCAACTTAAAAAGCGCTTCGGCCGTTGCTGCCGGACTGCTTGTTCTTGTTATTGCAATGGGTATTGGGGCGGAGTGGGTATACACCTATGTATCGCAGGCCGGAGATATCTTAGTCTCACCCGGGCTTTATATTGAAGCTGTAATGAAGCTGTAATGAAGGAGTAGAGGAGATGGCTTTGCAAATACTATTCAACCTGATGATTGCTTTCATGTGGATGCTGCTGAATAACAACAGTTCGGGCTCAAGCTTTATCGTGGGGTATGTGCTTGGAATATTCATTCTGCTGATCCTGCGGAAGTCATGGACACAGCCCTTCTATCTCAAACGAGTATGGGCAATGCTGAAGCTGCTGCTGATATTTATCCGCGAGCTGGTGGTGTCGAGCTTTGTGGTGATTGGTCATATCGTTCGTCCAAAGCTGGCTATACGTCCCGGTATTTTTGCTTATGAGACCACCTTAACGTCCGCGTGGGAAATCACTTTATTATCCTGTTTGATTTGCCTGACACCGGGAACACTGACACTTGATGTTTCGGGAGATGGAAAGATCCTGTACATCCATGCCATTGATATTGAAGATGCACAGCTGCTTACCGAGCAGATCAGAGGCACTTTTGAGCAAGCCATTATGGAGGTGACCCGCTGATGAGTCTGACTTTGTTAACCGCAGCGCTGATTATATTATCGGTGGCTATGCTGGCCTGTCTGTACCGTCTGCTTAAAGGACCGACCCGTTCTGACCGGGTTGCCGCGCTGGATACGATAGGCATCCATGTGCTGGCTATGATTGCGGTAGTCTCTATGCTGCTGGATACACAGGATTTTCTTGAGATTATTCTGGTGATCGGCATTCTTACTTTTATAGGAACGACGGCGCTGGCCAGATATATTGAACGGGGCATTGTATTTGAAGAGGGAGGTGACAGGCATGACCGGTGAGTTGTTCAGTTCGATTCTGGTGCTGCTAGGCGCCGTATTCTGCGGTCTGAGCGCATTCGGTTTGGTCCGGCTGCCCGATGTGTACCTGCGTTCACATGCCGCTACCAAAAGCGCAACACTTGGGGTGCTCTGTGTGCTGAGCGGAGCGTTTGTCTACTTCCTGTTTCACGATGGAACGGTCAGCTATAAGCTGCTGCTTGCTATCGTCTTTGTATTTATTACCTCTCCGGTAGCAGGCCATTTAAACGGCAGATCAGCCTACCGGTCAGGAGTCCCGCTATGGGAAGGCAGCATTCAGGATGACCTGAAGCCCTCCATGGAAGAGGATCAGGTGCAGTCTGTAGAACAAGACCGCTGACAGGAGCAGGCGAGCTGTGGAAGAGCAGCTCCACAATTCGCCGAATCCGGCTGTTTTGTTCCGCAGACAACCCCGCAGGTTACACCACACCCTGTTTAGATTTCATACACTTCAGATTATATGTGCGGCCGTAGGCGTTAGCGTATTTGACGATCCGTTTAATCATGCTTTTGTCCTTCAACTTGGTAAACGGACAGGGATCGGGGGAAGTATTCACTTCCAGAATCCAGGGCTTGAGACGCCGGTCCAAGGCAATGTCCACGCCGATTTCCTGGAGGGCGGGAAAGGTTGTGCTTAGCTGCTTGGCGGACTTCACACCCATTTCCTTGAGGGCCGAGATCAATGCTTTACGCTTCTCCAGGCTGGTGTAGGCATTCAACAATACTTCAACCGGATAAATCGTCCCCCCCTGGCTCCCGTTAGTAACAACCTTCCGGGGATGCGCTACGCGTCCTGCAACCCCTGTAGCTTCCCACCCACCCTTAAGATTTCGCTGCACCATCACCCGGATATCGAAGGGGCGGCCCTCATGAACCAAAAGCCGGATCCCTTTCTGCACTAAATAGGACTTCCCCTGGGTCTCCTTTAAGATTGCGCGATAAGCCGTGTCGTAATCCGGGAAGCTGCGTACATTCGTACCCGCCTGATAGCTGTATTGAATCCGCTCCTTCCGGGCGGTCTTTTCCATCCGCATCACACCTATCCCCAAGGAACCGCAGCATGGCTTAATGTAGACCATATTATATTTTTGCAGCATCTCATGAAGCGTGCTTTGATCCATTTTTCTCGTTATCGGGATGTATGTCCTTAATTCTCGGCTTCGCGCCATCACCTTTGTCTTCGTCAGCTTATTGGATATATGCCTTATTTGCTTCTTCATCTTGTCCCTCCGTCTCTATAGTTCCATAGGCTATATTACGGAAATGTTCAGTTTTTGACTGGGCATCTGCACAGCAATAGAACACACCCGGAGAATTCTACATAAGATTATTGCAGGTGTTTATCTAATGAGGCTGCAGCATGCGGCCAATAGGAGGCGGCGAAGATGCTGCTCGGCAATTTGCAGGATAAGGTTCTGGAAGTCACCGGGGTTTTTCCTTGGTACAAGCGGATGATCGGTGGGGAGAAGACGAGTTATAGCCTACAGAACCTTCCGCTTATGACGTCGGAGATTCTGGATACCCATTATTATACCCAAGATAGTGACCCTTCTCTGGCCGTATACCGGACGTCGGGCACAAGCACGGGCCGCCGAAAAGCGATATTCTACTCAGAGGAAGACGATAAAAACTACATTGATATCAAAACAAAGCTGTTCGGTGAGCTGCTTGCGGGAAGCGGCTGCACAAGAGCTTTGGCGGACATGGGTACCGGACATGCAGCGAACACGGCCCTGTCCATATTTGAGCGGCTGGGACTCGAAAAGAGTTCAATACCCTTTGATCTTCCCATCGAACAGCACATTGAACGGCTGCAAGCCTTTAAGCCTGAGCTGCTGTATACGATGCCTTCCATCCTTGACCATATCGTATATGCCGCCGGAAATCCGCGCGACTTCGGCATCCGCAAGATCATTCTGGTCGGGGAAATCGCCACACTGGGATGGCAGCGGAATATGGCGCGCCTGTTCGGTCTTGATCCACGGGACATCGTCGATACTTATGGCTCCATTGAAATGGGCACAATTGCTTATTACTCTCATGAGCTAGGTAGGTACATCCTTGCCGACGGGATTTTTGCGGAAGGGCTCGGGACGGAGGCGTTAGGCGGGGATTTAAGGCCGCTGGGTAAAAATGAAAGTATTCTGGTTCTTACCTCAACTGTCCGCAAGATGATGCCAGCCATTCGTTTTGTTACCTATGATGTGGTAAGGGATTTCAGACCTGTGATGATAGGCGGTGTGGAAAAGCAGAGCTTTGCCTCAATCGTCAAACGGGTGGGCCGGGAACTGAAGCATGGAGAAAAAATTAGCCTGTACGATATCGAACAGGTTGTATACCGTCATATAGAAGATGCTATCATCCGGGTGAAGGTAAGGAACAATGCGCTGACCATTTATATCAAAAGTAAATCTGCAGTTAACTCCACGGCTCCGGCAATCAGGGAGGAAATCAGAGAGTGCATTCCGGAAATCGGCATGATGATTCGGAATCATCTGCTTGACGATATTGAAGTCTTTATAGTGGCCAATGGCGAGACGCTGGAGAGCGGGCAGGTAAAGAACAAAAAGCTATATTACCAGAAAGATAAAGACAGGGCAGAGATGAACTTGAGTGGCGGCATACTGTCGACCATCGGAAATACGCCCTTAATCAAGCTGAGCAACCTGTTCCAGAACAGCGGGTTTGAGGTCTACGCCAAAATGGAGCTGCTGAATCCGGGCGGAAGTGCGAAGGACCGTCCTGCCCTGCGGATGATCCAGGAGGCTTGGAAGGAAGGTAGAATAAGGCCTGGAACTGTCATTATTGAATCGAGTTCGGGGAATATGGCGATTAGCCTGGCAATGATTTGCAAATATTTGGGGCTGCGGTTTATCAGCGTTATCGACCCCCGGACAACCGAAACGAATATTCAGATCCTGAAGGCATTGGATGCAAAAATCGACTATGTCGCCGAACCAGACCCGGAAACAGGCGAGTTTCTCCCTGCCAGGCTCACACGCGTACAGCAGCTATTGGCAGAGATACCCGGCAGCTTTTGGCCGAATCAGTATGGAAACGCAAATAATTATCTGGCCCACTACCATACGACCATGAAAGAGATCGTGACCGAGCTTGGCCGGGTGGATTATTTATTTTGCAGTGTCAGTACATGCGGCACGATCAGGGGGCTGGCGGAATACGCAAGGGATCATGGGCTAAAGACCAAGATCGTGGCTGTCGACGCGGAGGGCAGCGTTATTTTTGGCGGAAATAAGGGCAGCCGGCGTTTCCCCGGACTGGGTGCCGGCATTGTGCCGCTTTTCTGCAGAAAAGACCTAATCGACCATATCGTGTATGTTTCGGACTGGGAGATCGTAAAAGGCTGCCGGGCGCTCTCGCAGAATGAATCGATCCTGGCCGGTGCATCCTCCGGAGGGATTATTGCCGCCGTCAAGCGTATGGAGCAAGAAATAACTCCGGGATCCCGTTGCGCGGTCATTCTGCATGACAAGGGAGAACGTTACCTCGATACCGTATATTCGGACTCATGGATTCAGAACCAGTTCGGCCGGAAGCTCTCGTCTGAAGATGGAGATGTCCCTAACTAAATGCAAAAGGAGCCAGTGGTATGCTGTACTTAAACGACCAGGATATCCAGGCGATAGGCCTTGAGTGGGCTGACCTTGTGGAGTCCGCAGAAGCTACGGTGCGCATTCTTGATTCCGGTGATTACGCACAGCCAGTTAAGCCTTATCTAAGGTATAACCATCCTCAAAACCGGATTATTGCAATGCCCGCGTATGTAGGAGGAGACGTGAATGCGGCCGGGATCAAGTGGATTTCCAGCTTCCCGGATAATATCGGAGCCGGTCTTCCCCGCGCGCATAGCGTCATCATATTGAATGATCCCCATACAGGCCAGCCTTCAGCCGTTCTGAACTCGCCGCTGCCCAGCATTGTCAGGACAGCTTCCATCAGCGGGCTGATGATCCGTCACTTTATGCAGGCACGGCCGCTGGAAGAGATTCAGCTTGGCATTATCGGCTGGGGGCCGATTGGGCAGCATCATTTTCAAATGGCAATGGCTCTGTACGGTGATCGAATAGAACGTATCCGCATCTTCGATCTAAGGGGAGCCGATCTGTCAGGAATTCCGCCCTGTTACAGGGACAGGATTGAAGTGGCAGAGACGTGGGCAGACGTCTATCTGAAGTCCAATATCTTCATCACCTGTACCGTATCCGATCACCGCTACATCGATCTTCCCCCTGCAAAAGGTTGTCTTCTGCTGAATGTTTCTCTGCGTGATTATAAGCCGGAGGCGGTAGCTTCGGTGAAAGCTGTCATTGTCGACGATTGGGATGAAGTGTGCCGCGAGAATACAGACATCGAGCGGCTCCATCTGGAACAGGGGCTGACCCGTACCGGCACCCGTAAAATTAGCGACGTCGTCTGCCGAAGCGGCCTGACTGAATTCGCCGAAGATGAGCCGGTCTTTTTCTGCCCGATGGGGATGGCTGTCTTCGATATTGCAACAGCGGTATATTATGTGAAGAAGGCCAGGGAGAAAGGGATTGGGACTGAGCTTGAGTAAGGTGGGGGCAATTTCCTCTGCGCAAGGATCATGTAATACAGCTTATCACCGCTCGATACATGATGTGGTAGATCTAACACAAACAGCGCGAGCCAATGGATACTGGCACGCGCTGTTTTTATTCTATTCTATTCTGTAAATAATCTTGCCACCGTAATAATATAGTTAACTTCTTTTTGAGGAAAGTTTTGTGATATAGATACATTACCATTTACATTAACTTCCCGAATGGCCGGATAAACTGGACGACTATAAGAGTCGCTAGCAAAGCCTCCATAATTAGCCCCAAAAGAAACAAGTGGATGAATGTCAGCCTTACCCTTAGGATTACTTTCACCGGTTATGTTTGTTGCATTTATGGTGAGCTGAAATGTGTTATTGCTTTTATTAGTTATTGCAAAGTCATTGATTCTAAATGCTCCATCTGCATTGTTGCTGTACAGATCGTTCCCGTCAAAATTTTTAAAGGGGTCCCCTACAAGTATTCGACCATCGTCCAAAGTCAGAATGTTTGCCTTGTTATCCCAGTGGCTCTTTAATTCTGCTTGATCTAAAAAAATTCGTATTGGCAGAAACATAGCACCGTTTTTTAGTACAGGTTTTGTATCCATCACAACAGTTTGTCCGTCCATCTGAGCATTTTTTGAATCTATCAAAAATACAAACTCATGATCTAGCCAGTGAAGCCGGGCCACTTTCGCCGAGCCAGAGTAAGAAATTTTCCCACCAAATAAATCTTCAAAAGTCCGCAAAGGTACCAATAACCGATTATTTTCATCAACGAGCGGCGGGGCAGGTTTGGTGTATAAAACAAAAAACTTTCCCACTTTTAGATTTACCTTAGATTTTACAGGTAGGGGAGCTGCTGACACATGTCCAAACTCATTAAATGAAACTAAGAGCAAAGCACAAAATAATACCGTAAAGAAACGCTTCACGATCTATCACCTTAATATTGTTTTATTTTACATTATTTAGACGTGGTTCTGCTAATTGGGGTGCAGCAGAACTATACTTTCTTCAGCTAGCCGATTATACTGAATTATAAAATTCACAATTTGAAATAGTCGAAAGGTGCTGCCCATGTTATCATTTTTGCTTACGCTTAAGCGTCTGATGACCGGCTTATGGCGGGCGCTCAAGCTTAAGAATTTTCAGGCATTGCTCGTATTGGTGGTCATCACGCTGACCTCCGGAACCATTTTTTATGTCAAAGAGGAAGGACTTTCTGTGATTGACGCGATCTATTTTTGCGTAGCCACGCTTAGTACAATCGGACATCCTACCTTTGTTCCGCAAACCACTTTAGGGAAAACTTTTACTATTGTCTACATCATCGTTGGCACCGGGTTATTCCTGGGGATGATCGGCTATATCGCTTACTTCTTGATCAAACAAACGGACAAGGAAAGCGATTGATCCGCAGGAAACAGAACAGAATAAATTCTTCTTAATTTATGAACTGTATGTGACGATAATAATTAAAAACATTCACATTTAGGAGATGCATCATGGATAATTTGACCGCACTTGTATTGGCCGCACCAATGATTAAGCAAATCCACGCACAGGACATTATGATTGGGATTACGGATAAGGAGATTTTTCATTACTACGCACCCAGCAAGGTACTCGATTTTGGCCTGACCAAGGGAAGTCCTGTTCCGGAGGATGACCCGTCACTCGGAAACGCCCTTGCAGGTCGTGCTACGACGAATCGTCTGTCTGCCGAGTTGTACGGTGCGACTGTAATCTCCTCGGCAGTGCCGATTTACGGGGATGAAGGGGAGATTATCGGAGCATTTGCGATTGCTTATACGCTTGAGAACGAAGACAAAATGGAACAGCTGACGGATAGTATCAACCAGATCAGCGGCCAATTGATGGATATGGTCCAGAACGTTGCTGCACAGTCCGAGGAGCTGTCAGCTACGACGGCCCAAATTCTGGAGAATTCGCGTAAGACGGTTGAGGAGTCAAAGCAGGTGAACAAGGTGGCCGGCTTTATCCGTGAAATCTCGGAACAGACAAACCTGCTTGGCCTGAACGCAGCGATTGAAGCGGCCCGCGTAGGGGAGCAAGGTGCAGGTTTCGGTGTAGTAGCTACAGAAGTGCGCAAGCTTTCCGTCAACACAAAGGAAGCGACGAAGACGATCGAAGATTCACTCAGCACTGTGCAGCATTCCATTCTGCAGATGGAACAAGAAATTGAAGCCATTGCGGATTCTTCCTCTGCACAGGCCGAATTGGTCACCCAGTTCAGCGAGCTTATTGAGCGCCTGAATGAGACCAGCAGTGAGATGGAAAAGTTCATTTCATCGATTCTTCAATAAGCTCGGAAAAATTGAATGCAACTGTGAAAGCCCCGCAAATTAGGACACTTATTTGCGGGGCTTTTTGTTATGAAGAAGTCCAAATGCGGTCTCTCCTGTTCAGGCAGAAGGTATTATTGACAATTACTTGTTAATAAATGGCCTATCTAGTTTAAGTAAGTGACATAGCTGTATTTCATGGTGGCATGCACGCCTGTGTTGCATCATGGTGAAATAGAGGCATTTTCAGGTTTGACAACCTGTATATACAGGTGTACAATCCATCTTGTATATACAGGTTGAAGAGAAGTGAAGTGAGCTAAACACATAATGGCTGAAAAGGCTACATACAACTAGGAGGGACAAATAGATGGCAAATATACCTGAACAACAATGGTGGCGGAAATCAACGGTGTATCAGGTCTATCCGAAAAGCTTCAAGGATACGACCGGGAGCGGGACAGGTGATATAAAAGGTTTGACCCGGAAGCTGGATTATTTGCAGGACCTGGGCATTGATATCGTTTGGCTGCAGCCTGTTTATGTCTCCCCGCAAAATGATAACGGTTACGATGTCGCAGATTACCGGCGGATTGACCCGGCTTTTGGAACGATGGAGGACTTCGATGAGCTGATGCATGAGCTTAAGAAGCGCGGCATGCATCTAATGACAGATATTGTGGTCAACCATTCCTCAACAGAGCATCCCTGGTTTCAGGAAGCCCGCAAATCGAAGGACAATGCTTACCGCAATTATTATATCTGGAAAGATGCGGCACCGGACGGCGGCCCTCCCAACAACTGGCAGTCTAAGTTTGGCGGACCTGCATGGCAGTGGGAGGAGACAACGGGCCAGTATTTTTTGACACTGTTTGATAAGACACAGGCCGATCTGAACTGGGAGAACGAGCAAGTTCGGCAGGAAGTGGCCGACCTGATGATTTTTTGGGCGGAGAAGGGAGTCAGCGGATTCCGTATGGATGTTATCAACCTGATCTCTAAGGATCAGGGGTTTCCGGAGGATGACGGTAGTATTTCACCCGGCGACGGACGGCGTTACTATACGGACGGACCTCGGGTGCATGAATACATCAAGGAGCTGTATGCCAAGGTCTTTGGTCCATACAATCTTGTAACTGTAGGAGAGATGTCTTCAACTACACTTGCGCACTGTATCCGCTATTCTAATCAGGAGGAGAAGGAATTCTCCATGACCTTTAACTTCCACCATTTGAAAGTGGACTACCGGAACGGGCAGAAGTGGGAACTGAAGCCTTACGATTTCGAGGAATTGAAGCAGCTATTCACGAAATGGCAGTCCGGTATGCAGCGGGGAGGGGGCTGGAACGCGCTCTTCTGGAACAACCATGATCAGCCGCGGGCCTTGTCCCGGTTTGCGGACGACGGAATCTACCGGGTGGAGAGTGCCAAGATGCTGGCGACGACGCTCCACGGGCTGCAGGGTACACCCTATGTGTACCAGGGTGAAGAGATCGGTATGGCAAATCCGAAATGGCTGGACATTGGTGAGTTCAACGACATCGAATCCACCAATATGTTCAAGATCCTGCAGGAAAGAGGCCTGTCAGCGGATGAAGCACTTGCCATCATCCGGGAACGCTCCCGCGATAATTCGCGGACACCGATGCAGTGGGATGAGACAGCGAATGCCGGATTTACCACCGGGACCCCATGGCTGAGGGTGGATGAGAGTTACAAGGAGATCAACGTTAGCGCACAGCTTGGAGATCCGACTTCCATCCTGGCTCATTACCGTAAGCTGATCCGTCTGCGCAAGCAGGAAGAGGTGCTTACCAACGGACGTTATGTCCGGCTTGATGAGGCTCATCCTCAGATTTACGCCTATGCCCGGATTAATGAAACCGAAGTACTGGTCGTCGTATCCAATTTCAGCGGTGAACATGCAGTATTTACTGCTGCCGAAGTGTTCTGGGAGACGGTCAAGGGCAAGGAAGCAGAACTGCTGATCGGAAATACCCCGCAGACCCCAGCATGGGGCCAGACGGTTGAGCTATCACCTTATGCATCCTACATGTGGATTATCCGTTAACAGCACGAATATAACCTAACTAAATTAAGGAGTGAGAACATGGCGATTAACCGGCAAAACGTGGAGCAGATCGTACAGGCCATAGGCGGAAAAGACAATATTGAAGCAGCCACGCACTGTGTCACAAGGCTGAGATTTGCCTTGAAAGACGAGGGAAAGGTTGATATCTCTGCGCTGGAACGGAATGATCTGGTGAAAGGGCACTTTTCTTCCCAAGGCCAATTTCAAGTGATTATCGGTCCGGGACTGGTGGACAAAGTATATGAAGAAATGATCGACATTACCGGTGGTGCCCGTTCTTCGAAAGACGAGGTAAAGACGGCAGCCAGCAAACACCAGAATCCGCTGCAGCAGGCGATCAAGACACTTGCGGATATCTTTATTCCGATCCTCCCGGCCATTGTGATGGCAGGTCTGCTGCTTGGGATCAACAACATTCTGACGGGTCCCGGCATCTTTTTCGACGAACGCTCCTTGGTGGATGTGTATCCGCAATGGAAGGACATCGCTTCGATTATCAATACGATTGCCAGTACGGCCTTTACCTTCCTGCCCGCACTTATTGGATGGTCGGCAGTAACCCGGTTCGGCGGCAGTCCGCTGCTGGGGATTGTGCTCGGTCTTATCCTGGTTCATCCTGATCTGCTCAGTGCATACGGATATGCGGATGCCAAGCTGGAAGGTACGGTTCCAGTCTGGAATTTATCCGGCTGGGAAGTTAACAAGATCGGCTATCAGGGACAGGTGCTCCCGGTGCTGGTCTCCGCTTATCTGCTCGCCCGGCTGGAGCGCTGGCTTAACAAGCGGGTGCATGATTCCATCAAGCTGCTGGTCGTGGCACCGGTAGCGCTGCTGGTTACAGGATTTCTGGCGTTTACGGTTATCGGTCCGGTTACATTCATGATTGCCAATGCTATTACAACGGGACTGGTCAACATCTTTGGCTCCTTCCCGGCGCTGGGAGGACTCATTTATGGGGGGCTGTACGCACTGCTGGTTATTACCGGCATGCACCATACGTTCCTTGCTGTGGATATTCAGCTGATCGGTTCCGAAGGAGGAACCTTCCTCTGGCCGATGCTGGCGTTGTCCAACATTGCACAGGGTGCAGCCGCACTCGGCATGCTGTTCGTGGCCAAGCAGGAGAAGACGAAAGGTCTGGCCGTGACCTCTTCCATTTCTGCCTTCCTGGGGGTTACAGAACCGGCGATCTTCGGGGTTAACATCCGTTATAAGTATCCGTTTATCTTCGGGATGATCGGTTCGGGTCTGGCGGGCATACTGCTGGCACTCAACAATGTACTGGCATCCTCCATCGGGGTCGGCGGGATTCCCGGCTTCCTGTCCATCTTCCCGAATCAATGGGGAATCTTCTTTGTCGGCATGGCCATCGTATTAATCATTCCTTTCGGAGCTACCGTATTGTTCGGCAAGATCCGCGGCCGGGGAGGCGAAGAACCGGATAATAACGCAAAGGCGGATAACGTCCAGGCGACAACTCCGGCTTCCCTTCCTCCGATGATTCAAGAGAAGGCTGGAAGCAAAGAATCAGCAGCGAATGTTCTGGAAATCGTCTCGCCGGTGAGAGGACAGATTGTACCGCTGGAAGAAGTGCCGGACCCGGCCTTCGCCGAGCGGCAAATGGGTAAAGGAGTGGCAGTAAATCCGTCCGAAGGAAAAGTGTATGCTCCATTTGACGCTACTGTCGCCCATGTCATCAAGAGCAAGCACGCGATGATTCTGGAGCATGCTACGGGAGTGCAGATTCTGATTCATATCGGCATCAATACCGTTTCGATGAAAGGCAGCGGATTTACGGCTCATGCCGCCACTGGAGATCAAGTCAAGGCGGGTCAGCTGCTGCTTGAATTCGACCGGGATGCTATTACCGCAGCAGGATACCCGCTGACTTCACCGGTTATCGTGCCTGACGGGCAGGATATCATCGAACGGGTAGAGGAGCTGATCCCTAGTTCAAATCCTGTTCATGGGCAGGCGGTTCCTGTTCTAAAGATCTATCTTAAAGGTTAACAATCGTGGTACTATGGGCATGGTGATTAAGGATGAATAAGAATATATATCTTCATATTTATAATGATTATTCGGCCCGGATTCAGTCCGGTCAGCTCCCTGCCGGCAAGAAGCTGCCCTCGGAAAGCGAGCTTGCTGAAGCTTACGGAACTTCAAGGGAGACGGTGCGCAAGGCTTTGCTTATGCTCTCTCAGAACGGCTATATCCATAAGATTAAGGGCAAAGGTTCCTTTGTACTCGATACCCAGCGGATGAACTTCCCCGTTTCCGGATTGGTCAGCTTCAAGGAAGTGTCCAAAAACCTGGGCCGTTCCGTACGTACCATTGTATATGAGAACGGCTGTGTGCCCAGTACATCCGAGGAGGAACGGCGTCTTCAGATGAAGGAGCCGGGCCCGCTTTGGAAGGTAGTTCGTGCCCGGGAGATTGATGGGGAGAAGATCATCCTGGATAAGGATTATTTTCTAACCTCCTATGTACCGTCTCTCACTGCTGAAACCGCCGGGAATTCGATCTATGCGTATTTGGAAGGAGAACTTCATCTCACTATCAGCTACGCCAAAAAGGAGATCTCTGTGGAAGAAGCCACACCGGAGGATAAGCTTTTGCTTGATTTGCACGATTATCAGCATATTGTCGTAGTCCGCAACTATGTGCATCTGGTGGACACTAAGCTGTTCCAGTATACCGAATCGCGGCACCGGCTGGATAAGTTTCAGTTCGTAGACTTTGCCCGGCGGGCTCAGAGCGAAAGTGATTTGTAGTATAGACAGCTAGAATGGAAGTTTGTTTTTTAAAATATAATAATTTATATGCTCACGCTATAAATTATCCTTCTATTTCTCGCTGAAACGGATACCGTCCTTTTGAGGACGGCGAAGCCGTTCCCACTTGGAAAAAATCGGGTGAGATTCCTCCGTCAAAGAGGGATTGCACCCGATTTTTTGTATGAAGAAGGGAATCTGGATTATGATTGATAGAACGAAAGTTGAGTAGAAGCTTTAAGCGGGTAGAATCCGGGAGGTGAATTGTTAATAGAAAGCGCATACAAAAGTTCAGTCCATTTTCTTGAACACAGCCCATAACAGCCCAATCTAGCATAAGCCTACAGCCAGGAGGACAAAGGGGAGCCACTGCGGGCCGGCTGCACCCGTTATATTTATTTAGACCATTCGCGGGTTCACCCCCCTTTCCGGGTAGAGATTGTAGGCTATTCTGTGGGGCTATAGACCAGTGAAATCTGATGCTCCTTGAAAAAATCAATCCATTCCTCCGAAGGCTTGCGGTCAGTCACAAGGTAATCCACTTTGTCAAAGCTGAACAATTTGATGAAGGCAATACGGTCGAATTTGGAATGGTCCACAAGCAGGATCACCTTGCTCGCCTGTTGCTGCATCAGAACCTTTAGCTCGCTTTCTGCTTCATTGGAATCACTCAGCCCGCCTGTCATAGACAGAGCTTTGCAGCTGAACAAGGCGACGTCCACATTGTACTTTTGTAGGGTATAGGAGGCAGTCGGTCCGACAAAGGAGTTCGTCTCGGCACCCAGAACACCACCGGTAGAGATCAGCTTGTGGCCGGAATGCTGGAACTCGGACAGGACTACCAGTGAATTGGTGATCACCGTCAGATTTTGTTTAACATCGGTTATTTTCCTTAAGGCTTCAAAAGCGGTCGAACTGGTGTCTGTCATCAGGCTGTCGCCATCATTGATCAGTCCCAGCACGTTGTCGGCGATCATCTGCTTCTCGTCAAGATGGACTGAATGCCGGAGGGAGTAGGCGGGATCTTCATTGGTGTGAACATTCAGAACCGCTCCGCCATAGCTTTTCTTGGCAATTCCTTCTTTATCCAGCTTGTCGAGATCTCTTCTTATCGTTTCTTCGGAGACTCCGAAATCCTGTGCCAGATCAGCAACATGGACTTTCTTATAGCGGTGCAGCTTGTTGATAATATATTCCCGGCGTTCAAAAGCTCTCATGTAGTTCCTCCTGCATTAAAACATCTATAAGGCTAGTGTACTACAATTCACTTCAGAAATAAAAGGATATTCCACATTTATTAGCGATCAACAAAATAAAATCCACAAAAAGTCACATATATGTGTGGTTTTTTGTTGACATTCCATTTCTCAGATTTTATGATGAAGCAGATGAAAGCGATATATTTAGTTTATAAACCCATTACCTTTGAGGAGGTTGTTCAGTATGGCAGTAAAGTATCCGGCAATCGGCATTCGTCCAACGATCGACGGCAGAAGGCGCGGTGTGCGCGAATCGTTAGAGCTTCAGACTATGGGAATGGCACAACGGGTAGCTGATTTTTTGCAGGAGAATTTGCGTTATCCTGATGGATCGCCCGTGGAATGCGTCATTGCGGATTCTACTATTGGCGGAGTCAGTGAAGCTTCGGCTGCACGTTCGAAGTTCTCCGGAGCAAATGTGGGGGTATCCATTACAGTAACTCCTTGCTGGTGCTACGGCTCAGAAACGATGGATATGGATGCGGCAATTCCCCATGCGGTATGGGGGTTCAATGGCACGGAAAGACCCGGTGCTGTTTATCTTGCCGCAGTTCTGTCGGCATACGCCCAGAAGGGAATTCCGGCCTTCGGGATCTATGGGGAGGATGTGCAGGACTCCGGAAGTGAAGATATTCCGGCCGATGTTCAGGCCAAGCTGCTCCGGTTTGCCAAATCGGCGTTGGCCGCAGCCATTATGAAGAGCCGCTCCTATTTATCCATGGGTTCCGTTTCCATGGGGATCGCCGGTTCCATCGTGAATGACCAATTCTTCCAGGAGTATTTGGGCATGCGCAATGAATATATCGACATGTCCGAGTTCGTGCGCCGCTTCGAAGAGGAAATCTACGATCCGCAGGAATTTGCGCGGGCCTTGAAATGGACCAAGGAGAACTGTCAGATAGGGCCTGACAACAACCCAGCCCATCTGCAGGTCAGCGAAGAAGAGAAGGAGAAGCAGTGGGAGACCTGTGTCAAGATGGCCCTAATCGGACGTGACCTCATGATCGGTAATCCTGTGCTTGCGGAGCTTGGCTTTGAAGAAGAAGCGCAGGGACATAATGCCATTGCTGCAGGCTTTCAAGGGCAACGCCAGTGGACCGACCATTTCCCGAATGGCGACTTTATGGAGACGATCCTGAATTCCTCTTTTGACTGGAACGGCAAACGGGCACCTTATATTCTGGCTACCGAAAATGACAGTCTGAACGGCGTGACGATGCTGTTTAATTATCTGCTGACGAATACGGCGCAAATATTCGCTGATGTCCGCACGTACTGGAGTCCGGCAGCCGTGAAGCGTGTGACCGGCTACGAGCTGGAAGGCGCTGCTGCGAATGGCCTGCTTCACTTGATCAACTCCGGTTCGGCCGCGCTCGACGGAACCGGTCAGCAATCCCTCGAAGGCAAGCCGGCGATCAAGCCCTTCTGGGACATTACGGAAGAAGAAGTGGCTGCCTCGCTTAAGGAGACCTTCTTCCGACCTGCCTCGCAGGAATATTTCCGCGGCGGCGGTTTCTCTACCGACTACTTGACCAAAGGCGGCATGCCTGTCACGATGGCGCGGCTTAACCTCGTCAAAGGCTTGGGACCCGTTCTGCAGCTGGTGGAAGGTTATACCGCTGAGCTTCCCGGAGAGGTTCACCGCCAGTTGGATGAACGCACCGATCCGACCTGGCCGACCACCTGGTTTGCTCCAATCCTTACCGGAACCGGCTCGTTCAAATCGGTCTATGATGTGATGAACAATTGGGGAGCCAATCATGGAGCCATCAGCTACGGCCATATTGGAGCCGATCTGATCACACTTGCTTCAATACTGCGTATTCCAGTCAGTATGCATAACGTCGACGAATCACAGATCTTTAGACCGCGTGTGTGGTCGCTGTTTGGAACAGACAGCCTGGAGGATGCCGATTACCGGGCATGCCGTAATTTCGGTCCGCTGTATCATTGACAGAACTTAGGCAGGTGGTTTCGATGAGTGAGTTCAAAAGAGTGCTGGCCGTGGATCTTGGAGCCAGCTCCGGCAGAGTGATCCTGGGAACTTATGACGGCAGCCGCATTGTCACCGAGGAGCTTCACCGGTTTGCCAATACGCCGCTGCACATCGGCGGGGATTTGCACTGGAACGTGCTGGAGCTGTTTCAGGAAATCAAGCAGGGGATCAGGCTGGCCTGCAGCAAATACGGGGAGCTGCTTAGTCTCAGTGTGGACACCTGGGGTGTGGATTACGGCGTGCTGGATCAGGACGGAATGCTGCTGTATCCGCCTCATCATTACAGAGATCAGCGGATGCGGGAATACCGCCTCAAGCTGGAAGAGCTGCTGCCGCCGGGGGAACAATTCCGCCTGACCGGCAACCAGCCGGACCCCATCAACACAGTGTATCAGCTGTTTGCTGATGTTCAGCGGAATCCTGAACTGCAGGCAAATGCTAGCCGTATCTTAATGATGCCGGATTTATTTCATTATTTATTATCAGGAACAGCCGCCGCCGAGAGGACGATCCTCAGCACCAGCGGCCTCATGAAGGCCGGCACGGCAGAACTCTCATCCGAGGTGTTCAGCAGACTGGGAATTTCTCCGGCGCTGATTGCCGAGAGGGTGGATGCCGGGACAGTTATCGGCTCCCTGCTTCCCGGCCTCCGCAAGGAATTCGGAGGCAGTGCCCTGCAGATCATTGCCGGCGCTTCACATGATACGGCTTCAGCGGTTGCTTCGATTCCTTATCGTGACAAGGAGCATGCCGCATTTATCAGCTGCGGCACCTGGTCGCTGGTGGGAATTGAAACGGAGCAGCCCGTGCTTACAGAGCGCTGTTACCGTTACGGCTTCACCAATGAGAGCTGCTATGGCGGAGGCAACCGGCTGCTGAAGAATATTACGGGTCTTTGGCTGCTGCAGGAAACCCAAAGAGCCTGGGCGGAAGCCGGTGTGACCCTTAGCTTCGGGGAAATGGTCGAGCTGGCCGAAAGCGAGCAGGCTGTGCAAGGTCTGATCAATCCGGGTGATCCGCTGTTCAGCACCCCGGGAGATATCCCCGGACGTATTGCGGAATATTGCCGCAGCACCGGACAGCCGGTGCCGGATAGCAAAGGTGCAGTCGTACGGCTCATTCTAGTGAGCCTCGCCGAGGCGTACCGCAAGGCGATCGCGGAGCTGGAGGAGCTCACCGGCAAAACGATCCATACCGTGCATATGGTTGGCGGCGGTATCCAGAACCGGCTGCTGTGCCAGCTGACGGCGGATGCGGCCGGGAAAGAAGTGACCGCCGGTCCGGTCGAAGCAAGTGCAATCGGGAACGTTATCGTGCAGCTCACGGCGCTTGGCTTGCTGGATTACAGCCGGGCGGGGGAAGTGGCCGCCGCTTCCGGAAGTCTTGCCGTGTACCGGCCTGTTCAAGAATGACTATACAAAGAGGAGAAATGACAATGGATGAAATGGAACGGAAATTACGACTGCAGATTTGTGACATCGGGAGAAACCTGTTCAATAAAGATTATATTGCCGCCAATGACGGCAATATTTCAGCAAGGTTGAATGAACACGAAGTATTGGCCACCCCTACCGGTGTAAGCAAAGGATATCTGGAGCCGGATATTCTGGTGAAAGTTAATCTTCAGGGTGAAATTCTGGAGGCTCAGGAGGGCTACCGCCCTTCGACAGAGGTGAAAATGCATCTGCGGATCTACCGGGAGCTTCCCGGCATCCATGGTGTCGTTCACGCACATCCGCCATTTGCCACTGCCTTTGCCATCAAGGGAGAAGCACTGGATAAGATGATGATGCCGGAATCGGTCATTGCCATGGGCGAGATCCCTCTGGCCCCGTACGGTACGCCTTCCACTGAGGAGGTTCCTGATTCGATTATGCCCTTCCTCGGCAAGAAATCCGCTGTGCTGCTGGAAAGCCACGGGGCTTTGTCCTGGGGAAAGGATGTAATGGCGGCTTACATGAATATGGAGAGATTGGAGTATACAGCGAAGCTCACCTTTCTGACCCGCATGATCCAAGGGGAGCGTGAGCTGCCGGCAGACCGGATCGAGCAGCTGGTAGCACTTAGATCATTTTACGGAATGTAAAGGAGATTATAGGATGCTCAAAAAGATTCCCAAGCTGCTGTCCCCTGAGCTCGTGCGGATTATGATGGAAATGGGCCATGGGGATGAGCTGGTGCTGGCGGATGCGAATTTTCCGGGACATGCGCTGCATCCCCGGGTGACAAGATGCGATGGTATTGGAATCCCCCAGCTGCTGGCCGCTATTCTGGAGCTGTATCCGCTGGATCATTATGCCGGGCATCAGGCCGTTCTGATGGATGTGGTGCAAGGTGATCCTACCGTTCCTGTGATCTGGGACACTTATAAAGAGATTATTAGGGATGTTGATCCGCAAACGGTAATTGGTTACGAGGAACGCTTCAACTTCTATGAACGGTCCAAATCCGCTTATGCGATTGTAGTAACCGGGGAAGAAGCGCTGTATGGCAATCTCATTCTCAAAAAAGGCGTTATTGAAGGGTAAGAGTAGAATTGCAGGCAATTTTTAATTATTTGTAATATACTTGAGTGTTGCGAAATCGACTTGAATGTTTTGAAAAAGACAGAGCTGTAGAGGGTTACCATATGAATGGGACATCTCCTTTATCTGGAAATTGTGGTCTGGTAAACGACAATTTCTCCAACAAGGCTGGATGTCCTTCTTCTGTCTGCCTATTCGATAAAAGTTCTAACCGTTTGACTTTAATTTCGTTTGTTCGTCAGCATGTTTTTTACAAGACTCAAGTCAATAATAGAGATGTGAGTTAAAACCTTCTATGCTTAACATGAATTGCCGCGAATACTCAGCGCCCCCTCGTTAGCCCTCTGCTTATATAACTTAAATATAAAATATCCCAAATTTGTTTTAATCGTTCCCAAATGGGTTATATATCTCCTGTGCTTTGTAATGGGTAATTTTGGATTACACACCATAACCCTCATTAAGACAACCCAGACAGGAGAGGACGTTAGTGAAAGTGAAACAATTGGCAATGATTATGCTCATCATGTGTATGATTCTAACAGGCTGCATGGGGGGCGGCAAGGAAGCCGGTCCAGCGCCTTCACCCGCACCGACGGCCAGTCCGGCTGCAGAAACGAAGAAACCTTCAGGGAACCCTCCGCCGGACGCTTCGCAGACGGTGTATAATCTGAAGCAGAAATACGATACTGACAACAATCCGGGCATCATGCCTATGTATAATGTTGAGCAGGATATGGAATTTATCTTCAGATTCAATACGGATCTTGGCTCAGAGGCAATTGGCAAGACGCTGTCCGTACATACCGATATCAAGGCACTGCCGGAGAGCAAGGTAGGGACCCTTGAAGACTCACAGCTTGTAGGTGGCAAAAGCGTATACTCCATCAAGCCGCTCGGCTTCGGCGTACTCCCTTCCGATTCCTTGCGCGAAGCCGGAGGCAGCTCCTGGGGGAACGCCCCCGTGTACTACATCCGGCTCAACTATGACCTGGATGCCAAATCGCCTACTCCGCTGAAGCAGCCGATTATCATTCCGTTTACGGTGAAATCGGATCTGCCCACACCGACTCTGGATGCCGACATCAGCCCTGACGGCAGACTGACTCTCGTATGGAATGAGGTGCCGGGCGCAGAGAGCTACAATATTTACAGCGCTTCGCATATCACGATGGAGAATACCAATGAGGCGCTGAACGGGGCGGAGCAAGGATATGCGAATCAGCGTCCGCTGAAGATTGCGACGGTGCCCGGCACTTCTTATAACGACTTCATGAAGGACGGGCGCGGTGCGCTCGGCATTGTGGATGAGACCATCACCAGCCTTCAGAACAACAATGTGCAAGGTGAATATTATGTCACCGCTGTTCAGGGAGGCAAAGAGTCCAGGTTCAGCCGCTCGGTGGACACCGTGTCGCTGTCCAAGCTGCTGCCGCGCACCGTAGCTTCCGAGGATAATATCAACCTGAAATTGTTCAAGAACGCTGCCGAATTGCCCAAGACTGTACCTGTCCAGTTCATTGACGGCTCCAAAGCCTCGGGGACTGTGATATATGACACGGATTCAATCACGATTCAGCAGTCCGGCCCAACCGATGTGCCATACTCCATTCAAGGTACAGCGCTCAAGGGGTACGTACAGGTTACGCAGTTGACGGATACCGATATTGCAGGTCTTGCAGCCGCCCAGAGCAAAGGGGCCAATCAAGGGTATGTGGAGCCGGAGAATAATACGGAGTATGTGCCTGCCCCTGATGTTCCGACCATCATTGACAACGACAATGCGGGCGAATCCGGCGATAATGCCATTGACCGGCAGAAGGAAAATACCCGCAGCAAGGTAGATGAGGGGAACAAGCAGGCCGTGCCTGCCTCAACGATCCGGGCGGACCTGATTCATGCCGATTCTGCGCTGGAAGAGTATCTCGCCTTGTCACTGATCAGCGGAAAGACCGAAATTTCGCTTCTGGCCTTCCCGGAGGCGCAGAATGCGCGAACCCTGGTCGATGTAGTGGAAAAAGTAGTCTATCAGAACCCGCTCATTCTTGGATTCCGCAGCTACGGCTACGATTATCAGAACCTGACGCTGCATGTGGAGTACGATGATTCAGCCGAGGTCATTGCGTCCAAACAGCGTGAGATCCTCTCAGAGGCAGATAAAGTGATCGCCGCCACACTCAAGGACGGTATGAGCGCCGATGAGAAGCAGATGGCGATCTACGATTATCTGAATGACAATACCGCCTATGACGATGCCGCGCTGGAGAATGCCAAGGAGCAGCAGTTCAAGAGTGTGGATGCCAAATTCAATGATTCCTTCAGTACCTACGGCATTCTGGTCAAAAAAGTTGGCGTATGTATGAGCTATGCACACACCTTCCAGTTGCTCGCTGACCTGTCCCAGGTCCCTTCGATGGTGGTCACAGGAACCATGAGCGGCGTGAATCACGCCTGGAACAAAGTGAAAATCGGCGCGGAATGGGTCAATGTCGATCCGACCAATAATGCTACCAATAGCGGACTTCCCTATCTGCTCTACAATTCCAGCGATGCCACTGCCACAGATGTAGAGTATGTGATGGACAAGGCTTACTGGCTGGACCAGGAGTTGTCCCTGTTCCAGGCCACCAGCAATGCCTATGATTATTATGTGACGCAAGGGCTTGAGGTGGATTCCCTGGAAGCGTACAAGACCAAATTGGCCGAACAGTTGAAGAATGGGGAGACCCTGGTGGTCCTGCGCGTTCTGGCCGATACAGACAGTTCAGAGCTGATGCAGAAGACCGCCGAGGTCATCAAGCAATATGATGCAACCAAGCTGGACAAAGCGGGTATGGTTGAATTCGGAAGCTACGTGGCGGTTCAGCTGTAAGCCTGGCCCCTATAGAAATGCCAAAAGGTAAGCTCCTGCAGCGGAGCTTACCTTTTGACTTTCCAGAAGAAACAAATTGCAGTCTGGCTATGAACTTAGTTCCAAAAATATTGCATCCGCTTATACCCGACATCCCATACTTTTTGGTTCCCCTCAATGGTGATCTTCAGCTCGTTCCCCGGCTCGAGAGGAATCTTGAATATCGACGGGAATAGATCAGGATCACTCCGCTGATCTTCTCCAGAGCCGGTCATTATCTCTTTTCCATCGAGGGTAACACGGATGCTTCCCGAATAATCGGTTGGTTCAGGGATTCCGTTATAGAACGAGAATATCGTCTCCCCCTCAGACGTATACGTGAACGTTCTAGAATCTACGCCTTCAGCGCCATACATATTATACAAGGGCTTTACAGTTTGACCGCTTATTTGAAAGCCGTCCTCCGGCTTGTATCCAGCGGATGAATTCCCCGAACTGTCCGTCCATTCATTGATCGCCACAAACGGGCCTTCTACTTTGGTTGTCGCTTTATCTATCGCCCCGCTTAATCCCCATACGGCTAATAAAAGAACCAACCCCGATATAGCCGTTGTCGCCAGATTGCGCCAGAGGCTCCGGGAACGGAAACCAAGCTTGTACGCCCCAAAACCGAGGGCTGCGCCGACCGTATTCTGAATAGCATCGTTAATATCGAAGCTGCCGAGGAACGAAAGGGCCTGGATGGTTTCCAGCACAAGAATCGCTATAAAGAATAAGGTAATGAACCGGGCAAAGGTGACCCGGTACAACCATGGAATCAATATACCGAAAGGGATAAAGGCAGCGGTGTTCCCAAAATCTACTAAATCCATGACGCTGAAATCCAGGAGCTCAGATAGAGACGGCATCTTAAAAAAGCTGTCGGGCAAAAAAATAAAGGTGTAGCCAAGCGAGTGATCGTTAGATTCTCCTCTACCGAAGGCGAAGAACATAAAAAAAAGAATAAAAAATATGTAAAATATGGTTATGGTTAAGATAATCTTGCGTTGTCTGGTCATGGTTAACTCCTTTGCCGGATGCATATTGTTAAACTGAACTTTCGGCCCCATTGTACCACATATTACAATCAATGCTAAGTGGTTTCATGATACCCTCCAGTCTAACCCTTCATCCTCTTCTGACACTACACCCCCGTCCGCTTCTGCACCGGAATATAGATCTCCATCACCGTATCCACCCGCGCAAGACAGCGCTCGTCATAGAATTCAAAGTTCAGCTTACCTTCGTCGTGCACATAGCCGCTTTCCGGGAACCAGTCCTCGAAGATATATCTCCAGGTGCTCTTTACCACTTGGGCAAAAGTCTCCGGTCTCTCCTCATCGGTAGCGTCCACCGGCGGTGTCGTGAATACCGCGTACTGCGCCGCCGTCACCTCAGCCGTAAGCATGTCTGCGGAGACCTGGCTGAAGTCGGAGCACCCCTTAGTAGTTTGTGATTATTCGCTGCGCAGCGCCGTTACCGGATTCTTCTTGGCGGCAAGCTTGGCCGGAATGAATCCGCCGAGCATGGTGAGCACCACGTTAATCAGGATCAGCAGCAAGGCATGCAGCGGATTTAATTGGGCGACATTGGAAAGATCCGTGAGCGACTTAATAATAATGTTCGCCGGGATGGTCAGCAGATAGGTAATTCCTATCGCCAGAACCCCGGAAAAGGCACCGATGATAAAGGTTTCTGCGTTGAAGACACGCGTGATATCTTTTTTGCGTGCGCCTAATGCGCGTAGCACCCCGATCTCCTTAGTCCGCTCCAGTACAGAAATATAGGTGATAATTGCGATCATAATCATGGAAACGACGAGCGAGATCGAAGCAAAGGCAATCAGTACAAGTGTGATGGCATTCATAATCCCGCCGGTCAGGCCGGTAACGATGGCCGCCATATCCGTGTATACGATCATATCACTCTCGGGCAGGTCTTCATTCCATTTGTCCAGATACTCCACGATGGCTTCCTTGGAATCAAAGTCCTTCGGATAGATGGAGATCGAAGCCGGGATGCTTGTAGCACCCAGAGCAGCCAGAACATCTTCTTTCACAGGAGCCGTATTGCTGCCTGCGCCACCAGGCATCATGGCTGCACCAGGCATCATGTCTGTCTGAGCAGAGGTTTTGGGAAACACTTCGCCGGTCAGAAGATTAACGGCATCTTCCTGCTCCTGGGCCTTTACCACCTTGGAAGCCTGTGCGGAGGTAATGAAGCGGAGCGCCAGATCGTCAGAATAGGCGATTCCGGCAGCCATAGTGGACATCGGAGAATCCTTCTGCGCCCGGATAATTCCTGCAATACGAAGTGGAATGGCATCCGTGCTGTTATACATATCACTTAAGTTGGCAGCCGTTCCATTGACCACGAAATGGTCACCGGATTTTACATAGTACAGATCATTCGGGATCAGCTTAAACTCTTGACCGACAATATCGTCAAATTTTATGCTGTTCGCAGTATAATCCAGGCCGAGCGCTTCCACCGAAGCAACATTCAGCTGGTTGTACTCATCCACGATCAGTACAAGGTCGGTATCCTTGGACGGAAACGAACCGGCGAGCAGGTCATAATAGTTCTCCAGATAACTTCCGGGAGCACCGCCAGCCTTGCTTGGGAATGAGGAGAAGTAGCTTGTATTGATGGCAGTAGCCGTTTTATCATCAGATTTTAGAATGTTCATATTCACTTTACGGGCATAAGAGAGGCCGTCGATCAGGGATGGATCAATCTGCTTCACAAAGTCCAGATATTTTTCGGTCAGAACATTGGTGTGCATAATGGTATTGGCGCTCGGATCGTATGGATAGATTTCCTGCGAGTCGCTATACTCCTCCTTGCTGGTTGCTGTATCATCTGCCGCAGTTTCCGAGCGGTCAAAGCTCATCGCAGACTGGCTGATCGACACCGGGAAATTGGAGAGCGCACCCGCTTCATAGTTGTTGATTTGTTTATTGAAGCCGTTGGAGAGAGCCAGGATTAAGGCAATCCCGATGATACCGATGCTGGAGGCGAAAGCGGTTAAGGTCGTTCTCCATTTTTTGGTCATGATGTTTTTGAAGGACAATTTGAGCGCTGTGGAGAAACCCATTGCTGTCTTTTTCAGCTTGTAGTCAGAGCTTACTTTCTGGTCGGGAAGCGGATCGGTGTCGGAAATGATTTTACCGTCTCGGAATTCCACAGTCCGGTCTGTGTATTTCCGGGCCAGTTCCGGGTTATGCGTAACCATAACGACCAGCTTATCCTTGGCGATTTCCTTGATCAGCTCCATAATCTGTTCACTTGTCTGGGTATCCAACGCTCCTGTAGGTTCGTCGGCAAGAATAATGTCGGGGTCATTGGCGAGCGCCCGGGCGATGGATACACGCTGCATTTGACCGCCGGACAGCTGGTTCGGCTTCTTGTGCAGATGATCCTTAAGGCCAACCTTCTCCAGCACCTCTTTTGCCTTCTGCCGTTTCTCGGCTGCGGGGACACCGCTGAGGGTCATTCCCAGCTCGACATTGTCCATAATACTCAGATGCGCAATAAGATTATAGCTTTGAAAGATGAAGCCGACGCTATTATTACGGTAAGCATCCCAATCGCTGTCCTGAAAGTTCTGTGTGGATTTACCGTTAATGATCAGGTCTCCGCTGTCATATTGATCCAGCCCGCCGATGATGTTCAGGCAGGTGGTTTTACCCGAGCCGCTGGGACCCAGGATGGCCACAAATTCATTTTCCCGTAAATTGAGGTTGACCTTATCGAGCGCTACCTGTGTGAAATCACCTGTCGTGTAGCTCTTGCTGATGTTTTTTAGCTGAAGCATATCTGTAAACCTTCCTTTCAAATAAAGCTAGCTTGATGAATTGCTGACAGCATATCATACGAATATGAACTGAACATCAACTGGCTTCCAGCTACAGGGAAAGACTATACTTCAATCAAAGGCTAAAGAATGCAGGTGATTTCATGATTACTATACTTGTTGTGGAAGATAATGAGACGTTGCGCCAGCTGATCTGTACGGTGCTTGGGAAACATGGCTACAGGGTGCTTGCAGCAGAGGATGGCCAGAGTGCGCTGGATATTTTGGAAGCAGAATATATTGATTTGATTATTTCTGATATTATGATGCCGCAAGTGGACGGTTACGAGCTGATTGAGCATTTGAGGCAATCCAATAATAATCTGCCTGTGCTGATCATTACTGCCAAAGACAGCTTTCAGGACAAGCAGAAAGGGTTCCTGGTCGGCACAGACGATTATATGGTGAAGCCTATTGATATCAATGAGATGGTACTGCGGGTGGGGGCTTTGCTGCGCCGGGCGCAGATTGTCAATGAACGCAAGCTGACTGTGGGCGAGGTGACCCTTGATTATGATTCTGTAACGGTCTACAGGGATGGGGAGAGTACGGTTCTCCCGCAGAAAGAATTTTTCCTGCTATATAAGCTGATTGCTTATCCAAACAAGATATTTACCAGGCAGCAGCTGATGGATGAAATCTGGGGAATGGATACGGAGACAGATGCCCGGACAGTGGATGTGCATATCAACCGGCTGAGGGAACGTTTCAGGGAATATATGGAGTTTGAGATTGTAACGGTCCGGGGACTCGGGTATAAGGCGGTGAAGCATATATGAAAAAGAGGTTCAGCAATTTATGGTTCGCCTTTGTGATGCTGGTATTTATGATCATGCTGTCTTCTGCGGTCTTTATGATGACTATTATATTCGTTATAAAGAGGTTCACAATCATCGAGCCGGGCCAATTCCACGCCTTCGGATTTCTGGCAGCGGTACTGCTTACGGGGATCCTTACTGGAACGCTTATCACTGCCGTCATCGGGCAAAAAATATTGCTTCCCATCAACAGACTGAGAGAAGCAACCAAGGAAGTCGCCAAAGGCAACTTTAATGTTCAGTTGTATGAGAATATTAAGATTGAAGAATTCCGGGAGATGGCCAAGGATTTCAATAAGATGGTTCAAGAGCTCCAAGGGATTGAAACACTAAGAACCGATTTTGTCACGAATGTATCCCATGAGTTCAAGACGCCTATCACAGCCATTGAGGGCTATGCTGCACTGTTGCAGAATTCGGATCTTCCGGCCGAGGAAAGAGAGGAATACGCGGGCAAGATCATTAGCAGCACCAGGCAATTATCCATGCTGACCAACAATATTCTGAAGCTGTCGAAGCTGGAGAACCAGGAAATCATCATTGAAAAAACAGAGTTCAGTCTGGATGAGCAGATCCGCCAGGCGCTTCTTCTCCTGGAGCCGCAGTGGAGCGGCAAACAGCTGGATCTGGAGATTCAGTTGGCGGAGACTGGCTTCTACGGCAGCGAAGAGCTGCTGATGCAGGTATGGATTAACATTCTGGGGAATGCGGTAAAATTCTCAAGAGAATACGGGAACCTGTCCGTCACCTTGACCGAATCCCCCCAGAACGTGAGTGTTGAAATTACCGATACCGGAATCGGCATGACCCCGGAGGTGCAGCGGCATATCTTTGAAAAGTTCTATCAGGGCGATAAAGCACGGGCTTCTTACGGGAACGGGCTCGGATTGCCTTTGGCCAAACGGATTGTCGACCTTTGCGGGGGACGGATTATTGTGAGCAGCAAGCCGGGCCAGGGCTCGACATTCCTTATTGAATTGCCAAGAGAATAAAGATCGGGAACCTCTTACTGCGAGCGGACACCGGACCAGAACGTAAGCCCGTCAAGGGGGTATTCGGCCCTGCCGGAGGCTCCGGCTGCTGAACTCAAGGAGAGCTGCGTACCGTTTGCCTTGAGCTTGAACAGCTGTTCAATATGATGTATTCCCGCCGGATGGGTTTCCTCATATACACTCAGGGCAACCCCGGCGGCCACTCTGGCAGTGATTACGGATTCCCGTATTCCTTCGATACCGGCTTCCATGACAACAGCTTTACCGCCCCGAACACCATAAGCATCGACTTTGACCGCATATTGTTCTGAACCCAGCCGAAGTTTGCCGAAAGCCTGGACTGTGAGCTTGCGGATGACTTTGTTGCGGAAGAGGGCGGTTAAGCCAATTTTTCGCATAAGAGCGATGCCGGAGGTGGCCGCCCGGGAATCAAAGCATAAACGTGTAGCGACAGAAGGGACCTTCAAGGTATAGGGCAGAATCTGCTGATCGGAAAAAGGGAAAAGGTAGGTCTTGCGCGTTCCCGGCGTACCACCGAAGTTCACCTGCTTGCGTTCCGTGAAGCTCCTTGCGGCAACCTTGCGTCCTTGCTCCACACGCTCAAAGGCAGAGCCGAGACTATCAACCGTCCATTCCAGGGCAGCTTGGCCGTGACTGTCGCCCAGACCCAGCATGATGGAGATGTCGATGCGCTCACATCTATCCAGTTCATTCACCGCTTTGAGGGATAGCAGATTGGTTAAGCCGGGAGCAAGCCCCACGCTTAGAACAGCTGTACCCTTGAGCCCGGCTGCTGTGTCTCCCAGGCTCTGAAGCAGCCGGAAGTATTCCCCATTTGCCGACACATCGACATAATGGGTTCCGCTGCGCAGACAAGCCTCCGCAAACGAGGTATCCTGCTGATCCAGGCACATGACCACCAGCTTGGTCCGCTTCAGCAGTTCTTCATCTATCGCTTCTCCCACACTAAGTCGCAGCGGCTTCACTTTGCCGCCACTCGTCCTGCAGAATTGTTCCGCACGTTCCAGGCTTCGGCCCGCCGCATATACCACTCCAGGATGCTGTTCTCCCAGAAGCCGGCAAATTTCTGCGCCGACATGGCCATACCCGCCGACAACCACTATATCTGTTTTCATTCCGCAACCTCTTTTCCGTGCTTCACAGCAAACCAGCCATCAATCAGATAGGAGCTGAAAAAGCGGGTGACACCGGAGAACCCGCTGCTTGCGAGCAACGCTAGAAGTTCATATTCCGGAATGGGGAAGGAGGTTTCACCGATGGAATGCTCGAACCATTCGCATTCCTGCCCGGAAATCCCGCCAGCCAGCATGTGGTTTTTCCACGCCTTCAGCGGCAAGGACCCGGGGATAGAACGGACGTCCCCGCTTAAGGTTGCCACAACCAGTATCGCCCCCTCCTGAAGCCGGCTATGGATTTCTTCCAGCATCCGCTGCTTCTGTCCGGTTTCCTTGACAAAGTGAAGCACCAGCATGCAAGTGGCGGCGTCAAACAGCTTGTTCTTGTCCAGTTCATCAACCGTGCTTTGCTGGAGAGTGATTTCAGCGGCCAGCTCCGTGCGCTGCATCCGCTGCCGGGCAAGCTCAAGCATTGCCGTTGACAGATCAATGCCAGTCAGCCGCCAGTGCTCATGCTGAGCGCCGAGGGTTATCAATTCTTGACCGCCTCCGGCCCCGACAATCAGCAGGTCTGCCGGAGTTTCACCGCCGAGGTGTGCACTCAGCAATTGCTCCATGATGTCATAGAGCAGAGGATACCCCGGTATTTTTGCAGCGATTGTTGTCTCGTAATGCTGAACATCGGGATGCTCCCAGTCTCTGGCATGATGTAAATGTTTCTCTTGCATGATATCTGCTCCTGTCTCTATAGCTTGAATGTGAGTTCTCCTGATATATAATAAGAATTATTACTAATTATCAGGATTAAACACGGAATAGGCTATCCCACATATGTGGGATTTGGAGAGGACATCAGGATGAGCGAGGTTCTAAAAGGCTTGAGGACGCTGGAAATCAACCGGCAGGAGATGAGAATGACATCTCCGCAATATAGGGAGGCGGTAATCTCCAAGCTGCGGCAGTACATTCCGTTTACCGCTGCCTGCTGCACTACCGTGGACCCGCATACGCTGCTGTCCACCGGGGCGATCACAGAGCGGGGTCTTGAGGATCTGCACCCGCAGCTGTTTGAATACGAATATCTGCATGAGGATTATATGAAATATGAGCAGTTGGCCGCTGCGGCAGTGCCGGTCGCCTGTTTAAGTGGTGTAACGGAAGGGCAGCCCGGGCGGAGTGAACGTTACCGCAACGTCCTCCAGCCTGCGGGCCTGGGCGACGAGCTCCGGGCTGCGCTGGTTGAAGGCGGTGGCTGCTGGGGGTTCTTAACCTTGTTCCGGTCGCAGCACGAACCTCCATTTCAAGAGCACGAGTGTGCAGTGATATCATCTGTTGTTCCGCTGATTGCCGGCGCACTCCGCAGCTATGCCTCCGAGCCCCCTCTGGGACGGATGGATACCGCACCGGAGGACAGTGGAATCATGATTCTGACGGACCAGCTGCTTCCGGTCAGCGCGAACAGTGCGGCTCAATATTGGCTGAACCGTCTGCAGCAGCTGGAACGGCTGGATCACGGTGTTCTCCCCCGGCCGGTCAACGCCGTATGCCTGCGGGCACTTGGTGAGAATACGGAACCAGGAGGGTTGCCTTCGAAGGCGAAATTATGCCTGCGCGTCGAGGATGGGGCATACTTGACAGTTACGGCCAGCAGGCTTGAAGGCAGCGGCAAGAAGACGGAGCTGGCTGTTGCTTTTGTCTATGCCAAGTCCTCGGAGATCTTCCGGCTGCTGGCCGATGCCTGCCAGCTGACCGCGAGGGAGAAGCAGCTGGCCGAGATGCTCTCCCGCGGATTATCCACTAAGGAGCTGGCAGAGTCGCTGCATATTTCTGCGTACACCGTACAGGATCACCTGAAATCCATCTTCTCTAAGACCGGCGTTTCCAGCCGGAGAGCGCTCATCAGCAAGCTGTTCTCACAGGGGATGGAATAGCCGGTAAACACGCTAAACAGTCCCGATGCTGATACAAGGGGACTGTGCTGGCTTTTATAGGAGCTGCGGGATCTGGGAAGTGGAAGTAGGGTGGGTCCAGTGCTTCTCGCTGCCGGGAAGATCATCGAACCATTCCGCATCCGGTGGACATTCCAGGATCATGAATTTGCCGTACTCCTGCGCTCTGGACTGATGGTATTTCAGATAGGCCTTGCCGTCTTCAATCGCCAGTATCTCGATTTTACCGGAGGAGTGGCTCATGGATAGACGGACTCTTTTACCCAGACCTGAGGTTCTGGCCTTGGCTTCCTCAACAATGTTGTAGACACGCTCCAGCGGCAGAACGAACTCGCGGTTGCCGGCAATGGGCCGGTTCACGAAGAAATAATAGGGAGTGACTCCGGCCCAGGACAGCCGGTCGAGCAGTTCTCCGAGTACCGCCGCATCATCGTTGATGCCTTTCAGCACCGGCGTCTGATTAACCACGATTGCCCCGGCATTATGGAGTGCTCTGAATGCATGTTTGGCTTCGGGCGTAATTTCCCGGGGATGATTAATATGCGCCATGACGTAAATGCGTTTGTCCTCCGATGAATAGGTACGGATTAGTTCCAGCAGTTCTTCGTCCTGATAAATGCGCATGGGATTAAATACGGGAATTTTGGAGCCCAGCCGGATAATCTTCACATGGTCAATAGATCTCAGGCTTTCGATGATGAAGCGCAGCTTAGAGGTAGAGAGAATCAGGCTGTCTCCGCCGGTAAGCAGCACATTATTGATCTCTGGATGATTCCTGATGTATTCCAGCCCAGGAGCCACATCGGTTTGTGCTTCCTTCACATCATTGCGGAACAGGCGCTTGCGGAAGCAGTAGCGGCAGTAAGCTCCACACACCTCGGAGACAATCAGGAGGGCCGTTGTTCTGTATTTGTGCTGACATCCCGGCACTACATAATTCATTCCCTCATCGGATGCATCCCAGCAGCCATACTCCTCAAGTTCACCTTCACTTGGAATGACGAGCCTGCGGATCGGATCACCCGGGTCGTCCCAGTCGATCAGCGACAGATAATAGTCATTGACCCGAAAGGCAAATTTGCCGGTGATCTCCTTCAGCTTTTCTTTCTCCGTTTCAGACAGCATGGCAACCTTGTTGATATCCGTTATGTACCTTACCCTTTGCACTTGCATCTCTCCTTGGTCTCATAGTGTGAGAAAAAAGGGAGCCTTGAGGTCGATAGCCAAACTGCTGCCAGCAGGGTCATGAGAATACAAAAAAGAGACCCTTAGCAAGGGTCTCTGGTTATGAATATACCTAAAAAAGCAGACCCATCCACTACTGACGAGGTTAGCTGACGGACTCGGGTAAGATGGTACCCTACATTCTGTGAATGATTCGCCCCAAAAGACTGGTTCCCCCGCTTTCCTGCCAAAGGCTGGAAATTAAGCGTAGGTAAAGTATAACCCAGGAAGTTTTGAAAAGTCAAAGCTAAACTTGCCCGCGGCAAGGGATACAGGACCAAGCCAAATCAGCAAAAAATTGAGTAGGGTGAGTTGTTCCTGCAGCTCCGAAGGCTGATCTTGTTCATGACTTGAAATAAGACAACCTCCTTCTGGAATGTTAATATCTCGATGGGCTAGATATTACCTATCGGAACCATTGATATATTTTGCAAAACAAGTTCAAAAAAAGTGTGGAACACAGTGATTGGACCAACGGTCCGGTCGCGGAGTATTCGCACCAAGTGCTCATGTTTATCCTGTTCACCAAACGAGGGTGTTCTTAGCAGCCATTTCATAACTGCTGAGAACACCCTTTTTGTTGACGGAATTAATCAACTAGAGCATGTCTTCAAATTGGAAGAGCTCTGGAGAGTAAAATCCCTGTTTATTCTCTTTTGCGGACCCAGGCGACCTTACTGCTCTGCATTCTCTTTAAAAACGTCCATCAGGGAGAAATAACTGCGCTGGAGTCCGTTCCTCCTGTAACAGGATAAAAGCCCCAAATAAGTGCAACTCGGTCCGTTTGTACTCAGAGCCAAGAATACACTTTCCAGTCGCACACACAAGCCTTCGAAAGAAGAGTGAAGTCTTTGAAACACCGAGACGTAAGCCTCCACCGAAAAAACTACCTGGTGGCGAAACGCCTTTCTCCGCGTGTGATCAGAAAATGGCACTGTACCCATGATTCCTTAGGGCATACAGCAGCAGGTTTTGACGGGGAAGCGGTTTGAAGACACGCCCTAGATAGATGAAGTAAAGCTTGACGTTTAATACAATAGTGGAATAAAGTATTAAATGAAACTAAATATCAAATTAAATAAAGTTTCAAATATATCAAAAGGAGCAATTGGATATGGGACAGATGATCCGAGGATTCGCCGAGCTAAGCCCGGAGCAATATGTCGAAGCAGGAGGTAAGGGAGCGATGCTCTCCAGAATGCTTCAGGCGGGATATCCTGTGCCGGAGGGATTTGTTGTCTTTCCTTCGGCCTTTGAAAGCGATAAATTAAAGGAAGAGGCTTGGACTGAAAGTGCAGCCAGGTTGCAGAAAATCCGCATGATACATAAGAATGCACGATTTGCTGTCAGATCTTCGGCTTTAAGTGAAGATTCGGCGGAGGCATCTTTTGCCGGGGAATTCGAAACGGTGTTGAACGTGGAAACAGATGAACAGATTCGTGAAGCGATGTACACGGTGTATCACTCAAAGGATAGCGAACGGGTTCAAGTCTACAGCTCCATGCAGGACATGGACTCCTCCCATAAGGTTGCCATTGTCGTGCAGCTGATGATTCACTCGGAAATCTCCGGAGTCCTGTTCACCGCTGACCCCATAACAGGCAGCCGCACGGTTCTGCCGGGGAATTATGTCTATGGGCTGGGAGAACAGTTAGTTTCAGGCGAGAGCGACGCATATTCCTTCACGCTGGCAAGGAACCGGGGCAGATATGAAGGCCCGGGTGAGTTCAAGCGGTATGCAGCCAAGTTATACCGGTATGCATGCCGGCTGGAGAAGGAGCTTGGAGCTCCCCAAGATATCGAGTGGGCGGTCGCAAAGGGGCGGGTCTACCTCCTGCAGACGAGACCGGTTACGACCTTGAACCCGGGAAACCGCAATACATTCGAGATCAACGACTCGCTGGCTGGTGATTTTCTCTGGACCAATACCAATGTGGGCGAATCCATCTCCGGTGTCTTAACTCCTCTGACCTGGTCTATCCTGCGCTCCCTGGATGAAGAGTACAATATTATTCCGGGGCATTATGTGATGTCCGGCAATATTTGCGGAAGGGTGTACACTAATGTTAGTCTTTCGGTATCGATGTTCTCGGCATTTGGACTGAATACCAAGCCGATATGGAAGAAAATGAGCCGGGTGTTTGGAGAGCTTCCTGAAGGCATGGCTCTGCCGGTATATCCATTTACCAAACGGGAGCTGCTCAAGACTGTGCTTCCCAAGATGATGCATAGTATGAAACAAACTCGCCAGACCGTTAGAACCCTTCCGCAGTTCCTGGAAGATTCACCGGAGTGGTGCAGACGGCTGACAACCAGACTCCAAGCGGCAACAACCCGGGAGGAACTGCTGTCACTCTGGAGGCAGGAGCTGTGGCCGCAGAATGTCACGGCGCTGTGGTCGGCGCTGGAAGCGCCCTCTGCCCAAATGCAGAAGTTTGAGAAGCTGCATAAGCAGCTTAGCGAGGCGGCCGGAGAAGAAGAGGCCAATAGGCTGCTGTCCAACGCCGGGGGCTCCGTAGAGCTGGAAAGCCTGGGGCCGCTGATCG
This sequence comes from Paenibacillus sp. EB106-06-01-XG199, assembly GCF_058791575.1. Classification (NCBI taxonomy): domain Bacteria; kingdom Bacillati; phylum Bacillota; class Bacilli; order Caryophanales; family Paenibacillaceae; genus Paenibacillus; species Paenibacillus sp. EB106-06-01-XG199. Next base: position 754,557 of record NZ_JBYTDQ010000002.1, on the reverse strand, counting down.
GAATCTCCAGAGTAATAAAGGGAGAAATGAGCCGGAAGGAATACCTTGTGAAGTATGGCCACCGGGGACCGAATGAAATGGAATTATCGTATCCTGACCCGGGAGAAGATGACGCGTGGCTGGACAAGCAGATCGCTGAGTTCTGCAAGGCCCCTATGGACGTGGAGGACATTCTGCAGAGACAGCGGGTCCGGAGCAGAGAAGCCTTGAAGGCGTTCGAGCAGCAGTTCCCGGCAAAGGCCAAGCGGATTGCCCGGCGGATAGAGGCAGTGTCAGAGGGCCCGCGCCTGCGGGAAGCCGTCCGTTCCGAATGGACCCGAACGATGCGGGTGAACCGCGCATTTGCGCTTAAAGCAGGTGAGCTTGCGGGAATAGGAGAGGATGTTTTTTTTCTATATCTGGATGAGATTCTGGATTGGCTTGCCACAGGTAATCTGACTGCTGTACAATATTTTTCTGCACGCAAGCAAACGTATGCAAGGTATCAGTCATTGCCGCCGCTGCCTTCGATGCTCCGGGGACGTTTTGAACCGTTCAAGTGGGCCAAGGATCCGCAACGGCGGCTGGATTACTACGATGCTTCCCGACCGGTTCCCTTATCTGAACACCCTCATGGCGAAAGGCTGAAGGGTTCTGCCGGAGCCGCTGGAAGGATTGAAGGGCGGGTGCGTGTACTGGCCAAACCGGAAGAGGGAGAGCAGTTTCAAGCCGGTGAAATTCTGGTGGCTTCGACGATTAATGTAGGCTGGACACCGCTGTTTCCGAGAGCTGCGGCCATTATAACCGACATCGGTGCGCCGTTGTCGCATGCGGCTATCGTAGCCCGAGAATTGGGTATCCCGGCTGTTGTCGGCTGCGGTTGTGCGACAGCAAGACTGAAGACAGGCGACCGTGTAATTGTGGACGGAGGACAGGGAGTAGTAGAACTTATTGTGAACTGACATATGGAAATAAGGGGAAAGTTCATTACAAGTTAATTTTAACAGGACAGGATGTGTGTACTATGCCTACAGGCGGGAAACGAAACATGGGATTGCGTGAACGTAAAAAGGCGAAGTCCATGGCAGAGGTTCAACGGCATGCCCTGCGGCTGTTCCGTGAGCAAGGCTATAAGTCAACCACTGTGGAACAGATTGCCGAAGCTGCTGAAATTTCCTACAGCACTTTTTTTCGCTACTTCTCAAGCAAGGAGGATGTGCTGACCCGTGATAATTATGATCCTCTGCTCGTGTCTGCCTTTGAGGCACAGCCGTCCGAACTTAGTCCGCTCCAGGCGCTGAAAAATGCCATGATGTCCGAGGTAGTAGATATGTCGGAAGATGAGCTGGCTACGATGCGCGAACGGAATCAGCTTGTGATTGCGATTCCTGAGCTGTGGTCAGCAATGATGAACAGCATGACGCAGATGATGCAGCTGATTGCGGAGATGGTAGCGGGGCGTGTTGGCCGTCAGCCGAATGATCTCGCAGTTCGCACTTTTGCGGGAGCGGTCATCGGTGTGAACATCTCGGTCATGCTTCATTATGCAGAACACCCGGAAGAGGATTTCGCGGCAGTGTTGGATGAAGCGCTGAGCAAGCTGGAGGATGGACTGCCGTTGTAAGCAATTGCTTCTATTTGTGGAGAAGTAGGGTTTCACCAAGCCCTTCGGTTTGCCGGAGGGCTGTTAATGTTTTCAAATTAGCTATTGAAATGAAAACGGTTTTATGATAATTTTAATTTATAAAAACGTTTTTATAACAAAGGACGAATTTCATGGCAAAGATAACAATCAAGGACGTTGCCAGAGAGGCTGGCGTCTCAATTTCTACTGTGTCCAACGCGTTGAATGATGTGGATGTGCTGAGTCCGGAGACTAAATCTCATGTGCTCAAGGTTGCTCAGCGGTTGAATTATATTCCCAACCTGAACGGCAAGCTGTTAAAGTCCGGTACGACCAAAATGCTCGGGTTCTTCACTACAAGTGTTACGGGTCCATATTTTTATAAGCTGGTTGAAACCATGGCCCGTGAGTGCGACCGTTTAGGATACGGACTGAATGTGTTTGTTACCAAAGATAAACAAGTAATTATGAGCAATATCCTGGGCCGGCGCGTGGATGGGGTCATTATTTACGAAGAACTCAAAATTGATGACGATGACATTAACGTGATGCTGAAAGACAAGATCAAGACGGTATTCCTGGACCGGGTGATCGAGAACGAAACGATGGGCAGTGTGATATTCGATTCCTATATCGCTGGCTATGAGGCTGCCAAATACTTGATCAATCTCGGGCACAAAAAAATTGCTTACATATCCGGGGTGGATACGATGCTGGACAGTGTTCAGCGTAAGGAAGGATATCTGGCAGCCCTGCGTGAGGCACGACTGCCGATTAAGGATGAGTATATTCTGCAAGGTTATTTTGAGGAAGAAAGTACTTATATTGCCGTGAAATCCTATCTCCACCTCAATCCTGACGATATACCCGATGCCTTTTTAGCCGGAAATGACGTGAGTGCGATGGGATGTATTCAGGCATTGAAGACCTATGGCTACGAAGTCCCCTCGGACATCAGCGTAATAGGTTTCGATGATATTGATATCGCTCCGTATTATTCACCACCGCTTACCACGGTGCGCAATCAGATCGCCAGACAAGGAATTATGGCCATAGACCACCTGGTCCGTATGATTCAGCAGAAAGAGCAGGGACAGGCACAGAAATTAGCCGGGGAGCTGGTCGTGCGGGGTTCTAGTCAAGTGAAGATCGGCCGGAATTAAGCAGAGATAGAGTGCAACAAGGGAGCAACAATTCCGGACTCTTTTTATAATTATGCGCTAGGGGGTTTTTACTGTCAAAAATAAAAACGTTTTTATAGCTTGGACTTTCATACGAGGGGAGTGCGGAATGTGAATAAATTAGCCACCATACCGTCAGCCGGGAAGAGATCAATGGGGCAAAAGATCAAAGAATTCGTGGTTGATTATAAGAGACAATGGGAGATTCAGTCCATGGTTCTCCCGGGCATCATTTTTATGATTATTTTTTGCTACATTCCGATTTACGGCTTGTCTATTGCCTTTAAGAATTACACGGTCATTGATACGCTGGATACTGCTCCTTGGGTAGGATTGGATAATTTCAAAATCATTCTATCCGACAAATACTTCTGGGACGCGGTCATCAACACCTTGGGAATCAGCTTTCTGAAGCTGGCCATCGGTTTTGTTATTCCCATCATTCTATCCATTATGATTTATGAATTGAACATGGGACGTTTCAAGAAATTTGTACAGACCATCTCCTATCTGCCGCATTTTTTGTCCTGGATCGTGCTCGGCGGCATGCTGATTACCTGGTTCTCGACTACCGGACTGTTCAACGAGCTGCTGCTTAATCTGGGGATTATCTCGAAGCCGCAGAACATTCTGCTGGATGCCGGGAAGTACTGGTGGATTGCCACCTTGTCGGATATCTGGAAAGAGGCAGGCTGGGGAACGATTCTGTATTTGGCCATCATGTCCAAGATCGATCCTACCTATTATGAAGCAGCCAAAATTGATGGCGCAGGCCGGATGAGACAAATCTGGAATATTACCTTGCCTAACATGAAGCCTATTATCAGTCTAAATCTGATCTTAACTGTAAGCGGTTTATTGGGATCAAACCTGGATCAAACGCTCGTACTCATGAATTCGCAAAACCGGGTTAAAGCGGAAGTCATCAACTCCTACGTGTACCGTATGGGGATGACACAGGGGGATTTCTCCTATGCTACCGCCGTCGGGCTGGGCGTATCCATTGTATCGGTGATTCTGCTGCTGACCGCCAACCAGATTACCAGCAAATTGAATGACAATCAATCAGTCCTATAGAAGGAGGCCTTCCCATGAATCGAAAGGCGGTTAAGGAAGATCTCGACAGCCGAATCTTCGATGCCATTAATATAACGCTGCTAGTGCTTGTTACCGTTGTTATTCTAGTCCCTTTGTGGAATGTCATTATTTCTTCACTCAGTTCAGGCCGGGCGCTGGCGGAAGGCGGGTTTATATTCTGGTCCAAAGAGTTCTCAATGGAAAATTACCGCGCCGTCTTCCGGGACAGCAGCATCTGGCAATCGTTTTTTATCTCGGTGTCCAAAACGCTGATCGGCGTCATTACCCATGTATTTTTCTGTGCGATGGTCGGTTATGCGCTCAGCAAAAAGTATTTACGCGGCCGCAAGCTGTACGTGGCTATGGGCGTCATCACCATGTTTTTCTCGGGCGGGATGATTCCAACCTACCTGCTGATCAAATCCCTGGGGATGCTCGACAGCTTCTGGGTCTACATTATTCCCGCACTCTTCAGCTATTACGATGTTGTCATACTGATGAATTTCTTCAGAAATGTGCCGGATTCGCTTGAAGAATCAGCCAAGATCGACGGCGCTGGCGATTGGCGTGTTTTTCTCAAAATATTCATCCCGCTGTCCATGCCAGCTATGGCTACGATTGCCTTATTCAACGGTGTCGGACAATGGAACGACTTCATGACAACCAAACTTTATATTACCGATCAAAACTTATATCCGCTGCAAATGAAGCTGTATGAAATTATTGTGCAGTCTCAAACGCAATCCATGCAGAATATCGGAGGATCAGCTGTGATCGAAACGACCACCAAAGGGGTTCAACTTGCGACAATTGTCATTACCACCTTGCCGATTGTTGTAATGTATCCATTGCTACAAAGGTACTTTATCTCTGGCATGATGATGGGGGCGGTAAAAGAGTAGAGGTCACTTGCAGAGCAGTAGAGAAAAAAGCAGACAGTTGTGAAGTCTCAAGTAAGCGTTTACAAAAAATGGGAGGTTACACAATGGACAAAAAGATGAACAGAGCATTCGCTACAAAAGGGCTCAAGCTGTGTATTTCACTGATGGCTGTCATGCTGGTAGTCAGCGGCTGCGGATCAGGCGGCAATTCCAAAAGCGGATCTAAAAATAACATGGTATCCATAGAAGACCGTTACACACCGGACCCGGAAAAACCGGCATGGACGCTGGACAAAAAGGAAGAAACCACTGAGCTTACCTGGTATGTGAATGCAGACTGGTGGAACACCGATTTCGGCAAGGATGTAGTGACCAAGAAGATCAAAGAGGATCTGAATATTAATATTAAATTCATTACCGGTGACGATACCAAATTAAACACATTTTTTGCCGGCGGCAAAATGCCGGATCTGTTGACTATCTTTGACTCGAACTCCCAAATCGTGCAAAAAGCCGCAAATTGGGCGGTTCCGTTAAATGATCTGGCCGAAAAATATGATCCGTATTTCAATAAGGTTGCAGCCCAGGACACGTTGAACTGGTTTCAGTTGAAGGATGGCAAAACTTATGGCTACCCGAACTATTCCAATACGCAGGCCGATTATGACAGCGGTAACATCCCGGCCAAAACCGCATTTATTGTGCGCAAGGATGTATACGAAGCACTTGGAAAGCCAAGCATGGGCACCCCGGAAGAATTCAAGAGTGTACTGGACAAAATCAAAACACAGTTCCCGGACATGATTCCTTTCGGCTTCAACTCTATCGGTGAAGGCAGCGGATCCCTGGGCGATGTGCTGCAGGACTTTATCGGGGTGCCGCTGGAAGACAGCAATGGCGGATTCTACAACCGCAATTTGGATGAAGATTATCTGGCCTGGCTGAGAACGCTTAATGCCGTCTACCGGGACGGGAATATCAGCGATGACAGCTTTGCCGATGACGGAACCGCTTTTGAGGAAAAAGTGAAGTCCGGCAAATACGCTACCATTTTCCTTGACGGCACACCTCAGCAAGGCGGCAATCTGCAAATCTTCATGAGCGGCAACCCGGGCAAGGAGTATATTGCCATTGACGGTCCGCAAAGCACTGTTGGAAATCAGCCAACCCTGAATCAGTCCGGGATTACCGGCTGGATGATCAGCTACATTACAAAAGACAGCAAGGATCCGGCCAAAGCCATTCAGCTGTTCACCTACCTGCTCAGCGAAGAAGGCCAGATGCTGATGAACTACGGTATTGAAGGCGAAACCTATAAGAAAAACGATCAGGGCAAGGTGGAATTGCTGCCTGCCATTAAAGACCTGCAGCTCAACAATGCGGATAAATTCAAGAAAGACTACCGGATGGGTGAATTTATGTTCTTCGGGCATGACCGTCATAAATCTATCAGCGACGACGCATTCCCTGAATCTATTAAACAAATGCAGGAATGGGGCAAAGGCAAGCTGAAACCGCATTTCATTCTTGAGAACATTAACCCTGACCAAGGTACCCCGGAAGCACGGGCATTGACAGCAATTAATACGAACTGGAACACAGCGCTGGTAAGCATGATACGGTCAAAGAGCGAAGCCGAGTTCGACAGTATCCTTGCAGGCTACAAATCCTTCCTGGATGCCAACAGCTGGGATAAGATCGTGGAAATCCGCAGTGAAAAGATGAAGCTGAACAAAGAAAAATTGGGCATAAAATAATCTGTGAACAAGCCTGAGTCCGAAATATAGAAACTGGAGGGAAACACATGCGTGAGCTATTGATTTACCAGTCCAAGGGTGAAGGCGAGCTATTCCAGAAACAGTCTCCGGAGCAGCTGCTGCCTGCTCTTTCGGGAGTGGAGATTAGTGTAGTTGCCCTTGATGACAACCTAACCTACCAGCAGATGGATGGCTTCGGTGCTTCCTTTACGGATTCGGCTGCTTATCTGATCCATCAGGTGCTGGATGCGGAGCAGCAAGCAGAGGTCATGACCAAGCTGTTCGATCCGCAGGACGGAATTGGCCTGTCTGTATTAAGAAATCCGATGGGGGCATCCGATTATGCCCGAACCTTATACAGCTATAATGATCTGCCTGAACAGGAAACCGATCCGGAGCTGGCCCGTTTTTCAGTGGCTCATGATGAAGAGGATATCATCCCTTTACTGCAGCAGGCCTTGAAGCTGAATCCGGCAATCAAGCTGTTTGCTTCACCTTGGAGTGCTCCCGGCTGGATGAAAACGAATAGATCGATGAAAGCCGGACAATTGAAAAAAGAACATTACGGCACCTATGCGAACTATTTCGTGCGTTACATTCAGGCCTATGCTGACAAAGGGCTGCCAATTTATGCGGTCACCCCGCAAAATGAACCCTTATACGAACCGACACATTACCCAAGTATGCTGATGCAACCCGAGGTGCAAATTGATTTTATTAAAAATCATTTAAAACCCGCATTTATAGCACATCAGCTGGAGACAAAAATTCTTAGCTATGATCACAACTGGGACCGCCCCGACTATCCTCTGACAGTATTAGAGCAGGCGAACGAAGAGGTAGACGGTGTGGCCTGGCACTGGTACGGCGGGCAACCGTCGGCCCAATCGGAGGTTTTTGAAGCCTTTGCCGGCAAAGAGGTTCATTTTACCGAAGGCTCAGGGGGAGAATGGATTCCGCCGTTTGAGCAGGCCTTCTCGAATGTCATGCGGACCGGGATTGAAATTCTAAAACATCACAGCAAATCGTTTATCCTGTGGAATATGGCACTGGATGAACATAACGGCCCTACGGTCCCAGGCTTTGGCACAAGCACCTGCCGCGGAATCGTGCAGGTCAACCAGCAGACCCGGGAGCTGGTGTATACGCTGGATTATTACGCGCTGGCTCATTTCAGCAAAATTATCCGCCCGCAAGCGGTGCGCATTGCATCCGCTTCGGGCAACGAGGTGATTCGTTCCGTTGCCTTCAAGAATACGGACCAGTCCATTGCTGCCGTGCTGTTCAATGACAGCGGGAAGGCGGAGAATGTTGCTGTGAAGCTGCAGGGAAGAGAGTTGTTAACCTTCCGTCTGGAGGCCAAGAATGCCTTGTCCATCCTGATCAGCGACAGCGTTGAATAAGCGAGCAGAAGCTGGGTCCTATCGGCTCCTTAGGGAGCGAACCGGCGAGAGAATATTCTCGCCGGTTTATTTCTGTACCGTAAACCGTGTAAACTCAGGTAGAGGATAAGTGACTGTTTATTGTAAAGGAGAGATGAGATGCTGCATTATAAAATCCGGCTCATGGAAGAGCTGGATGCGCGGGAAATCGTGAAATGGAGCTATGAAGCGCCGTATGCGATGTACAATCTGTCTGACGATCCTGAAGACATTCAAGAACTGCTGGACGGCTCCTATTATGCTGTGATCAGCCCTGAGAATGAACTGGCCGGGTTTTTCTGTTACGGGCGCAACGCGCAGGTTCCCGGTGGAATCCGTGAGGGTTTGTACATAGGTGACAAGGTGCTCGATATCGGTCTTGGCTTAAAGCCGGAACTCACCGGAGAAGGCAAAGGGCGCGATTTTCTGGAATCCGGTATGGAATTTGCCCGGCGGAAGTACGGCCCTGAGCGATTCAGATTAAGCGTGGCCGCGTTTAATAAGCGGGCCATTGCTTTATATAACAGTGTTGGCTTTAAGCCGGCAGGGGAGTTCGTAAATAACAATGGAAAACACGAAATGGTGTTTATGTTGATGGAGTGTCCAAGCTGATACCGAACCGGTCAAATCCCTGCAAATTTGCACTAGGGCAAAAAATATGTTCTAATTTTAGTATATTCTAAACCCCAGCTTTTTTGTTGCATATACATGTAGTACCCTGAGACGAACATAAGGTCTTGGCCAATTTACAGAGGAGGCGATGGTATGTTTAAGAAATTGCTGAAAAAGGTAATTCATTCCGTTGAGCATTCCCAGCATAAACACTCTAGCAGCAAACGGGGAAGGCAAGGGTATGCCCGTCATTCCAGCTCCGATAAGAAAACACAGGTTTACCGTCATTCCAGCAGTGACAGACCAAGATCCCGGGGAGGCTCTTCCTCGGACTACCGTCATGGCAGCGGTCATAAAGGGCATAAATATTATAAGAATAGATACGGCAGCCATTCGAGCTGAGCGGTTAAGACTTCAGCCCGGGGAGGTTTGCCGATAGTTCGGAGACAAACTCGGAGGTGCTCTGATAAGGTACACCTTCACCGAGCAGCCTGATGAGAATAAGCTCCAGCTGTGGTGAGAGCTCAAGCTCCTCCATCCAGTTGCCTTCAGCTGCACCGGATGTGGGGCTGAAACGGGAGTAGAGCATGAACAGCATTAGATGTCCGATATCAAATAGATCACCTTGTATGGTTGCAGGCTTCGACGGCGTTATGCTGTTGGAGCCTGTTTGTGTTTGCTGCCGGGCTGCTGTGTTATTACCGCCGATCAGCGCAGCTAATCCAAAGTCGATCAAATAGAGGTCTTCACCCCGCATAATCACATTTGGAATGCGGATATCCAGATGAACAAAACCCTTTGAGTGAACATATTGCACACGTTTCATAAGCTCCAGTGTCCACTTCACCGTGTCCTGTTCTCCAAAAGTCCGGCTATCTGCAAAGATCAGATCCTCTAAGGTTTGGCCTTCCACATAATCTGTCACCAGCCAATAGGAGCGGTTCTCGCTGAAATAATCGCGGCAGGCCGGGATGAAGGGATGCTCCAGCTGTGAAATGACCTCCCGTTCCCAGGCCAGCATCTTTTGGCCGATTCCTTTCTTGCTCGGCTTGGCCTGCTTCACAGCTACAATCTGCTGCTCCTGTTCGTCCATACACTGGTAAGTAATTCCGTAGCTGCCAATGCCAATTTGTGCTATTATTCTGTACCGCTTACCGATAAAACTGCCTTTCTCCAGTGGATAGTCCGCCCATGCCTGCAGGAAGCTTTTCAGATATTTATACACGTTGATGTTACCTCGTCTTCTTCATTTCTCATGATTTATAAATTATATCATTGGCCTTGGGGCATCTGCCATTCCCGCTGCTGAACGGTCAGTTATCAGAACATTCAGAGAGAAATTGTGTCCGGTGTCAGTAAAATATATAATGAAAGAGTAAACGCAGCTAAGAACAGAGACGGCAGCGGCGAAGCAAGGCGGGCATCATACATACCAAAGGAGAAATTTAATGTGAATGAGAAGCTGAAGAAGGCATATGAACGAGTGGGATTGTCTGAAAACGTATCCAGAGAAGAGATAAATAAACGGTTTGATCTGCTGCTTAAACGGCGGCGTTCCAAAGCTTCCGATGATGAAAGGTCGGCGCCGGAGGAAGATTTTCAGGCCTTCAAGTTTATATTGGATAGTCTGGACGAGCAGGAGATTCAGGAAGCCGAACAGCAGAGACTGGCGAAATACGGCAAGCTTTCCGGTTTTGCGAGTAAATGGGAACGGTTTATGCGCCTGTACAAGACACATGTAATTGTATCCATTATTATCGTTATTGTACTGGCTGTAGGCGGGAACGCGCTCTATAACAATTGGCAGCATAAGAAATATCTCGCCTCTCTGCCCCCGGTTGATGCGGAAATCATGTTCCTGGGCAATTTCGGGGTTCAGGACCCGGATGGCAAGACGGATGATCTGGAAAAGGCAGTTATCGCCCAATACCCTGATTGGAAGCGGGTGGAGGCCAGTATCGTTTATCTCCCGCAAACAGGACCCGGTTCGGATACGTTTGATATGAACTACATGCAGAAGGCCGTTGTAGAACTGGCGGCGAATCAGCCGGATGTTCTCATTCTGGATGAAGCAACCCTGGAATGGATCGGAGGGCAGGATGGCTTCGGGAATCTGGAGGCCGTCGTAGCAGACGGGGCAATTGCCAAAGACGATTCACGGCTGAAATGGGGGAAGAATGAAGAAAGCGGACAGGAGGAGCTGTACGGAGTAGACATTACAGACTCACCGTTTGTTTCCGCGCTTCCACTCAACCACAATTCCAAAAACATCATCATTGGGGTCCTTGGTGAAGATGAAAACAAGGACAAGCTCATTTCGTTCATCGAGAAGATCGCCGGGAAGTCAGCCGCTCAAAAATAAGCCTTGAGGTTCTCTGAAGCTTCGATTGTATAGAACAAACCGTTATTGTGCTGCTTTGTGCAGCGCGATAACGGTTTGTTACAATAGGCAAACAAAAACCGTGCCACCTTATACAGGGCACGGTTTTGTTATGCGTATACCAAGCAGGTAGCAGGTTGAGGGACGCATATTCAGTCAGGGAATTACAGCCCTGCCTGTGCAGTCCTACAGCCCGGCTTGTCCTACTGTTCCAGGCGGTAACCGCCATGAAATACAGGGCCGACATATTGATTGAAGGCGTAACCGCTGCGGATGGCTGCGGAGACGAAATCCTTCGCTTTGACTACTGCGTCATGCACGGACAGGCCGTTCGCCAGGCCGCCGGTAATGGCAGCTGCAAACGTGCAGCCTGCTCCGTGATTGTATGCAGGTTCAATCTTGGCGGTCTCAAGTACAGTATATTCGGAGCCGTCGAAGAAGACGTCAATCGCAAGGTCTCCACCTAGCGCTTTCCCGCCTTTGACAACAACATTTTGGGTTCCCAGTAAATGGATCAGGCGTGCAGCCTCTTTCATTTCTTCAATCGTTGTGAGCTTGCCCAGTCCGGAGAGCACCCCTGCTTCAAACAGGTTAGGAGTGGCTACGGCAGCCAGCGGCAGCAGCAGATCGCGGATGGCATTTGCGCTCTCCGGGTTCAGCACCTCGTCTTCACCTTTGCAGACCATAACCGGGTCAATGACCACATTGGTCTGGAGGTTTTCCTTGATCGCTTTTTCCGCAACAAGCACAATATCCACACTGCCCAACATCCCTGTCTTCATCGCGTCCACAGGTCCGCCGGCAAAGATAGTTTTCAGTTGCTCCGCCACGATGGAAGAGTCAATCGGGTAGACATTATGGTGCCAGCCATTATCCGGGTCCATGGTGACAATGGTCGTTAAAGCGCTGAAGCCGTAGGTGCCATACTCCTCAAAGGTTTTTAAATCAGCTTGAATGCCTGCGCCTCCACTGGAGTCACTGCCGGCAATGGTTAGGGTTTTTATGATCTTTGACAAAGGTAACGTCTCCTTCTTGTATATGAAATTCTAAAGCCTGATTCAGAGGGAATCATTTTAAACTCTTTCGATATTATAACAAAAAACACCGCCAGCGTCCTCAAAAAAGCACACTGCGCTTGTTTCACTCCGGGCTTTCGCCTTAGGGTCAGTGGTGAATGCGGAAATGTCATAGGTAGGAGCAAGGGTTCCATTCCTGCTGCGGTGCATATCAATATAGGAGAAAAGCGTGTGCTCACAAAACTTTGAGGAGGGTACCATGATAGAAATCAGCTTATGCATGATTGTCCGCAACGAGGAGAATAGCCTGCCCCGCTGCCTGTCTTCGGTAGGGGCGATTGCTGATGAAATCATCATTGTGGATACCGGGTCAACGGACAACACCAAAGAGATCGCATTGTCCTTTGGGGCGGTTATTTATGATTTTACCTGGATTGATGATTTCTCAGCCGCCCGCAATTTTGCTTTCAGCAAAGCTACCAAGCAATATATCTTCTGGCTGGATGCCGATGACTACCTGAAGGACGTGGATCATGCACGGTTCAGGGAGCTGAAGCACAGCTTGCCAGACGGTGTGGACAGTGTGAACATGCAGTACAATCTGGCTTTTGACGAAGAGGGGAGAGTCGTCACCTCTTTGCGCCGCAACCGGCTGGTCCGCAGAAGCTGCAATTTCAAGTGGATAGGTCCGGTGCACGAGTATCTGGAGGTCTACGGGCCCGCTTACAGCAGTGATGTCTGCATCACTCATGAAAAAGACAAAGTATACACGGACCGCAATTTGCGGATTTATCAGAAACGTGTCGCGGAGGGTGAGGTATTCTCGCCGCGCGACCAGTATTATTATGCCAACGAGCTGCGCGACCATGGAATTTATGAGGAAGCCTGCCGCTATTATGAGCTGTTCCTCGACGGAGGTTTGGGCTGGGTTGAAGATAATTACCAGGCCTGTCTTAGGCTGGCTGAATGCCGGGAGCGGCTGGGAGACAGGGAGGGAGCCTTCCAGTCGTTATGCCGCACGCTGCAGTATGATACCCCCCGGGCGGAGTTTTGCTGCCGGCTAGGTGCCTGGCATGTAGAGAAAGGCCAGCTGCTCCCGGCTGTCTACTGGTATGAGCTTGCGATTAAACTCCCGCGGAATAATGATTCTATGGGTGTGAAGAACGAGGCGTTTGCCACCTGGGTACCGAATCTTCAGCTTGCTTTATGTTATGACCGGCTGGGCCAGCGCGAGAAAGCTAATCTATTCAATGAAGCCGCTTTGCTTTATCATCCCGTCCATCCCAGTATGCTCTACAACCGCAATTATTTCAAAAATGTGCTCGGAGACAATTATGTAGAGCTGTATTCACGGGAAGCTGCCGAGAAGGAAGCGGAATAACGTGTTGCCCGCCCAGCTCCTTGGCCGCTATGCCCTTTGAATAAGGGGCTTTTGAGCAGACCTGCTTGCACTTTGCGGCTGCATCCGGACTCCAATGCAGCTATTTCGGATAAAAAGCATCATTCAGCGGGGAATCGGACCTCATGGACGTTATGCTCTACATTTGGCGATAAATAGCCGCCTTTTGGCGAGAATAACGGCTATGCAGTCCGCCGGCAAGGAATACAGCACGTTCCTGGTAAGATTGCGGCTCCTGAGTCCGGTAGACACAGCAAACCTAATAAGCCAGTTTACTGGAACAGCATTTTCTGAATGCAGGAGACAGAACCATCTGTTCCGCCAGCTGCCTGCGGTAGTTTCCAGCCCATAATCCCTGAAGAGGCGGCAAAAGGCCCGCTGCATCTATCCTATGCAGCAGGCCTTTTAGACTTTAATGACTGTGTGCAGCCTGTCCGGTGCTGTCCACCAGCAGCTGGGGTTCACTGCTTCGGATGAAATCCAGCACCTTATCAAAGATGATGCGGTGTCCTTCTTTATTGGGATGAATTCCGTCCCGGCAGATGAACTTGGTGAAATCCGGCTGCTGGAGAAAAGCGCCCCGGACATCAATAATTTTGGTTCGGGTGCTCTCGGCGACCTTGATTATCGTGGAATTGTATCTTTCCTGCCACCAGTAGATTTTAGTGATGCTGCCGAGCCATTTCAGAATATTCACTTCCGACGCCGGGTTGTTTCCGCTGACCCATTTGAAATAGCTGTCCGCATCCAGCGGAGGGAGACTCATCAGAATAGGCATAATCCCCTGGCTCTTCAGGAAATCAATCATATCCAGCAGCATTTTTTCGAATGCCGTAAAATCGGTCTTGGGGTTATGCTCTGCCTCAGGGTTATTCATAATTTCCTCCCAATGAAAGTCGCAGTCATTTCCCCCGTATTCGATCAGTACCACATCCGGTTTCTCCTTCAGCACATCCCGTTTCAGATTGCCGAAGCCCTTGAGCAGTGTGTTGCCGAATCTGGCCGTATTGCGCAGCGCGCCCTTCAGATTGCCCTGAAGCAGCGACACGTAATTTTCTTCCAGAATGACATATTTGCTTCTCGCTTCATCATAGACCACCCCTTTGGAGATGGAATCGCCGCTCACCATATATTTAAACTCAGGCACGGCAGTTTGTTTGTCCGATACGTTCATATGACTAGCCTCACCTCCGATAGCTATATTGTATTTAATCTTAGTGTAATCCATTCGTCCAAGGATTGCCTATGTATATATGTCATGGATTTAGGGGCTGAAGAGGTCCAGTCACTTCTTTAATAATGCCATATCCTATATAGAGTTAAATTTGTGACAAGGAGGCGTTTTGTAATGACCCAGGTTGTTGATTTCAGTAAAAGCTCAATATCCAGCTTCAGCCAGTCGATTTCCGTGCCGATCCTTGGTGCTCCTTCAAGCAATACACTGACCCAGTTTGGACTCGCGACAGCGCAGGGAGGCAGTGTCCTGCTTAATGCTTCGGTTGGCGTTGAAAATACACTCGGAAGTCCGGACCTGCTGTTCACGATTTTGCGCGGGGCAGCCGCTATTTTCACAATTCGGGCAAGTGCACTGAACGCCGGACAGTTTGACCCGATCAGTTTCTCCTTTGTGGATGCCAATGTGCCTGCCGGATATTTTGCCTATACACTGACTGTCTCGATTGTTAACAATGCTGCGCTTAATTCTGCAAATCTGGTAGGTCCTGTAGATTTCTCAGGACTATCGTTGGTGTGACGCCATGACACAACTCATTGATTTCGGAAAAAGCATCCCGGCGAGCTTCAGCCAGTCCGCATCATTGCCCGTAAACAGCTTGCCTAACAGCACTGTTCTGGGACAATTCGGTTTATCTGTAGGCGCTAACGGCTCAGTTTTGCTTCAAGCCACCATCGGCCTTCAAAGCAGTGGACCAAACAGCTCCGACATTATTTTTACAATCTCGCGCAATGCGGTGCAGGTTTTCACCATTCGATCCAGCGGGCTGGCAGTAAACGACTTTGAAGCCGTTCATTTCTCTTTTGCAGATAGCGGAATCTCTGCCGGATATTATGGATATGCTTTAACCGCTTCTTCAATCGGTACGGTGAACCCGCCGGTTATTATCGGGCCGCTTTTATTCTCGGGGCTTTCTATACTTTAACTTTTGGAGGCTGCCGGAGTAATCATGCTCCTGGCAGTTTTTTTATACTCCAGACCGTTATTATTAATTTCCGTTTACTCACCGGTTGGGCAAAGTTTTCTCTCATTGGACAAATAATATCCACATACACATGAATGGAATTGTATTATTCCTGATTACGAAGGAGGGGCTGTGCGTTGTCCTGCGGGAAACTCTCTGCTTGCAGCAGACGGAAAGGAGTTCAGAAAATATGCCCTTTACAACGGGGGCGGTTTACAACCCGCCGGCCGGACTCAACCATATCGACCGAATACAGATTTCGTGCCTGAATGATTCGATTGTATCCTCAATTAACATCAATTACCAAATTTTTCATTTCCGGGGCAGCAATTTTACCCGCGTCCCGGTGGGCGAGGCCTTATTTCAGGTCAATCCCCAGCAGTTAGTCGTTCAGACCTTTTCTGTGAATCTCGCTGATTATTATGAAGCCCAGATCAATTTCTATAGTGCTGTTAATACTATCGTGAATGTGTTTGCTTTGGACGCTGCAGGGAATGTCCTGGAAAACATTCTGCAGCCGGAGCTTACATACATTGACCGCTTAACAATTATCTCTACTTAAAAATGGGGTGATACGAATTGGTGAATGTCAATGTTACCGCCGGGCTTCCGGGCAATCATATTGAACCTTCCATCGCAGTCAATACGTTGAGTCCGAATATTCTGTGCGCGGTGGCGGTGGATGACAGCACAGGTACAGCTTTGACCGGATTCTACAGGTCTATTGACGGGGGGCAGACATGGTCAGCTACTATTCTGCCGCAGGCTCCGGGGTATGTGAGTGCTGAAGCACCCACCATAGACTATACGTTTCCGAATACCTTTATTGTTGCCGTTCATTTTTTTAATGAGTTCCATGACGGTACCATTGCGACCTATACCTCTTTCGACAACGGCGCGACCTTTAACCCCCCTGTTATTGTCCGGCGGGGTTTTGGTCTCTATATCCACAATGATGAGCCATTTCTTGCCGTGGACCGCTCACCCTCCAGTCCGTACCTGGGAAATGCCTATGTAGGCTACACGCCGCTTTATGATCTAGCATTGAACTCTGCGATCTTCTTTCAACGTTCCTTGGATCAGGGAGTTAGCTGGGAACCTCCGCAGCGTATATCAGATCCGAGAGGGAGGCTTGAGCGTGCTGCTCTGGCAGTCGGACTCGCCGGTGAGGTATACGTCGGTTATATTCAGCTTGGGGCGGGACCTAAATATGCCTATATCCGGGTTTCACTGGATGGCGGAGTCACCTTTAATCCTCCGGTTACCCGTGGAGCTACATTTATTGCCAATACAGTGCCTGTGCCAAGTCCGCTGCCCGTACCGAATTATGCTTTCCGAGTGCAGACGAATCTCAGCCTCGGGACGGATATCTCAGCCGGACCCTTTGGCGGGTTTGTGTATGCGGTCTGGAATGATTTCCGGCTGGGGTATGCAGACATCTTTTTCTCGCGGTCGCAAGATGGCTTACTCTGGTCCCAGCCGGTCAACATTACGGGCGCACCGCCAGGCTCGCAGAATTTTTCACCATCGATTACGGTGTCACCTTCCAACGGAACAGTGCGGGTAATTTATTATACGAACCGTCTGGATGGTTTCCTGCTGGATGTCTTTGTGGCGGAATCCATCAACAGCGGCTTGTCCTTTGTGAACCGGCGAGTAACGGATGTGTCCACAAATCCGAACGGGAATTCACCTACACCCGTTCCGCTAATCGGTGATTACATTACAGCGGCAACGATCTTCCCGGATACACTGGGAGCTGTATGGAACGACACGCGGCTTGGAAAACAGGATGTTATTTTCGGGAATTGAACATATGTATGTAAGCCGCAACAGCATAAACAGCAGCTCAACGCCACAATCGGGCAGCTGCGCTGCTGTTTTGCTTTTGAGGAAATCGTTATTACCTGCCTGCCCTAAAGCTGTTCATCCTACGCACCAGTGCGGACTTGGGCTGATTGTCAACAGGTGTGCCTTGGAGGAAATTTTTGATACTCTGTTCCATGATTCTGACGCTGTTCTCCCAGGTCCAGCCGACAGAATCATTTTCTCCCTGCATGGCTAACCGGGCTCTGAGCAGATGATCCTGGCTCAGGCGGATAACATCCTCGGCGAGCCGGTTCTCGTGCCGGAAGGAGAGCAGACAATTCTCTTCATGGCGTGCATATTCCAGATTGCCGCCGGAGTACACGGAGACGAGCGCCGCTCCGCAGCGCATAGCTTCCAGTCCCGGAAGGGACCCGGTATCGAAAATGCTGGAGCTGACAAAAATATCCGCACCATTGTAGTGATAGCAGAGCTCTTCATCATTCTGAGGTGTGAAGAAGCGGTATTTGCCGCTGGCCTTCATCTGCTGCAGGGAATCCGAGGTATAGAATTCATCCGGCGGACTGATGAAGTTGATGTTTACACCGGGAAGATTCTGTTTGACGATATCCAGCTGCTGTACCAGATAATCCTGTTCGCGATGCCAGGAGAAGCCGTTCTCAACCTTGCGCAGAATAGCGGTAATGTTCAGCGGCTCCTGCAGTTTGTGGCGGATACGCATATTATTAAAGGAGGAGCTGATGCCGACAGGCACAATACTTCCTGAAATCCCATGATTTAATTCAATCAATTCCTTCTGCCACTGTGATAGAACGATCAGCTTGCCGGTGGTATGATAACTGGGAAAGGATACATGATTTTCCGGCAAAAAAAGCGGCTCGTAACATAAGGACAGGCGTACATGAATTCCCTTTCCATTCTTGCTGGCGGCTTCGGCCACAGGCACAGTGGTATAGAAATTGGAAACAATGACATCGCTGGCGGGAAAGTCAGTTTCACGCAGCACCGTGTGGTCGGTGCGGAGCAGGGTGGAGTGGATCTCATAGGAGATGTCCCCCTCCAGCGGCATGAGAATCACAACCTGGTGGCCCAAAGCTGTCAGACCGTTGGTAAGCTCCACCAGCATCCGTTGTGCCCCGCCATGGCATAAGGTGAGAATGGGGAATGTGAACCTCATCGATGATCGCCTCCCTTCTGGAGAATCCAGCATCAGCAGCGATGCTTGTTGTATACTATTTTATTCAGAAGGGCAGGAAAAGTACCGGGTATCCGGTCATTAATCAAAATGAGGATGAGTGAAGAGCCGAGAGCTGGTCCGTTGTCCGGAAGCTCGCGGCTGCAGGAGGAAGACGCGCATCTTTTGAACTGGAAGCTTTACAATTAATCAATTCCCGAGAGCGGTCAGCAGGGCAACTGTTTCCCGAATTTCAGGTAGAGTGATTTCCTCCAGGGAGACATCAATCATAGGCTTGAAGGTCTGAAGCTTTTGCAGGAATTCAGCAGTGTGGAACAGCCCCTGGCCCGCTTTTCCGTGACGGACATGGTTCCCTTCGCGGTAGATATCCTTCAAGTGGGCCAGGATCATCCGGTCACCCAGCAGACTGAAGGCGCTGTCCACAATTTCATCCTGCCGGGACACCTCGTAACCGATCCAATTGCAGGGGTCGAACACGACGCCTATGGAGCTGGAAGGCACCTCATCCAATAGGCGGCGCATTTTTTGCGGGGTGGATAAGGTGTGGGTACTGACGCCTTCGATCCCCAGAAATACGCCCCATTTCTCCGCTTCCTCGGCCAATTCTTCCACCGTAGTCCGCAGCGTTTCCCAACCGATCTCCTCGTAACGGTAAGGCTCTATCTCTTTAAACGTATGCAGGTCCCCGGTTTCTGTAGCTACCATCGGTGCGCCGAACTGTCTGGCAAACTGCAAGTGTTCCTTGAAACGGTCGATTTCTGCCCTGCGGACCACCGGGTCCGGATGAACGGGGTTGATGTAGCAGCCGAGAACACCGATACGGATTCCTGCCTTGTCGAATTGCTCGCCGATATAATTGGCCAAGCCGGGACTCAGTTTGCCGGGGGAAGTGTCGATATCCTGTATTGCCTTGGACAGAGCGAGCTGCACGAAGCTGATATTGTGGGCCTGCAGTGTGGAGGTTAAGGTCTGGAGCGGCAGACAACCTGCTGAATGCGCCAAAGTTCCGTATCGAATGATGAACATCTCCTTTTGAATTCTCTGGATTTATATTATTATTACTATTAATATTAATAACGCTTACAAGAACTTGCAATAACAAAGACTACGACTAGGAGATTATGCTATGAATACTATTGAACTGCGTAAGCAGGAACTGGAAAACTGCCGTCCTGAACCGACACTTGATGCACAGTCAGCCGACAATTACTGGGATGGAATCCTTGCGGAATATGAACAGAAGCCGCTGCACATTACCACTGTTCCCGAAGAAACTCCCTATCCGGGCATGGAGGTTAACAAAGTCAGCTTCAAGGGATTTGATGAAACCACGGTGCATGCCTGGCATATTCAGCCGTCCTGGAATGCAGAAGCCCGGCAGGCGCTGCCCTGTATCGTTACATTTCCGGGTTATACCGGGGACCGGGGATACCCGGAACGTTATGCCTCATGGGTGCTTCTCGGCTATGCTGTTCTGGCTGTAGATGTGCGGGGCCAGCTGGGTGAGACGGGAAACCTGCTGCCCCAGAGCAGCGGTGTTGCCAAAGGCTGGATCACCCAGGGGATCCTGGAGAAGGAGCACTCCTACTACATGGCTGCGGCGATGGATGCCGTCCGGGCCGTGGATACCGCCGCGCAGCTGCCCGGCATAGATCCCTCACGCATCGCTGTTACCGGCGGCAGCCAGGGAGGCGGGCTTTCCCTGCTGGCAGGCGCGCTGAACCCGCGTGTCGCTGCGGTCGCTGCCGACATTCCGAATCTTTGCCGGTTGGATTTCGGGGTGCTGAATTCAACCAGCTCTTTGACAGAGATCGCCGATTATATCAGGCGATACCCGGAGCATCTGGAACGCATTCTGCATAATCTTGCCTATTTCGATATTGTGAATCTGGCGCACCGCTTTACTGCACCTGTAATGATGTCTGTCGGCTGGAAGGACACGGTATGTATGCCGGAAACGATCTATGCTGCGTATAACCGCATTACGGCGCCCAAAGAAATTTGGGATTACCCATTCTCCGGACATGAGGTCGGCGAGTTCCATAACCGTCAGAAGGCGATATTTTTTCAGCGGCATTTGGGGGCAGCCCAGGATTAGTCTACAATTACAGGAGGGATCGCTAATGGAAAAGGACGGAAACAAGCTTCCCGCAGAACTCGTAGCGGACCATTTCAAATACAGCAAAGAGAATGAGAGGCTGGTGCAGAAGAGCTTCTGGAGCAAAACCAGAAAATTCGCCGGCAAAATTCCTTTTACCAAAGATGCGATTGCGATGTACTATTGCGCCATTGACGCCAAAACTCCATTGTGGGCAAAAGGTATTGCCTTCGGAGCATTAGCCTATTTCATCTCTCCGATTGATGCTATTCCTGATGCCTTGCTCGGTCTGGGACTGACAGATGACGCAGCTATTATTGCGGCAGGCATTCGGGCAATCGCCGGACAGGTAACGGATGAACACCGGGAGAAGTCAGAGGTTTTCTTCAACGGGGATAAATAAAGCAGTTCATACAAAAAAAGGTGCAGCATCAAGCCTGCACCCCTAATTCTGAATCAACTAGGGCAGCTTTCTTTGGAAAGCTGTTTTATTTTGTATTCCTCGCCCCAATCCCTCATCAGCATAATGATCGGGATCAGTGTCCGGCCGAATTCAGTCAGGGAATACTCGACCTTTGGCGGCACTTGATGGTAGACCTCGCGGTGCACCACTCCGTCTTCCTCCAGCTCGCGGAGCTGCAAGGTCAGCATCCGCTGGGTAATGCCGGGACAGATACGGCGGAATTCATTGAACCGTTTCTTGTCGTCCATTAAATGGTATAGAAGCACACCCTTCCATTTGCCGCCAATAACGTCGAGCGTAAATTCTACGGGGCACGCTGTTTCGTTGCCGTCCGGGCATTGGCCAAATCCGCCTTTTCGATCTCGCATCCGGGGATCACTCCTATAGTATCAATTTGTATACTACATAACAAAAATGTGCGTACTATAAATTCCATTATATATACTTTAATATTATGCTTGTAAGCCATAATCAGTCAAACTTAACTTGTCCAGTTATAGAAAGGGAGTATGTAAAATGGAAGCCAGTGCGATAGCAGCAGCCAAGCATGAAATCCTATCCGCCTTTGAATTCAGACATGCGACGAAAGTGTTTGACAGCAGCCGGAAAATCAGCGAAGATGATTTTCAGTTTATTCTAGAGACGGGACGGTTGTCTCCAAGCTCCTTCGGGTTTGAGCCCTGGCGGTTTGTTGTGGTGCAGAACCCGGAAATCCGCGAGAAGCTGCGCCCCTTTGCCTGGGGGGCCCAAGGACAATTGCCAACCGCCAGCCATTTTGTGCTGATCTTGTCCAGACAACCCGGCGATATGGCCGCCGGATCGGATCATATCCGGCGTATGATGGAGCAGGTGCAGAACCTGCCGCCCGAAGCTGCTGAAGGTAAGCAGCAGACTTACGATACTTTCTTGAAAGTCGACTTTGGGCTGAAAGACAATGAACGGGCCATGTTCGAGTGGGGGGCCCGCCAGACGTATTTGGCTCTCGGCAATATGATGACCGCCGCAGCGATGATCGGCATCGATTCCTGCCCGATAGAAGGCTTCGACAAGGCGAAGCTTGAAGAGGTACTGGCTGCTGAAGGTATTATGGACCCTGAGCATTTTGGGATATCCTGTATGGTGGCCTTTGGTTACCGGATCAATGAGCCGCGCGGGAAAACTCGGCAAACTGCCGGGCAAGTGATTCAGTGGGTGTAATGTAAAGAGGTGTAATGTAAATAGAAAAAACCTCTCCATGTGAGCGGCAGTGTGAGAACACGATCCCGCTCTGGAGAGGTTTCTTTTTAGGATATAAGGATTTATTTTGATCTACACTCATGAAAATACATAGAAGCTTCGAAAAATAATTGAAAATTTACTGAAAGTTCTGCTACTCTAATATAGTCAGTATTTTTACATAGGATATTCATTTTAAGACTGAAGGGATTCCTGCATCATGAAAATCATCCGCATTATTGCCGAGGTCGGAATATTGTACGCGTTCTATCTGGCCGGAGACTATCTGCAAAAGCTGTTGCATCTCCCGGTTCCGGGCAGTATTGTCGGGCTTCTGCTTCTGTTTATATTGCTGCTCTGCAAAATCGTGCCGCTCAAGCTGATTGAGAATGGCTCCTCCTTTATTCTGGCCTATCTTCCGATGTTCTTCATTCCGGCGACTGCCGGGATTATGAACCACCTCGATATTTTCAGCGGCAGAGGACTCCTGCTGATTGCCATTCTCGTGGTGAGCAGTGTGCTGACCATGGTCGTAACGGCCCATTCCAGCCAGTGGTTCACCGGCCGCAGCGCCAGACGCAGAAACAGCTACCGCGCCGGAAGCCTTAGAGAGAAGGGGAAGGAAGCATGAGATTTTTGCTCGCAGTTGGCTTTATCCTGCTTAATGTGGGAATTTATCTCCTGATGTCCATGCTTTACAAACGTTATCGTTTCCCCGTACTTCTACCGGCCCTGACGGCAACCTTTACAGTGGTTGTGCTGCTGATGGGCTTTCATATTTCCTACGACACTTATATGATCGGCGGCGAGTGGATCAACAAGCTGCTTGGACCTGCAGTTGTTTCTCTCGCTTACCCGTTGTACAAACAGCGTCATGTGTTGTGGCAGAACCTTCCCGCAGTGCTTGGGGGTACGGTAACCGGACTTCTGGTCGGGATGTTCAGCGGCCTGCTGATGGCGGCAGGAATGGGGTTTTCCAAATTATATGTTCTTTCAGTCCTGCCGAAATCGATTACGACTGCTGTAGCGATTCAAATCTCCAGCAATCTGGGCGGAGATTCCTCGTTGACTTCCGTATTTGTGATGATTGCCGGATTCACCGGAGCCATCGGCGGTCCTTACATCATCAAGCTGTTCCGCATCCGGGGCGAGTCCGGCATCGGGATCGGTCTGGGCACGGCTTCACATGCACTTGGTACGGCAAAAGCCTTGGAATATGGCGAACAGTCCGTCTCCATGAGTTCCGTAGCGATGACGGTGTGCGCTATCGTCGGCTCCATTATCGGACCGCTCGTGGCCTGGATCATGTATCATTAATACCTCTGGACTAGCCGTTCACCTGCAGCCGGATCACATTCCAGGAAGCCTTGGGAAGCAGGGCGCTTACGCGTCCGCCGTCTGCTGTGGCAGTGCCGCGGTCATGCGGCAGGACCGTCCCGGGGTTGCTTCGGGTGTTCGTTGCATGAATATCCTCATGTTCCAGTACGGTATGCTGGAGCACGGTAACAGCCCCGAAGCTGCGCAGGTCCACAGCTAGCTCCAAGCCTTCTGCCAGATGGCGGTTAACGGCAAACACAGTTACCTCGTTCAGCTCTTCGTTGTACACACTGATTGCTTCCAGATAGGGAACATCGGTGAAATCCTTGGAATCATATTTCGGACTGGAAATGAGCGGGTGCAAAACGGTCCCGCGGCCATAGACGGAAGCATGCATATAAGGATAGTACGTGGTCTGCAGCCAGAGCGGGCCGCCGTTTTCGGTCATAATGGGTGCAATGACATTAATAAGCTGGGCAATGCAGGCCATCTTCACCCGGTCCGCGTGCTTCAGCAGAGAGATTAGACAGCAACCCACAACAAGCGCATCCTCCAGCGTGTACACATCCTCGAATTCCGGCGGGGCGACCTGCCAATGCTGCTCGGCGCGGCTTGAACCCTGGGACTTCCACACATTCCATTCATCCATGGAGAGATAAATCTTTTTCCTGCTCTTTTTCTTGGCCTTGATATAATCGCATACAGCGGCTACACTGTCGATAAACTGGTCCATATCCAGGGAGCGGGCCAGGAAATTGGGGGTATCATCTTCATTGTTATTGTAATAGGTATGCAAAGACAAGAAATCCACATTATCGTAGGTGAGATCCAGCACAGTAGCTTCCCACTCGGCGAAGGTGTTCATCCCGCTGCCTGAGCTGCCGCAGGCGACAAGCTCAAGCGAAGGATCCACCCAGCGCATGGCTTTGGCTGTTTCATTGGCAAGGCGCCCGTATTCAACTGCCGTCTTGGCCCCGATCTGCCATGGACCATCCATTTCATTGCCGAGACACCAGGTTTTAAAGGCATGCGGGGCTGCATAACCGTGGGAGATCCGCAGATCACTCCAGTAAGAGCCGGAGGGATGGTTGCAATACTCGACCAGATTTCTGGCCGCATCGATCCCGCGGGTACCGAGATTGACGGCCATCATAACTTCGGAACCTGCCAGCTTAGCCCACTCTGCAAATTCATTAGTACCCATTTGATTGGTTTCGGTCGTCCACCAGGCGAGTTCAAGAGAGCGCTTACGCTCAGCCTTGGGACCAACTCCATCTTCCCAGTTGTAGCCTGAGACGAAGTTTCCGCCGGGATAACGGATAATCGGGACATTGAGCGTGCGGATGGCCTGCAGGGCATCTCCGCGGAAGCCGTTCTCATCTGCTGTTGGATGTCCTGGTTCGTAAATACCGCCATAGACAGCCCGTCCCAGATGTTCAATGAAAGAACCGTAGACCCGCGGGTCCACCTCAGCCAGCTTAAAATCCTTATCGACAATCATCGAGGATTGTATCGTCATGAATTTCCTGCTCCTTTGTTTAGGATTAATGATTATATTAATCCGTTGAAGTAATAACTGATTACATAATACGTATATCAAGCTATACTAAGCAATATAAATATTAAGGATTAATAAAAATGTTAATTCAATTACGGATAATGGAGGATGGGATATGTATTTAACAACGGATTCAGAATCCCTTAAGGTCTATGAAGCGCTGGCCAGTGAGGTCAGACTGCGGATTATTGAACTGCTTGGCACGCAGGAAATGCATATTAAAGAGCTGGCAGCCAGACTTTATCTCAGTAGTGCAATCGTGAGCTCCCATGTCGCCAAGCTCCAAAAGGCAGGAATTGTAAGCTCGCAAATGAAGCGAATCGACGGAGGGACCTACAAGTTCTGTTCACTGTCAGCCAATTTCCTGCAGATTAAGCTGTCGGGTTCAAAGGGGATCGCCAGAAAAGTGGTCGAGGTGTCGGTGCCTGTCGGACATTATACCGATCTGCAAGCTTCGCCGACCTGCGGTATTGCCACAACGGAAAAGCTGATCGGGTATTATGATGATCCGCGTTATTTTCTAGATCCGGAACGGGTAGATGCGGGGATTTTATGGTTTGCCAAAGGTTACGCCGAGTACAAGGTTCCTAACTATCTTTTTATGGACCAGACGGTTCAGGAAATCGAGATCTCTATGGAAATCGGCTCAGAGGCACCGCATGTGAACGAGAAATGGCCTTCGGACATCAGCTTTACCTTGAATGGTATGGAGCTGGGGAAATGGACCAGTCCCGGTGACTTCGGGGTAATGAGAGGACGCCTTACTCCGGCTTGGTGGAACTCGGATGTCAACCAATATGGGCTGCTCAAGGTCCTAAGGATTAATAAAGGCGGTACATATGTGGACGGACAGCAGATCTCTGCGGTCACTATTGAAGATGCGGGTTGGGAGCAGGATCACTGGATCTTCCGGCTTACTGCGGAGGACACCACCCGAAGGCGGGGCGGTTTAACCCTGTTTGGCCGCGGATTCGGGAATTATGAGCAGGACATTGTCTTCCGGGTATATTACGAATAGCCGATGTGCAATAATTCAGGATTATCCTGCAAAATGTTTGCAAACCAGGTCAACGGGTAACTATAACTATGTGGCCCAAAAAAGTCTAGGAGGAATTCACATGTCAGATCACACGCAAAACGAAGCGGATCTCCGCAATAAAGAAAACAAAGACGGTGATTCTCTCGCCGAGCGCAAAAAGATGGAGAATGGCGTCGATATCGAACCGGAGGCTGATGACTGGGTGGCTAAACCTGCAGAATCGGCGCATCCAGACCCGCTCCCCAAAAATTAATCCAAGTGAGCTGCCAAAGCAGACTATCCTTTCGGGGATAGTCTGTATTTTAGCTTAGGAAATAAACAATTTCCTGGAGCTGTTCCATGGAATTTCTGCAGGGACAGCGCTTGAGTTTCATGGACGCTACAAGCTACACCTTTTATCCCAATTCGGTCTGTGAATAATTCAGCTTGTATTCCTTGGGACTCATTCCTGTGTATTTGGAGAACACATGGGTGAAATAAGCAGGGGTCTCAATACCGACTGCTTCCGCAACTTCAAATACTTTACTCGCCGGATTCCTGAGTAGTTTCTTGGCCATTTCAATCCGGTACTTGTTGATCACGTCGATGATGGACTCACCGGTAACTTTTTTGTACAGGCGGCTGAGGTAGCTGCTGTTAATGTGGATATGGTCGGCAATAATCTGCAGATTCAGGTTCTGGTTGTAATGCTCCCTTATATATTTCTGGCATTCGATAACGATGTAATTGGGCTGTCTGTCATTCAGCGCCATTGCCTTTGAGCAGCTTCGGATCAGGCGCTTGAGGATATCTGCCAACAGCTGAATGCTCTTGCTCTCCTGGATTTGCTTATACACTGCGGATTGACTTTCATCCATCTCCGGCGCGAAGGGCTGACTGGTGCTCAGCAGACGGAAACAGTAGGAACCGATAAGCAGACAGGCTACCTTTACATTCCCGATAGGCTCTTTAATGCTTCTGTAACTCTCCAGCAGCTGATCCAGCCGCTGGATTGCCTGATCGCTTTGTCCTTGCTGCAGATATCCGACAATTTGCTCAGCAGCGTGATGGGGAGGAGCTCCGGGAGTAACTATCTGGTTCGAATGAGGCATATAAACAGCCACATAATTATCGTTATAAAAGCTGCCTTGCAGCGCCTCTTTGGCCTCAAGGTAAGCCCTTGACAGCGTCAGCACATCCCGGTGTATCAAGCTGATGCCGATATTGACATGGCATTGCCTGAAGTTCTCCGCCATGGCAAGGATTTCATTGCTAATCGTGAGCAGGGCTTGTGTGGAGACTGCTGCATTGCCGCCGCTCATGGAGACAATAGCCAGCAGGGTGTTTTTTTCCATGGCCATAATATAAGAAGGTTGTTCCCCGAAGGCCAGTGCAAGGAATTGGCGGATGGAGGCCAGGAACCGGTAATGGTCATTCGCCGGGGCACCGGCATAGGCATAGGGGCCTGCCCCCGCCATCTCCTTAACCTCCATATAGACCGCGAAATAGTTCTCTAATTGCAGGCCCAGCTCGCTTGAGCGGCTGATTAAACCGGCTTCGTCGCTGATCAAGCCGTCGACGGCCTCCTTCAGAAATTTTTCACTGATTTCGGACAGATTGTCGTTGAGCTTGCTCTCCAGCTGCCTAACCTTCTGCTTCTGCTCCCGGTCCTTTTCCAGCAGCCGCGTGGCCTTTTCAATGGCCCTAGGAATCTGCTCAGTGGGATTGGTCTTGACTACAAAATCGACTACCTCATATTGAATGGCCGTTTGGGCATAGGAGAAGTCTGCGAAGGCAGTAAGAATAATAACCTTAATCTGCGGAAAGTGTTGGTGCACATAATCCGATAAAGCAAGACCATCCATCCCTGGCATACGGATATCCGTTACAATAATATCGATATCATAATAGCCCAGCAGCTCTGCGGCTTCCATCCCGTTGGATGCCTCACAAATGACCTCGCATTGAAGAACATCCCAATCAATAAAGCACTTCAGCCCTTTTTTGATAACAGGCTCATCATCAACAATCATGACCTTATACATGTTATAGTTCCCCCTGATCTGCCGGTATGTGCAGGGTGACTTTGGCTCCTGCCCCAAGTTCGCTCTCGACATTAATTCCATAAGGCTCGCCGTAGATCAGCATAACCCGTTTATGCGTGTTAATCAGGCCAATATTGTTGTGGCCTTGTTTGCGCATGGTGAGGCTTTCGAAATTACTCCAATTCCGGGGCACATGCTCAAATCCGCTGCCATTATCCGTGATCTCAAAATAGACTGAATCGTTCCGGCGGTAAATGCGGATGTGGATGATTCCCTTGCCCAGCTTTTTTTCTACACCGTGAACCACGGCATTTTCCACCAGGGGTTCAACACTCAGCTTGGGAAGCAGCAGATCCAATATGGCATCATCCTCGATCTGGACCGAATACTCCAGTTTGTCCTCAAACCTTTCTTTTTGCAGATAAAGATAAAATCTGATGAAGTCCAGTTCCTGACGAATCGGGATTTTGGCCAGACTGTTCGAATTAATACTTGCCTGAAGCAGTTCTGTAAGGGAGGTTACCATTTTGTAAACGGTCTCATCTTTGGATAATTTCGCTTTGTAGCCGATGGTAATTAACGTATTGAACAGAAAATGAGGATTCATCTGAGCCTGCAGGAATTTGATCTCTGACTCCTTGACCAGCAAATGCTTCTCATACACTTCCTTGATGAGATAATTGATTTCGTCCGTCATGTTGTTGAAGGTGGTACTCAACTGATTGAGCTCCACATCTTTGTAGGCCGGCATCTTTGTGTTGTAATCCCCTTTCTTTACCTTTCGGATACTCCGCAGCAGATCACGGACGACCCGGGTAAAGCGAAGAGACAGCAGAACGCCTGCTGCAAGCGATACGAAAGCAATCAGCGCGATAATCCAAATATAATTGCGCATGCTCCCGGACAATTTGGCGAGTACCTGCTTCTTGGGAATGCCTGCAATAAAGGTAAGCCCTGTGGTGCCGATGCTACGGGAAGCTGCCAGGTAGATCTCCTGGTTTAGCTTCACTTCACTTACTTCTGTATTATCTTTCAGCTCCAACACGTCAGGAGAAACGATGGAACCCAGCTCCTGCTTATGGGCACTGGAATAGATGACTCCCCGGTTATCAATAATGTAGGCCATAGCGCCCGGGAAGGCGAGCAGCCCGGAATATTCTTCTGCCAAATCTGCTTCATTCGTGCCGAAGATCAGCACAAGGCGCTGCTCGGGAAGGTTGATATTGGACATCACCCGTATGAAATAGAGGGTGGGGTCGCCGAGGCTTGGCGTAAGAATTTCCTTGCCGCGAACCATTCTGCCATTAACCGATTGATAGACAGCGAGATTGTTCATATTAATTTGCTCAATATTTGGCGGTGACTTTAGAACGGATACATAGTTGTCGGTATCAAAAAATACATAGGCCGTTGATAGCAGGCTGATATTCCAAGCATTGTTGAACATAAGGCTGTACTTCAAATCCTCTTCCATTTCACTTTTATTGACGAATTTCTTGTAGAAGTCATCGCTCAGAGACACATCGTCGATTAACCAGTTTCTTAACATTTTATTGGAGAGGAAATGCAGGGAGGTATTATCAATAATTTGGAAGGACTTCTCAATATTATCGTTGGTCTGGCGGATCAGAAGGGACAGATTATCATTGGCATTTCTCGTTAGAATCTGGGAAATGTTCCAATAGAAATAGCAGCCGGCGAATGTCATCGGCAGAAGAATCAGCAGAAAGATGATGATTACAATTTTATTCCTTACCGGAATGCTGGTGAAACATCCGGAAATGTGGCGAAGGCTGAACCGCTGCAGGATCTGATCTTTGGGCATGCAGGTTGCTCCTTGGTTGATGATTCTATAGTACAGCCATTATATAATCATTTCATTGTGGCGGATAGCCGAGCAGACTGAAATACAGCCTTTTCCGGCCAGATAGTAAAGAAAACGATAAAGAGTTAAAGAAATCTGAAAACCCTTTCATTCATCCCGCTGCCTTGCCTTATTTGCTCAAGATATTATAAAAGATCATACGGAAAAACGAATTCATTCGCATTTTTCTTTGTTTTACAATGAGAGCTGTAAACAACCGTAATTGGCCGCAGGGTTATGCCCTGCATTAAGCCATCAATTAGTTAGAGGGGGATTTATTGTGAGAAAATCTTTGTACAAAGCGGGCTTTACCTTAGCAGGCACTCTGATGCTGACTCTGTCCATTACAGCATGCGGATCAGAGAATTCAGCAGAGAACAGCGGAGCGGCCGTAACAGCAGACTCGGGAAATGACGCACCTGCTGCCAAGGCGCCGGTGAAAATTTCTTATCTTACATTCCGGGTCGGCACGCATGCGTCAGCCAAGATGGAGGAAGAACAGATCAAGCAGTTTAATGCCAAGTATGGTAATGAAGTGGAGGTTGTGGTTGAAGAAATACCAAGTGATGCCGCATATGTTGACAAAATTAAAATTCTGGCAGCCTCCGGAGATGTTCCGGATGTCGTCATGGGCAAAGACGGAATTAATGACGTTTTAATCAAAGGTAATCTTGCAACCCCTTTCAATGATTATTTAGACAAGGACCCGGAATGGAAGGCAGCCATCGGAGAAGATGCGCTTGCTTCCAATACCCGGGACGGAAAGATCTGGTCGATCAGCGATCAGAAGCAGAATATCGGTTATTTCTACAATAAAGAAATGTTCGAGCAGGCAGGGATCAAGCCGGCGGAAACATGGGATGAATTCATGAGCAACAACGAGAAGCTGAAGGCTGCTGGCTTTGTTCCACTGGCACTGATGACCGGGGAGAATGCCTGGACGACGAATCTGATTCTTGCTGCCATGATCGGCACTAACGGGGATAACGGCAAATCGTTCATGAACACACTACACCCTGCCGACTTCAATACGCCCGAAATGATTCAGGCGCTTACCATGATGAAGGAGATATTGGAGAAGTATGCGACTAAGGATGCGCTTGGCGCCGGATATGCCAATGCAGCCAACGCCTTCTGTCAGAGCAAGGCGGCTATGATTGCCAATGGTCCCTGGATGATTGGAGATTTCAGCGATCCGACTAAAAGCAGTAAAGATTTCGATAAAAAAGTGGGTGTTGCAGCGTATCCGAATAACAGCCTGATTTCCACCTATGAGGTTGGCTATATGATCGGAGCCAAAACGCCGGAAACCCGCGAAGCCGCTGAGAAATTCATCCGTTTCAAGACGGGGCTTGAGGGACAGGCCATCGCGCTTGAATATGGAAATGTGATGCCGGTATCGAATGAGATTCAGCCTTCGGATGCTCTTAAACAGAAATATCCGATTATTGTTGAATCTATAACGGTAGCGCAAAAGACACAGCTTCATTATCGAACACTTGACTCCATCGTCTATCCGAACGTAACGGATGCCTGGAAGAACCTTTATCCCAAGCTGGTCTCCAGCCGGTCAACGGCAGAAGAGATTGCCAAGGAACTGACGGATATTGCAGCCAAAAATAAATAAACAGTAAGCTGAGGATTGGGGAGGACTATATGGATGGTTAGGAAAAATAGGGGGTATATCGCGCTTTTCCTGTTGCCGACTGTAGCATTGTTTATTATTGTCTATGCCGTCTCGCTTGTCATTCTGTTCGGTACGTCTTTTACGGAATGGTCGGCCGGACGAAAACCGGTGTTTACCGGTCTCGCTAACTATATTCAGCTGTTTACTGACGATTCTGATTTTCGCAAGAGTGCTCTGAATACAGGTGTTTGGGTTGTGCTCCAGTCCACAATCCACGTGGCCACCGGCACAATTTTCGCAATTATTCTCAGTATGAAAGAATTCTACTGGAAGTTTGCACGCACGGTTTACATGTTTCCCAACATTATCTCGGGCGCAGCTGTGGGTATGCTGTTTCTGTGTATGCTCAATCCTGAGTTCGGTGCGGTGAACAGTATTGCCCGTTTGTTTGGGAATGCGGATTATGCTCAGAACTGGTTCATGGATTATGCAACAGCCTTCTTCTCTGTCACTA
This sequence comes from Paenibacillus sp. EB106-06-01-XG199, assembly GCF_058791575.1. NCBI lineage: Bacteria > Bacillati > Bacillota > Bacilli > Caryophanales > Paenibacillaceae > Paenibacillus > Paenibacillus sp. EB106-06-01-XG199. Next base: position 722,291 of record NZ_JBYTDQ010000002.1, on the reverse strand, counting down.
TGACCTGGTTGCCCTATGCGGCGGTCGTCACCATTCTGATCCTGGCCGAGATCGCAGCCATTCCGGAAAGTCTCTTTGAATCGGCGCGTATCGACGGGGCCAGCAACCTGAAGATCAATCTGTACATCATCATTCCGATGCTGCGTAATATTATCGGCACCTGCGTGATTCTGGCCGGAACAAGCATGCTGCAGAAGATGGATATTATATTGATGACGACTGGCGGCGGACCCGGCAATGAAACAATGAATTTGCCCATTTATATTTACAAGACCGCACTCATGGACAACAACTTCGGTTATTCCAATTCAGTGGGCGTCTTCCTAATCGGCTTTGGCTTGATCTTTGTCCTGCTGTGCCGAAATCTGTTCAGAATAGGCAGCTCCCAAAACTGAATGGAGCGGATGGGGTGAGAATGTTGAAACAAGGTTTGGCTGTACTTAAATACGGGTTTGTGCTCCTGATTGTCCTGTTGTCGCTGGGTCCGTTCCTGTGGGTGCTGATGGCTTCGTTTAAGACCAATGCCGAGATTTTGAGCAATTCGCTCGGCTGGCCAAGCAGCTTCCGCTTTTCAAATTACGCCATGGCCTTCAAAATTGCGCCGATTTCCCGGTTCTACGTCAACAGTGTAATCGTGGGGATCTTCGGAACAGTATTGAACCTGCTTCTGCTCGGAATGGCAGCCTATGTCCTGGCGCGCTTTCAATTCCGCGGCAAGAAGCTGCTGATGGGAGCGTTCTCCCTTTCTCTGCTGATTCCCGGCGCAGCGATGCTGCAGCCGCTATACTTGACGGTTAACGCGCTTGGGCTGTACGACAAGCTGATTGGACTTATTATCGTGTATACCGGCTTTGGATTGCCGGTCTCGCTCTATATTCTATCAAGCTATTTCCTGACAATTCCCAAGGAAATGGAGGAATCGGCTTACCTGGATGGTGCCAGCTTCATCCAGACATTCTTCAGAATTATTCTGCCCATATCGAAGCCGGGCTTCGGCACGGCGGGTGTGATGCAGTTTCTGCTCTGCTGGAATGAATTTCAATTCGCTATAATTCTGACGACGGGCAATCAAAGCCGGACACTGCCGCTTGCGCTCTATTATTTCAAAAGCCAGTTTGCCAGTGATTACGGCGTCATGTTTGCGGCCACGATGGTCGTCATTATTCCGAGTATCCTGGTTTATATGCTGCTGCAGGAGCAGGTTGTATCCGGACTTGCAGCGGGAGCGGTCAAGGGATGATGAACCGGATGGTGACTGAAGGAAAAATACAGGAGAAACTGAGGGGTTGCAGATGAATGAGGAAAACCTGTGGTGCCTGAAAGAAAACGGGTATCAGGCCGGACTGCATAAGCATTATGAGGGGCTCTTTACCCAGGGGAACGGCTACATGCATGTCCGTGGAAGTTTTGAGGAGGGATGCAGCGATGCGCCCCAGGATGAGGATTATCTGCGCTTTCCCGATAACGTCACGCTTGAGAAGCCGCGGCATCCCAAGTCCAAGCAGGGAACCTTCATTCCGGGCATTGTCGGCCGGCATCCGCTGCTGAAGGAGGAGATTGTCAATCTCCCTTATTATCTGGGGCTTGAATTTCGGTCGGCAGGCGAGTGTCTGAATATGGACCGCTGCCGGATCAGCGGTTACAGACGTTGGCTGGATCTGCGGGATGGAAGCCTTCATCGTTCATTTATATGGGAAACGGCAGAGGGCATGCAGCTTCATTGTACCTTTAACCGGTACATCAGCATGGCGGATCCCCATCTTTGCGTCCAGCGGGTACAGCTTGAGGTGCTGTCAGGCGAAGGCAGGCTGGAGGTGAAAGCCACCCTCCGGGCTGATGTGCGCACCAATGGAATGAATCATTTTGCCCGGATAGTTCCCTCGGCGGAATCAGAGGGCAGCCTGTCACTCGAAACCCTGACGGAGGAGGGCAATCAAATCTTCATGCTGTCCGCGCTGGAAACCTCTGAAGCGGTGAACTGGCAGGCAGAACATACCCGGGTGATGGCTGCGCTCCGCGGGGAATGCAGCTTGCAGACCGGTGACCGGCTGACTGTAAGCAAGCTGACTGCGGTAACGACGGACCGGGATATGGAGGAGGGAACAGCCCGCAGCAGGGCGCTAATGCAGCTCAGCCGCGCACGCGATTTAGGCTGTGACCAGCTGTATAACCGGCATGCTGACAGCTGGAAGAGCAAGTGGCAGGCAGCTGATATCCGCATTAAGGGTGATGATCTGGCACAAGTAAGCGTCCGCGCTTCTCTGTATCATCTGATCCGCTCCAATGCGGAACAGGATGCACGGGTGGCGATCTGTGCCAAAGGTTATGCCGGCGAGGCCTATTTCGGCAGGTATTTCTGGGATACAGAGATCAACCTGCTGCCCTTCTACCTGCACACCAACCCGCAGGCTGCCCGCAATCTGCTTCTGTTCCGCTACAATACGCTCGAAGGAGCCAGATGCAATGCACGGAAATATGGATACCGGGGAGCGCGGTATGCCTGGGAGTCCTCGCTAAGCGGGGAAGAGCAATGTGCCAACTGGCAGTACGCTGATCACGAAATACATATAACAGCGGATATAGTCTATGCGTTATTCCACTACGTGAGAGCTACAGGAGATAATGAATTTCTGGAGCGCTATGGCATTGATATTCTGGTTGAGACGGCCCGTTATTGGTGTGACCGGGTGGATTGGAACCGGGAGGGGGCTTGCGAGCTGCTCGCTGTTATGGGGCCGGACGAATATCTGCCCTTTACCCGCAACAATGCCTTCACCAACCGCATGGTCAAATTCAGCCTGGAGCAGACCGTTGCTTGTCTGGACAGCCTGCAAGGCAGTAAGCCGGACAGCTATGCGGCAGCGGCAGAGCTGCTGGATATTCGTCCCGGTGAACGGGAGCTTTTCCGGCACACGGCGGAGAAGCTGAGGCTGCCTTATGACAGCCTGACGGAGATTGTTCCGCAATCCGACGATTTCGGCTCCTATGCAGATGTGGATTTTGCAAGTCTCTGGACCGACAGGTCCAGGCCCTTTGGCCATTTTATTTCCCAGGAGCGCAATTATCGCTCCAAGGCGTTAAAGCAGGCGGATGTTCTGGAATTAATGCTGCTGTTTCCACAGGAATTCTCCCGGGAGCAGATGAAAGCGTCCTATGCGTATTATGAGCCGATCACGACCCATGATTCCTCCTTGTCAGCGGCGGTTCACGGCATTGTGGCATCCTGGCTGAATCAAAAGGAGGAAGCGGGAGATTTTCTGCAGCAGGTGATGGCTATCGATCTCTCCTTGGAGAAAAAGGGTGCTGCTGAGGGGATTCACATCGCCAATTGCGGGGGCCTGTGGCAGCTCATCGTTTACGGCTTTGCCGGTTTGACGAGTGCGATGTGGAGCGAGACCCTTCACCTGCAACCCCGGCTGCCTGAGGGCTGGGAGGAGCTGAGCTTCCAGATCGTTTGGCGAGGGGAGCGCTACCGGGTAACGGTTAATCCAGGTGCTTATGAAGTGCATAAGCTGGACGGGAGGGAGGAAGCTATTGCGAGCAAAACCATTTGAGGCAGCCATCTTTGATTTAGACGGGGTCATTGTCGATACCGCAAAATTTCACTACAATGCCTGGAAGCGTCTTGCCGGGGAGTTAGGGTTCGCTTTCAGCGAAAGAGAGAATGAGCAGCTGAAGGGCGTCAGCCGCATGGAGTCGCTTGAACTTCTGCTTCTGGCCGGCGGGATAACGGAGGTAACGCCGGAGCGGAAGGAGGCGCTGGCTTCCCGGAAAAATGAGTGGTACAAGGAGTTCCTGGCAACGCTTACGCCCGCTGATGTATTGCCCGGTGTCCGCGACTTTCTTGGCCATTTGCGCTCATGCGGAATCAAAACAGGGATTGCATCGGCAAGCAAAAACGCTCCTTTTATTTTGGACCAAGTGAACATCAGGCCACTGTTTGACGTGGTGGTGGACGGGAACAGCATTGTCAGGGCGAAGCCGGATCCGGAGGTATTCCTGCAGGCCGCCCGGCTGATCAGTGTAGCCCCGGCCGCCTGTTTTGTCTTTGAAGATGCGGCAGCCGGTGTAGAAGGTGCAATCCGGGCGGGCATGCGCGTTGTCGGCATCGGAGACGGGCGGCTGCTTACCCGCGCTCATCTTACCATCACCAGCTTTGAACAGCTTGAACCCGTGTTTCTGATGAGCCATATGGGGATAACCGGTTCCACCGGATGGGGAGACGGCCCGAATGGACAATGAGCGGATAACCGTATTGACGCTGACACGGATGCAGCCGGGTATTCCGCAGGCGCTGCCGGAAGGCGGATTTGTCACCCTTACGCTTGTTACAGATTGCTTTGGCTCACAGCTTAATCTGCTGACTATATCCAATGGCAGACTTGTCTTTACAGTGATTCTGGAACGGGGGATGGACATTGGGGAAATCAGGCTGGATTCTGAGAAGATCAGCTGGGAGCGTGATGAGCGGCATCTGCTGCATCCGGAGCACGTGGATCTGTCCGACAATGAGCATTCGGGCTGGGATTCAGGCTTCTATGCGGCCGTGGCTGCTATAGGGCCTGAAATCTTCGGCACCCCGGATCAGGTAAGAACCGTCCATGGGACCGGGTCTTATTCCCCGGCGTTGCCGGAATCGGTACGGCTGATCTGGGATGAGCGGCAAATCTGTCTGGAGGGCAACGTTCCCGTGAGAGGATATGGAGCATCGCCTGTGTATGAAAAAACAATCCGGATCGTAACAAATTACAGGGCAGCTGCGCTGTTCCGGGAGGATACGGTGCGGAATTTAACGGATACCGCCCAACCGGTTGATGACGGATATCATATCCAGCTGGCAGGGGCTTTTATATCGGGAGGCGGAAGTTATGTTCTGCCGGTCTCGTCCTCCAAAATGCTGCTCCGCGATTCTGCTCCGCCTGAGAAGGATCCTTTTGCCATTTACGATTCGAGAACCAGGCTGGACCCGATCCGCTGTTATCAATATGTTCCTGAACCCGTGGAAGGGCTGGCCGTTCTGCCGCAGGTCCGCGATTATTGTGGTGCCGCAGGCGGGGGCCTGGAGTTGACGGCCGAAATGCTGGTGAACACAGGACAAGATGCCGCGGCTTATGTGATTCGTTCTCTGCAATGTTATCCCCGTTCACTAGTTGCCAAACGGGCGATCGGGGACAGCATGTATGCTCTAGAGCCTTGTAAAACCAGACCCAATTCCTTGAAGCAAAAAACGATAGACGGTGAAATTGTCTATATCGGGCCCCGCGGCCAGTGTACCGGCTGGATCATCTTGGGGGCGACTCGTGATCCGCAGGAGATTACAACCCTTACGGGCTTGATCCGAAGTGCGGCAAAGTGAATCATGTCAGGAGCACAGACTCCATCTAGGTTCAAATAAAACGAAATAAACCAGTCACCGGCGGAGTTCCGGTGACTGGTTATTTAACTTTTAGTTTTCAGCAGGGTTATCCTCAAAGGTTGCTTTTGCAGTTAGTGGACTGGGATGCTGTGTGACCGGTGCGGAGCTGTCAACAATGTTGACGGTGAACTTGAACGGATTCCCTTTATCAAAGGAAATTATAAATTCCGCCTGGTTGCCGCTTTCAAGTCCAAGTGCACTCAGATAATCGCTGCGGAGGGTCAAAACATCTCCGGTGATGAAGTAGCCATCCTGGGTAACCGGATTTTCATTGTATACCACTCCGGTCACAGAGCTTGCAATATTCCATGTGATACCGGTGCTTACATCACCGGGTGCACGCAGATCATAAGTTGCACCTTCGGGACTCAGTTCCGGATCAGCTTCGCTTACGGCGGTGTCAGATGCCTGTAGTCCGGTCAATGCGCTGATCTCACTATTGCTGAGGTTGCGAATTTCAATTTTCATGCGTTGATTATCCTTGGCCTGGTCATCAGCTAACCTTACTGCTGCACCGTCACTTTTGGATGCTCCTTCTACAGTGATTACTTTATTATTACTTTTGTTAACTATTTTATAGTAGTCACCGCTGTTTTCCAGCTTCCACTGCTGAGTATCCGGTATGGATCCAGAAGCTTTTGTATTCTGACAGAGCTGCTGTATGGCTGAACCGGGAAGAATGTCGAGAACATGACCGCTTTGAACTGACTGTATTTGGTAATATCCTGTACCGAGATCCAAAAATCTCCACAGCTGATTATTTCCGTCGCCATTGGCCCACTGGTTAATCACCGCTAGCGGATTACTGGAAACTCTGTCCACATCCAACGCTTTTCCGCTGTGCTTTGGCTGGATTTTAACCATTTTTTCAGGAATAATTTTCTTGGCAGTCGAACTCATAAATCCGCCGCTGCTTTTATCAATGGTGAGACTGTCGATATTGAATCTTCCGGTATCTCCTTCTTCACGGATAAATTCAATTGTATTTTTTCCGGCGCTTAAGTTCACTGACTCTGTTCTGTTAGTCCACGTATCCCAGTTCGCTGTAGGAGGTAAGGACACTTGTTTAATTCTCTGTCCGTTAACATACATCGTCATTGTTATATTGGAACTCTGAGCGCCGGAATATCGCAATGTTGACGAATAGGCAGCCGTATTGGGGACATTTACTTCAAACTTGACCGCATCACCTGTTTGCTCAAATCCGCCTGCAAATCCGTTGCCTTCATACCATAAATGATCTTTGGCAATCTTCAGGCTGCCTGATCTGGCTGCTTCTTCTGCCTGATACCTCCAGGGAGTACGTTTGTTAAGATGAATACTGTCAATATTTATTATGCCTGAATTGTCCGCTTCATTTTTATACGTGATCGTGTTTTTCCCCTCTTTCAGGCTTAAAGTCTCAAGCTGCTCCTTCCAGACAGTAAGTCCGCCGGTGACCGGGAGGGTGATGTGTTTAATCTTAGTGCCATTCAAATACAGGCCTAAGGTTGTACCTGCAGCTTCTTTTGCATATCTCAGCTTCACATCATAAGACGCCGCATTTTCAACATTTACAGAAAACTCCACGGATGAGTTCGCTCTGGATAGCCCGGTTACATAACCGGTCCCCATATTGCCGTCTTTTGCGTAAACGACTGCAGCGTCATTCGGGCCTGTAATTTTTGCATCTTCGGCTCCATAATGCCAGGTAGCTGCTTCGGTTACTGTTATATAGTCAAGATTGACATTGCCGGTGTCGCCAGCGTCATATTTATACATGATCGTATTTTCCCCTTCTTTCAGGAAAACATTGTCATAACGGCCGGCCCAGTTGTTCCAGCTTTTTAAACTAAAGAAATCTACCTGCTTAATTTTTTGCCCGTTTACATACATACTCAGAGTTCTGTCATCATTAAACCCTAAGCTGTAGCCCAGTTTAACCGAATAGCTGCCTGCAGCAGCGGCATTTACCTTGAAGGTGACTGCAGAGTTGGAAATCCACAATCCTCCGGCAAAACCGGTTCCGCTGTACCCCGGATGATCTGAATCTACCTTTGCATTTCCGGACAGCACGGCATTTTCTGCCTCATACAGGGTGTTTCTTTTTATAATCATGGCATCCAGAGCCAAAGGACTCTTGCCGGAAAGACGGATCGTGTTGCTTCCGGCGTTAAGCTTAATGTTATATACTGATTTAATATCGAAGTTTGCCGCAAATCCTGCATTAGAGGCAAAGGAAAGATCCCGGGCAGCCTCTTGGTTGACGCCTAATTTCATGGTAACAGCATTCGCCGTATTATTATTGTATCTGAAATCCAGGGAGTAGGTTCCTGTAGCGTTCGTGTTTACGGTAAACTCCACATAGTCATTGTCACTGCTGTTATTGAATTTTTCATATACGCTGCTCGAAGCAAAAGCACTTTTTCCAACTACTTTTGAAACTCCTGACAACCTTGCATCCTCAGCTTCATAAATTTCGCTTTTTTCCTCTCCTGAGGGTCTGCCCAGAACGGTGCCGGGATTTGAAGGAATTCCGGGATTTATGAAATCATTATCATTCCAATTTATACGTTGAGCTCTTATTCCTCTGTTTCCGCCGCCTTGTCCATGGGTCGGTATGCCATGGTACATGATCCAATCCTCTGTACCGTCCTCGGACTTAAGGAACAAAGGCGATCCCGGTCCATAAGAACTGTTTTCATCCGATCGTTTCATGACAGGTTCAGGATGTTTCTTCCAGGATTCGGCTTTCATAACATCAGATGTTGCATCAGCTACGGATACGCCGACAGAATAGTTATCATTCATAAAGCTGCTTGCGGAATAGGCGAAATAGATCTTGCCGTTTCGTTCAACTACTGCAGCGCCCTCATTTATACTGTCGTGATGCTTTTCCCAGTCATATTGCGGCATTGCCACTGTACCTTCTTCGCCTTCCAATGTCCACGGGTTCTTCATTTTGACAATCGTTGGACTCTCGTCAAATTTGGTTTTTGCAGGATCATTAGGGTCAGGGAAATAGTAGTATTTTGTATAGGTGAAGTAGCTTTCCCCTTTAATGGATACAACGCCGCATGCCAAACCATAGCCTTGCGTATTCAGAAGTCCCTTCTTGGTGGTAATCTGACCATCGCTGTCTGCATTAGCGGATTCTCCCTTGAGCTCCCAGGTTCCTTCAAAAGGATCGGGAGAGGAGTTCTCCAGGACGTAGGAACTTGGATGTCCATATCCAAAGCTTTTCTCTGGACCTGAAGAGAAATAAAGATACCATTTTCCTTCCAGTCTATATATATATGGACCCCACACAAACCCAAAATTACTCGGTTTCTTCCAAACGATTTTGCTTTTTGCAGTGGATACGCCGAGAATGGTTTCATGTCTTTTTAATGTGATATTATTATCGCCAGAAAAAGCTGAATAGTAATAACCGTCCGCAGCCCTGGCAATTGTAGGATCAGCACCTCCCATAAGCGGGTTAACATAGTTAGAGGTTACATCTGCACTAGAGATGCCTGCCAGCATTAATGAAAGTATTATCACAAAGGGTAAGATCAATAAACTTTTTTTCTTCATCGTAATCTCCTTCTCTGCTCAATTTTAATGCTTCCGGCTGGACGCGCCTCCTTAAGGTTAAGGGTTGCCCGATGAAACCGCTTACTTTTGTAGCGCTACACGTCCATTATAAAATAAAAGCGGAACCGTTTTTCTGCATCATGTTTTGCGATATTTTGAGGGATTATATTTGCCGGAGAAGAGTCTTGAACCGGAATCCGGTCTTTTTGCACTTTTTTTAGCTTTCTTATGTTATTTTGACTGCCGTATCTGTTACGCGGACGCAAAATAAGGACAGCTGGCCCAATACGGGCACAAGCTATCCTTGTTATGTGTGGAATGCCTCAGATCAATTCCTGTCTCCGCTTCAGATACAGATACAGCACAATTCCTGACACCGAGCAGATTGCAGCGCATAATCCGATGAAGCCATATCCTGCCTGCAGGCCGCGCAGCAGACCAAGCTCTGTTGTACTGCCATACATGGCTTTGACGATTTCAATAACCCAGCCGATCAGATAATTGCCTATGACACTTCCGAGTCCCATCAGGGTGACAACGAAGGTAATGGCGGTGTCGCTTCCATTGGGGTAGCGGCGCGCAATAAAGGCCATAACAGTAGGATAGATGATGGCGATTCCTGCTCCGGACAAGGCGAACAGGAAGGCGAGGCTTTCCCCGCCGGCCAGGGCTACAAAGGTACAAAGTGCCGAGAACAGTGAGAAGATAATCAGGGAGAGCACAAAGCCGATTTTGTCCGTCAGCGGGCCGATCAGCAATCTTCCCAGGGAGAAGAGGAGGAAGAAGGATGAGAGCAGGCCGGAGGCCTTGACGGTATCCCAGGCATAAGCTTTTTCCAGAAAGTTAACCAGCCAGCCGCCCACCGCAAGCTCGGAAACGACGCCGAACGATAGAATCATGACCATCATCCAGAGCGCCGGATCACGCATCAGGGTCTTGAAGGGGGTGCGGTCTTCATGCGGCATATCATCACCGGGAAAGGTGCTGCGCAGCGCAGACAGAATCGGCAGTAAGCAGAGCGCTAACATGACCAGATACATTCCCCGCCAGTCCAGCAGATGTCCAAACACACTCAGCGACATTACCCCTGTAGCAAGCAGCGGGGCTACGGTGGAGCTTAGTCCATAGAAGAAGTGGGATAAATTCATCATCATCCCCGTGTTTTTCACAAAAATACGTGCTCCCAGAATTGCTAGACCAATTTCCAGCATCCCGTTCCCGATGTACATCAGGAAGTAGGAGGAGGCAAATAACGGATATGTATGTGACAGGAAGATCAGCACACCCGAGATAACCATAGAAGCGAAGGCAATAATGCTGACCGCCTTGATCCCCCATTTACGAACGAGAATAGCAGTGAACGAACAAGCGATCAGATACCCCAGCGCATTCAGAGAGAGCAGTGTGCCGAGCTGCTGCTCATCGAGGTTGAAATCGAGTTGGATCCGCGGAATCGCAGGACCCTTAATATTCTCAGAGATTCCAAATACGATGAAACCTAGAAAGATAGTCACCAGTTGCATGATATAGATGTAGTTCCGTTTGCTTGCAGAATTGCTTGCTTGAGCCTTCACAGTTGACGGCCTCCTGAATTGTCAGATTTATGCGTTCTTTATTTCCGTTCAACCAATTGGAACCGGTAGGTCAGGCTTTCCATAGTTGCTGTAATGAGTCCTGTCATGTATTCCTGCCGGGTATTGTTCTGGATGATCAGCACAGGCATATGTTCCGGCGGAATAATCTTCAGACAGCCGCTGCGCAGTGCGTCCAGCATCACTGGCGACATATTATCTCCGGTGAGCACAATCGTAGCAGGATTAATAATGGTGATAATGGATACCAGGGCGTGGACAGCCAGCGGGCTGAGGTCTCCGGCGCCTTGAACCAGTGTAAGTTGCTCCTCTCTGGAGATGCCGTAAGGAAGATAGGACACCTCGCCGCTAAAGAAGCTGCTTCCGTTAAGCAGACGCCCGTTCACCATGAAGCCGGCCCCCGGATAATGGTTCTTCGGAAAAGTCATTACAGCAAAGGGGTTCTCCTCGTCCGGAAACAGCTTCTGGTACAGTCCGTAAACGGTCAGATTCATATCATTCTCGATGATGATCTCGACCTCTTCGTAGCGTTCCTTGAGCAGTATGCCGAGCGGTTGGCCGGCCAGCTCCGGCACATCACAGATTCCAATCCGGTCCAGCTGGACCACCCCGGGGATGCCGATGCCAATCGCCTGCACATTAGGGTGAGCTTCGATGATCTGATCGAGCCAGTCCGTGAGGGTAGCCACGTTAATCTGGTTGAGCACCTTATCTGTTTGCTCTATGACTTCACCGTTCAGATTCGCCAGCGCATAACTAACGGATTGCACATCGCCCTCGGAACGCACGATCATACAGATCATGAAGGAATAATCCGCGTTGAACTGATACTTTCTCGCCGGTCTGCCGCCACTTGATTCCTCCCATCCAAGTTCCAGGATTTCACCGGTACGGACCAGTTCATTCAAGATCGTGCCGCATGTGGCCACGCTCAATCTGGTCTGCTCTGCAATGGATGCTTTCGTGCCTGTGCCGGACGTGCGCAGCATGCTTTTAACCAATTCAACATTTATTTTCTTCACCAGCTGTGTATTGTGGGATGGTTGTGACATCTAGGAACCCTCCTTTGGAATATTGATTATCATGCTATTTTTTAAAAGAGTTTTAACAAGTGTATTGTAGTTACTATTCTGCGAAGAAGCAAGACATTATTATTTGGATTGAACTTGAAAACATGAAGATAGCGATGTAACGCAGCGCTAACGCAGTTCGCTCGGTGTCCGCAGCTTGACCTGTTTAAATACACGGTTGAAGGTACGGATATTGGAGAAACCGCATACCAGCGCGATATCCAGAATGCTTTTGTCCGTGCTCAGCAGCAGCCGTTCTGCCTGATTGACCCGGATACTATTGAGGTACGCGATGTAACTCATGCCCGAGATGCTTTTGAAGAAACGTGAGAAATAGAACAGGCTCATGTTGGCGTGACGTGCTGCGTCGGCAAGTGTGATGGGATGCATGTAATTGACGTCGAGGTATTCGAGGACCTCCTGCATGATCTTCATATTCGTAATGCGCCGCTTATCCTTATGAGGATTGACTATGTCCAGAGGCATATTCCGTAGAATCAATGCGCACAGCTCGTGCAGCAAACCGATCATAAGCTGTTCATGATGCGGAAGCTTCTGAACATGTTCCTGCAGCAGTTCCTGCATGATCGTGGACAGGCGGCTGTTAATGACCTCATCTTCCGGTGTGGCTGGACGGTTCTCCCTAAAAGGGGAAGTGAGCCGCATATTCAGGGGCCAGCCTGCAGGAAACCCGATCAGGGAAGGGTTAAATATAACAAAGATAAGCTTCGATTCGTTGTCCTTGCTGTCATAGTAGTGAATATCTCCGCTGCTGCAAACGGCCAGATCTCCTGCCAGAAGTACCCGTGTTTCCGAGTTGATCCCCATCCGGATCGAACCCTCCAGTACATAGATAATCTCCAGATCATTATGCCAGTGGGCCAGAAAATCTATATTTGCACTCACAAATGCAGTGAAGGGAAAAGCTGATCCATACGTTCGGTTCTCGTGAAAAGCTCTCATAATTTCTCCTGTTCCAATCTTCCGCTATTTACACATAAACTTAGCAAAAAATGACCAGTCATTCAAGCAAAATGGCGAGCAGCCGGTACCCTTTTGGATTACAATTTCTTCAGGTAGACACGGTAATTGATTCCAGGACAAAAAGGAGAGCTTGATATGGCGAAGAAAGCATTGATTGTAAAAGGCGGATGGGATGGTCATGAACCGAATGAGGTTGCAGCGATTTTTGCCGGCATTCTGGAGGCCGAAGGGTTTGAGGTTGAGGTATCGGATACGTTGGACAGCTTCAATAACGCCGAGGCGCTTAAGGAATTAAGTCTAATTGTGCCGGTGTGGACAATGGGTGAAATCGCGAATGAACAGGTGTCGTCTGTTCTTGCAGCTGTGGCTTCCGGGGTAGGCATTGCCGGTTGTCATGGCGGGATGTGCGATTCCTTCCGTAATAATACAGAATGGCAATTTTTGACCGGATCGCAGTGGGTGGCACATCCCTTCAACGATGGAGTGGATTATGAAGTGAATATTGTGAGATCCGGCTCCAGTCCGATTGTGGAAGGCATCCCGGATTTCATGGTGAAGTCAGAACAGTATTATCTGCATGTAGATCCAGCGGTAGACGTACTGGCTACAACTACTTTTGTGCTGAGCGAAGGGGAGCATTCGGCGAACGGTGTCATCACCATGCCAGTGGTATACACGAAGAAATGGGGCAAGGGCAAGGTATTCTATAATTCACTTGGACATCATGCGGATGTTTTTGATATTCCGGAAGCCAAGGAACTGATGCGTAAAGGCTTTTTGTGGGCTGCCAACTAAAACCGTGATAATAAGGGGAGAATCATTGTGCGTAAAGTGAAGGTGGGCATCGTCGGCTGCGGGAATATCAGCGGCATTTATTTTGAGAATTTGACCGGAACTTTTGTGAACACGGAGGTCTATGCCTGTTCTGATCTGGATCTGGGGCGGGCACAGCAGGCAGCGGAGAAATACGGAGTTCCTCATGTATGGACGACAGAGGAATTGCTTGCTTCGGATGAGATTGAGATTGTCGTTAATCTGACCACGCCTAATTTTCATTTCGATGTGTGCAAGCAAGCTTTATTAGCCGGTAAGCATGTGTATGTCGAGAAGCCGCTGTCGTTAACGCTTGAGAATGGAACAGAGCTTGTCCGTCTGGCACAGGAAAAGAATTTGTTCATCGGCTGTGCGCCTGACACCTTCCTCGGAGGCGGTCTGCAAACCTGCGCCAAGCTGATTGCGGACGGCTATATCGGAGAGCCGGTAGCAGCAACGGCCTTCATGCTCTGCCATGGTCATGAGAGCTGGCATCCGGACCCTGAATTCTACTATCAGGCCGGAGGCGGCCCAATGTTTGATATGGGACCGTATTATCTTACGGCTCTGGTATCTTTGCTTGGCCCGGCCAAAACGGTATGCGGCATCACCAAAACCTCTTTTCCCACACGGACGATCACCAGTGAGAAGAAGTTCGGCAAAATGGTTGATGTAGAAGTACCTACACATGTTGCCGGAACCATTGAGTTCGTCAGCGGTGCCGTGGCAACGATGATTACCAGCTTCGATGTCTGGCACAGCACATTGCCGCGGATCGAAATCTACGGATCGCAAGGTACATTGATCGTACCGGACCCTAACACCTTCGGCGGTCCGATCCTGCTGCGTCCGGCTCACAGCACAGAGTTTCAGGAGATTCCGCTGATCTACAATTATGCCGGGAACAGCAGAGGTATTGGCGTGGCGGATATGGCCCGCTGCATCGGGACAGGAGATACCCCGCGTGCAAACGGCGAGCTGGCCAATCATGTGCTTGAAATGATGCATGCGTTCCATACAAGCTCCGATACCAAGCGCTATGCGGAGCTGTCCACCAGCTGCGAGCAGCCGAAGCTGCTGCCGCTGGGTTTGGTTAAAGGGTATCTGGAGTAACAAATATACAAAACGAGAAAAAGATAAGGATAATTTATTGTGAAGCATAATAATTCTTATTTTCTCAAAAAGCAATGCCCGTTTCCGGTACTTCCGGGAACGGGATTGCTTTTTTGTATTGTATAGGAATTTATGCAAGCGGGCTCAAGACCAGTCATAATGAGGGTACAACGATCCAAGGCACACGTGAAAATATGAGATTGAAAGGGCGTGTACAAATAAATGAATTCATCTGATTCGGTTCAAGTAAATGCAAGCGGCATATTTATAAGGGTTAACCAGGTTGGATACAGTCCGGCTGCGAGTAAAATAGCCATCGTATTATCAAGCACAAACTTGAGCGGAGTCAGAAATGATGTTTTCAATTCAAATAATACCTCGGTATTAAATGCTACCATTTCCACAGCCAGTAAAGGGAGCTGGGGCGACGCGGGTGGTGCAAACTGTGCTTACGGATTATAAAGATGATATGGCCTGGGCGGCAGCCTGGGCAAACCATGAGGTTGCATCCCTTGACCCGGCTTATAAGAATACGGCCGCAAGCCGTATGAATAATCATCTGAACTTAAAAAAGAATTATGCCAACGGGCAATTCTGGAATACCAGCGATGAACCCAAGTGGGGTACGTATGAAGCCATGGGTAATAATACGATTGAAGCATTGATGTATTAGGAACTAACCGGAAACACCACGTATGCTGTTCTGGCCCAGCCGCGGAGCCCGCAAATTTGAGTCAATTGTAATCTTTTCCTCTCCAGCGGTTAATAATGCATAGGATAGTAGGCTGGAAAGGGGCTTGAAACTAATGAAACGCAAACTCTTGCTAACAGGAGCGGCTGGAAGAATTGGCAATACACTCTTCAAGGGGCTGAAAGAAAGCGGCAGATATGATGTTGTAGGAGCGGATATTCAAGCGGACGAAGAGCAAGGGATCGTTCAGTTGGATATCGCGGATGAAGACCGGCTGGAAGAGCTTACCAAGGGTGTTGATACGGTACTCCATTTTGCCTGGATTAAGGATAATGACGATTTCCTCGGTAAGGTGCTTCAAGGCAATGTAGGGAGTGCTTACAAATTATTTGAGGCGGCTGTACAGAACGGTGTGCGGCGCATTGTATTCGCCAGCTCTAATCATGCGACCGGATATTACAAGACCGATGAGAAAACAGGTCCAAGTGACCCTTACCGGCCGGACAGCTTTTACGGGTTAAGCAAATGTTATATCGAGCTGCTCGGCCGCCTATACTCAGACCAAGGCAAAATCTCTTCGCTGAATATCAGGATCGGCAACTTTCCCGGAGACGACCGCCCCCATTCGGAACGGGCAGGACATATCTGGATCTCTGAACGCGATTTGCTGCAATTAGTAGAATGCTGCATTGAGGCGGATGAGGAACTGAAATATTTGAATCTGTATGGGACCTCTGCGAATACTGACAACTATTATACCATCGGGTATCTGGAGGAACTGCTCGGATACAAGCCTCAGGATGATGCGGCTGAGCTGCTAGAACAGGCCAAGGCAGAAGGCAAAAATGTACGTCAGGATGAAACGGAATATCAGGGAGGGGTAAAGTAAGAGCATCGCAGATTTCTAGGGTCTCAAGCAATTTCAATTGCGGGGAGGAAATGAAATGCGTAGTCGGAACGAGAACGGCCGGTATCGGCAGAAACGCGGGGAAGCGCAGGCAGGCAACCTTGAGAAAAAGTACGGTTCGGACTTTGGTGTACGCAGCGATATGAAGCTGGAGACACTAAGAAGACAGACAGATGGCGAGTCGCTGACACCAATGCTCAAGGAACAGCATGTTAAGAATCTTAAAGAATAAACCGGCGGAGCGCCGGGGTCATATTTTGGTTTCTGGACATAACCCGCGAGGGTTATGTTTTTTTGCATAACAACAGTTCCAGAATGGCATACTAGCTCCCGAATATATGTGTGGTAATCCTCACAGGCAGGGGGCGGAACAGATCGTGATTACACCGGTGCTACCGCTGGACAGCTATGCAGCTGTTGCAGTTGCGGGAGAATATTTCTTTTACTTTATGGTCTATTCCTTTCTGGGCTGGGTGCTGGAAGGATCGTATAATCTCTATAGTCAGGGAACCTTTCGTAAAGAGGGGTTTCTGAAGGGGCCTTTTAAGCCGATGTACGGCTGTGCTCCGCTGCTCCTGCTGGCCGCGAAGGATTTACAGCTGCCGGTTCCGCTATTACTTGTGCTTGCGCTGATCATTCCTTCAGCAGTGGAGTATGCAAGCGGGTGGCTGCTGAAAGCGGCTTTTCACAGGCAATGGTGGGATTATAAGGAGCTGCCGTACCAGCTGCACGGGCATATCTGCCTGAAATTCTCCTTATACTGGTGGGGGCTGGCTACAGCATGCATATACCTCCTCCAGCCAGTGATGGAAGGATTGTACACGGTCATTGAACCGTTATGGGGAATGGTGCTGCCGATGGCTGCCCTGTTGTTTCTTGCTGATTTACTTTGGACTTGCCGGGTCCGGCGGCGGGGGTTGAAGGGGCTGGAGTTAGGGGAAGGTTAGAAATGAACAACTGAATCATGTTTCTCTCAGGAACGGCTATCTTCCCTATCGGGTAGGTCAAGCCGTTTCTTTCTTGTGTTTTCAGACAAGGAATCTCTGGCAGTGGTGTCAAATATAGAGACAGAGGATGATCAAATTACATCCTGACAGGAGGAATTATGAAAGGGATCATGAAATACAGTAGAACTATTATGCTGCCAATTATCCATGATGTCTACCAAGGAAGAGAAGATCAACATTATTTCCTTCCGCAAGGATGAGCTGTAGACTTAGTCTGGCAAGGTTACATAAAGGGGGAAATGAACATGCCAATCTCGGAATACTACCGTGCTTTGCGTGAGAAGACAGGCTCGGGGCTGCTGATGGTACCATCTGTAGCGGCAGTAATCAGAAATGACGACGAGGAGATTCTCTTTATTCGTAAAGGAAAAGAGCAGTTGTGGGGCTTGCCTGCCGGAGCCATTGAACCCGGTGAAACTCCATCCAGGGCGCTGCGCAGAGAGGTTTTTGAAGAGACGGGGCTGATGGTGACACCCGGGCGGATCATTGGGGTATTCGGCGGGGAGAAGTATGCATACCAGTACAGTAATGGGGACATGGTCGAGTACTCGGTAACAGTGTTTGAATGCTCGATTGTCAAAGGCACGCCGAGAAGCATGGACGGAGAGGCGGAAGAATTTAAATTTTTCAAGGAACAGGAGCTGCCCGAAATTGCCATCCCTTATCCCCGGGAGATTTTTATGCAGGATTCCGGTAACGGGCATGCGATATTTGAATAGAACGGGAATCCGGAAAGGGACAACATGAGAGCAAAACTTGCTTACAGCTTCGCTATGCTAATGATGATGGTGCTCGGATTCGGTTCCAGAGCATTTGCAGACCAGCTGCCGCTGTTTATCTCAAGACATTTTGGAGATGCGCTGTGGGCGGCGATGATTTACTTTGCCTTTCGCGTATTGCTTACCCGGCAACAACGGTGGATTTCAGTAGTGCTGAGTTTCGGCTTCAGCTTTGGCATCGAATTTAGCCAGCTCTACCAAGAAATATGGATTAGTGAGCTGCGTGCCACTTTATTGGGAGGATTAATTCTCGGCAAAGGTTTCCTCTGGGTTGATTTGATCAGATATTCAGCAGGGATTTTGTTTTCTTATGTGGCGGACCGCTTTGGCTGCGCAAGAATTCGTACTAAAAGGAAAGGATAGGGTCGAGAACTGTTCAATCAGAGCCATCCTTATACCAATATTCAGTAGAAGCTTCTCCAAGCTGAAATCTTGATCTTCCTGCCAACTGGACGGATGATATCACAAGAAACAGAGCCACTCAACCCTGAGCGATTGTTAGCGCATGTGTTTCTGAAGGGGGCAAATACTCTTTATTCTTGTGTGTTTCAACATTTTGCTATACTAATAGTTGGCTTACAGGGAAAGCTTGAAGGAGGAATCGTATGTACCGGATTTTCATTGTGGAGGATGATAGTAAAATTAGTGCCCTTCTAAAAAGGAATATGGAGAAATACGGATTTGAAGCATCTTGTGTAACGCAATTTCGCGAAATAATTACTGAATTTGAGGCGTATGATCCACATTTGGTCATGCTTGATATTAATCTGCCGTACTTTGATGGCTATTATTGGTGCAGACAAATCCGTACACGCTCCAACCTGCCGATCATCTTCATATCTGCGCGGGCGAGTGAGATGGATCAGGTGATGGCCATAGAGAACGGCGGTGATGATTACATTACGAAGCCAATTCATTTAGACCTTTTAATCGCGAAGGTAAAAAGTATTCTAAGGAGAGTTTACGGGGATTATTCGGCTTCTAACGGGACTGTCTTGCTGCCCGACAGTGAATTTAATGCACATGGTTTACGACTGAATCTAAGCCGTAATGAACTTATATGGCAAGATCAGAAAACCCAGATTACAAAGAATGAGCAGTTGTTAGCTGAATGCTTCATGCAGCAATATGGAAGAACCGTCTCGCGGGATCAACTTCTGGGGAAGTTATGGGACAATGCACAGTTTGTCGATGACAACACGTTAACGGTCAACGTGACAAGGTTGCGGAAGAAGCTGGAGGAACTTGGTCTGCCTAATGCGATCACGACGGTTCGTGGTATGGGTTATAAACTGGCCCTGGGCGAGGAGCAGGGGGAGCTTGGCTCATGAGATTGCGATCGGTTGCTTTATTTTTTCGTGATCGGCTAATTTTTGTATTATCTACGTTTGCAATTATTGGGGTTGGTGCCTGCTTAATGCTGCTGGAAAATGCGCGTTATCCTGGAATGATGGATGAGAGCACGATTTTTTATTTTGTGGCTGCAGCTGCTTTTATTGGGGTACTTGGATTGGTTATTGACTATATTCGAAATCGTGAATATCACAAACAGCTCAGAAATGCGGTTGAAGGATCTGATGAATTACAGGCGGCAGCGATCGTGCAGTCAGCCGTTACGGCAGAGCAGCAGCTGGTCATACGCTTGTTAGACCGGCAAAACAGCGCTTATTTGAATAAACTTGGAGCATATCGCCGCCAGCAAGAGCTCCACAACTATTTTGTTCTGCAGTGGGTGCATCATATGAAGACTCCTTTATCGGTTATAGATATACTCTTGCAAGAAAGCCTGAAGCAGATGCCTTCTTCTGAAGAGGAGCAGAAAGAGCTTATTCTCAGTCTGCATGAAGAGGCTGATCGAATGACGAGAGGTCTGGAGATGCTACTGTATACTGCGCGTCTCGATAAGTTCGAAATGGATATTCATCTCAAAAAAGTCCCGCTGCACAATGTAATTCGTGAAGTTCTGATTGCACACAAGCGGCTTTGTATCCGTCATGCCGTAATACCGCAAATTGATGGTGAAGCATGGCCGGAAACGGATGAGAAGTGGATAACAGTCGTAATAAATCAAATAGTCAGCAATGCAATTAAATACAGCAAACACAAACAAGGCATGAAAAGCCTTGTTTTTCACTTAGAGCAGAATACAGAAACAGGTTGTAAAATTAGCATAACAGATGAGGGGAGCGGCATAGCAACGCACGATATACCACGAATATTTGATCCTTTCTTTACCGGTGAGAATGGGCAATCTGCAGGAGAATCGACGGGAATGGGATTGTATTTGGCGAAGCAGGTGTGCGGCAGACTAGGTCACGTACTATCGGTAACGTCGGAACTAGGCATGGGTACGACTTTTACAATCACTTTTCAACCTGAGAGCATACATATTCTAGGCGGAAAAACAGGAAAAAGCATGTAGGCTATGTGACAACTTTGTTATGTGTGAAGCGTGATTTTGTAATATAAATCGATGGGTTCAGCGAGCATGGCCCGCTATACTAAATTTTGTTAAGACAACAGACTATGCAGACTGAAACGGGGGGAGGAAAATTGAATAATGACTTTACTTGAAGCGCAGGGACTGAGTAAAATTTACAGCTCCAAAGGCAATGTTGTTTGTACAGCTTTACATGACATTGATTTACGTGTAGAAAGCGGCGAATTTGTCGGTGTTATGGGGCCATCCGGAAGCGGCAAGACAACGTTGCTTAATCTGCTCGCAGTAATTGATCGTCCGACGGCCGGATACATAGAAATTAACGGTATTGATCCGAGCAAGCTCAGCAATAAAAATTTGGCGTTTTTCAGAAGGCGCGAGCTTGGGTTCATCTTTCAGGATTTCAATTTGCTGGACTCGCTGTCCATCAAAGAAAACATTATCTTGCCGCTTGTATTAGAAGGGGTGGCCCCTAAGTTAATCGAACATAGATTGTATATGCTAGCCGAGCGGTTAGAAATTGCTAAACTGTTGAACAAACGTACGTATGAGGTGTCTGGTGGTCAGAAGCAGCGAGCGGCTATTGCACGTGCCTTCATTAATGAACCTTCGTTAATGCTTGCAGATGAGCTGACCGGCAATCTGGATTCGAAGTCGGCGAAGGATGTAATGGATTCGTTGAAGGAGTTGAACGAACAATGGAAGGCAACGGTGTTAATGGTGACCCACGACCCGTTCTCAGCAAGCTATTGCCAGCGTATTGTATTTATTAAGGACGGAAGAATCTTCACGGAAATTCGGCGGGGCTCCAATCGACAAACGTTTTTCCAACAAATATTGGACGCTCTGAGCGTGCTCGGAGGGAATTTTAATGACGTTCCGTTCGCTCGCGCTTAGCAACATTCGCGGCAACTGGCGGTCGTACAGCGCATTTTTTATGAGTTGTGTGTTCTCTGTAATGATCTTTTACATGTATGCAGCGTTTCTTGCTCATCCCGACCTCGCGAGTGGCCATATCTTAGGGTCTGTGAAAGTAAAACAGGGGATGTTGTTCTGCCAATACATTATCGTTGTTTTCTCGTTTCTGTTTGTACTTTATTCCAGTTCGGCGTTTTTGAAGTCGAGGAGGAAGGAATTCGGTCTTCTTTCTTTGTTTGGAATGACGCATCGGCAGCTTCTTATACTTATTATTTTAGAAAGTACAGTTATAACGATTATGGCCATTGGGGCTGGTATCGGCTTGGGCATTTTTTTCAGCAAGCCATTCTTTATGGCACTCGCTGTGTTGTTAGGGTTGAAAGATCCGATCCCGGTTGCCATACCGCTACGTTCGGTATGCATGACGGCAAGTAGTTTCTTCATGCTGTTCACACTCATTTCCTTGGGAACGGCGATACGGGCGGGACGTACGGAAATTGTTGTTTTGCTTAATGCAGCGGGCGGCTCGAAAGAGAAACTCGTTTATTCGCCATGGCTTGCTGTGCTTTCGGTCGTATGCATAGCAGCCGCATATACTATGGCTCTAATGTTAAATGCAAAGAACTTCAACATGCTGGCGCTGTATATTTTGCTTACCATTTTGCCTGGAACTTACCTGTTATTTACGCAGTTTAGTGGATTGCTGCTTCGATTTATCCAAAGTTGTACAGCCATATACTACAACCGAACGAATCTGATCGTATTCGCTCAGCTTGACCAAAAGCTGAAGGAGAATGCACGAATGCTGTTTATTGTATCGATTTTAAGTGCGGTTATTTTAACGGCCTCCGGTACGATTTATATGCTTGGACTTGCGGTGCAACTGGACGATATCAAGACGCAGTATGATGATGCCCAAGGAGTGATATCGCTAACGATGTTTATTGGGGTGTTCATCAGTTTGCTGTTTTTCATAGCCTCCGGCAGCTTGATTTACTTTAAACTGTTTACGGAACTGCAGGAAAATCAGGCGCAATATAAGGCGCTGACCCGAATAGGGATGTCTTCAGGCGAGCTTCGGAGAATTGTTGTTACGCAGACTGGTATTCTATTCTTTGTGCCCTGTCTCGTCGGCATCGTTCATGCGCTAGTCGCTCTCAAAGCACTAGACAACCTGCTTATGGTATCCAATTGGGTTTATTCGTTCGTCATCATCGGCATTTATATGGCCATGCAGACGATTTATTTCCTAGTTGCCTGTAGTAGCTATATGAAAATCATAAATTTGACCAAGGAGCATCAGTTATGAAATCGTCATTAAAAATAGTTGTTATAATGATCGCTATTCTTCTTCTGTCGACTAGCGGTTATTCACAGACTACAGCTAACGCCGACTCAGGCGAATCAAATAAAAAAATACAGAAGATCGAACACTTTGTAGAAGAACAAAGAAGTAAGAGTAAAACTCCGGGAATCTCACTAGTCATTGTAGAGAAGGGGAAAACGATATATCAGAAAGGTTTCGGTTACGCGGATGTAAAGACAAAAAAACCAGTAACCGGTGATACTTTATTTGAAATAGGTTCAACAACGAAAGCTTTCACTGGTCTGGCCATTTTGAAATTGGAAAAAGAGGGGGTGTTAAAACTAAACGATGATGTAAAGAAGTATATACCGTGGTTGGAATTAACTTATAATGGTGAGCCGCAAACAATCACTCTAAATCAGCTCCTTCATCATACTAGCGGAATAGCAGCGAATACAATAGCCCGCATTCCTGAAGGTAATACAAATGAAACGTTAGAACTAACCGTTAAAACATTACTGGATCAGCAGCTAAATCGGAAACCGGGAAGCTCCTTCGAATATGCAACAATCAATTATGATGTATTGGGACTCGTGATCGAGAGTGTAACAAAGATGCCTTATGATATTTATATGAAGCAGCATATTTTAGAACCGGTCGGAATGAAGGATTCGTTCGTTGGGCTGCATCAATCCCAGTCCAAAGAGCTGGCTACCGGATATAAAATAGGATTTATGAAAGCACAAGCCTACTCACCACCAATATATCGAGGGAATATACCAGCTGGATATATTATCAGTAATGCGAACGATATAGCGAAATGGATGAATCTGCAGCTAGGCACTGATCCGGGCAATGTTATGGATAAACAGCTAATAAAAGAATCACATGTTCCTGACCGAACTGTAGAGCCTTTTGATGTGGATACTTACTATGCCAGCGGATGGGGAATCCAGACCAAAAAAGATAAACAATATATATCTCATGCCGGAGAGAATCCGACATATACATCGTACTTCATTATGCAGCCCGATGAACAGGTAGGGGTAGCCATCCTGACCAATATGAAAACGAGTTTTACAACTGCAATAGGTCAAGGCGTTATGGATTTGTGGGAAGGAAAGGACGTAACCAGCAATCCCTCTGACAGCTACCAAAATTTAGACCGAATCTTAACAATTGTATGTTTAGTCGTCGGCTGTTTGGGTGTTTTATTCATAGTCTTAATAATAAGAATCATGGTGAAACTCGCTCAAAAACAACGGATTTGGATAAAGTTAAATGTAAAAAGGACCTTGCTGCTAGTACTACATACACTGATCATTGCGGCAGGTTTAACATTAATTATCATGTTTCCGAAAATTTTACTTGGAGGATTGCCTTGGCCATTTATAAAAGTATGGGCTCCTACTACGATTTGGGTGACTTTTTGTAGTGCTATAGTCGTATGCATCATCTATTATATCTTTGGATTAATGCTCATTTTTTCAAAGAAAATGAAAATATCATAAAGTCAAAGTAAGCTTGTTCAAGAGGTACGAGAACTTTGGGATGGACGATTCGATCCACCCGGGCTCTCGTTTTCTTGCGTAATTTCAAACACCTCAGGAGGATGCAGAATGAACTAGATAAATTATATAAATGGAGATGATTTCGACAAATGACAAACAGTCTAATCGTGGTATGCCTGCTGACAATGATCATTCATACGGCAGAAACCCTGTCGTATTCCGTTCGCTTTGCCGGAGTGAAGCTGAACAAGATCGCCATAGCATTATCGTTGACCGGAATTATTGTACTAGTATCCAGAACGGCTAATATGATCCAAGCACCGCTTACCGCCAAATTTGTTGACTTTGCCAAAACACACCCGGATTTTCCCTTGATCAATTATTTGCGGATCATCATGCTGGCTTCATCGCTTGGCACTTTGATAGCGATTGCCATATTCCCTACCTTCGTGGGCCTGTTTGGAAGAGTGATTTCCAAGCTGGAGGTGGAAGGCTCTATTCCGAAGCTGCTGACCAGCGTCACCATCGGCCAGCTTAAGAACACGCGGAAATATATCAAAAAACCGAAAATAAAACTGCCCAGCTTCAGATATCTAGGCATTCCCAAACGTTTTATTATCATGAATATCTTTGTTACTGCGTTCTATACCGTAGGGGTGCTCTCCTCATTATACGCGGCGCATTTATCGCCAGAGTTCAGCACAACCGCCTCTCAAGCTTCAGGACTTATCAACGGGCTGGCTACAATCCTGCTGACCATCTTCATTGATCCGCAGCTTGGCATTATCACGCACAAGGCTACGGAGCATTTGGAATATCGCGACCAGTTGGGAAAAATCTATGTACTGCTGATGGGCGCACGTTTCCTCGGAACCTTGCTGGGCCAGCTTGTGCTCGAGCCTGCTTCTTATTTCATCAGCTGGCTGGTACAGCTGATATAATGCACAGCCACACTGTGCCGAAGCAGGCGTTGCAGTGTAGCTGTTTCTTTGGACAGCAGCTTTACTTCGGAATCTTGGATTCCGCTGTCCGGAGCGCAGCCGATATCTTCTGCTCCCAGCTGTACATCTGCTGAACCATGACACGTATTTCGCTCATCTTGGCATAAGACAGCTTCATCCCCGCAGCGGCTGCAACAGCGTCTCCTGCTTTGACAGCAGCTTTATAACGTTTGTCAGCTTCAGAGCGTATAGCTTGCAGCTCGCTTACTTTTTTGTTCTCCGCAGTAATTTGCTTCCGCAGTGCAGAAACCGGGGCAAGGGCATCCTTTGCCGGTTTGATTTTGGCAGCGGTAGACTTCCGCGCTTCAGCAAGGGCTGTAGTCTTCACTTTGATCTCCGCACGGGCAGCAGTTGCAGATGTCTTCAGTTTATTGCGCTTCAGATTCAAGGAAGCGGCAGACTTCTGATTATTGGCTTTACGGGCGGCTGAAGCCTGCTTGCCGAGTGTCGTGTACTGTTCCAGTAACGGTGCATGCTTCTTCTGCATCGCTTCGGCCTCGGATTTCAGTCTGTTGAGGAGCGTCTGGTTAATGGACTGAAGCTGCGAATTAATCGCGGAAAGCTCGCTGGTATTTTGTTTGCGGAGCGTCTGATTCCTCGGAATTTCAGCCTTAAGCGTAACCTGCAGTCCGGTGTAATCTTCATATAAATCATGAAATTCTTCCAGCGCGGAGTCCCAGTCTCCTGCTGCTGCGGCCAGCGGACTATTGCCCGTAAGGAGCACTAATACAATTAGCAAACCGGCCAATCTTCTGAAATAAACGGGCACTGCCCTTCTGTTCCTGGAGCTTTCCTTGCCTGCCGGATAAATCATCTTCTTCATCTCCTGTCTGAATTCGCGTTAAAGCGTACAAAAAAAGCACCCCCAAGAAAGGCATTAATGCCTGTCCTGCGAGGTGCTTCGCCCGCTTCAACGTGTATATTTGTTACTCACTATAGCTTGAAATTAATGGATAGTCAAGAGTCAAATGGAACGACAGTTCGTTTTATTGATTTGACTACATTTCCAGATATAACCTATTCTATGATATGATGAGTGAAAGAATATACAAGGAGGGCGTAGATGAATCTGGCGAATAAGATAACCGTGACGCGCATATTAATGATTCCGGTTTTTGTAATGCTGTTTCCTATATATCCGGATGGGTTAGTCAGCAAATTAGCTCTTCTGCAGCATATTGATGAGTATGGAGTTTATTATGCTGCAGCCGTATTTATTCTTGCCTCGGTTACAGATAAACTGGACGGTTATATTGCAAGAAAATATAATCAGATTACGAACCTTGGCAAGCTGCTGGATCCGTTGGCCGACAAGCTGCTGATCTCGGCAGCATTGATCTTAATGGCGGGCCGGCACGATATCGCTGCCTGGGTTGCCATTATTATGATCGGCAGAGAGTTTATTATAACAGGGATCAGAATGACGGCATCTGCGCAAAAAATCGCCCTGCAGGCCGATAAGTCCGGAAAACTGAAAATGGTATTTCAAGTGGCGGCGATCTCCGCAGTCCTGTTAAACAATTGGCCACTCAGCCTCATCACGGCTATCCGCATTGATCAGATGCTAATGTACTGTGCGCTTGTCCTGACTGTCTATTCGGGTTATCTATACATAAAGAACAATTACCGTATTCTGAAGCTTGATCAACATTGAACAGCAGGAGGTATATGTGATCCACGCTAACAAACAACCCTATGACCAAATAGCGCTTATCACTGGAACCTCCAGCGGGTTTGGGATGCTCAGCGCGCTTACCCTTGCGGAGAAAGGATATCAGGTTATCGCTTCTATGCGGGATTTAAGCCGCAAAGACGAGCTGGTGCAACAGGCTGAGCAAGCCGGAGTTCTAGGGCAGATTCATCTGGTAACAATGGATGTGACAGATACGGCATCCATTGAATCGGCTGTCTCGGAGATTATTGAGAAGTTCGGCAGGGTCGATGTTTTGGTTAACAATGCAGGTTTTGCTGTTGGCGGCTTTATGGAGGAAGTAAGTATGGAGGAGTGGCGCCGGCAGATGGATACCAACTTTTTTGGGCTTGTGGAGGTCACCAAGAACATCATTCCCCTGATGCGCAAGCAGCAGACGGGCACTATTATTAATGTCAGCAGCGTGAGCGGACTGTTCGGATTTCCCGGTTATGCACCATATGCTGCTTCAAAGTTCGCGGTTGAGGGCTTCAGCGAAAGCTTGCGCCAGGAACTGTTGTCATTTGGCATCAGAGTTGTGCTGGTGGAGCCCGGATCTTTCCGCACGCCTATCTGGGGCAAAGGGATTACAGGAATTCAGAGCCTGGCCGATTCACCGTACAAGGAGAAGCTGGAAGAGGTGCTGCGCTATTCCCGGAGAACCGCAGAGACGGCTCCCGATCCCCGGCAGGTGGCTGAGCTGATCGGGCGTATTGCCGCAATGTCCGCACCGAAGCTCCGCTATCCGGTTGGGAAAGGGACAAGAACCCTGATTCTCGGTAAAATGCTGTTGCCCTGGAAAACGCTGGAGCGCATCATCGCCCGGTCGCTCGCAAAACTGAAATAAGCTATACATCATAAGAATTGGGGTGTGACCATGCCGGATACCGTGGGGCTGCACATATGCTTCGACGAGCTTGGCCGTGAGATTGAAATCCTTGATGTGACCCCGGTAGCGCGGGATAAATACCGCATTGAAGAGACACCGATCTTTAACCCGGGTATCGTGCTAGGCGACATCATCAGAGTGAAAGAGAAGCAGGGTATTTCATATTACGTGGAGACGGTGGAAAAATCCGGGTTCAGAAGATATGCCTGGCTGCTCAGCAAGGAAGCGGCAAGCTCGAAGGAAATCCGGGATATGAAGCAGCGCATCGAGGACGACGAGGGGAGAACGGAGCAGATCTTCGGCGGTTTGCTTGTCATCCATATGCCCCATAACTCTGGGATTGATGTCGAGGGCGAAATGGCCCGGATTATTGAACGATTTGAACTCTAAACTAATCAACTGAGGTGGCAAATGAAAAAGTTTCTGAAGCAATGGGTGCCCAGTATCCTAATCGGGGTTGTCCTGTCCTTATTTATTCGTACTTATGTAGCTGAGGCGATGCGCGTGCCTACCGATTCAATGGATCCAACGATCGAGGTTAACGACCGTCTTGTCGTAGAGAAAATGCTCTGGCTGACCACGCTCAAACATGGTGATATTGTTGTGTTTATTCCGCCGGTAGAGGGCGTGCAGAAAAAATACGTCAAACGGCTGATGGGATTGCCGGGAGACACCGTTGAGATTAAAGATGGAGCTTTGTTCAGAAACGGTGAGAAGATCGACGAGCCGTATCTTAAGGAAACGATGAACTATACTTTCGGACCGGTCACCGTCCCTGCAGACCACTACTTTTTCCTCGGTGACAACCGGAATGTCAGCTATGATGCCCATTTGTGGCCGACGCCTTTTGTGGCCAAGGATAAGCTGATCGGCAAGATGCTCGTCGATATCAGTGATCTTTTCTAACCCGTTACTTAGCGAGGGGATAATCAACAACTACGACATTTTCAATAATCCCCTCAAGCAGTTCAACAAAATGGCGGTGTGCCGGATGCGGCCCGTATTGGCGGAGGGCTTCCTGATCTGTAAAGGTCACGCGAAGCCCTAGTGTGTATCCATGCATATTCTCAGTCTCTTCCGTGACATTCATCCCTGCCGTAAGGTCCACGATCCCCGGTATTTGATCCTTTAAACCCAGAAGTGTCTGCATCAGCAGCGCTTCTTTTTGTGGTTCATAATGCTCATTGAATCTAAAAATAACGAGATGCTCGAACATGCTACATCCTCCTCAAAGTTTTGTGAGCAACCGCTTCATGGTTTAACTTCATCACAAAACTATTTTGGTAGCATACGCTTAGTTTTGTGAGCAATCGCTCCATGGTTTAACTTCACACAAAACTGCTTCGGAAGCAAGCGCTTAGTTTTGTGGAGAGCAGTTACAGTATACAATACCCGTTTCTTGAAAGGAGTACATTATGCCGGATACTTTTGCAACAAGCATCAAATTTCCCTTAGCTTTAAGATCAATGCTGGCTATGGTTTTCGTGATCGTCATCGAAATTTATATGATTCATATAAATTCAGCTAACACGGTTCATACGCACCCCGCACTTAGCTATTTCGTAGTAACTTGGCTCTGCGTCTGCGGTTTGCTGCTGCTGTTTTTTATGTTTCATGCGTTGCGGAAGGCAACTGAAATCAAATGGGGGAGAGAGTCCATCTTTCTCCGAAATAGAAGGCTGTTGCCGGGAGAGATTAAGTGGATTATGATTGATGGTCCTTTAATCGGTATTATGCCAAGAGGCAAACGAATCGTACCTTTCAATCTATGCTTCAGATTTATGGATGACCGGGAGCAGGCGATGAAGGAGTTGACCAGTTGGGCTGAAGTAAACGGGATCCAGCTAAAATACAAAAGATTTTTAAAATGGATGTAAAATCATACAGGTGGGTGGCTAAAGTAGGGGGTACATTTGAACTATGCCGGCGGCGTGAATGCGACTTTCACCATATTGTTACTTTGAGCACTTTTGACTATGATCAAGTAAAGCTCTGGGAATTTATTGATTCCTGTACATAAGAAGGGGTGCTGATACTTTTGAAAGTACATGTCACAGATCTCAAAAATGGCGATTGCCTTATCACGGACACTTTCAATAGTCTGGGCCTGCATGTTCTCCCTAAGGGAACTGTCGTAGAACGGGAGGAAATTACCATCCTGATGCGGCACAAAATAGATTATGTGGATATTGAGGCGCGCTTGCTGTCCCGTGATGGGGAAGATGCGGATTTAAACCACGGTTTGAATGAGGATTTTGATCTCGCGATACAAAATTACGAATCTATTTTTATGGAGGCGCTGGCTCAGGGAAGCTTTAGCCCGTCCATGGTGGACGGCACACTGCGGCCGCTGCTGGAAACACTGGATGCGCAAAAAGATGTGGTTTCTCTGCTGCTCCTCCTTGACCGGGACGATATTGACACTTATCAACACTCTTTGCTGGTCGGGATGCTGTCTTATTATATTGCTTCCTGGCTTGGCTATTCCAAAGAGGAACGGTACATGATCAGCCGTGCCGGCTATCTGCATGATATCGGCAAGAGCCAGGTACCATTGTCCATACTGAATAAAGTTGGACTGTTGAACGCTATCGAGGAGGACGAGCTGAGACGCCATACTTCCCACGGCTACGATATCATCCGCAGTTCTATGAAGGATGAAGGTACGGCGCTGGTAGCACTGCAGCATCATGAGTTTGAGGATGGTTCAGGTTATCCGAACATGATCCGTAAAGGTGAAATTCACCCGTATACCGAAATCGTCACTGTAGCAAACATTTACATGGGACTTACAACTTCGCGACTGAACCAGCCCAAACAGGGATTGGTTACCGTGCTGCGCCAAGTGCATGAGATGGGCTTCGGCAAGCTGAACGGTAATGTAGTACAGGCCCTTACAGGACATATGCTGCCAGGCTTCGTAGGCAAGAATGTCCGGCTTAGCAACGGGGAAATAGGCACTATCGTAATGAATAATCCGCTGGATATGTTTAAGCCGCTGGTAAAAGTGAACGAAACGTTCAGAGATTTGTCACGGGAGCGCAGCCTGTCGGTTGAAGAGGTATTTATCTAGAAGGTATTGGGTATCACCAAGCCAGCTCATAGCAAAGGTTATCTGATAGGGGTCTGTAGCAGATCCCGTCAGATAGCCTTTTTGTGCGTCGCTGGATTTGAATTCAGCCGGTAGATTGGCTATGATGAATGAAAGATTACTATAGGGAACGGCAGCCGAATGGACATGCGGGACTTGTAGAAGTTAGAAGAGGAGAACTAATTATGAATGTCGACAACAACCAGATGGAGAATTTAAAACAGATCAAACACGAATTGACCCGCTTTATGATGATTTATAGATTCGCTCTGGAGGAAATGGAGACCAAGATTGAAATTTTGAAACAGGAGTTTCAGATCCTTCATGACTACAGCCCGATAGAGCATACCAAATCACGGATCAAATCCCCGGAGAGCATTATGAGTAAAATGCTGCGCAAGAACAGTGAGCTTTCGCTGGCTGCTGTGAAATCCAGCATCAAGGATATCGCCGGCCTGCGAATCACCTGCTCTTTTATCTCGGATATATACAGTGTCAGTGAAATGCTGCAGAAGCAGGATGATCTGAAGGTGCTTGAGGTTAAGGACTATATTAAGAATCCGAAACCAAACGGGTACCAGAGCCTGCATCTGTTAGTGGAGGTTCCGGTATTTCTGTCGGACTGCACAGAGCTGGTATGTGTTGAAGTGCAGATTCGTACAATTGCGATGGACTTCTGGGCTAGCCTTGAACACAAAATTTTCTATAAATACAGCCAGTCGGTGCCTGAACATCTGACCCGCGAACTCAAACAAGCTGCCGATAAAGCAGCTGATCTTGACCTGCAAATGGAACGCCTGCACCGCGAGATTCAGGAGATTAAGGACGCCCAGGAGGACGATTCCTTTGAAGAGCTGCGCCGGATCATCCTTAACAACCAGCAATTACATCTGCCCGCCGATTTCATCAAGCTGTTAGGGAATTAGTCATAGTCTAAGCAGTGCTGATACTTATAGCATGTACATATATTTACTGGAATTCACCGGCAGTGTTCGTGACTGCACGCTTTAATGTGTAGGAGGAAGTTCATGAAACCATATAAAGTAGTTAGCCTGGATATGTTTCAAACGCTGGTAAATATTCAGGGGCGGACGGGAAATGTGTGGAAGCCGATCCTGCAGGAGCGCTTTAGCGAGGAACGGGCGGCAGAGCTTGGCGGGCTGCTGTTAAGCTACTATTACAAGGCCGCCACAACAATCCGCGATTCCGGGGTCTACTGGACGAGCAAAGAGATATACAGCGACAGCTTCCAGAAAGTGTTTCAGCAGGAGGCGATGGAATATGA
The DNA here is from genome assembly GCF_058791575.1 of Paenibacillus sp. EB106-06-01-XG199. Classification (NCBI taxonomy): domain Bacteria; kingdom Bacillati; phylum Bacillota; class Bacilli; order Caryophanales; family Paenibacillaceae; genus Paenibacillus; species Paenibacillus sp. EB106-06-01-XG199. The sequence goes on along the minus strand of NZ_JBYTDQ010000002.1, from coordinate 690,233 downwards.
TTACCTGCAGGCAGTAGATGTTTTATTTGCTGAACACCGTTTGTCCGAGTTGTATGAGGAGACGGAGCATTTTTTGCAGCGGATCACTGGAGAATATCAAGTGTGTATTGTCAGCGATACAGATGTGGAGATGCTTCCCGATTTCTACAAGAGTTATCCAATCAGGTTGTTTACTTCAGAAGAGTACCTGTCGTATAAAAATGACAGCCATAACCGGATGTTTGACGAGGTTATTGCGCATTATGGGGTAGAACCCGGACAGATTATCCATATTGGTGATTCTGTTTCGGATGTGCTGGGAGCGGCAAGAGCGGGCCTTAAGGCCTGCTGGCTTAACCGGAATCAAGAGGTCTGGAACCATGAGGTGAAGCCGGATTATACGGTGGAGAATTTAGACGAGTTTTACGATTTGCTGTAAAGCTGTGCGACTTATGCACGTAAAGGAGGGGCCGTTTTGGTTTCTCCTTTTTATCATTAAAGTTATAGGAAGGGTAGGGACATTATTATGGGGGACTATACATCAACAGATCAGGAAATGGATCGTTTGCGCTACCCTATCGGAAGGTTCGAAGCGGCAGAATGCCGGACAAGCGAAGCACGGAAGCAGTCGGCTCAAGATATCCGCCAGCTGGCGGAGGTCTTAAGCAAAGCAGTAGAGCCGCTGACACTGGAGCAGCTGAACACACCCTACCGGCCAGGCGGGTGGAGCGTACGGCAAGTGGTGCATCATCTGGCAGATACGAATATGTATGCCTATCTGCGTTTTAAGCGGGGATTGACTGAGGATGCCCCCGAGATACCTTCGTACCGGCAGGACTTATGGGCGGAACAAAGCGATTATCTGGAGGAGCCCATTGAATCTTCTCTTCAGCTGCTGAAGCACCTCAACGGGAGATTTGCGCTTTTGCTGGATGCAATGCACGAAGCGGACTATAATCGAACCTTTGTAAGTCTGGGACTCGGGACAATGACGCTCGATGCGGCAGTCCAAAGATATGTATGGCATAACCGTCATCATACCGCTCAAATCAGCTCATTGGTACTTCGAAGTGGCTGGTAATCGGCTCAATTAAAAAGAGCAAGTGGCCGGGGAATACGTCCCGCCGCCTGCTCTTAAATTTTGTCCGGCCAGCAGCGGCTGAAGTGCCGGCAGGTGCGGAAAATGGAAAAAAAATGCAGGTAGACTCTGTTTCGCATTCGTTTATAATTAGTACAAATAGGCTCGCGAATACAAGGAGGTTTAGGAATGTCTTTACCACGGGGAGCAGATGCCCGGTCCAAAAAGAAGCTTAGTCTGACTTGGCTGCTTATTGCCCTGGTAACACTCGTGTTTCTGCTCACAACAACGATTTTGCTCATCGGTTCATATGAATCCAAGAAAAAATCACTGATGGAAACTACACTTAATCTGAATCTGTCCAATGCCGAGAGAATGAGCAAGACAGTAGATTCACTTTTTCGTTCCATGCGCAGCAGTCTGTTGTATAGCGCAGATCAGATTTCCAAGCTTGAGACAGCACAGCCGGGGGCTATTGACCGCTATTTAGAGCTAATGCGCAACAGCAGCAACTATTTTAATTCGATAATTGTGATAAGCGCTGACGGCGTGGTTCTTAACAATTCACCTGCATCGCTGGGGATCGTCGGGCAACCGATAGTCTCTCCTCCGGTCAAGGAGGCGCTGCGGTTAAAAAACTCATATTTATCCGCACCGTACACCACCATCTCAACGGGAAGAATGCTTTTCTTTATGAGTGAGCCGCTGTACAGCGAAGACAAGGGATATCTTGGAGTGCTCGGAGGCACCGTCTATCTGCAGGACTTCAATATCCTCAATATGATTTTTGGGAATAATAACATAGATGATTCCGGTTCATATTACTACATCGTCAGCTCTGAAGGGCATGTGCTGTTCCATCCCGATAAAGGGCGGATGAATGAAGATGTTAGCGCTAATAAGGTGGTACAGAAGCTGATGAACGGTGAAAGCGGACAAATGGAGGCGCCAAATGTAAAGGGGCAGTCCATGCTAGCCGGCTTTTCCGCCGTTCCGGCGAATGGCTGGGGAATTGTCGTTGTATCACCTGTAGATTTCATTCAGGAACAACTAATGGCCCATATGCGCAAAATTCTTGCTTATACGATTATTCCTTTTGTAATTTTGCTGATATTTGTTTTTCTGCTGGCCCACCAGTTGGCCAAACCCTTCGTGTTTCTTGCTGACCTGGTGAACAAGATGGGCAAAGACAATATCGGGGTGCCTGAACTGAAATCTCATTGGAACCGGGAAGCGGATCTGCTGACCCAAGCAGTCGTTATGGCCTGGAAAGATATCCAAAAGCAGAATGATCAACTGGCCCAGGAGGCGATGACCGATCTGCTGACAGGACTAGTGAACCGAAGATCACTGGAAATCAGTATGAATCAGTGGATCGCCGCGCGAATGGCTTTTTCTTTGATCGTTCTGGATGTGGATAAGTTCAAATTTGTGAATGATACGTACGGCCATTTGACTGGAGATGAGGTGCTGCGCCAGGTAGCCCGAATTCTCATGGCCAATGTCCGTCCAGGAGATATATGCTGCCGTTTCGGCGGAGAGGAATTTATTGTGCTGCTTCCAAGGACAAAGGCTGAGGATGCTTATATCGTCGCCGAAAGAATCCGCAAGACATTAGAAAAAAGCGAGGTTCCTCTGGCTATGCGGGTAACCTCATCTCAGGGAATTGCCCATTATCCCACGCACGGTGTCTCGCTGGAAGAGTTGCTGGGACAGGCGGACCGGGCACTTTACGCAGCCAAGAATAGAGGCAGAAACCGGACCATTATCGCCGGTGAATAGGTACTGGCATCTTCCAGTGTGGAGGATACTTTTTGTTATATAAGATACGCAAGTCTTTATCCGCCAGGGGCCTAAGCTTGGAGAAAGAAAGTCGTCACCTGGGCCTGGGCGGAAACATATCCTACTGGAGAACGAATAAATAACGGCCAGCAGAAGGGAAGGATTACAAAGTGACGTCATACATGGATTACAAGTCTCCCAATACACAGTTTACTTTTGATGTAAACAGCAATACAACGTTTAAGAAGGACGCCAATAACTATATCAATACCTTGTCGATAAAGGAATTGAACACCCTGGAGAATACTTCTCTGCTCGATATTTTCCTCAGCAAATCCAATGTCGTCGAACCGCATTATCATCAAAATGCTGCGGAGCTGGTCTATTGCATCTCAGGTGCGGCAGTGGTTTCCATAATCAATCCCTTTACGAATGAGCTGCTGCATTTCCCGATCTGCCCCGGTCAAGTAGCGAATGTGCCGCAGGGGTGGTGGCATTATGAGGTCGCAACGATGGATTGCACCCATCTGCTGGCTATCTTTAATGCACCTGTCCCGGAAGTAATTCTGGGTTCGGACATTCTGAGTCTCACACCGGCGAATGTACTTGCCCATACTTACTGTCTTAACGAAGCTAAAGTGAAGGATGCACTGGCTCCGCTTCAACCGGGTACCTTTATCGGACCGCCCGCGGACTGCTGTGAACCATCAAAGATGGCAGGTGAAAATATCGCAGCCCCTAATATGGCTCCTCACATGCCTATGCATGTTCCGCAAGCGCACTCCTTCGGGTACCAGCCATTCTCCAATCCCGGCTATTATGGCCAGCCTTATGTTCAGCAGTATCACCAGCAGCCTTATGCCCAGGCCTATCCGGTTTATCAGAATGTGGTGAACCCTCCGGAGAATCTGTAAACTTATCTCACGTCCATCCAACTAAAGCCTCAGCGCTATCCTGAACCCGTCGAATTGACGGGTTTATTTATTTTGACTCTATTTTCATGGTATCGTAGAGAGGGAATAATACGCTTGTAAATTTTAACGATAGATGGAGATTATGCAAAATGAGATATGATGTCTTAATTGTCGACGACGAGGCCGTGCTGGCGGAAACTACCTGTGAGTATCTAAATATGTTTGAGGTTCGGACCGCTTATGTAACCAGTGCGGCAGAATGTGAGCGGTTTGTGCAGGAGCATGAACCGTCACTTATTCTCCTGGATATTAACCTGGGTGAAAGCTCGGGTTTTGATCTGTGCAAAAAACTAAGAGGGACACTGCAGATCCCGATTCTGTTCATAAGTGCCCGTTCCAGCGACGATGATATTCTGATTGCGCTTAATATAGGCGGAGACGATTACATCCATAAGCCCTATACACTCAGTGTGCTGCTGGCGAAAGTAAAGGCGGTGCTGAAGCGTTACGGTAACAAGGATCAAGCGGAACAGCTGATGTTTGGCCAGGTGCAGATTGATACCCAGCTCTCCCGTGTTCTCGTAAACGGAGAGGAGATCCGTTTCAAAACCATGGAGTACAAGCTGCTCTGTTATTTGGCACAGCATAAGAACCGGGTGGTGCCGAAGGAAGAGCTGTTCGCCAAAGTATGGGAAGATTCGTTTACCGGTGATGGAACGCTGAATGTGCATATCCGCCACCTGCGTGAAAAGATCGAATACGATCCCAACAGGCCGCAGTATATCAAGACCGTATGGGGAAAGGGTTACGTGCTGGAGGATAGTCCGCGATGAGGTCCAGGGGAGTGCTCCTGACCATGCTTGCCGTTTTTATTGCAGGAGTTGTTTTTTCGCTGTCCATCATCCTGAAAGGCATTGACACGAGGCTGGATATGGTTATGGCCAACGATGTGCTAAAGACCGTTGAGAAGAACTGGGAGCGGATTGAGCAAGGAGATTACAGCGGTGTCACGCAGCAATTCGCTATATTGGATCAAGAGGGCATATTGCGCTACCAAACGGCGGACGGAATGTTTACGGGGCTGAATGATGCCATCCGCAACAGGGATGCTATCTTTGACGTAACGGTGCAGGGAGTGACGGCAGGCAAGCTCATTATCCGTGAGGATTACAGCGTAAAGCTCCAGCAGAACAAGCACCAGCTGGCGACGGTCATCACGGTCAGCTTTTTCATGATGCTGGTATTGGGCGGGCTATATGCTTTATATTTGCAGCGGGCCTTTATCTCACCCTTCAAGAAACTGCAGGGTTTTGCACGGAACGTGGCCCGGGGGAATCTGGAAGTTCCGCTCAACATGAACAAAAACAATCCGTTCGGCGTTTTTACCGAAAGCTTTGACATTATGCGCGAACAGCTTGCTGCGGCCAGGAAAAGCGAATATGAAGCCAACCGCAGTAAAAAGGAGCTGGTGGCCAGCCTCAGTCATGATATAAAAACCCCGGTTGCTTCGATTAAGGCGGTCAGCGAACTGATGCTGCTTCGCGCAATGGACGCGAAGGACATACGGCAGCTGAACATGATTAACGCCAAAGCCGAGCAGATAGATCTTATGGTAACGGATATGTTTCATGCGACACTGGAGGAGCTGCAGGAATTAAAGGTTAAGGGAACTGAGGAATACAGCAGTATCCTGGATGATATCCTGCAAAATGCCGACCTGGATAACCGGATATTTCACGACCCGATCCCGGAGTGTATGATTTATGCGGATGCGCTGCGACTCCAGCAGGTTTTTGACAACATCCTTAGCAACTCCTATAAATATGCAAATACTGCGGTAACTGTTGTTACTTACCTAACCTCCGGTTATTTACAAATTGATATTATGGATTACGGCAAAGGTGTAGACCCGGATGAGCTGCCTCTGCTGTTCAACAAATTCTACCGGGGACAAAATATTACCGGTCAGGCGGGAGCGGGACTCGGTCTTTATATTTCCAAATACCTGATGAAGGGCATGCAAGGGGAGATTGAATGCAGCAATCGTGAAGGCGGCTTTACGGTCAGCCTGCGATTAAAGCTGGTGTAAACAATTAAGGAATGGTTAAGGTTCCGGCAAAGAAGGATTAAGAATTGATTGTGTATGATAGATCTGCAAGCTACTACTGAACAAAGGATGATCCATTCATGCAGAATACAATTCTCAGAACCGAAAAATTATGTAAAAGCTTCTCTTCCGGCGGAGTACAGCAGCATGTGCTGAAAAATTTGGATATCAGCCTGATGGAAGGGGATTTCACGATTATCATGGGCAGTTCGGGTTCGGGCAAATCGACACTGCTGTATGCCCTGTCCGGTATGGACAGACCGTCGCTTGGTGAAGTTCATTTCGCGAAAGCCAACATCGCCAAGCTGAGCAATGACCAGCTTGCCATTTTCCGCAGAAACCATTGCGGATTTGTCTTCCAGCAAATCTATCTGCTCGACAACATGAGTGTGCTCGATAATATGCTTGCGAGCGCTCTGCTGGTGAGCCGGAATAAGCGGGAGCTGACTGCTAAAGCGAAGCAATTACTTAGCCAGGTAGGGCTGGAGGAGGCCGCATGGGGCAAGTTTCCTTCGCAGCTGTCCGGCGGTGAAGCCCAGCGGGCCGGAATTGTGCGTGCGCTGATCAATGATCCCAAGATCGTATTCGCGGACGAGCCTACGGGAGCGTTGAATTCAGCATCAAGCACCAATGTGCTCGATATCATGACCCGGATCAACCGGAGCGGACAAAGCATTGTTATGGTGACCCATGATTTCAAAACGGCTTTGCGCGGGAACCGGGTCCTGTACCTGCGCGACGGGATGATTTGCGGTGATCTTCGGCTGGATGCTTATGACGGAGGGCAGCAACAGGCAAGGCATGACAAGCTGGATGCCTTTCTTGCTGAAATGGGGTGGTAAGATGAACGTTCTCAACCTCTCCTGGGCCAATATCAAAAAAAGAAAAGGAGCAGCCTTTTCCCTGTTTATCCTGATTTTGACGGCTTCATTACTGCTTAATATCGGCATCACAATTGTCTCCTCAATGGGAAGGTTCTATGAGAAGAAGGCCGATGAGCTGCATGATGCGCATGCAGCGATTACGATGTCAGCCTCTCATTTCAAGCCCTCTACTGAGGACTATATTAAATCCTATGAAGGGGTAAAGGAACAGGAAACGGAACGGATCATTCTCATCCCCAAGGCTGCGTTCCGCTACGACAAAAGCATCGATAATGATTTCAGTCTGCGTGTCGCACTTCTGAATGCAGATAACAACCGCACTATCGCGCCGCTCAAACTGGTTGAGTCTTTGCCGGCAAATGATGAGGCTGGTATCTACGCCCCCTATTCTTTGAAAGCCAGCGGAGGCTACCAGCTGGGTGATTCCTTCAGTCTTACCTATCAGAATGTGACTTACAGCTACAGGATTACCGGATTTTTCGAGTCTACTCTCATGGGTAAGCCAAATCTGGCACTGATGAAGTTTTATTTGCCGGACACCACCTACAGTGAGCTTCAACACAAGCTGGGAACTGATGCAGAGGGGATCCTCCAGTCAGCGGTGTTCAAGGACAGCAGCCAGTCTGCATCATTCTTAAGAGATTACAGCGCCGAGTTTCCGGAGCTTAACGACTCGAACGATATCAATTACTGGAGCGGTGATATCGGACAGGCCGAAAGTTCTACGCTTATGATCAATATTGTCGCGATGATTCTGATTGTTTTTGCAGCCATTATTGTGGTGGTGTCACTGATTGTCATCAAGTTTCGCATTGCGGATAGTATCGAAGAGGGAATAGTGAACATCGGTGTGCTCAAGGCACTGGGATATACGAGCCGGCAGATTTCATCCTCTTTTGCTCTGCAATTTACGCTGACCGGTTTTGCCGGGAGCGTTGCGGGTGTAGCGCTTTCCTACGCTGCGGTTCAAGCGTTCGGAGGTATCATCGCTATGATGACGGGTCTACGCTGGCCTGGCGGAACCCCATTAGGCAACTGTTTGCTCAGTATTGCTATCCTTATGGTGCTTGTGTGGGCCGTGGCGATGGGTTCAGCCTGGCGTGTACGCAGACTGCAGCCGGTCGCGGCGCTGCGGGGCGGGATTCTGGCACATAATTTCAAGCGCAATCACCTTCCACTGCATAAGGCCAAGGGAGGCCTGCAATTTCTGCTGGCCTGCAAAACAATGCTTGCCAATAGCCGGCAGAACCTGATGATTGGCTGTATTATAACGGCGATTACGTTTGCTTCCGTCTTTTCGGCTGTGTTCTACTATAATATTGCCCAGGATAAAACGGCCTTCCTTCAAATGACCGGTGCCGAAACACCCAGTGTGGGCATTGAAGTTCAGCAGGGGCAGGACAGTGAACGGCTGCTGAAGGAGATTAAAGGGATGAACGGCGTCGAAAAAGCGATCTTTCAGGATTACCTCACGGTAACGATCAACGGTCGTCAGGTGTCGTCTGATTTCTCCGATGATTATGAGCAGATGGAGAATAACACAGTAGTGAAAGGCCGCCAGCCGAAATATGATAACGAAATTGTGATTACCAGCACTTTGTCCAGGCTGCTGGGGAAAAGTATCGGGGATACGATAAATGTTGATTTGGGCAAAGTGTCCGAACCGTTTCTGATCACCGGCCTGAGCCAATCCTTAAGCACAGATGCATCCCTGGCGCTTGAAGGTGTGCAGCGGCTGATGCCAGGCCAGCAGGCGATGATTATTAATGTGTATCTGGATGGCATTACCCCTCCGGAGTTTATTGAAGCAGTGAAATCACAATATCAGGATATGATTCAGTCTGTAACCAATGCCGAAAAGTCCATTGCAGATCAGATGAAAGTGTATATATCGGCCATTTTCACCCTTATGGTTGTGATTCTGGCAATTACTGTACTTACTGTTAGCTTAATTCTCTACCTGGTAATTCAGACAGGTATCCTGAAACGGAAGCGGGAACTGGGCATAATGCGTGCCTTAGGTTATACGACATTCCAATTGAGATCGCAGATAGCTATGAGCTTTCTCCCTGTAGTATCGGTGGGCGTTCTTATCGGTGCCTGCCTAGGCGGTCTTTATACCAATTCCATGCTCGAACTGCTGCTCTCCAGTGCAGGAATCGCACAGGTGAACTTTATTATACAGACCCCGATGATCATAGGACTCAGCATAGGCCTTATCTTGTTCGCTTATCTCATATCCATGCTGGTCTCCCGCCGGATCAAACGGATTACTGCTTATGAATTGATCACAGAGTAGACAGTTTCTTTATGCTTAAACGAAAAAAGCCGCCCGGGTATGATTTCCCGGGTGGCTGTTGTTGTATTAGGACTAGGAGAGGCGGACAAGTACCCGGCCTCTGGTATCCGATTTGAGGATGTCTTCCAATGCAGCGGGCAGCTCACTCAAGGCGATCTCCCGGTCGACCAGTTCCTCCAGTACCGCAGGCTTTAAATCACTTGCCATACGCTGCCAAATCTTCAGCCGCTTCTCCATAGGGCAAGAGACGGAATCAATGCCAAGCAGGCTTACACCGCGCAGGATAAAAGGCATCACGGTCGTCGGGACTGCCGTTCCTGCAGTCAATCCGCTTGCGGCAACGGCGCCGCCGTAGGCGATCTTGCTGAGCACTGCCGCAAGCGGGCCGCCGCCTACGGAATCAACGGCAGCCTGCCACAGCTGCTTGTCAAGCGGCTTGCCTGTACCATCGCCGACGTCCCCGCGGGAGATAACCTCGGCTGCACCCAGGGTCTGCAGATAACCGGCTTCATCCGTTCTGCCGGTGCTGGCTGTGACCGCGTATCCTTTGTGGGCCAGCATCGCCACGGCTGTTCCGCCGACACCGCCGGTTGCACCGGTTACCAGCAGCTTGCCTTTGTCCGGCGCTGCTCCGTTATCCTCCAGCGCTTGAATCGATAAGGCAGCCGTTAATCCGGCGGTGCCGTAGATCATCGCTTCGCGCAGGGAAAGACCTTGCGGCAGCGGAAGGACCCATTCGGCAGGAATCCGGGCATACTCGCTGAAGCCGCCGAAATGGGATACGCCGATGCCATAGCTGGTGGCAATGACGGGTTGTCCTTCCTGGAATCGGCTATCTGCTGAAGATACAACGATTCCGGACAGATCAATGCCCGGGATGAAGGGATAATTGCGGAGAATGTTTCCATTCGGAATGCTGGCTAAGCCGTCCTTATAGTTGACGCTGGAGTAGGATACCTTGATCAGCACCTCTCCGGCAGGCAATTCCCCAAGTGTCACCGGTTGTACAACTACTGAAAACGTGTCTGTTTTGTCCACAACCAAAGCTTGAAATGTTTCAGGCATAAGTTTTCGCTCCTGTTCTTCTGCGATCTGTGATTGGTAAGTCAGTTATATAATATTAATTCTGACCGGTCAACGGCTATGATTACGTGACCTTGCAGAACATCGCAGATCATACCGAAGTCAGCAAAGGGGTCGTGCATTACTATTTCGAGTATAAGGGGGCTGGCCGGGGCGAGCCGGATTCCTGTACCGGGATGAACCTATGACTGGCGCTTACATTGTGAACGTGGGACCAATAGTTCCACGGAAAAGTTTCTTTTGTACATTCTGTGAACTGTAGTATATTGGTATAGAACGCTTAGAGAAGGAGGCTTACTCTATGTCCATTGCAACAACGATGATAATCCGTCTGGAAATCCGCAAATCGGTTGCATCTTTTGGTGATGTTGCTTCAGCACTTGCTTCAGCAGGCGGGGATATTGTGGCCATTGACGTCATCCGTGCAGGCAAGGATGTGACGACAAGAGATATTACCGTAAACGTCCAGGATGCGGGCAATAAGGAGATTATTACGATACTGTCGAACATGCCGGGGATTAAGGTTATCAATGTATCCGACCGGACGTTTCTGGCCCACCTTGGCGGGAAGATTGAGATCACGCCCAAAATGCCGATCAAGAACCGGGAGGATCTGTCACTGGTGTATACACCTGGTGTTGCCCGCGTCTGCATGGCGATTGCCGAGGATCCGGGTAAAGCCTATTCGCTGACGATGAAAAGAAACACGGTTGCCGTCGTCACCGACGGAACTGCGGTACTCGGCCTAGGTGATATCGGACCGCAGGCGGCCATGCCGGTCATGGAGGGCAAGGCGATGCTTTTTAAGCAATTGGCAGATATCGATGCGTTTCCTTTATGCCTGGACACCAAGGATCCGGAGGAAATCATCGCGATTGTGAAAGCGGTTTCTGCCGGTTTCGGCGGTATCAACCTGGAGGATATCAGCTCACCCCGTTGCTTCGAAATTGAACGGCGCCTCTCTGCCGAGCTGGATATCCCTGTGTTTCATGACGATCAGCATGGCACGGCAGTTGTGGCTTTGGCAGGACTGTTAAATGCCTTGAAAGTGGTGGACAAGCCTATCGCTTCCTGCAGAATTGTCGTGGTCGGCATTGGAGCAGCCGGCGTCTCCATCTGCCGCCTGCTGCTGGCAGCGGGAGCCCGCAGCATTTATGCTGTTGACCGGGAGGGGATTCTCAGCAGAGAGCAAGCTTACGGGAATGCCGAATGGCGCTGGCTGGCGGATAATACCAATCCTGAGGGTTTATCCGGCGGATTGACGGAGGCGCTCCAGGGGGCGGATGTGTTTATCGGCGTATCCAGCGGAGGCATTCTGAACGTCAGCCACCTGCAGAGCATGGCCAAGGACAACATCGTCTTTGCCATGGCCAATCCCAATCCAGAGATCGAGCCTGAACTGGCCGAACCGTATGCCCGCGTGCTGGCGACCGGAAGAAGCGATTATCCGAACCAGATCAACAATGTGCTCTGTTTTCCGGGCATTTTCCGTGGAGCGCTGGATTGCAGGGCAAGAGAGGTGAATCTGGAGATGAAGCTGGCTGCAGCACAGGCCATTGCTTCGGTTGTACAGGAGGATGAGCGGAATGAACAGTATATCATTCCGAGTATTTTTAATGAGAAAGTGGTAGAGCAGGTACGGCTGGCTGTGATCAAGGCAGCTATCGCTACCGGTACGGCGCGCCGTATTCCTCCGGATATTTCGGACTGAGGTCACCAATGAGCAAGCGAAAAACCTGCGGCCACAGCGGTCTCGCGGGTTATTTGCTTTGCGTCCGCTTCAATATTTGCCGCCGGGGAGTGAAATGTGCCGCTGTATCTTTTATGTGAAAAATTATACAATTATAAATAATCATTACATGTTCAGGAGGAGCCATGTTTAGCAGGATACATATTATGGGGGCTTCCGGATCCGGCACAACCACGCTCGGTCAGGCGCTGGCAGAGAAGCTGCCGCATGTGCATCTGGATAGCGATGACTATTTCTGGGAGCACAAATTCACGAAGCAGAGTGACAAAACGCAGAGGCTGGCTGCAATCCAGCGGGACTTGGAACATGCCGGACCATGGATACTTTCCGGAGCTGTTTGTGGCTGGGGAGATGAACTTCGCGCTTATTTTGACCTGGTAATCTTTCTGTGGATTCCACCGGAGCTCCGGCTGGAGCGCTTAAAGGCAAGAGAATACGAGCGGTACGGGAAGGAAAGCCTGCCGGGTGGGAGCAAATTTACAGATGTGCAGGTTTTTTTGGAATGGGCTGCTTTATATGATACGGCAGGTGTGGAGGTCAGGAGCAGAACACTGCATGAGGAATGGATGTCTGAGCTGGGCTGTCCGGTACTGCGGTTGACAGGAGAAATGTCGGTAGATGAACGTGTGGAGGCTGTGCTGAGCTATTTGTCCAGTCCATATAAAAGTTAAAAGTTGAATGTAATCATGGGGAGTGTATAAGATGTACAACCGGAGGATTGCTTGTTGTCTTAGTGTGGTTCTGGCTGCTGTGGTGTTTGCCGGCTGCGGTGTCAACCAGAAACAGAAGGATGTGTATGGAAACAACAAGGAGATCGTGCAGAGCGGAGACAGCCTTACATATAAGGATCGAAAAGGTGAAGTGACTGCACAGGATGCCGAGCTTACGTTTACCGGCTTCTATGGATCGGATACTTTGTGGAGCATTGAGGCAACGGAGGAAGGCAAGCTTGACATCGAGTTTGAGCAGGATATCACCAAAGGTAAGTTTAAAGTCATACTCATAACTCCTGAAGAGGAAACCGTAGTCATTGCCGAAGGCAGCGCTGAAGGTTCGATGGAACTGCCGCTTATCAAAGGAAACAGCCGGATTAAAATTGTCGGAAACAAAGGCAAGGGCAATGCGAACCTTCATCTGACAGCTGGAAAAGGAATTGAAGTCGATACCGTTGATTCAGGCGGGTGGTAGACGGTGAAATTCGGATTGGTCAGACATTTCAAAGTAGAGCCTCCGCCGCTGCAGGGCTGGGTGAACGGCCGTCAGTTCAATGAATGGGTGAGATTGTATGATGCAGCGGATATCCGGACCGGGAAGTGGAAGCAGCCTTCAGAACGGTGGGATCATTGCCTGTGCAGCGATCTGCCCAGAGCGGTGGATACTGCCCGCAGCATCTACTCAGGCAGCATTACATTCACGGAGCAGCTGAGAGAAATTAGAGTGGCTGCGGTTAGTGAATCAGGTCCCAGGCTGCCGGTACCCTTGTGGTTGGCTCTAGGACGTCTGTCTTGGATATTCGGTCACCGCTCCCAGCCAGAGAGCAGGCGGACAACCAGTCAGCGCGTGAAAGCGGCTGTCGATCTCCTGGAGTCAGTACCGCAGCGCTCTGGTGTGCTGATCGTCACACACGGCGCTTTTATGAAGCAGCTGGAGCGGGAACTGCGGCGCAGATCCTATCAAGGAAAGCGGATGGGACATCCGCGAAATGGGCAGCTTTATACATATGAGAAGATAGAAAATTAAATGAAAGCGGGATGCACAAAATGGTCACCATACAGGAAATTGAAGCGGATGCTCTTGAGGCATTAAATGAGCTGTACAGTGAATTGATAGGCCATCGAACAGATCAAGTGAAGCTGGCAGAAGCTTTTAACAGGATAAAGGCAGACAGCCGGTACATCTTGCTCGGGGCGTACGTGGACGGGGAGCTGCTCGGCTCCTTGATGGGGATCGAATGCCAGGATCTCGTCGGAGACTGCCGGCCGTTTATGGTGATCGAGAATGTAGTCGTATCCTCCCGTGCGAGACGCCAGGGTCTGGGCAAAAAGCTTATGACTGCCATTGAGCAAGCCGCCCACGGGAGAAACTGCTATTACATTATCCTCGTCTCCGGTGAGCAGCGTAAGGAAGCGCATGTCTTCTATGAGTCAATGGGCTACCGGGATGAGAAGGTAGAAGGGTACCGCAAGCATCTAAGCTCACATTAACATGAGGGAGGAGGGCCGTGTGGGCATTTTTTGAATTTATCTTTGATGGATACTCACGTTTGCTGATTTCACCTTTTTGGCTTCATCATTAACCCTACGATGACTGATAATATTGCATAAACTAACGCCCAAATGAAAAAGGACTCATTGAAGACGGTAAAAGTTAGTACTGTGAAAACAATAAAAGTTAATAACGGCATTACGAACCATCTTCTAATCAACATAAAACCAACAATTGAAGTGACTATAACGATTATAGGACAGATTACAAAAACCAAAAGCAACGGATTCACTCCTCTTTATAAAATATTCTATAATTATATACTTTTTCCTGGAAGAAGCTGTATGACAAGTGTAATTATTTTTTCCATGCCATGCCGGTTCTGCTATATGTTAAACTGTCTGCAAGTGTGATGAAATTAACACTAATGGAGGGGTTGGATGGAGACGTTTTTCCGTTATAACTGGATGGTTCGCGAGCAGTGGTACAAGTGGTGTGAGGAAATACCGGAAGAGGAACTGCTGAAGCCACGTATAGGCGGCGTTGGCGGAATATTGAAGACGTTGTTTCATATTGCCGATGTAGAGTGGAGCTGGATCATGGTGATGGGGGGCAAGCCGGATTTTCAGGAGGATTTTGCCCTATACAGCAGCCTGCAAAAGGTACGGGAGCTGGATGCAAAGCTTCGTCCCGGGGTGGAAGACTTTGTGCTGGCCTGGCATGAAGGTCTGGAGCGTAATGTTTTTGTAGACGAGCGCAGTGACGGATCGGTGGTTACTGATGCCTGGGGCGAAATTATGCGCCATGTTATCGCTCATGAAATTCACCATATCGGGCAGCTCTCCGTCTGGGCCAGAGAGCTCGGGAAGCAGCCGCCTTCCGCCAATGTGATCGGCAAAGGGCTAGCGGACAGCCTGCCGGGCCGACAGAATTGAACTTTAACTCCTGTGGAGGTCTGGTCCGCTCGTCGTCCCTTCGGCCACTGGAATGAGCAGGCTAACTGTCCTTAGAGGCTCTACAGCTCCGGCGGGAACCATAGATGGCGCAGGTCGACCCAGCCCTGGCTGTTGAAGGTTACACCGCGCACGGAGGGAAGGTAAGCCGTTTCGGTGGGCTTTTCGTACAGGATATGCAGCTGATGATCGCGGATCAGGCTGTCTTCGATAATCTTGAAGCCTTCGGCTCTGGCCTGGAAATGAGGCTCGCGGGAAATGAGGCTCAGCCGGCCTTCGATATCGGCCCGGGTACGCGGCTCGATATGCTGCGCGAGCGTCAGATACAGGTCGAACAGCCGGAGCTGTTCATCCTGATCACGGAGCAGGGAGAAAACAATCAGGTCGGCTTGCAGGCGGACCGGGCCTTTGAATTCCTCCGGGGAGACGGTCAGTACCGTGCAGGCATAACCCTGGCGCTTCAGCCTTGCGGCAATGAATTCGGCATCACCGGAATATTGCGGGATCGTGGCAATTTGCAGCGCTGCCGGATGAGGCTCGTGCTGCTGTGGTCCATGCGTCTCCACATCCGCGTTTAAACAGGATACAATGTCTGCCCGAAGAAGGGGGTCGCTTAGCGGTCCCTTTTTTTTCGTATTGAAGGTCATAAATTTCCGTACGGAGGACTCGGAATGAATCCGGCTCCAGGCCGAAGGGTCAGAGACAGAAGGATTCGTAACAATGTGGAAGCCGGTGCTTGTCTCCGGAGAAGAATTACTTATCCCCCACGGTACATAGAGAATTTCTACCCGGTCCAGATGAGCGCGGCCCTGAAAATAATACGGGAATACCTCCAGTACGCAGGAATCCTCATGCATCTCCGCTACCTTGAACGGTCCGGTGCCTGCCGGTCTGCGCCCAAAGCTGCTCTCATCCTGGTTTTCCAGATCTCTTGGAACGACAGCTGCCCGGCTTGTGCACAGGAAAGGCAGGAAGAGCTCATTGGGTTTCTTGAGCAGAAATCGCACCGTGGTAACGTTCAGGGCGTTCACTTCCTGAATCTCTTTAAAAATAGAGTTGTACAGCATCCGGTGCGACGAAGTCATCATCCGTTTGAAGGAATAGACAACATCTTCAGCAGCCAGTACCTTCCCATGATGGAAGAAGACATCCTTGCGCAGATGGAATGTCCAGCTGGTGCGGCTGTCATCTACATCCCAGGCATGGGCGAGCCCGGGAAGGATGTCGTCCCGCTCGCCGCCGCGTCCTACCAGCCCGTCGAACACATGGCTGGACACGAAGGACTCCGCCAATAAATTCATGTACAGCGGATCAAAGGTATGGAGCTGCTGGTTGACCGGCAGCCGTAAGCTGTCAATCCGTTTGTCGCTGCGGATCTCGGAGTGATGGCCGAAGTAGGACATCAGCCAGCCCTGCAGGGAATCCTGCAGCGAGGAGGAACGGGCGTGTCCGCGGATGCCCTCCATGGCGCTGCGGATATCTCTGCTGCTGATCGCCTGCTTCATGGATTGCAGGGCGATAGACTCGGAATCCGTGAGAAATTTCAGGGAGGACCGGCGGCCCCGCCCCCGGCTGGGCGTCCAGACAATCCAGCCCTGCTCCGACATTTTATTGATAACATGCAATGCATTGCGGTGGGTGCAGCCCAGAGTTAAAGCTAGTTCATCAAGGGTGACCATGATTTCCGCCGCTCCCCCATGATGGGAGTGCAGCTTCAGAAATTGGCTGTGCAGTTTCATTGTCGGCTGTTCCTTTCTTAAAATAGGAAATATAAACTCATTTCTTTCTCTTTTTCTTCTTATTTTATCAGCTAAAATTGGGATAAGAAAGCAAGAAAATGGGGGGATTTACCATGGAGGATGAAAATGCGGTTACAGCAATGCGGCCGCTTTACGCATTAATTGCTGCATTTCTGCTGGCTGACGTGCATCAATATCTGTTCTACGGCCAGATGGCAGGCGTTTCTGTACCGATTTTTGTATGCCTGCTCTATATCTTTATGCTCTATGTTGCCAAGGATAGGTTGCGTAAGAACACGTGGTTCAGCTATGTTTGGCTGGGAGCCATATTTCTGCTCTCCTTGACGTACGCACTGTTTGCAAACTGGTTTTTCTTCGGGCTAAATTTCCTGGTGATTCCGGCGCTGATTTTCTTACATATGACCTATATGCTAAGCTATCGTGTTCCGTCCTGGAGCCGGTTAGCACTGATTGGGGCTGCGGCCGAGCACTTTTTTGCCCAGAGCCTGCGGCATTGGCCAACAGTGTTTAAGATTATCCAAAAAGCAGGAGGCAGGAATCTGCAAGGGGAGCGCAAGCAGATGCTGGTCAAAGTGCTGATTGGACTGCTCATCTCCTGCCCGCTGCTGCTGATTGTAATCTCACTGCTCTCTTCAGCCGACGGTGTATTTCATAAGATACTGGCGGACGTACCGGCGCTGCTGGAGCGGATTTCATTCAGTGACGGCTTAGGCCGTATCTTATGGATCATCCTGCTCGGAATGGGACTATTCGGTTTTGCCCAAGGGTTCGCCGATCCTAAACACTATGACTGGAGCGTGCCGCCGCTGGACGGCGAGCCGGTCCTTGAACCCTTCACCTTTTCCATTGATCCGGTAATTGTCACTACGATCCTTGTGTCGATCAATACCGTGTATGTGTTGTTTGTAAGCGTGCAGTTTTCATATTTGTTTGGTGCATGGGATGGGGTTTTGCCGGAAGGCAGCACGTATGCTGACTATGCCCGGAGCGGATTTTTCGAGCTGATTCTGGTTACAGCCATCAACTTTGCGATTTTGCTCTTGTCGCTGCTGTCTGTAGGGGAAGTGAAGAAAACGCTGAAAAAGATCATTAACGTCCTGCTCTATACCTTGGTCCTGTGCTCCATGGTTATGTTGTATTCTGCCTACTCCCGTCTGGCACTGTATGAGGAAGCCTACGGCTACACCTATATCCGCTTTCTCGTGCACGCCTTTATGATCTTTCTCGGTTTGCTGCTGGTCATTGCGGCGGTGCGGATTAGCCGGGTGAACTTCCCGCTGGCCAAATGTTATATTGTGCTTGGTCTGCTTGCGTACGTGCTGATGAATTATATTGGGATGGACGGGATCATTGCCGGCAGAAATATGGAACGGTATGAAGCCAGCGGCAAGCTGGATGCTGCCTATTTGAGCGGACTGTCCTGGGGTGCGGTCCCGAAGCTGATTGAATTCAGTAAGAAAGAGGATGGGCTGCTGGATCAGAACCTGCGTGACAAGTGGCAGAGCAACACAATTGCTGAACAAGAATGGCCGTCCTTCAATATATCCAAATACCGGGCGCAGCAGGCCCTGGAGCAATATTTCGCGGAATAGACGCTTTATTTTGAAATCGGGGACGGGTTATACTCTACTATATATTGTGGTACATTGAAGCCAGCATGAGGTCAAGGAGGAAGCACGGAATGAACACAATATTGGATCTTGAGGCTGTCCGTACACTGGCCGGGAAGAACGGGCTGGAAGAGATGTTCAGCACTGAGGTCATTGAAAGAATGGAGCTGCGGCGGTACGGCGACGGGGAGGCGGTCTGCTCGGTCGGAGACCGGCTGGAGAGCATGTTCATCCTGGTCCAAGGGAAGCTCAAAATTCACACGCTGCTCCCCAACGGAAAATCGATGCTGGTGCGGTTTGCCAGACCGATGTCCGTGATTGGGGACGTGGAGCTGCTGCGGCAGTATCCGGTTAAAAATGAGGTGGAGTCTGTTGGCGACAGCCTGCTGCTGGTGGCCGGAAGAAAGCTGCTGCTGAAAGAGATGGAAGAGAACACGGCGTTGCTGCGTTTTCTGGTCGGAGAGCTAAGTCATAAGCTGTACACGCTCGGCCAGACCTCCGCGCTGAATCTGCTCTACCCGGTGGAGAACCGGTTTGCCAGCTATCTGATGTCTATGTTCGCGGACAGCGTCGGCGGGCATCGTGTGGAGGAGCTCCGCACGGCAAGTCTTACGGAGACGGCGGATTTGCTCGGAACGAGCTACCGCCATCTGAACCGGATTGTGCGGCGGTTCATTGAGGATGGCATCATTGAACGCAAACAGGGCCGTTTGAGTGTAATGGATGAAGCTAAGCTGGCCCGGCTTGCGAACGGGAATTTATATGAATAAACGGGATTGGAGAGAGCGGAATGGCATTGGAATGGATTCAGTTAGATGAACAAGGCCTATCCACAACGGGCTGCTATTGTCTGCGGAGTATGCCTAAAACTGCGGGCTACCGGAATCAGGCGGAATGGGCAGCCGGGCAGCTGAAAGAAGGGTTGCAGTATGTGCTGGTGAAGGAAGGCGCGAGGTCCGTTGGTTTCATCGAGTATATGCCTGGGGAACAGGCCTGGAGAGTGCTTCATGCCGAGGGTTATCTCGTGATTCAGTGCCTCTGGGCCGGATTAACAGGCCAAGGGCTGGGCTCGGCGCTGATCGATAGATGTATTCAGGATGCCCGGGTCCAGGGCAAGCATGGTGTAGCTGTTATTACGAATGCAGATACTTCCTGGGCGCCCGGGCCGGAAATTTTCAGCAGGAACGGATTTGTGGCCGTGGATGCCGCACCGTATGGTTTTGAGCTTTATACATATCAGCTCGACAATGCTCCTGCACCCTATTTCCCCCGGGATTGGGATGCCCGGCTTGCGCGGTATGATGATGGACTGACGATTCTGCGGAGCGATCAATGTCCTTATATTGAGGTGGCAACGGCAAATGTGCTGGAAGCGGCAGCTGCGCTGAATATAAAGGCCGAAGTCATTCATATGGACAGCCGCGAAAAGATGATGGAGCTGTCGCCGACTCCATATGGCGTTTTTAATGTGATCTATAACGGAGAACTGATTTCCTATCACAGGCTTACGCCGCGTTCCTTTGCACAGAAGCTGAGAAGTGTGAAAGGGTGAGGCGGGAGACAGCTTTTTTGTTTAATGTATACAGTTAAGGGCCGTCATTTCCATGTTTAGGATGGAGAGGCGGTCTTTATTGAAGAATGTTTTCTAAAATTTGTTGTTTTACAAAAATTAGATTGGTATAATTTACCTGATCATAGAAGCAAAGGGGGAACTTTCTTGAATGCAACTGATTTAATCATCTTAAATTTTGAAGAAGTTAGGCGTAGAAGTATAAAAGTATGGAATGCTATACCCGATGAAATGTTAAATTGGAAACCTGATGAACACGCCCTTACTTGTGGTGAAATCATTAGACATTTATTACAAGGTGAATTTCTTTTTCATCAAGTTCTTATAGGGCGAGGTGGTAAAGCACTCTCTAATCTGTTTAATCCCTTTGAAGCAAAGAAATTCATATCCGTAGACGATGAACTTGAATTTGCACAGCCATATCGTGAAGAATTCCTGAAGTACATACAGGCAATTAATATCAACGACTTAGAAACTATAGAAATAGACCTTTATGATGAAGGCGGTTATATTAGAACGCTTGGAGATATGTTATTACGCATTGCTTACCACGAAGCTGTTCACACTGGTCAGCTGTTAGATTATATGAGAACCATGGGAGTTGACCGCCCTAAGATATGGGATTGATCATTTAGAACAATTTAACCTTATATTCCTCTTTGAAACGGATACCATTCTACAAAGGACGGCATCCGTTTCTTTGTTATGCGGCTGAATCCCGACATCCAATTCACCTCCGCACTTTAAGCGAACATTCAGTTCAAACTCAGGTCAGCTTAAGGCTGGGGAGATAGGATAAGGGCAGAGGAAATGTTTAAAGATACATAGGAAGAGGCGGTTCCGAGCTGCTGGTTACATAACAGATTTAGTGTGGTTGTATCAGCAAAGAATACATACGGATATGGAGGAAACACCTATGTTTACAAAAATTCGCGCAAAATACTACTTGGCTTCGCAGTGGCATTCTCGTTTTCATCGCCGCCTCTTCAGCAAATCTTTACCTTCATTTCAGTTGGTTTTAAGCTTCAGGCGGTATATTCAACACATGACCCCCTTACAATAGACCTTGACCCTGCCGGATGACGGCGGGGTCACTTTTTTTAAAGGCTGCTATATATGAATGGAGAGTTTATTCCAGTATCAGGGTAATTTAGAGTAGGTGTGTTTTGGGCATAAGCTTGGATCTTTACTCCACCCGTTTTGGCAAAGTCTGCGGGCTGTCACCAGCTGCATTGGCCTTGTTAGACTGTTCGGCGCTGGAGATTATTAATTCCACAATTGACGGGCTGATGCTTACCAAAAATTCGGTTCCAGAATTAGATGAACTTGTTATAGATTCTGATCATCTGAATCTTCCGAGAAAGATTTATTTTGGCCGGGTAGAAAAGAATAACAATTAATGTGAACGTAATATTACACATACTACGCATAGAAACGGCCATTGGTTAAAATCTAGTTATATCTTATATTATTACCATAATTAGTTAGTTAATAGTCAGTCTCCGAGTTCGGTCAGTGTATCTTGCGATTGCGGCTAGTAGTTCTGCATGTTTACGCAAGGAATAGATCGTGCTTTTTGTTGTGGATGTACAGCATTGGGAGACGCTGCAGCTGGCTAATTGAAATTGGATTATTGCGGGCAGGAGGGTAGCCTTTGAATCAAGGAGGTGAAGGGGGAAACAAGTTGTTTATGCATACGCTTTCTTTAACATGATCCATAACATTATGGAAGGTGGTTGTGTATGTTAACAGGAAACAAGGCATCTGCCAGGAAAACATTCCTCATCTATGGTTTGATTGTTGCGTTGTTTGTAGGGCAATTGGCGCTGTTTCCGGCTGTAAGCTCTGCGGCAGCCAATCTGGTGCAGGGCAAAACAATTACCGCAAGCTCGGTCGGCGACGTTTATGTGGCGGCGAATGCCAATGACGGCAATCAAGGGACGTATTGGGAAAGTGCAAGCAATGCTTTTCCGCAATGGTTAAAGATAGATTTGGGCACAAGTAGCAGTGTGAACCAGGTGGTACTGAAGCTGCCTGCTGCCTGGGAGGCAAGAACGCAAACGTTAGCTGTTCAAGGCAGCACGAATGATTCTGCGTACAGCAACCTTGCGGCATCGGCGAGCTATACGTTTAATCCGTCAAGCGGGTCCAACACGGTAACCATTAATTTTACCGCAGCAAACGCCAGATACATCAAATTAAACTTTACCGCAAATACGGGCTGGCAGGCAGCACAGGTATCCGAGATTGAGGTCTATGGGACGAACATAACGCCAACCGGCACTTATGAAGCGGAAGCTGCCGCATTATCCGGTGGAGCCAAGACAAACACCGACCATGCCGGCTATACAGGCTCGGCATTTGTGGACGGATATCTCGTACAAGGTGCAACCACAGCCTTTACGGTTACTGCTGCCACTGCAGGCAGCTACAATGTTTCGCTTAGGTATGCCAACGCTTCAGGCAGCACCAGAACATTAAGTGTCTATGTGAACGGAACAAAGGTTAAGCAGACCTCGTTTCCCAATCTGGCGAACTGGGACACTTGGTCCACACAAGATGAAATATTAACTTTGGCTGCCGGCAACAACACGATTTCCTATAAATACGATTCCGGAGATACCGGCAATGTTAATATGGATCATCTGGTTCTTACTCCGGCGGCCACACCTACGGCGACACCAACAACCGTACCAACACCAACAACCACACCGACAGCAATCCCAACAGCAACACCCTCACCAACGCCTACAGCCACACCAACGGTTTCACCTACAGCTACCCCAAGCACAGGTCCAGGATCGAATCTGGCCATCGGCAAAACCATTAATGCTTCCTCATCCATATTTACGTTTGTTCCTGGCCATGCGAATGACGGCGATGTCACCACTTACTGGGAGGGCGGGGCTGCCAGCTATCCGAATACGCTGACGGTCAATCTTGGGGCCAATGCCAGCATTACTTCTGTTGTCGTGAAGCTGAATCCGGCGGCGGCCTGGGCAACCCGTACCCAAACAATTGAGGTATTGGGACACAATCAGGTAACCTCCACCTTTACAAGTCTCGTTCCGGATACCCTGTATACCTTTAATCCGGCCAGCGGCAATTCAGTGACCATTCCGGTTACGGCAACGGCCAGTGAGCTTCAACTGAAGTTCACCAGCAACTCCGGTTCAAATGCCGGCCAGGTTGCAGAATTTCAAATTACAGGCACGCCGGCAGCGAATCCTGATCTGACGGTGACGGCAATGTCCTGGAGCCCTTCTGCTCCGGTGGAAACGGATGCCATCACCTTAACCGCAGCCGTCAAAAATGCCGGAACCGCAGCATCCACAGCGACAAATGTCAGCTTTTATCTGGGCACGACCAAGGTAGGGACGGCTCCGGTAGGGGAACTTGCCGCAGGAGCCTCAGCCAATGTCTCGCTTAACATAGGTGCCCAAGATGCGGCCACCTTTGCACTGAGCGCCAAGGTGGATGAGAGCAACACTGTTATTGAACTGAACGAAGGCAATAACAGCTACATCCATCCGTCTTCTCTTACTGTTGCACCTGCATCAAGCTCCGATCTGCTCGGTTCCCCGGTAAGCTGGACCCCGGGAAATCCGGCCGGAGGCAATACCGTAACCTTCTCGGTTGCCATCAAAAACCAAGGGACAGCAGCTTCCGCCGGCGGTGCACATAACATAACGCTGACAGTGACCGATGCCACCACCAATACCGTGGTCAAAACCTTAACCGGGTCCTACAACGGAGTAATCGCCAGCGGTGCCACAACGGCTCCGGTCACTTTGGGCACATGGACTGCTGCGAACGGCAAGTACACGGTGAAGAGTGAAATTGCCGTGGATACCAATGAGCTTCCGGTGAAACAGGCCAACAATATTCAGACCCAGCCGCTGTTTGTCGGCCGCGGGGCGAACATGCCTTACGACATGTATGAGGCCGAGGATGGTGTTGTCGGCGGCGGAGCTGTTAAGCTTGCCCCGAACCGCACCATCGGCGATCTGGCCGGTGAAGCTTCGGGCCGGAGGGCGGTAACACTGAACACGACCGGCAGCTATGTGGAATTTACCACAAAGGCCAGTACCAATACGCTGGTTACCCGGTTCTCCATTCCGGATTCGGCCAGCGGTGACGGAACCAATGCCACACTGAACATTTACGTCAATGGAGTGTTCAACAAGGCGATCAGCCTGACCTCCAAGTATGCCTGGTTGTACGGCCCGGAAACTAATCCCGGCAACTCCCCGGGCTCCGGTTCCCCGCGCCATATCTATGATGAAGCGAACATTATGTTCGACAGCACCATTCCGGAAGGAAGCACGATCAGGCTGCAAAAGGATGCGGCAAACACCTCGAAGTATGCCATCGACTTTATCAGTCTGGAGCAGGTGTCTCCAATAGCCAATCCGGACCCGGCTAAATATGCGGTTCCTGCCGGATTCAGCCATCAGGATGTGCAGAATGCGCTGGATAAAGTCCGTATGGATAACACCGGCAACCTTGAGGGGGTATATCTGCCTGCCGGAGCTTACGAAACCTCAAGCAAGTTTCAGGTCTACGGCAAAGCCGTGAAGATCGTCGGTGCAGGACCGTGGTACACCCGGTTTTATGCTCCAGTCAGCCAGTCCAATACGGATGTCGGATTCAGAGCCACCGATTCCGCCAATGGATCGACCTTCTCTGGCTTCGCTTATTTCGGCAATTATACTTCGCGGATCGACGGACCCGGTAAAGTGTTCGATTTCTCCAATGTGTCGAACATTACGATTGATAACATCTGGACCGAGCATCAAGTATGCATGTTCTGGGGTGCGAATACCGACTACATGGTGATCAAAAACTCGCGTATCCGCAATACCTTTGCCGACGGCATTAATATGACAAACGGCAGCACCAATAATCTCGTATCCAACAATGAAGCGCGGGCCACCGGAGATGACAGCTTTGCACTGTTCTCGGCGATTGATTCCGGCGGTTCGGACATGAAGGACAATGTCTATGAGAATCTGACCTCGATCCTGACCTGGCGTGCAGCCGGTGTCGCGGTCTATGGCGGTTATGCCAATACCTTCCGCAACATTTATATTGCCGACACGTTATGCTATTCCGGGATTACCATCAGCTCACTCGACTTCGGGTATCCGATGAACGGATTTGGCGCTTCACCGACGACGAACCTCCAGAATATTTCGATTGTCCGTGCAGGCGGACACTTCTGGGGCAGCCAGACCTTCCCGGCCATCTGGGTATTCTCGGCATCGAAGGTGTTCCAGGGCATCCGGGTCAATGATGTGGACATTATCGATCCGACTTACCACGGCATTATGTTTCAGACCAACTATGTGGGCTCTTCACCGCAGTTCCCTGTCGCGGATACAATCTTCTCCAATATTACGGTTTCCGGTGCGCAGAAGAGCGGGGACGCATTTGACGCCAAGTCGGGAGTGGGCATTTGGGCCAATGAATCGGCGGAAGCCGGTCAAGGCCCGGCAATGGGTTCGGTAGTCTTCAACAACTTGAAGATTACCAATACAGTCACTCCTATTAAAAATAATACGTCCACCTTTACGATCAACGTTAATCCTTAGACAGCCAGCTGAACAGACCCATAGAAACGGAGTGCTGCTGCTTTCATTAGCGGTGCCGTTTCGCTAGCAGGGCCGCCTCCCGCCGACACAAGGGGGCGGCCTTTTGCCGCAGAATAAAGAAGCGGCATGAGCAGCCACGATTCCCGGCAATCGACAAGAGCCGGGCCATAGCCTACAATGGGTGTTACAAAGTATAAGAAGTAAAGCCCATGCTTCCGATGCCAGTTTTATTTGAAGAGATAGTCACGGATGCAGCGCTCACAAAACTGTTAGGAGGGTTTGCCATGACACCCCTTGTAGTCAATAATATTACGGAACTGATCGGCGATACGCCGGCCCTGCGGTTGAACCGCCTGACCGGACCGGATGATGCGGAAGTGTATGTGAAGCTGGAAATGTTCAACCCCAGCGGCAGCGTGAAAGACCGGGCCGCATATAATCTGATCCGGCAAGCTGAGCTTGGCGGCTTGCTGAAACCCGGCGGAACCATTATCGAGCCGACTAGCGGAAATACCGGCATCGGGCTGGCGATGAACGCAGCGGCAAAGGGGTATAAGGCGATTCTCATCATGCCGGATAATATGACGAAGGAACGGATTAATATCCTGAAGGCATATGGTGCTGAAGTGGTACTGACTCCGGCGGCGGAGCGGATGCCGGGCGCAATTGCCAAGGCGCTGGAGCTTGGCGCAGAAATCGCGGACAGCTTCATTCCCCAGCAGTTTGAGAATAAAGCCAATCCGGACATCCACCGCACGACAACGGCACCGGAAATTGTGGCCCAGATGGACGGCAGGCTCGATGTGTTCGTCGCCACTTCCGGAACCGGAGGCACGATTACCGGAACCGGCGAGGTGCTGCGCCGGGAGCTGCCCGGCATCAAGATCGTTGTGGTGGAGCCGCAAGGCTCACCGGTGCTTTCGGGCGGCATGCCCGGCCCGCATAAGCTGGTCGGAACCAGCCCGGGATTTGTCCCCGCTATCCTGAACACGGATGTATATGATGAAATCGTCCAAGTGTCCGACGAGGATGCACTGGAAACAGTGAGAGCGCTGGCCAGCACGGAGGGGATATTGATTGGCCCTTCCGGCGGAGCGGCGGTGTGGACGGCATTGCAGGAAGCGCGGCATCTGGGGAGCGGCAAGCGTGTCCTCTGTATCGCTCCGGATACCGGTGAGCGTTACCTGAGCATGGGGATATTCTAATACTTCACTGGGGGAAATGTAGAATGAAGCTTTTCCGGGGTATAGTGATTACTTGCGTGCTGCTAACAGGGTGTTCTGCGCAAAATGCGGCTACAGAGGAAGGGACAACATCCACTTCCTCGCCGTCTGCCGTAGTAGCAAGTGCAACGCCGTCTCCGGCGGTTACGGATGAAGCCAGTTCACCGCCGGTCAAGGGAACCGATGGTGGAACAACTACGAACCCTCAGGGCTCGGCTTCAGCATCGAAGGAGTACATGGAGACTGCCAGGCTGCATCCCACTTTCGGGTTTGCCGATGCAGAAGGGAAGCAGATCCTGATGACCCGGGAAGAAGACAGTGAGATGGAACAGATGAAATCCCTGAACACGGCTGTCGGCAATAACGGCCAAATTCTCACGTTAACGTTCGAGAAATGGCAGGCTGGGAGCGAGAACAGTAACGGCCGGGAGTCAGCGAATAATTTTGCCAATCTGCGGGGGTATGTCTACTCGGTAGATGAAGGCGGCGCAACCCCGGATGAAACCTACTATTTGGCCGATTCCGCTGAGTTTAAGCTCAAGTCGCTGCTTGAGATTCAGCCGGCAGCAGCAGATCGCGGACAGCTCACCGCTGATGATCCTCTGCGAAAGAGCATTTCTGCGGCTAAACAGCGGGAAATCAAATTAGCCTGGAAGCTGGCGGATTTGCCGCCGGACCGTGCCCTGTACCTGGTGCAATTCGTGAGACAGAACAAGAACATGCTGTTCAGTCTTGTTGTAGAGGATGGCGGGAAGCTGAAGTTCGTGGATTATCCCGCCGTTGTTCAGGAGGATGAATATTCAGTATGGCGTGTAGATGACGGCGGTGAGGTCATGCCGGAGATGTTCTCGCTGTTATTTGCTGCCGAGACTACAGATGGACTGCTGCTCGGTCTGAATTGGTGGGGCGCAGAGGGGATTAACTCCTTTTTCCTGTCCCGGAAAGGGGATGCCTTCAAAGAGCTGGATATACAATACAGCCGTTATACCTCGCCCTTGTAGCTGCTGTAAATGTGCATCTGTTTTATACAAGTCCAGCCGTCATGACTCTTTGGCGGGCTGGACCTTTTTCTTGTGCGCGAACAGTAGAAGCATACTATAGCCGATCACTCCTCCAAGGGTATTCAAAATGAGGTCGTCGACATCAAAGGTACCGATAGAGAGAATAGCCTGTGCACACTCCAACAGCAAACTTAAACCCAGGGAGCGAATTAACACATACAATAACGAAATTCTCTGACCGCCCGACTGGAGCATAAGGAACATGCCATACGGCAGGAATAAAGCGATATTTCCGCCTACATTGAGCAGTGTGTGACTTGTCAGGTTATCGAATGTGTTCGAGATGGTGGCCAGCGGGATGAAATTTCCCCATTGCATCGCACGGTCGAGATTCTGCGGACTGCGCTGTAATTGATCCCAGAGAAAGATGAAATTTATGGAGCTGAACTTAAATAAAATGATTTTGAACAACGCATAGACATACAAGGCGAATAATATCTGCACTGCAATCTCTCTCGTAGCTTGTGTACGCTTCATTTCTTCTCCTCACTTTCCTTTGATTACTCCCATGCCCGTCAGGGGAACACGGTCAAAATAACCCCGTCCATATTGTTGCCCGACAGCTCAAAACGGCGGTCAGCCGGTACCGGGATCGGTGTATTGCCGGTAACGGGATGATACGATACCTCGTATTGCTTTCCATCCACCGTTGCCGAATAGCTTTGCTGCTCTTTAAGGAATTCTAGATACTCTTCCAGTGTGAAATGGTTGTCCTGCATAATTCTACTGTGCGGCAAACCGACATAGCGGAAATGCCAGGGTTCATACTGAATGCCAGTAATGGCTGTCTTGTCACCCGGGTAGCGTAAAATAAATCCGTATTTCCAGGCGTTCTTCTGCAGCCATTTGCCTTCAGGTGCGTTGTTCATCGCCGTCTGTGTAGATCCGATATCCAGCGACAAGCCAAGATTATGCTCGCTGTGGCCTGGCGGCAGCGCGTATTCGGCGCCTTTTTCCTCATAAAGCTGCTTTTGTTCTTCTGTATCCCGGTACCCGCTGCTGATCAGAAAATTCGAAACGCCGTCGGCGGCAGCTGCTTCAATCATCTCTGAGAAGCGCTGCACCACGCTTTGCGACAGCATAATCGTGTTGTCCAGCAGCCCGTATCCTTGCACCAGCTCAGGATGCTCATGCAGGTTAACTATGTCCTTTGTAACCCCTGATTTATGTACTGGATATTTCTTGTTGACGAGTAACAGGTTTCCCTGGTAGATCTGTTTTATAGAAATAACTGTAATGTCGGTTCGGCCGGGACCCGCTGTGATCACTTTGGACCTCCTGTCCGTAAGATCATTTCCTGTGATTTCCGCTTCCTTGTGGACAGCTTCATAGCCCAGCAGCATCAGGATGACAAGCCAAAAAACCCACTTCTTTTTCTTCATTTCTGTCTCCTCCTTGTGTTCATTCTTTAAGGATAAGAGAGAGCGTTTAAAAAGAAGTGGGGTAAAGATAAAGTTTTTCTTAAAAATATACTAATTTATATGCTTCAAACTATAGATTATCCTTCTATTTCCCGCAAAGCATTTCTCATTTGATAATAAGCATGTTGAAATCCGTGTAACGAAAAGCTTACAGCTCCCGTGGCAGCCGAACCTCAAAAAGAGTGCGGATGATGTCACTTTGCACTGAGATTCTGCCGCCATGCTGTTCTACGATATTTTTGGCGATGAACAGGCCAAGTCCTGTTCCGCCTTCTTGGTGACTGCGGGCCCGGTCTCCGGTATAGAACATATCGAATAGATGGGGCAATTGTTCTGCAGGGATGCTGCCGCCATAATTGATCACCTGAATGACGATATCCTCCGCCTGCGGGCTGCAGCTGACATCCACATATTGTCCTTCTTTGCCGTACCGGACCGCGTTGGTCAGCAGATTTTCGAATACGCGTGCCAGCAGTTCACCGTCGCCCTTTATTTCAATCCGGGGAGGGATGTTCAGGCGGGCTGTCAGTCCATTGCTCTCAAAGGCAGGATATAATTCCTCGTTTAATTGGCTCAGCAGTTCGCTCAGATCAAGCAGCTCTTTGTTGATGGTAAGCATACCGTAGTTCATTCTGGTGATTTCAAACAGCTCATCAATGAGCTTTTCAAGCCGCTGGGATTTGGTATAGGCGATGGTCGTATAATGTTTGATCTGATCTGCAGAGAGCTGACCTTCCTTCAACACGAGATCCAGATAACCCAGCACAGAGGTCAGCGGAGTACGCAGATCATGGGCCAAATTCAAGACCAGCTTGTCCTTGCTGTTTTCTGCAAAATCTCCCCGTTCCACCGCTTTCTGCAGCATTTCGCTCGCCAGATTCAGGTCTGCGGCAATATCGTCGAACTCGTCATTCGATGAGAGATTGAGCCTGCTTTTGAAATCACCGTTTGCCAGCAAATGAATATGCTTGGAAATCTCCCGGAAATAGGTGGCATAGGGTTTGGTAAAGAGGAAGAAAAAGAGGATGGCCAGCGGAATAAATAAGATCAGAAAGAAATTGAGATCGCCGACGCTGCCGATCATATAACGGAACCGGGCCAGCTTGTCCTCCAGCTTAACCTCTGATTGGTAATAAAGCTGAAGCACTTTATACAGCGCAAAGGTAAGGACACCCGAACAAAACATGCTCATTATCAGCATCAAGATCATTTTAAAGCGGAAGCTGCGGATCATTTTAGCCATTGAATGTATAACCTACTCCCCAAATGGTTTTGATCCATTTATTTTTGTTTTGATCTTCGCCAAGCTTTTTGCGCAGGGTACGGATATGCACCATCACTGTGTTCCCGCTCTCAAAATAGGCTTCACCCCACACCTGCTGGAAAAGCTGCTCGGCACTGAAGACCTTCTTGGGGTAGCTGGCCATAAGATACAGGATATCAAATTCTTTGGGCGTCAGCTCGATGTTGTTCCCGTATAACGTCACGGTGCGGCAGTCAGGATCAACGATCAATCCGCCCGCTTCGAGCACAGCCTTGCTGCCGGAGACGGGCCGGCTCAGCTGCATGGAACGGCGCAGCTGAGCGTTCACCCTGGCGACCAGCTCCATAGGATTAAACGGCTTGGTCATATAGTCATCGGCTCCGATTACGAGGCCGGTGATTTTGTCCAGGTCCGAGGTTTTGGCACTCAGGAAGATGATCGGCATCTGGTGCTGCTCGCGGATCTGCCGGGTGACTTCATGCCCGTCCAGGCCGGGCATCATAATATCCAGAATTGCCAAATCAATGGAGTGGGTCTGGACCGCCTGTACGGCAGCCCGTCCGTCAGATACTTTGATCAGATAGTAGCCCTCTTTTTCCAGGTGTAAGGCAACCAGTCCGGCGATCTCGGCATCGTCATCGGCGATTAGAATCGTAATTCGTTTCATTTCAGTTTCGCTCCTGTATAAGTTAACATGTAATGTGGACTTCGATTAACGCTTTGCTCCTAGTTTACCTTATCGGTTAGGCTTTCGCGAGCGGCGATTTTTCGTAATGTTAATATTTTAAATACTTATATTTGTAACATTTCAAAGAGGGTATAGCCCGAAAGAGTCATGCCGGCGCTACCTTGGGAATGCTATTCTATACATTAAGATTTGGGAGGGGACAGCAACGTATACGAGAATCAAGCTGCTTATTCTGCTGCTTCCGACAGTGATGGTCGGCATTTGGGAGATTGTGCGCCACCAGTTTCTGATGCCTTATATCTCTATGGACATGGGGAATTATCTGACGCCTGTGCTTGTATTCCTGTTCAGCATCGTGCTGCTGCTGCCGCTGTTCTCGTTATTGGAACGGAACCAGCGGGAGCTGGAGCAGGAACGGGCGGTCAAAACGGCCATGGAAGCCCGTGAGGGTCTGGCCAAAGAGCTGCATGACGGGATGGCGCAGTCGCTGTTTCTGTTGTCCGTGCGGATTGAGCGTCTGGAGCAGAACCGCAGGAATGGTGAGGTGAGCGGAGAAAGCATTGAGCAGATCAAAAAAACAGTGCATGAGGTCAATTCTTATGTACGCCAGGCCATTGCGAACCTGAAGGTTCCAGTCAGCGTTGCGCAGAACTTCACCCTGGAGCAGTCCGTTAAGGAGCAGCTGGCGCAGATGGCAAGTGAGGTGATGATAGAAGTGTCGCTGGACTGGAGTCTGGACGACAAAGCACTCACTTCCGCTGAAAAGGCGGAGCTGCTGTCCTGCATCCGTGAAGCTATCATTAATGTGCGCAAGCATACACGGGCGGGCAAAGTAGCCATATCCGGGCAAGGCGGCCGGGAGCGTTGGAGAGTAGCTGTCACGGATGACGGTGCAGGTATCCAGCATGAGGACCCTTTTGCAGTGAGCGGCAGTTATGGCCTGCAGATTATGAGAGAACGGGCAGAACGGATGGGCTGGAGATTATCGCTGGGATCGGATGCCGCCGGGACCCTTGTTGAAATAACGAAAGGGGGAGACGCCGAATGAACCGCTGCCGGGTACTGGTTGTGGACGATCATGCTCATGCGCGTGAGGCGATGTGCGAGATTCTGGCGATGGATGAGCGTTTTGAGGTCATTGGAGCAGTGGCGAGCGGGGCCGAGGCTATGGTCTGGACCGCACAATGGATGCCGGATCTGATCCTGATTGACATTGAGATGCCGGGGATGGACGGACTGGAGACGACACGGCGGATCAAGCTGGAATACCCTTATGTCAAAATCGTCATCGTGACCGTTTCTGATGAAATCTCCTATCTGTTCGAGGCACTGAAGCAGGGGGCGCAGGGATATCTGCTGAAGAACCTGGCTCCTTCGACCTGGATCGAATATTTGCTGGCAATTGTCAGTGAGGAGGTTCCGCTGAGCCGGGAGCTGGCTTTTCAGATTCTGAAGGAGTTTGCCGTTACATCGGTCAAGGAAGAGGGGGAAGCATTAACGGCGCGGGAGAAGGAAATACTGGGCTGTGTCTCCTCCGGTTCAACCAACAGGGAGATTGCGGCTGAACTTGGGATTTCGGAGCATACGGTCAAAAATCATCTGAAAAACATCCTGCAAAAGCTGCAGCTCCAGAACCGTACGCAGCTGACGCGGTATGCCCTGGAGCAGGGACTGGCCTCGCGGGAGCGGGATTTTCCGAAGAAACCATAGAAACTGAGAAGAGGGGAAATATACACACATGAATAAAATGCTGCGTAAACTGATGACTTTAGCCGCACCTTCCGTGGTCGCACTGATGCTGTTCGCGGCTGTAGCCAGCGCACATGTGACCGTTGCTCCGGCAGAATCCAGTACCGGTGCATGGGAGACCTATACACTGAAAGTGCCTTCGGAGAAGGATATCGCTACCATTCAGGTGGACCTGCGCATCCCGGAGGGGGCGGAGTTCAAGCAATATGAGGCAACCCCCGGATGGAATGTAACCATCGAAGGCAATAAAGTCAGCTGGACCGCAACCGGTGAAGGCATTCAAGCCGGACAATTTCAGCGTTTCTACTTCACGGCCAAGAACCCGGAGGCCGCAGGCGATATTGCCTGGAATGCTTACCAGCATTATGCTGACGGCAGTTTGGTGCAGTGGTCCGGTGAAGAAGGCTCGGAAACGCCGCATTCCGTAACTTCGATTGTGCAGTCTTCCGGCAACGGAGACAGTCACTCCCACGGATTGGCGGACACGGGTGACTCCATGAGCATGGATGAGCACAAAGCCATTGTGGAGGACATCGATAAATCCTCAGGTACCTCACCGCTGCTCTATATTGCTCTGGGGATATCATTGCTGTCCTTCTTACTGGCTGCCATCAGTTTGTTAAGAGGGCGGAAGGAATAAGGAAAGACTTACATTTGCGGAATGCAGGTGGAACATAGCTTCTGTCACATTTCCAAAGGAATATGCTGTTGCAAAAAGGCTCCGCGCATTGACACTCTCTGTCAAAGGCGCGGAGCTTTTTGGTGTGTATGGCCATGTAGGAGGGAGTCCTATAATTTGGCATGAGTCATCATCCGTCAGAAAATAACAGATAGTATATGCCTTCCAATGAACCTTTCGCATCACAATGTGCCTTTGCAGCTGAATATTCAGGATAAGATCCGAAGTATACTCCATACGGCAGCTAACATATTCAAAAAAACAAGAGAGCCTCAGACGATCACCCGTCTGAGGCTCCACTTGCCTGGAAGTTGCCTTCCACAGTATTTAGTTGTTGCTAGGCTGCGCGGACATATGTCTGAGAGGGTTGCAGAGCCGCGTCCTGCCGATATAACTGTATTTTGTACAATAAAAATGGCCAATATTTGAGGTTTTTAAGCAATAATTGTATTTTGTGCAATTAAAAATATCAAATAATACCCGTTTATTCCAAATGCCTCACTTTAAGTGCACACAGTGCAATTATTCTTCGATTCGATGCAATATCTTGGATAATAGCTGTATGAAATACAGTTAAATACAAAGTGAACTTAAGAATCTTTTCCGGTGAACCCAACTAACCTTAATTTATGGTATTCGCCGGTTTACATTACATTACCTAGTTCTTAAGTTCAGCTTGCACAGTTTACAGACTTTTGCGTTTGTAGAAGGTGATGAACGCTGCTGCAAGCAGAAGCACAACGATGGACACGCCGGTTGTGATGGCCTCGCTTGTGCTGCCCTGTTGCTGCGAACCGCCAGCTCCGCCAAACTCGCCGCCGCCCATGCCGCCGCCAAAGCCACCACCACCAAAGCCGCCGCCCATGCCGCCACCGAGACCGGCCATATCACCGCCAGGACCGTTGCCGCCTTGAGGCATCGCCGGTCCGCCCATGGCACCCGGCGCACCGCCTTGCGCGGCCTGCCCGCCTGCCGATGCGCCGTTGGCGCCTTGCCCCGTCGCCGCTGCGCCGTTGGCGCCTTGCCCCCGCGCCGCCGCGCCGTTGGCGCCTTGCCCCGGAGCCGCTGCGCCGTTGGCGCCTTGCCCCCGCGCCGCCGCGCCGTTGGCGTCTTGCCCCGTCGCTGCTGCGCCGTTGGCGTCTTGCCCCGTCGCCGCCGCGCCGATGGCGCCTTGCCCGGATGCCGCCGCGCCGATGGCGTCTTGCCCCGGAGCCGCCGCGCCGATGGCGCCTTGCCCCGGAGCCGCTGCGCCGTTGGCGTCTTGCCCCGGAGCCGCCGCGCCGATGGCGCCTTGCCCCGGAGCCGCTGCGCCGTTGGCGCCTTGCCCCGGAGCCGCCGCGCCAGCGCCATTCGCACCCGGTGGTGCCTGCCCGCCTGCGCCGCCAAAACCACCGCCCATGCCGCTTCCCGTTCCGTCACCGGAGGAAGGAAGGGTGCCGTCCAGCTGCTTGGAGACCGAACTGGCCATGGTGGACATGAAGGTCTCCACGGAGGTAATCCCACTCTCGTATTGCTCGAACGTGTAGAAGGCGGATGGATCAGCCTTCACGTAGCTGGAGATCATCGTGTCCAGCTCCTGAATCCGCGCCTTGAACGTATCGTTCTGCAGATAACCATCCAGCATTTCGCGGATTATCTCATGATATTTCGTTTTGTATTCCTCGTTAGCCAGCAGCTTGGCCACCAGCGGACGTTCGGCAAGAGCGCCTTGGGTCGGTTCGTCAATCAGCACATCCGAGCCGCCGATCCCGCCAAAAGCCATATTATAATCCCAAGGCAGGATCGAGAAGATTCCCTCATCTTCATAGAGGTAATAATTCTGCTTGTTTCCTCCAAGATAGCTGTCCATATTGCCGGTTACGGCATTCAGTGCAATATACCCCAAAGCATCGTCGATATCGATATACTTATTATAGTCGGTGCCGTTGTTCAGTTCATCCAGCATGTCGACCACAATGTCATCGTTTGATTTTTCGGACTTCATTTCAAGTCCCGTGTAGAGTGAAGCATCGTCGCCGAGCCAGGTCAAATCACTGCCTTGGCCGGTCATTACGCCTTTATATAACGCACCATAGGAATTGCCGAAGTTGCGCTCCAGATAGGCGTCGCCGATCTGTTCCACCGCGAGATAGAAACCCTTCAGTTCATCGTTGACGTAGACGTTGACGAAGGAGTATTTCGGTGTCGGAAGACCGATGCTCTCCGCCAGCTCATAGGTCAGAAACTCCCGCATATAGGAGGCATCGCTGTAATTGTTGTTGAGGTTGATTTTGGTAATGCCGAATAAATTCTGGTTCACATACTCGTCAAAAGAAATTTTGAAGCTGTAACGGTCGGAGTCCGCCATCTGCACAACGCTGCGCAGGCTTAAGTTGCCTTTGGTGCGCACGGCCACATTGTCCATTTTGATCCCGTTGTATTCCACGGAGGCTGTCTTGTATTCCTCGGTGCTGGCATTGTCCAGCATATCCTGGAAATCATCCGGGTCCAGTGTGATTTTAACATCAACAACCTTGTCCTTCGGGAACACCTCCGAATCCAGACTTTGTTCCTCGCTTGATACCGCTTTTTCCTGCGTATCCGTAGTACTTTTATTGTCCGCAGAAGGATTTGCAATCTGACAACCCGCCATAGCGATAACCAGCAGCAGGCAACAAAGAATCAGCAGGGTCAGCTTACCGCGTGCTTTCATCTTCAGCACCGCCTTTCCTCATTAAGATACATAGTCGCCGCTATAGCTGATCAGCAAGGCATTTTTGACCCCTGTAATATCGGAGACGGTGTTTACGAAGCCGCCTTCCTTGTCGTCCAGACGCAGCTCAAGCGTAAGCTCGATGTTGCCTGCGCTTACGGTTTTTTGCTTGATGTTGTAACGTTTTACAGCTTTGGTCAGATGGCTGTGCACCTCGCGTTCGCTGTCATCGCCTTCACAGTTAAGCACCAGCAGGTACGGAGTTTCGACTGAAGAATGTTTAATGAACAGGAAGAGAATCAGGCCGATAATGATCGAGCCGATAATCGCCAGCGTGAAAAAGCCTGCACCGGTAACGATCCCTGCAACGGCTGCCCAGAACAGGAAAATCAGATCCGTTGGATCTTTGATCGGCGTTCTGAAACGGACGATGGACAAAGCGCCGACCATACCGAGCGAGAGCACAAGGTTGGAGTTGATGGCGATAATGACAGTTGCGGTGATCATAGTCATGCCCATCAGGGACACGTTGAAGCTTTTGGAGTATAATACGCCGCTGAACACACGTTTGTAGAGCAGGTAGATGAAGAATCCGATCAGAAAAGCGACGCCGAGCGAGATCAGGATTTTGGAGATGCTGATATCGGAAACGAAGTTGTCTACGACCGAATTTTTAATCATATCGGAAAAAGTTGTGGCCGTATCGTTCTCTTGCCCTGCGGTTGCAGCTATAGTCTGCGTGGCCGTGGCTGCCCCCAGTGTGGATAAAATGCTCATTAATAATCCTCCCAATTATTGGTTTTTAGAAATTTGCGGCAAATGACGTATTTCAAAGCGGATTGCCGGTTTAAGCCGTTTAGCTGCAGTGCAATTTTGATGTACTCCGGTATGTATTCATCAAATTTGACCTCGAAAATAATGAAGTTCTCATCAAGCGCCCGGACCGATTGAAGCTCTTTATTAAAAATATCCGTCTCATGCAGTCCCGTACGCAGCTCCTTGTCAAAAGTGATCCGCACATTGCCGTTATGGCAGACGTAAGGTTCGCGGACATAATCGACGATCACTTTGGGACGCAGCAAATTGTGGCGCATCTGGTTATAGAGCTCCATAAACAAAGGACTTTGCGGAACGTTCAGCACCTCGTAATTGCCGGCCATAATCTGATCATACATTTCGCGGGTCAGCGGTTCCTTGATCTTGGCGATGTAGTCGTCCATTTTGATTTTTTTCTCAAAGTGTACGACATCGTCCTGTACGTTATAGATGCGGATCCGGTATTTGGTGCGTTCTCTAAGTCCGCCCAGCTTGTCCGAAAGTGCCGAATTGTTAATATCATCAAAATACAGGCTGCGGATATGGTACTCCCCGCTGTCATTGGCGTTCTGATCGGTATCTATTAAGCTCTGCAGCCGCTGCCGCAATATAAGGTATTGATGATAGTTAATGAAAAATTTCAATTCATGCCGGAATTGCAGCTTCTTATTCATCTCACACCCCATTTCTCTCGCAAAAGTTTGGCTTTGGTCACCGCTGCGCCTAAATCTTGCTGCTGAACCCATATTAAGTGACTGACCTTATGATTTTCTTAAATCTGCCTGAACGTTAGCTGAAAGTTATTACACTGCGTTAACAAATGACGTAGTTATGTGAGGTTGTAGGGAGGGTTATTTGACTTCTGTCTATGAGGAAGGCTATCTTTTATAGACAGAAAGCTAGAATCCGGACTGTTGTTTATTGGAAAGCAAGCGGTGAGGGAGGGATAGGCATGAAGGATTTTAAAGTGTTAATTATTGTTGTAATCATCGTAGTTGTATTGATCCTGCTGGCCCTTGGTCTGGAATGGCTTAAATCGGAGTGGACTGCCCGACCTGAGGAAAGCAGTGCTCCGTATGATCTGGTCAGTACCTTTAAAGAAGATGCGGAGACCAGCCGTGCGTTCACCTGGTTTACCGGAGCTCCGGGTGCGGAGGGACGGCTTGAGGTTGTAAAAGGAAAAAGCGCCGCATTTACAGCAGGGAATGTTGTCAAGGTGCAGGCCATAGACAGCGTGATCAAAACAGATGAGGGCAAAAGAGGCGTACATAAAGCTGTAGTGACCGGGCTTGAACCGGGAACGCTGTATACCTACAGGGCAGGCAGCGGCAAAGAAGGCGAATGGAGCACAGCAGCTACGTTCACCACGGCGGAAGCGGACAGCGAAAGCGTAACCTTTATCAATGTAACCGATTCACAAGGGGAGACGGCGGCGGATTTCAAATTATGGGGCAATATACTGGACAAGGCGTTCCAGACCTTCCCGGCGGCAAAGTTTATCGTTCATAACGGGGATTTGACGGAAGAGCCGGAGGATTCGGGTGCCTGGGATGACTTTTTCGGCAATGTGCAGGGGTTTGTGCCGGGCATTCCGCTGATGCCTGTCACCGGCAACCATGATGAGGTCGAAGGGCAGGCAGCAAGCTTTACTTCGCATTTCAACCTTCCGGATAACGGCGACCCGGAATCCATTGCCGGAACCTCATATTCTTTTGATTATGGACCTGTGCATGTGACGGTACTGAATACGGAGAGCCACCTGAAGAGCCAGGCCAAGTGGCTGAAGAAGGATTTGGCCCTTACAGATAAACCGTGGAAAATCGTAGCGCTGCACCGTCCGGCATATGGCGGGAACATGTATAAGAAGCTGGAGGATTGGACAGAGATATTTGACAAGTATGGGGTTGATCTGGTGCTCCAGGGACATAATCATGAATATTCCAGATCGTATCCGCTGCTTGCCGGAAAAGTTGTCCCGGAGGGCGGGAATTCTGCTGGTACCGGAGGAGGAACGGTGTACGTGGTGACCAACGCCTCCGGCGCAAAATTTAATGAGAAGAAAGAGGATCAGTACTATCATCAGGTTCATTTCCAGAACAATAAGCAGATGTACGCCGGAATTACGGTCAGCGGAAATACATTGACTTACCAGGCCTATGATGTGGACGGCAACAAACTCGACGAGTTTCTGCTAAAGCATTAAGATAGTAAGACTCTTCTGACATTCCGTCAGGGGAGTTTTTTTACTATAAATGTAATAAATAGTGTGAAAATGGTACGATAACAGAAGACGGAATTCTCCAAGTTTGAACCATTTTCCCTCACTATGAATCCTGCTTACACTCTATAATGAAAACGTTAACAAAGTAAAGCAATCATAGGAGGCGTGGTTCGTGATTCGTAACCGTATCCGAAGAATGGGATTAATTGTCCTGCTGGCTGCGATGTCTAGCTCTTTGTTTACCGCCTTTCCGGCGGCTGCC
The DNA here is from genome assembly GCF_058791575.1 of Paenibacillus sp. EB106-06-01-XG199. Classification (NCBI taxonomy): domain Bacteria; kingdom Bacillati; phylum Bacillota; class Bacilli; order Caryophanales; family Paenibacillaceae; genus Paenibacillus; species Paenibacillus sp. EB106-06-01-XG199. The sequence goes on along the minus strand of NZ_JBYTDQ010000002.1, from coordinate 650,589 downwards.
CATGCTGCTGCAAGTGAAGCTTACAACTGGAAAAGTGTCGTTACCGGTGCGGGCGGAGGGTTTGTGCCGGGCATTATTTTTAACCAAACTGAACCGAATCTGATCTATGCGCGTACCGACATCGGGGGCGCCTACCGCTGGAATCAGGCCACTGGCAGCTGGATTTCCATCAGTGATGCCGTGGGCTGGGTCGACTGGAACAAAAACGGGGTGGATGCGCTGGCTACAGACCCTGTCGATCCGGACAAAGTATACATGGCTACCGGCACGTACACGAACCACTGGGATGGCAACGGGCAGATTATGCGTTCCAGCGACCGGGGCAATACGTGGCAGACGACAGCGCTGCCGTTCAAGGTTGGCGGCAATATGCCCGGCCGTTCGGCCGGTGAGCGTCTGGTTATCGACCCCAATAAGAACAACATCCTGTTCTTCGGGGCACGCAGCGGCAACGGGTTGTGGAAAAGTACGGACTCGGGAGTAACCTGGTCCAAAGTAAGCTCTTTTCCTAACGTAGGCACTTATATTCAGAACCCGACGCTCGATTACGGCAATGACCTCGTCGGATTATCCTGGATTACTTTTGACAAAAGCACAGGCACACCCGGCAGTGCTACGGGAACGATTTATGTCGGCGTAGCGGATACGGCAAGCAGCGTGTACCGCAGCACCGACGGCGGCGTTACCTGGTCCGCGCTTCCCGGACAGCCCACCGGTTTTCTGCCTCATCATGGCGTGCTTTCCTCAACCGGGGATCTGTACATTACGTACAGCAATGGCGTAGGGCCCTATGACGGCAGCAAAGGTGAAGTCTGGAAATTTAATAAAACCAGCGGTGCCTGGACGAACATCAGCCCGACGACCGGAACAGATAATTGGTACGGCTTCGGAGGACTTGCTGTCGATGCCCAGAATCCGAATACGGTGATGGTCTCCAGTCTGAATGCCTGGTGGCCGGATGAGGTTGTTTTCCGCAGTACGAACGGCGGAGCGACTTGGAGCCGGATCTGGGATTGGGGCAACTATCCGGAACGGACCTATAAATTCGCAATGAACATTACCGCAGCACCTTGGCTGGATCATGGAACGACCTCCACTTCACTTGATCCTTCACCAAAGCTCGGCTGGATGATGGGAGACCTGGAGATTGACCCGTTCAACTCCAACCGGATGATGTACGGAACAGGAGCTACAATCTACGGCTCGAATAACCTGACTGCTTGGGATACAGGCGGCAAGGTCAATATTTCGGTCATGGCCAAGGGCGTAGAGGAGACTGCTGTGCTCGGACTGATCAGCCCGCCGTCGGGAAGTGCGCATCTGATCACGGCGCTTGGTGACGTCTCGGGCTTCCGGTATGAAGATGTGACCCAGGCGCCGGTCAAGTTCCAAACGAGCCCTTCCTGGGCGACAACGACAAGTATTGATTATGCGGAGCTCAGTCCGGCGTTCGTTGTGCGCGTTGGCGGAGCCGATAAGGAAAAGACACCGAGCATGAAATCGCTTGGGATTTCGAATGACGGCGGCTCTAATTGGTATATGCCGAATGCCGAACCGTCGAATGGAACCAAAACAACGGCAGGACAAGGCCAGGTCGCCGTATCTGCCAGCGGTAATGCCATCTTGTGGAGTACCTCCGATATCGGTGTCTACTACACCAAATCGTCGGGCAACTCCTGGACGGCAAGCAGCGGGGTACCGGCCGGAGCCAAAATCGCTTCCGACCGTGTAAACGCGAACAAGTTCTATGCGTTCTATGCCGGAATCTTCTATGTCAGTGTGGACGGCGGAGCTACCTTTACCGCTACACCGGCAGCGGGTTTCCCGACTAATAATGTAGACGGCCTGCAGCCGAACCAGGCGCAGATCAGCTTGAAGGCAGTGCCGGGCATTGAAGGCGATATCTGGCTGGCCGGAGGCAATACAGTCGAGAACAAATACGGTTTATGGCATTCTGTGAATTCTGGAACCAGCTTCACCAAGCTGTCTAATGTCGAGGAAGCGGATCTGATCGGCTACGGTAAGGCTGCACCGGGCCAGAGCTATATGGCACTATATTCGGTTGCTCAAATCGATGGCGTCAGAGGGGTCTTCCGCTCCGATGATGCTGGCGCATCTTGGGTCCGGATCAATGACGACGCCCACCAGTATGCGAAGATCAACATGGCCATAACCGGTGATCCGCGAATATACGGCCGGGTATATCTCGGAACAAACGGCCGGGGCACACTCTATGCTGATCCGGTGAATCCTCCGGCTGCCGGATCCACCATTACGCCGGTCACGGCCA
>NZ_JBYTDQ010000002.1:0-648200 GCF_058791575.1 Paenibacillus sp. EB106-06-01-XG199 | reverse complement strand
AGCTTCGATAAGAAGACGGCGAATCAGGCGGATGTGGCCGTAACGCTGACGCTGAACGGGAACACGTTAAGCACGATCAAGAACGGAGCGGCAACGTTGACTGCCGGAACGGATTATACCGTAAGCGGCACAGCTGTCACGATCAAAAAAGGGTATCTGGCCGCGCAGCCGGTGGGCACAACAACGCTGAGCTTTAATTTCAGCGCCGGGGCCGCCCAGTCGCTGGCAGTTGCCGTAGAGGATACGACGGCAGCGAGCAACTCGGCGATTACGCCGGTCACGGCCAGCTTCGATAAGAAGACGGCGAATCAGGCGGATGTGGCCGTAACGCTGACGCTGAACGGGAACACGTTAAGCACGATTAAGAACGGAACGGCAACGTTGACTGCCGGAACGGATTATACCGTAAGCGGCACAGCAGTCACGATCAAGAAAGGTTATCTGGCGATACAGCCGGTGGGTACAACAACGCTGAGCTTTAATTTCAGCGCCGGGGCCGCCCAGTCGCTGGCAGTTGCCGTAGAGGATACATCTGTGGTTGTGACCGGTGGTCTTAAGGTCCAAATGTATAACGGCAGCACAGTGGCTTCAGCGAATGTCTTGAATCCGCGGATCAAACTGCTGAATACGGGCACCAGCGCCGTTTCGCTGGCGGATGTGAAGATCAGATATTATTACACGATTGACGGCGAGCAGCCGCAAAGCTTCTTCTGCGATTGGTCACAGGCCGGCAGTGCGAATGTTACCGGCACCTTTGTGAAACTCCCGGCAGCCATAACCGGGGCGGATTATTATGTGGAGCTGGGCTTCACAAGCGCAGCGGGTTCCCTGGCAGCAGGGGAGGGCCTGGATATCCAGATGCGGGCATCCAAGGCGGATTGGAGCAATTATACCCAGACCGGAGATTATTCCTTTAACGCGTCAGGTACGGGTTATGCGGATTGGGCTGGCGTTCCGGCCTATCTCTCCGGCAGCCTGGTATGGGGGAATGAACCTTCCTGATCTGATCCGGCCGCAACCCGGATCGGCATAACAGGATTATCCATTATACAATGAGCTGCAAGAAGCCATGAATTTTCTTGAACCAACAGCCTCATCTTCCTTTGTGAATTGGGAGGATGGGGCTGTTGGGCGTTTTTGCTGTGCTTGCTGCTATAAAGTCTGTCCGCTGTCGACGGTAATGACCTGTCCGGTTAAGGCCTCCTGCACAACAACCGAGCAGATGAACCTGGCGATATCTTCCGCTGTGGCGATCTGCTGCAGCAGAAGATTGGGAGCCAGGCGCAGCATCTGCGCTTCCCGGCCGGTCCACCATCTCGTCGCGACGGCTCCCGGAGCCACAGCATTGACCCGGATCTCCGGTGAAAGCGCGCGGGCCAGTGACTTGGTAAGTCCATGTACGGCGGCTTTAGACACCGCATAAGGAAGAGAGGAGCCGGAGCCTGTATTTCCGGCAATGCTGCCGAGGTTGACAATGGCTCCCTGCTTGTTTTGCTTCATATAAGGAGCCACTGCCCGGGCGCAAAAGAACATTCCTTTGACGTTGACATCCAATAATTGATCCCAGACTTCTTCCGTAGCTGCATCGAGATCCTCCAGAGGGATGTGCTTTGTAATGCTGGCATTATTGATGAGCACATCCATACGGCCGAATGTTGCTGCGATTTGTCCAACCATCGCCCGGACTTCGACGTCCCGGGAAACATCGGCCTGTACCGCGATGGCCTGTCCGCCTAGATCAATGATCTGTTGAACAGTTTCCAGCGCTTCCTGTTCCGAACGGGAATAATTAACAGCGACCACCGCCCCGAGCCGTGCCAGCTCAAGGCTTGTGGCTCTGCCTATGCCGGTACCCCCGCCTGTTACGAGCGCCACTTTGTTTGTAAGCTCCATCTGCATCCACTCCTTGAATATCTTTTTGGGTTGATACAGACTATTTTATAGAGCATACTTGGTTTTGTATAATTGAACTAATTGAAGTGATGATTCATTAATATTGAATCGTGATGGGGGAATGGAAATGGATTTCAAGGCGCTGATTACCTTCCAGACGATCGTAAACACAGGAAGCTTTAACCGTGCGGCGGAAGAGCTGAATTATGCCCAGTCGACGATTACAATGCAAATCCAGAAGCTGGAATCACAGCTGGGGGTACAGTTACTCGAACGCGGTAAAGGGATTAGCTTAACGGAAGCTGGGCGGCTATTCCATGAACAGAGCCTGCTCATTGTGAAGGACATGGAACGGTTGCAGAGCAGTCTCGCGGAAATGAAATCTGGCGAGGCGGGGAGTGTCCGTCTGGGTGCAACCGATCCTACCGCCAGCTATCGGCTGCCTCGTCTTTTGCAGCAATTCATGAGCCTTTACCCCAAGATTGAAATCTCGGTAGATATCGCCGGAACACCGGCGCTTACTGAGCGGCTGCTCCGCGGGGAACTCGACATGGTGCTGTGTTCAGCACCGGAGCTGGGAAAGGAGCTGCACTTTGAGCCTCTGTTCACGGAGAAATTCGTGCTGTTAATGCCGGAGGATCATCCGCTCGCTGACCTGCCGGAGGTGACTCCAGATCATCTTCGCGGACATCGGCTGCTGATTACGGCCGTCAATTGCCCCTACCGCAAAAAATTGGAGAGCGTACTGCAGGAATTTGCCGGACCGCCGCTGAATACCATGGAAGTTGGCAGCATGACAGCGCTGAAATTCTACGTAGAGGCTGGTTTAGGTCTTGCGTTTGTCCCTGAGTCTACTCTTGCGCCCGTACCTGTGGGAACGGCAGTGCGGCAGCTGGCAGGAGGAGCTGTAGACATGGCCTGCGGAATCGCCTGCAGAGTGGCTGATTATCCGCTCCGGTCGGCCAGCTTGAGACTGTATCAATTTCTGAAGCGGGAGCTGTCTTTACGCTAACTTTGCAACAAGACAAGACAAGATAGATGGGATGGGACGAGACGAGAAGAGGAAAGGTGAGATGAGATCAGATGAGTGGAGCGAAACTGGATTTGCAGCGGATTGTTATGATTGGGCGGACCTTTGAGGAATATTTGCGGATGTTCAATTTGCAGCGTGAGGAGCTGGCCGTGCGGAGAATACTCGATTGTCCTGCGGGTGTTTGCTCTTTCACGGCTGCGGCGAATCAGCTCGGCGCTTAAGCTGTCGCCGCTGATATTGCCTACTGCCATTCTGCGGAAGTTCTGATGGAGAAGGGAATCAAGGATATTCAGCACGCTATGCTGCAGCTTGCGAAGGTGCAGCAGAATTTCCTGTGGAATGAGTTTAAATCCATCGAAGAGCTGAAGCAGGCAAGAATCGAAGCGTTAACAGCCAGTACTTTGGACAGACAACAGAATGAGGAGCTTTATATTTCGGCGGTGCTCCCGCAGCTGCCTTTTGCCGGTCTAAGTTTTGAGCTTACATTATCCGCGCATTTTCTATTCATGTATAGTGACCGTCTGGACTATGATTTTCATCTCCAGAGTCTGCAGGAGCTGATGCGTGTGACAAGTGAAGAAATCCGCATCTTCCCGCTGAGCGATCTATCCGGCCGCAGATATGAAGAAATGGACCGTTTAATAGAATATATTCACACTCAGGGCTGGAATACAGAAGAGCTTAAAGTCTCCTATGAGTTCCAAAAAGGCGCTAACACCATGTTGCGGATGACGAGGACCAGAGGAATGCAGTCTGCATAGAACGCAACTAAAAAGGTAACCCAGGGAACCGCCTGCATTGCTGTAAGGCTAAATTTTATTTCACATCAGCTGTTGCGATACTGCGGTAAAAGTACCCGCTAATTTCAGCTAAAATCCCTTTTTAGCATAATATAGGGGATTGCTACCGCTAACATGGAGATAAACCACAATGATCCCTTGTAACATAAAATTAGAGGGCGGGATTCCCGTTAGTTGTTCATTTCTTGGAATAAGGACTATATTAGCGGCAGCATTTCCTGTTAAGGAGGATAGGCATCAAGATGAAGCAAGGGTGCTCCCGCATAACACACATAAACCTCTATCATTGATTGTTCATCAACAATAGAGGTTTATGTTGTAAGCACTATACCCATGTTCTTCTCAGACTCCTTATCCTATCCTTTGTTCTCAGCCGGGTAGAAATCGTCCGAGGCGGCAGTGTATTTGCCTATCCTGACCGTTAAATCTTCTCTAATCATCCTCAGGTAACGATTGGATTGATGATCAACGTTTGAGCTTTAAGAAGCTCATACCATTTCGTTCCGGGATAAATTGAAAGCTTTAATGCCAGGATCAAAGATATAGTCTCAAGCTCAGGGATTACAGCTGCAAAAGATTGCTCACGGAGAGATTTTACCTGCCCGCATTAGCGTTCCTTCTAGCAGTGTATGGTTCCTTGAGTTGATGTCTATAGTATAGCCTGATCCCCATAAGCAGTAAAAAGCCGTATTTTTTGAATCTGGAACCATTATACATATAACCCTCTTGTAAGCGCTATTATACTTGCTTATTCTTAGTTTTTTAACTAATATTCCATGGATAATTGCTGCTGCTCTTAATGTATAATTCACTTATGGCGCAGGAGTTAGGAAGAATGGAAGGAGTAGCACACATATGAAGTTGTTTCAGATGAAGACGGCGCCGCTTGGGATTGAGCGGATGACGGAGTTTGTGCAGGACAATTATGTTTGCGCCGGATATCCCGGCATTGGTGATTTGGAACAGGCAAGCCGCGAAGAAATCGCCAGACGGCTGCAGCAGACCTATGCCTACTACGGGCCGGAACTGGAAAAGACGCTGGACAGCCTGGACATCTTTGTACATACAATGCAGGATGGAGATTATGTATTGATCTCAGACGGGGAGTGGGCCTACCTTGGCGACCTGGGCGATTATTTCTATGAGGAAGCCTGCGACCATCCGGAAGATGGCCGTTGTCACCGGAGAGGGGTAACCTGGCTGAAGAGCTTGTTGAGTGCAGAGCTGAATCCCATGATGGGTGAACTGCTGGCAGATACCCTGCCAGTCTCGCAGTATATAGGAACACTGCCGCCTGAAAGGCTGGATCTGTGGCTGGAGGATGCGGGTCTGACCGGCAGTGAGCAAGCGAAGCACACGGTAAAAGTTGATGAAGAGATCATTGCTGAAGCGCTGTCTGTTCTCACGGCTGCGCTGCACAGTGAAGATGCCGAGCGGCGGGAGCGGGCGGCTGCGGCCATTCTCTATTATGCGAAATGAAAGCTAACCAGAGGTGAAATTAAAGCGATTTCACTATATAATAAAGTGATGTTGTACGAAGCCTATTAAGTAAGATGCTGCTCTACAAAACTAAGCAGATGCTTCCGAAGCGAGTTTGTACGATCCAATCAAGGAAGCAGATGCTCACAAACTTTCAGGAGGTTCCAATGGCCATTCAATATTTATCCGACGAACGTATCTTTCATCTTCAGAGCAAGGCAACCAGCTACGTGATTCAGTTGCTGCCTACCGGAGTTCCGGCGCATGTATATTGGGGAAGGAAAATCCGTTCAACCGGTCTGTCCTCCATCCTCCAGCGGACTGAACGCTGCTCCTTCTCGCCAGCTCCATATCCTGAGGACATGTCTATCTCTTACGATACAATAGCACAGGAGTACCCGGTTTATGGTGTGGGTGATTTCCGCCATCCAGCCTACCAGATCCAGGCTGAGAACGGAACTACGGCTTCCGAGGCGCTGTATGACAAACACCGCATTTACCGGGGAAAGCCTGCTCTTGAGGGGCTGCCAGCTACATATACTGAGCATGAAGAGGAAGCCGATACATTGGAGATCGAGTTGCTCGATCCTGTGGCCGGACTGCGGATTATCCTCAGCTATACCGTATTTAATGAATTGAACGCCATTACCCGTTCTGTGCGGTTTGTCAATGAAGGCAGCCAGTCGCTGAGGCTGCTGCGTGGACTCAGCATGAGTGTGGATTTCCGTGACTCGAATTACGATATGCTTCATTTGTCCGGGTCCTGGGCGAGGGAGCGATATGTGGAACGCAGAGCGCTTGCTTCCGGCATGCAGGGTATCGAGAGCCGCCGGGGAGCGAGCAGCCATGCGCAGAATCCATTTATCGCCCTGCTGTCCAAAGGTGCGGATGAGGACCATGGCGATGTATATGGCGTCAGTCTGGTTTACAGCGGCGGATTTAGCGCACAGGCTGAGGTTGAGCCGTACAAGACAACCCGTTTATCCATCGGGATTAATCCTTTCGACTTCAACTGGCTGCTGGAGCAGGGACAGGCGTTCCAGACTCCGGAAGCTGTACTGGTCTTCTCGGCGGATGGCATCGGTTCGATGTCACGGACCTATCATAAGCTGTACCGTACCCGGCTGTGCCGCGGCACCCACCGCGACCGTACACGGCCAGTACTCGTCAATAACTGGGAAGCGACTTATTTCAATTTCACCGCCGACAAGATTGAAGACATCGCCCGCGCCGGCAGCGAGCTTGGTCTGGAGCTGTTTGTGCTGGATGACGGCTGGTTCGGTCACCGCAATGATGACCGCAGCTCACTGGGGGACTGGTTCGTGGACGCGAATAAGCTGCCCAAGGGATTGGATGATCTGGCCAAGCGTGTAAACGGGCTGGGCCTGCAATTTGGCCTCTGGTTCGAACCGGAGATGATTTCTCCGGACAGCGAACTGTACACCCGGCATCCCGATTGGTGCCTGCATGTGCCGGACCGCCGCAGAACAGAAGGACGGATGCAGCTTGTGCTCGATTTCTCCCGTGAGGATGTCTGCCAGGCGATCGGCGACAGGATAGCCGATGTGCTGAGCAGCGCGCCAATCTCCTATGTGAAATGGGATATGAACCGCAATATGACCGAAATTGGCTCCGCGCTGCTGCCGCCGGAAAGACAGCGGGAAACGGCGCACCGTTATATGCTCGGTCTTTATGGAGTGCTTGAACGGATTACCTCGGAGTTTCCGGATGTCCTGTTTGAGAGCTGCTCCGGCGGGGGAGGGCGCTTCGATCCGGGAATGCTCTATTATATGCCGCAGACCTGGACAAGCGATAATACTGATGCGATCAGCAGGCTCAAAATCCAGTACGGAACCAGCATCGTCTATCCGCTCAGCTCCATGGGCAGCCATGTCTCGGCCGTGCCGAACCATCAGGTACACCGTAATACTTCTCTTGAACTGCGCGGACATGTCGCAATGTCAGGCAATTTCGGCTATGAGCTGGATCTGACAAAGTTTACAGTAGAAGAGAACGAAACAGTAAAAGCACAGGTAGCGCTCTACAAGGAGCTGCGGCCGCTGGTGCAGTTCGGGGAGCAGTACAGACTGCTCAGCCCGTTTGAAGGCAACGAGACCGCATGGCTGATTGTGGCTGAAGATAAATCTGAGGCTGTTGTCGTGTATGCCCGGACACTGGCCGAGCCCAATGATTCACTGTATTATCTGCGCCTGAATGGACTGGATCCTGAAGCGGATTATGAGTGGCTGGAAGGCGGAGGCGTGTACGGAGGAGATCATCTTATGTATGCGGGGCTGCCATTGCCGAATCTGCACGGTGATTTCCAGAGCGTGCTCTGGCGTTTCCGCAGAGTCTAGGATTTAGCCGTTTATATTTTCACAAAAGGCCTTGCCGCGATACTGCGGCAAGGCCTTTTTGCATGCCAGACGGGTCCATCTCAGAAGAATTCAACAAACTCATTTACCGGCTTGCGGTAGCCGCGCGGTCTGATCTTGCGTTTGTAGTCCTTGCCGATGGTAATCATCAGAGCCGGCACAAGATGGTCCGGGATATTGAGGGTGGCCTTGATGGCTTCGGGATCAAAGCCGATCATCGGGCAGGTATCCCAGCCTTTATCCTTGGCAATCAGCATGAACTGCATGGCGGACAGGGAGGCGTTGCGAATGGCTTCATCACGCTGGAAAGCATCATTTCCTTCATAGGCATCGTTGATGGATTGGATGGTGTTGTCATATTCCTCCTGGCTCATAGCGCCAAGCAATTTCAGTCCGCTGTAAATTTCCGGTGCCTGCTGATAGGCATGCTTATCTCCGAGCACAATAATAACGGCGGAAGCTGTGTGGATTTTATATTGGTCATAAGCACCTCTGCGGATTTCCTCCTTCAGTGCCGGATCGCTGATCACCTTATAATGTGTATGCTGCAAATTGGAGCTTGAAGGGGCGAGCCGGGTGAGAGAGAACATGTCCTCCAGCTCGTTTTGCGGGATCTTGATCCCTTCCACGAAATTCATAGCTGATCTGCGGGATTGCACCAAATCTGTAAAAGTACTCATGATAAATACCTCCAAATGGTTATAAATTGATAGTTAATAAATATCAATAACTTATGTAAATAAACTTACTTACAAATGGTTACTTACTTAAGATAGCACGGCAATTGGGAATCGTCAATGATGAATTACACTAAATCGTGAAATTAAGTTCGAATAGAAGAAAATTAATAAAAACGACAGAAAAGAAGTGATTTTAATCACAAAATAAGGTTATAGAGGCAAAAAGATTGTGACGTTTATTACATAATGGGTGTTATAATAGACGCATGGGTTATTGAATTGACTATTATCAAGCGTTACAAGCTAATGCAGAGGAGAGTCCAACAATGTCAGAAACAATTACGCAAACCACTCCTGAACAGGAAGCACCGCAAACCTCTTTAACCAAAGAGGATGTTCTGGATCAGCTTTTGAAGCCGGAAGTTCAGGAATCATTAACAACCTTGATAGAACAGCTGCCGCAGCTTACACAGCTTGTAGGTGTATTAACGAAGTCTATGGACTTTGTACAGTCGGTTGCATCCGATGAAGTACTCAAGAATGATACGGTGGGCGCTATTAAAGAAATTGCCGAGCCGGTAGTAGGTTCCGTCAAGAATATGGCGGCTACTGTGATCGAGGCGAAAGACCGGGCAAATGAAAGCAGCGAGACGATCAGCGTGTTCGGAATGATGAAGATGATTAAGGATCCGCAGGTTCAGAAGCTTCTCCGTTTTATGAATGCTTACCTGCAAGTCAGCGGCGAACGCAGCCAGCAGAAATAATTAATTCTAATCTCATACGTAAGGACGGAGGAAACATCATATGTCAAAACATATTGTTATTCTAGGAGCAGGTTACGGCGGATTGCTGAGTGCCTTGACAGTGCGCAAATATATGAGCAAGGCTGAGGCAAAGATCACAGTTGTCAACCAGTATCCAACCCACCAGATTATTACCGAATTGCATCGTCTTGCCGCAGGCAGCGTGGAAGAGAAAGCTGTTGCTATGCCGCTGGCGAAGCTTTTTGCCGGTAAAGACATTGATCTTAAAATTGCCAAAGTAAAATCCTTCTCCGTTGAAAGCAAACAAATTGCGCTCTCGGATGGCACGAATCTAACTTACGACGCCCTTGTTGCGGGCCTTGGCAGCACGACGGCTTATTTTGGAATTCCGGGACTTGAACAATACAGCATGGTATTGAAATCGGCTGCTGACGCCAATAAAATTCACGGTCATATCGAAGACCGGATCCGTGAGTACGCAAAAACCGGCAATGAAGCTGACGCGACGATTCTAATCGGCGGTGGCGGATTGACGGGTGTTGAGCTTGTAGGTGAAATTGCGGACGTGCTGCCCAAGCTCACCAAACGTTATGGGGTGGATCAAAAAGAGATCAAGCTGCTGCTCGTGGAAGCAGGTCCGAAGATTCTCCCGGTACTGCCCGATCACCTGATCGAACGCGCTACATCAAGTCTTGCTGCACGCGGCGTACAATTCCTGACCGGTCTAGCCGTTACCAATGTGGAGGGCAACACCATTGATCTGAAGGATGGCCAAAAAATTGTGGCCAACACGTTCGTATGGACCGGCGGTGTACAAGGAAATCCGCTGATCGGTGAATCCGGTCTTGAAGTTAACCGTGGACGTGCAACGGTAAATGAATTCCTGCAATCCACATCGCATGCCGATGTATTTGTTGCCGGTGACAGTGCCGTTGTATTTGCTCCGGACGGCCGTCCTTATCCGCCGACTGCACAAATCGCCTGGCAGATGGGTGAGCTGATCGGCTATAATCTGTATGCTTACCTTAACAATAAATCGCTGGATACCTTCAGTCCGGTCAATTCGGGCACACTGGCCAGCCTGGGCCGTAAAGACGGGGTTGCTATTATCGGCGGCAACTCAACGCCATTGAAAGGCTTGCCTGCAACGATGATGAAAGAAGCAAGCAACATCCGTTATCTGACACATATCAAAGGGTTGTTCAGTCTGGCGTATTAATATTCATTAGCCGGCTTTTCTGCTTATAGGATCCCCTTTTAGTTACCCGAAAACACCTGGTTTTTTTTGAGGTGCGGGTGCTGGAAGGGTTTTTTTCTGTGCTGAATTAGTTCAGGATGCGAAGTGCGCTTTGAAATCCTGCCATAATTGAGGGTGCCCGGAGAAATTCTATTTGATATAATGGAATATGTTTTATACCATTCAGTGGTTTTATAGGAGGATTTAAACATGGGATTTAAAGAAAACGATATCATTTTGTTCCAGGGTGACAGTATCACTGATTGCGGGCGCAATTATGAAGACGCTTCCTCATTGGGCGTAGGTTATGCAATGATGGCTGCCGCACGTCTTGGGCTGCAGTATCCGGAGAAGAATCTGACGTTCATTAACCGGGGAGTCAGCGGTAACCGCATTACAGATTTGCAGCAGCGCTGGGATAAGGATTGCCTGGACTTGAAGCCGACATGGGTATCCATTTATATCGGGATTAATGATACCTGGCGCCGCTTTGACTCCGGTCAGGAAACTACTGCTGCCGAGTTTGAAGCCGCTTACCGTGATTTGATCGAGCGTACAATGAGTGCGCTGGATGCCAAGCTGGTGCTGATTGAGCCGTTCGTACTGCCAGTGCCGGAAGACCGCAAGAATTGGCGTCAGGATTTGGATCCCAAAATCCATGTTGTACGTGAATTGGCACGTGAGTACGGGGCCCCGCTGGTTCCGCTCGACGGCCTGTTCGCTGCGGCTTCCGTTAAAGCGGAGCCAGCGTTCTGGGCAGGGGATGGCGTGCATCCTTCTTCGGCCGGACATGCCCTCATTGCCGAAGCCTGGCTGAAAGCGGTAGGAGCAATTAACTAGAGCTTCAAATTATTTTGTAAAGCTATCCCTTCTGAGTGTGTTTTAGAGACCGGTCCGTTATTTTATAGCGGACCGGTCTTTTTTTGATGCGCAGAGCTGGAAATTGGATGAGGCAGACCAATGCACGGACATTTCACTCTGCACCTGAAGACTGTTATAATTGTAGGATACATATTACCGATACTTCATCTGACAAGCTCATGGCTATGCCTGAATAAACGGAAGGAATTCTCAGAGCCACCGGGCGTCAGCACAAACCTCAAGATGAAGCTAGTGTTCGGAGAAACGTATCAGGAATACATTATTAATGAAGAAGTTAACAATCTAAACCGAAATAATAAATATCGAGTACATCTTATAGAGCGAGAGGAATGTTAAAAGAATGACGAGCGATACAGCAGAGGATTTGCAAGGTCTGAAGGCAGCCGGCAAGGTGGTAGGTTACACTATCGCCGAAATGAAAAAACATGTAAAACCAGGTATGACGACTGCCGAGCTTGATGCGGTGGGGGCGAAGATCCTGGAGCAATTTGGTGCAAAATCGGCTCCGAAGGTTACCTATAATTTTCCGGGCAGCACCTGCATCAGTATTAATGAAGAGGTGGCTCACGGCATTCCCGGCTCACGCGTTATTAACCCCGGTGATCTGATTAATATTGACGTATCTGCCGAGCTTAACGGTTATTACAGTGACTCCGGCGTTTCTTTTCAATTGCCGCCCTATAACGAGAAGATAGTACATCTGTGCCGCAGCACGGAGGAAACCATGATGAGCGTAATCAATCATCTTCGGGCAGGCATGAAGGTGAATGAGATTGGCAGAGTAATGGAGAGTGAAGCCCGCAAACGCGGCTACAAAATCGTACGCAATTTATGCAGCCACGGCATCGGCAAATCACTGCATGAGAAGCCTTTCGAAATTCTCCCGTTTTATAATCCGCGGGTTACTACGGTGCTAAAAGAAAATCAGGTCATTACGGTTGAGCCGTTCCTGTCTACCGGGGCTGACTTTGTAGAACAGCAGTCAGACGGGTGGACACTGAGTGTGAAGGACAATAGCCGGGTAGCACAGTATGAGCACACCATTATTATTACAAAGGGCAAACCGATCATTCTGACAAGCGCATAGAACCCTGCCGAGGGTAAGAGGAGCGAGCGAAGTTGAAGATGGCCTTTATTCTTTTTGATGGAATTACTTTTCTCGATTTTGCCGGATTCTATGATGTTATCTACCGGCTGGGACAATTTGCCCCAGGTGAAGGGCTGGAATGGGATATTTGCGGTGTTGCGGAAGAAGTGACCGATGAGCTGGGGCTTACGGTCAAGATCGGCACAGTATTGCCGGATCTGTCGCAATATGACTTAGTCTTCGTACCCGGCGGGATGGGGACGAGAATGCTCCGGACCGATGAGTCCTTTATCTCTTGGCTGCGGGGAGCCGCCAATGTGCCTTATAAGGTTTCTGTATGCACAGGCTCACTCCTGCTGGGAGCCGCCGGATTTCTGGAGGGACGCAGTGCAACGACACATCCCGCTGCGTACGATCTGCTGGCGCCCTATTGCGGCAGTGTGGTGAAGACGCGGATTGTACAGGACGGCAGTATAATTACCGGTGGAGGGGTGTCTGCCTCCATTGATTTGGGGCTGCATGTCATGTCACTGCTTGCCGGTGAAGAGGCGATGCTCTCCGTGAAGAAGCAAATTGATTATCCTTATGAGATGCAGGGTATTGTACAGCGGCAATAAGCTGTGCAGGAAAACGGGGGAATTAGGATGACTGTAACTAAGACGGTGCCAGTGCCGATTCGGGAATGGATGGAGACGGAGGAGCAGTGGACCCTGCTTGCCGGTTATATGCTGGACGGGAGCGGCCTGCCCGGACCACGGGCCAATCTGGAGCTGGCAGAGAGCTTCGCGATGTCTTTTGCCCGGCCTTCTGTAACGGAGACCTCATGGGCACTGCTTTCGTCATGGGCGCTTATTTCGGACCACGAGACTGCTGCTAATGATCCCCGCGAGTTTCTGCCTTTTTGTGCTGTACAGGCCAGCTGCGCGCATTACGGGTATGCTGATGCAGTACGGCGCACCCTTACAGAAGGTCTGCTGAAGACTGCCATGAATGATTCCAGATGGCGGCTGCGCGAGGCCGCGGCGATCGGTCTGCAGACCATTGGAGAATATGATTTTTCGCTTCTGCAGAGACTGCTGGATTCATGGAAAGCGGAGGCTACACTGCTGGAACAGCGTGCCTTTGTTGCCGCTTTAGCCCATCCGCCGCTGCTCAAGGAGCAGACCAACGTACGGTATAGCCTGGATCTGGCCGGCGGCATTATGGAAGGCATCCTCTCCTCTGAGCCGGGACAAGGTGACCGGGAGCATTATCGTGTGTTGTCCAAGGGTTTAGAATATAGTCTCAGTCTGTTTGCGGCCAGCGAGCCGGAAGCAGGTTTTGCTATGCTCCGCAGATTTGCACAGAGCGGCGATCCCCGGATGCTGAAGATTGTGAAGAGCAATCTGGGCAAAGCCCGGCTGAGTAAAAAATATCCGGACCAGGTTGCGGACCTCCTCACAGCATTGACAATGTGCTAAAATGTAACTATTATTGTTGCATCCAAAGCATTCTTTTGTTTAGGGCAATAAAGGAGAGATTTCCATGAACATCAGCACCCGGTTTGCGGTGGCTATTCATATTCTTACGTTAATCGACAGCAACAAGGAAGGCAAAAGCACCTCCGAGTGGATCGCTGGCAGTGTCAATACCAACCCGGTGGTCATACGCAGAATTACAGGCATGCTGAACAAAGCGGGACTGGTTGATGTCCGTCCCGGTGTGGCCGGAGCCAAGCTGAACCGCACTGCAGCTGAGATTACGCTGCTGGAGATTTATCGGGCGGTTAATGCGGTAGAGGAAGATTCCTTATTCTCCGTGCATGAGCACCCGAATCCCGATTGTCCGGTTGGCAAGAACATCGCCGGTGCCATCGTGCCTGTATTCTCCCTCGCCCAGAAAGCGATGGAGAATGTGCTGCAGGAGGTTACCTTGGACCAGATTATAAATCAGATCCCTGTTTACTGAGCAGGGAGGGGATTTTGAGTAATTTAAGTAAACTTTTAGCAAAAACTTATGTTTCTTTAAGGTTTCAGGAGTATATTTAAGATCTCCACCCCCCAGTGGATGCATTTTGCTAGGAGCCTGCCGTGCCTCGGCAGGCTCCAATTTTTTTGGTTTGCTGCAATCCGATGATTCTACAAAATTCAGCAAACCTTTATTAAATTTTCATCCGGATTTAAGCTTTGCCGGTTATAGTAGTCACATGACCCCCTTATAATAGACCTTGACCCTGCCGGAAGCTGGCAGGGTCACTTTTTTGTTCCTGTATAAGGAAATGGAGAGCGAGATAACGTAGAGGGAGCTTTACACAATATTCCAAATGAATTAGACTGACACAAGACATGCGAATTGAAATGATTTTGTGAAAGAGGATGGGATTTGAATGATGACCTTTCTGGCTGTGATTCTTGGCTTGTTAAGCCTCTTGGTATTTATGCTGATTATTAGAAAAGCGATAGATGATTCGAAAACTTCGCACAAACTGGATATTTTGATTCAGGAGATTAGGCTGCTGCGCAAAGAAATTAAGGAGAATAAGCATATTATTGATAAACGCCTGTAAAAGGGGGAGTTTTGCATTGATTTTATATCACAATCAGGAACTAAGCGTTAGAAGACTGGTGCCTCCCGATGCGGAGCTGCTTACGAAATGGCTTTCCGATCCGCTTCTGTTAGAGTATTATGAAGGCCGTGACCGTCCGCATACAATGGAGATGGTGCTGGAGCACTTTTATGAAGAGGATGCCGGGGAAATCACACGCGGGATTGTCTGCTATAAATCGCAGGATGTTGGATACATACAGTTCTATCCTATTGAGGCTGAAGAGAAAGCGGAGTACGGGTATACGGATTTTGAAGGCAGAATTTACGGCATGGACCAGTTTATCGGCGAAACTGCATTTTGGAATCAAGGAATTGGCTCGCAGCTTGTGGGGGAGACGGTTAAATATCTTACCGAGTCGAAGCAGGCGGACAAAATTGTGATGGACCCGCAATGCTGGAACCACCGGGCACTGAGAGTGTATGAGAAACTTGGTTTTGTGCGGAGGAAGCTGCTTGTAGAGCATGAATGGCATGAGGGAGAATTCAGGGACTGCTGGCTGATTGAATATGCGGGCAGTACGAAATTAGGGGATACTTTATGAAGAATAACCATTTATCTATACTGGGGGCCAGCCTCATTCTTGGTGTTTGTTTTATTGTCGGCTGCCTGGTCATCAGCTATGAAAAGGCGGGTAGCAGCGGAAATGCTTTGCAAGCCCAGAACACTCAGCTGCAGCAACAGGACAAGGCATTAATGACGCTTCAGGAGGCTGCATATTTTCTGGGGCTGGAAGAAGAGCAGGTGCTCAATATTATGAAAGCAGAAAATGCAATTCTGAGCAATAATGGACCTTTTACAAAAGCAAAGCTTCCTTATATTAAAATTGATGACGAGTTCTTGTTCAATAGGGAGGACTTATTGAACTGGATTCGGACAGCCACCGCAGAGAAAAGAATATACAGCGGCAACAAATTACTAAAATGATTAAGCAAGATAAGAATGGACCCAAACGGAGGAACTTCAGTGGAGAAAATTGCAATTATTTCTGATATTCATGGCAATGTGCCGGCTCTTGAAGCGGTACTCGCGGATATACACGGGCGTAACATCACCCGGATTTTTTGTCTCGGAGACATTGTCGGCAAAGGACCTAGCTCAGACCTGGCAGTTGATCTGGTGAAGAAGCACTGCGAAGAAGTTGTGATGGGCAACTGGGATGAATTCATCGGCCGGCCCAGCGAAATCGCCGTTGTACAATGGCATCGGGAGCTGCTCGGCCAGGACCGCCTGAATTATCTGAATTCTCTGCCGTTCTCGATTGAATTCTGGATGAGCGGAAAGTTCATCCGTTTATTCCATGCCTCACCGCGGAGCTTAAATGAGCGGGTCCAGCCCTGGGATGATTACGAACAGCGTTTATCCCTGTTCCTGCCCTCCGGATTGTGCAAGGAACCAGTCATGGCGGATATAGCCGGATATGGGGATGTTCATAATGCGTACCTTCAGCATCTGGACGGAAGGACGTTACTGAACGTAGGCAGTGTAGGGAATCCGCTCGATCTTACCCAGGCCTCGTATTTAATTATGGAGGGAAGGTATCAAGATCGTGCAATGACACAGTTAAATCTGCAATTCGTCAGAGTTCCCTACGATATCGAACTCGCTGTGCAGCAGGCACAGGAATCGCATATGCCTGACTTGGAACCCTATATTAAGGAGCTTAGAACTGCTGAGTATAGAGGCAAGGGCGTCGATCACTAATGCTAAGCCAGACCTGACGGGTCTGGCTTTTCTTTTTTAGAAAAGTAATTGACAAACTTATGGAGTGCAACTATACTAAAGTTAGTTAATATGTAACGGAAACAGTTACAAGTGTGAATTGCAAAAATGGAAGGTGTAAAGACTAAGCTGCAATAAGCGGCTAGACACGGACATCAGCATTTATTCAGGAGGAGATATTATGACGGCAACAGCGACATTGCATGAGGGTGTGCAAATTGGTTTAGTGCAGATAAGAGTAAGTAATTTGGAGCGTTCGCTCGCTTTTTACCAGAATGTTGTGGGATTGAAGATCTTGCGCCAGGCCGGGCGCCAGGTGGAGATGACAGCAGACGGGCAGCATGTACTGCTCGTCTTGCGGGAGATTGAAGGCGCGCAAATCCTGCGCCGGAATTCGGCAGCGGGTTTATACCACTTCGCCATTCTGGTGCCTGACCGCCCCAGCCTTGGTCTCACGCTGCGCAATCTGATTGACTCTGGGATTCATATCGGCCAGGGGGATCATCTGGTAAGTGAAGCGCTGTACATTCAGGATCCGGACAATAACGGGATTGAGCTGTACCGGGACCGGCCGCGTGATACATGGAAACGCGATGCAGAAGGGGATTATATTATGACTACGGACCCGGTAGATGTCGACGGTCTGCTGGCCGCTGCGGAAGGCTTAACCTGGAACGGCCTTCCTGCCGGCACCGTGATCGGACATGTGCATTTTCATGTAGGTGATCTTAACCAAGCGAAGAAATTTTATGTGGATGCATTGGGTTTTGAACCAACAACCCATTATGGAGACTCGGCGCTGTTTATCTCGGCGGGAGGTTATCATCACCATATGGGCCTCAATATCTGGGCGGGGCAGGGTGCTCCGGCGGCTCCGTCTGATGCACCCGGCATTGATTATTTTACACTGCTGCTGTCAAGCAGACAGGAGCTGGCGGAAGTATCTGAGCGTATGCGGAAGGCTGGTTATACAGTAACTGAGGCAGATGGCATTGTATCGCTCAAAGATCCATGGAACATCGGTTTGAAGCTGATGGTGAACTCGCAATCGGAATAATTTGCTTGTCCATCTTCACTCATTCCCCTATAATAATTGGAAATGAATGAGTGAAAGGGTGTAAATTTTGCAAAAATTCAAGATGGCATACGTAATCCTTTGTCATAAAAATCCTGAGCAGATCAATTTGCTGATTGATCGTTTAAGTGATGAACATGTGGATTTTTTCCTGCATGTAGACAAGAAGAGCGGCATAGAAGAGCAAATTGTTCACCGTGAACATATTCATTTTGTAAAAGATCCTGTTGAAGTGCAGTGGGGACATTACAGCCAGATTGAATGTATTCTTAAAGGTTTTGAGCTGATTAAGCAGCAGGGTTACTATAATTATATTCATATTATAAGCGGGCAGGATTTGCCCCTTGTCTCCAATGGAACGATTGTGGAGTTCTTCCAGAAGAACGAGGGGAAGGAATTTGTGAAGTATTTGCAACTGCCTAATGAAGCGGAGATGTGGGGCTGCTACTATCGGGTTTCTGTCTATTATCCAAAATTTCTTGTATCGCGGGTAAAAGCAGTCTCCGAGGTGCGTAACCGGTACATTAATCTGGTGATGTCGGTGCCTTGGCTTAAGCGGAGTCTGAAGCATCTCCCGGATAAACTGTATAAAGGCTCAAACTGGATGTCGATTACCGGTGAGTGCATGGAGTATATTCTGGAATTCACCCGTACTTCACCAGGTTACATCCGTTTATTCAAGAACTCATTCTGCGGTGATGAGATATTCTTTCATTCAATTATTTTGAATAGTCCGTTTAAGGATAATGTAGTGAATGAAATCAAACGTTATACAGACTGGGAGACGGGGCCGGAGTTTCCAAGAACGCTCAGGGCGGTGGATTACGAACGAATCCGCACACAAGGACAGGGATGCTTCTGGGGCCGCAAGTTTGACTTGGATGTAGACCGCAGTATTGTCGAGAACCTCCTGCAAAAGGGGTGAACCTTAGGACCACCGGGTCAAAAGCCTTTCAATCCTGATTCGATTACCGGGAGCGGCGGAATTTCAGCAGGAGGCAAGGCCGGATCTACCGGCCTTGCCTCCTGCTTGTTCTGCATCCAGTTACGCTTCCCCCTGTGACAACGCGGAGAGAAAGGCATTCCTACGGCACTGTAGGCGGTGAACTTTTCGACTAAACATAAAGTTGAGAATTGCATGCCCCTATATAAACGTTTAGGATATAATAATGGGAAAATCATTTTTGGAGTTGATGCAGATTGGAGACCTTTCTTGCCGTACTGTTAATTCTGGGGCTGATCGCGGCCTCCAACATCGTGAACCGGTTTATCCCGTTTGTGCCAATTCCGCTGATTCAGATTGGACTTGGTGTTATTGCTGCACTGATGCCTACTGGAATACATATGACCTTTGAGCCTGAGCTGTTTTTTGTATTATTTATTGCTCCACTTCTGTTCAATGACGGCAAGCGGACACCCCGCGATGAACTTTGGAACCTTAGAGCACCCATTCTGCTGCTGGCGCTGGGCCTTGTCTTTGTCACCGTCTTTGTAGCGGGATATGCGATCCATTGGATGATACCCTCGATTCCACTGGCGGCGTCGTTTGCACTGGCGGCCATTCTCTCGCCGACTGATGCGGTGGCGGTAGGCGCCTTGGCCGGAAGGGTTCATTTGCCGAAGGGCATTCACCGGATTCTGGAGGGCGAGTCATTGATGAATGACGCCTCCGGTCTGGTGGCCTTCAAGTTTGCCATTGCTGCTGCGGTTACCGGGGTGTTCTCACTGCCCAAAGCAACGTTCAGCTTTATCCTCATCGCGGCGGGAGGGCTGCTGCTGGGGGCGCTGCTGTCATTTTTGCTTATCCGGCTCAGCGTGCTCATCCGCAGATTAGGCATGGAGGATGTTACCGTCCATGTACTGCTGCAGATTCTGACTCCGTTCATTATTTATCTGATTAGTGAAGAAGTCGGCGTATCCGGCATTTTAGCCGTTGTTGCCGGCGGTATCGTATATGCCATTGAGAAAGACCGGGCTGTATCTCCGCAATACAAGCTGCAGCTTGTGTCAGCGAGTACCTGGTCGGTGCTGCTGTTTATCCTGAACGGGATGGTCTTCCTCATCCTCGGCATCTCCGTTCCCGATGTTGTTGAAGTCATCTACCGGGATGAAACGCTGAATAACTTTATGGTGGCCGGCTATGTGCTGGCAATTACGGCTCTGCTCATTGTACTCCGCTTCCTCTGGGTGTATGTCTATTCGCTAGTAGAGAGCCGCAGGCTGAAGACAGAGAAGTCACCGCTCAAAACACAGCTGATTATCTCGATCTCAGGTGTCCGCGGAGCTGTAACCTTGGCCGGGGCCTTCTCCATTCCACTGGTTGTTGGAGATGGTTCCCTGTTTCCGGAACGGGATTTAATCATTGCGCTCGCGGCAGGTGTTATTCTCATGTCGCTGGTGATTGCCAGTATCTTTCTGCCTATCCTTGCAGGAAAAGAAGAGGCGGTTGACGAAACCGCCCAGCCGCAGAACACGGAGCTTGCAGCCAGATCGGTAGTGATTGATGCAGGAATGACCATGCTGCGGAGCTTGGCGACGGAGAATCTCGGTTCCCCAACGCAGCCCGCATTGCTAGAGTTTACCGATAAGATAGACAGACTGTGCGCTCCCCAACCGGAAAATGATGTGGCCACGGAACGCTTCCGCCGGCTTGGCATTGAAGCGAGGCTGAACGGCCTCGATGCGGAACGGGCAGCATTGCGGAGCATGCTGGAGCAAGGTCAGATTGAATCTCCGGTTGCAGTGAAGATGGAAGAACTGCTGGATCATACGGAGGCTGTTCTGTGCCGGCGGTTCGATACACAGGTCAAATTCTCCCTGACTGAGATTCAACGCTTATTCTCGGGATTGTTCACCGGCCGTTTTAACGGTGAGGAAGGACGGCGGGCGGTTCAGAATGCCGAGAGTGCCCGGAAAGCGAAGATCGCGATGTGCCAGGCCGCCGTCTCAGCGGTCAGCGCCGAGATGAGCGAAGAAAACCGCCAGGCTTCGCAGCGGGTTATTGACAAATATGAGCGGCTGGAGTCACGGCTGGAGCAGGGGGAAGGCTGGAGCAAGGATGGCGTAATCGACGATGAGAAGCTGGAGCTGAAGCTGAAGGCAATTCAGGAGCAGCGCGACACGGTGCAGCAAATGTACCAGAACGGAGCGATTAATCTCAAGGTCGCCGGCAAGCTGCGCCGGTTCGTGGATCAATTAGAAACATCAATCTGGGAGGATTAACAATGGGCGAAATCACTGCGAGCGGGCTGTTATTTGAAGAAATCGGGGAAGCGCATTTGGCTGAAGTGCTGGATATATATAATTATTACGTGTTGAACACTACAGTTACTTTTCACACCGATCCGCAGAGTTTGCCGGAAATGCGCCAGTCGGTGCTGAGCGGCGATCCGCGGTTCAAATCCTATGTCATTATGCAGGACGGCGAAATGTTGGGTTATGTGCTGATTGCCAGACATAAAAATAAGCAGGCCTATGATACCTCCGGCGAAATCAGCATCTACCTGAAGCCGGGCTGCGGCGGCCGGGGATTGGGCGGCCATGCGCTGCGCTTTATTGAAGAGCGGGCCGCGGAGCTCCGGTTTCATGTACTGGTGGCTACGGTGTGTGCTGATAACGAGCCGAGCCGCCGGTTGTTCGTGAAGCATGGATACGAGCAGAGTGCCCTGTTCAAAGAGATCGGCAGCAAGTTCGGCAGATGGCTGGATATTGTCAGCTACCAGAAGATCATTGGCCAGCTGCAGTAAATATCCCCTATACCCAAAAGTCCGCCTGCGGCAAGGATGAATTCCTTGACGCAGGCGGACTTTTTATGCGCTATAGACCAAGCAGCTCTAGCCGAAACGCGCCTGTAGCCATAGCTATAGGTGATCGGTAAGGGGAGACGCTTTCCTGCGCGTGTCTACTTGTTCTTCCGGCGGAACATTTGTCCAAGCACTTCGCTGAGCACAAGTCCCGTGGCGATCGCTCCAGAGAGCAGCAACGCCTGTACGGCGATCTGAATCGCCTGGTTATTGTCATTCTCCACGAATTTGCGCATAGCATCATACGCAAGTCCCCCCGGGACAAGTGGAATAATCCCTCCGACGCTGAAGATAATGACCGGCATCTTGAAGGAACGGGCAAAGAATTGGCTGATGACGCCGACGACTACGGTTGCCGCAAAGGTGGCGATTACCGTATCCCATCTTTCATCAAGCTCCAAATACAGGATCCAGCCTACCATTCCGGCCAAGCCGCATTGCAGCAGCGCGCGCCGCGGGGCATTGAACAGAATGCAGAAGGATGCAGCGGCGATAAAGCTGGTTATCAGTTGCAAAATCATGAATTGCTACCTCTTTCACATGGGTTAAAAAAGCGACAGCACAAGTCCGATGCCTGTCCCGATCGCAAATGCGGTCAGGAACGCATCGGCACCTTTGGAGAGGCCGGAAACCAGATGCCCAGCCATCAGGTCACGCACCGCATTGGTAATGAGCAGGCCCGGGACCAGCGGCATGACGGAGCCGATGATAATCTTGTCCATTTCCCGGCCAATGCCAAATTTGACGGAGAAGAACGCGAACAGCCCGATCAGGAATGAGGCGGTAAATTCTGCAAAGAATCGGATCTGTACGAGCCGGTGCAGATAGGTAGCAGCGGCGAAGCCAAGCCCCGACACCAGCAATGCCGGAAGGGCGTCCCACAGACTCCCCTTGAACATTACTGTGAAGCAGGCTCCGGTGAGGGCGGCTGCGGCGATCTGCAGCCATGCCGGATAGGCATGTGCGGCATCATCCACGACGCCGAGGCGCTCGCGGGCTTCTGCCGCGCTGAGCTGGCGTTCGCTCAGCCGGCGCGAGATGTCGTTGACCTCCGACACCTTCTGCAAATCGGTCGTCCGCTCGGCAATCCGGAAGAGCTTCACCGGTTCGGTTCTGCTGGTTGTGAACATGATAACCGTTGGCGTCACGTAGCTGTGCGCCCCGGGAAAACCGAGAGCCCCAGCCATACGCGTCATGGTATCCTCCACACGGTAAGTTTCCGCACCGCTCTGCAGCATGATTTTACCGGCCAGCAGGCAGAGATCGATAATTTCATGCGTGGAAGTATTGCTGTTATTGCTTGTGCTATCCAACTTCTTTCGATCCTCCCCGGGAATGTTATATATTCGATTGTCGCCGCAATACCTGAAAATATCAACCCTTATTCATTTTATTTGTTGTGTCTTCCAATTTTACCGGCCCGATCCTTAATTTGTCCTGGATCGTTGAAAGACGCAGCCCGGCCGATAATTGTATCTCCATACTTGTTCTTGAGATTGTCGTAGCCCGTTCAAGCTTGCGGTAGCGGGGGCTGATTCGAAGAGTGTCAGCGGGTACTCACTTTCGTCGGAGAGTGTGGAAAGACTGAGGTTAATCCTGCGCACGGGCTGGTTGTCCCAGTGCCGCCGGAATAGCTCTACGGCTGCTGCATAGACCAGCTTGGTGGCATTGGTGGGGGATAATGATTAGTCCATTCCTGCTTAAGCTTCATTTGATCAGTGCGTTTAGTGGTTCGGAGGCTTTCGTCGGAATTCGGTGATCGACTTTTTTAATGTAAACCAGTTCACTTTTCGGCAGTCGTTGATGCAACATTTTGGCATTCCCTTTGTTCGCATCGTTGAATAATTCCCGAAACAAAGATAGATCTTTAGTTTGCGCCCAGGCATTGGAAAACGCGATCGTTCCGGCTGCATGCATTGAGTATCCGTTTACAGTATTATCGTCACACTCCACCTCTCTTTACAGTGATTTTGGTTTTACTAAGAAAAATAACTCATGATATAAAAAACATTTTCGGAACCGTTTTAAGACCTTACAATCATAATTATGATCTCTAAACAATCGAATATATTCTTCTTCATTACGAATATACTCCCCGTTGTCGTACCATTTCATAAATCTATTACATAACGGGTTTTTCTTGCATAAACATGGTTCCATAACGATAATGGTTCCGTTAGGTTTTAGAATTCTTTGAAATTCCTTCATGTAACTTGATATTTCGTCCGAAGAAACATGATGCAACACAGCGATAATAAGTATGTAATCGAACGAATCATTATCAAATGGGAATCTCTTACTTTCTAAAACCTGAAATATATGGTGGGTATATAATCGCTTTGCATAATCAATTCGTTTGGCATCAGGGTCAATCCCAACATAATATAAAGGATGAAACATAGAACAATTAGCCCCAGTACCGGAGCCAAAATCTAGTACAGTATGGCCATCAAATGTAAAATGGGATTGTACATGATTGTGAATATATTTTTTAGTAAACCATTTCGGACGGACAAACCAATGATAAAGTCTAGGCGAGAACGGAATATTAATGGGAATTCACCATCTTTCGGATTAAGTCACGAAAGATAATTTAACCTATAAGCTTGAAAAACATTCATGAAAGTATAATCTGATTATAATACGAACGTACGATCGTGAATGTGCATAGTTATTTCCATCTAGTCAAGAGGCTTACTTTTCGAGCGTACATAACCCCGTGGCCACTCCGCCGGAAAAGATCGTCAGAATCGAATGAAAGAAGGTTTCCTTGGAGATCAGCAGGCCACCCGCGCCGATAATCAGGAAATCCGTCAGAAAAATAATAACGCCGACATTGAGCGGAATATAGCGTTTCATAAACTTTGCGAGCAGATCCGTTCCGCCTGTGCTGGCCTTGAACCGCAGCATAATTCCGAAACCGCTCCCCATCAGAAAGCCGCCGAGAATGGCGCTGGAGATGGAGCCAAGCTCAATATAGTACAGGAAATGATACTGGAGCGGTCCGAGGACTTCAATGAAAAACGAGGAGGTAAGCAAACCCAGCACGCTGTTATAGAAGATGTCCCTTTCTTTAAGCCAGGCAAGCAAGAAAATCGGCAGGCTGCACAGGACAATGGCCAGTCCAATTTTTGCGCCGGACATATAGTTGATAATGAGGGCGATGCCGATGACTCCCCCATCGAGAATTTTGTAGGGGACCAGAAAAAAATTAGTTCCTGCAGCAATCAGCAAACTTCCCAGCAAAATAATAGCGTACCTTGCACTTGAGCGCATATTCAACATCTCCATATTTAGGCCTGTCTTAATGAATATGCTTGGGTATGGGAAAAAATAGCTATACAGCAAAAAATCCTGCTTGCGCAGGATTAGGCGGGACGGGGATATTACTAGACCAAAGCAGGCTCCTGCTTTTTGAGCTGCAGCGGCGGAGGTACCAGCCAGCCCTTCTTTTTATTCAATTTCAGCACAGCCATTCCTAAAGCGGCCATTTGAGCATGATTTTTCATGAACATGGCCCCGATATCCTCACGGATGGAAGTCCCCATAATCTGGCTGCATACGACTAGGCTCAGGGAAACAGCCCCAGCAAGGGAAGCGGCGATTTCCGGATCGGAGAAACGGGCTCCGGCAGGAATATCCCCGAGCTTAACGGAGGGGCGGTCGGGCAGTGCAGGGGGCGGTGTGAAGCCATGGGTCTTCAGCAGCTTGTCGCAATCTTTTATTTCCTGCTGCGACTGGTCCATAAGATCATCAATTATTTTTTTTAGATCCTGATCGCCAGCGTGATAATGAAATGCCTGTAAGGTGGATAATGACATTTTGGCGGTAGCGGAAAATTGCCATAGATTAAATATTTCGCCATAGTGCAGCGGTTCATCTTTGGGATTGCCGTTTAGAACTCCCATCATTACAAAACTCCTTCACTGATAAGGTGGTAATACGTGAAGTTAGGTTGTCCGGCAACCTCTGTTTTATTCGAAGGAAGGGTTGGGTTAAGCAATTAGACTTGTACAGGATAGCAAAACAATGTATATTAATAGTAAATATTACGATTAAATACATAAAAGCAGCAAGGCGGGTGAAGGTTGGATGGATTATACATATAAATTGCTGGAGAGTGATATTGATTTGCTGGCGGCCGCGCTGTCCGAAGTCAAAGTCGCGGTCGCCGTGAAAGAAATAAAAGATGATATTCTGGAGTTTGGCGGGCAGATTAGAGAATATACCCCTAATTGTGTCCGTATCGGGGAACTGTCCTACAGCCGGGAGTTGTATGAATTTCGTGCTCTCGCTAGTGAGGGATTCGGCTTACCGTGAATAACGCTTGCGGAAGCGCAGCGGTGAGATGCCGACTTTGCGGGCAAAACGCCGTGAGAAGTAGGCAGCGCTCTCGAAGCCTGTGCGCTCCGCAATCCCGGAAATGGGGATCTCTGTCTTGAGCAGCAGCAGCTTGGCCTGCTCCAGGCGGTAATCCGTCAAATATTCCATCGGCGTCAGCCCATAGACTCGCTTCATGCAGCGGGCGAGATAATTATAGTGAAAATGGAGGACATCCGCGAGTGAGCCATTGGTGAGCGCCTCTGCGTAATGGTTGCGGATGTAGGATTCCGTCTGCTCCGCAATCTCGGCAGCATGGCTGCCTGCAGCGTCCTGCTGCGCAAGATCCATCATCCGCAGCATCTCCTCAAAGATCCGCTGTTGCTGCCATACCGCGCTTGACCGTCTGTCCCGGCTCAGCTGCAGGAGCAGCTCCGCCTGCCCGCTCCGCTCAAAGGGGTCCGGGAGCGGACCAAATTGCGGTACACGGATCGTGTACGGATGTGTAAGAAACTGCTGGAAATGTGCTTCCCGGCCGGCATACACCGGATCGCCCCCGGCTTCAATCCATTCCCCCACCGTGTGAAAATGGATCCATACAAACGTGGTGATCTCCTCGCAAGGTTTGACAGCGTAGTGATAACGGTCTGGCAGCAGCAGCAAAGTGTGCCCGGCCGCAACCTCCCATTCTTTCTCATCTTCGCCAATAAACAGCGTGCCCTGTTCTACAATAATCAGATCGAATTTCCCCATACGGTTGCGGTTCGGGTGCTGATCCCCCGGCTGATATACGGTGCGGTCGCATTCCAGAAAGTAGGGGAACGGCGGAGCAGCCAGATGGATATAAGAAGGACTGAAAGTCATGATTACTCCTTTCAAAGCGAATTGTCGGAAGCCTGGAGTTCTGGTTTTATTCGCAATCTTGAGTGTGAAATAGTACAAAAACAGAGTTGTTTATGATTGTATTTTTTATTTATTCTACCCTCTATAATTGCTAATAGCGAGAATGAAATATAGCGGAGGGGACGAGGCAAATGAGCAGAACTATTAAAACGCAGCAGACAGACAAGCAGCAATCGGTAAAGATTCAGGATGAATTCTGGGGACGTTACATCAGGCTGGCGCAGGATGTAGTCATTCCATACCAATACGAGGCGCTGCATGACCGGGTACCGGACGCAGAGCCCAGTCATGCGATTGCCAATTTCGAGATTGCCGCAGGGAGAAAGAAAGGAGAGTTTCACGGCTGGGTGTTTCAGGATAGCGATGTTGCGAAGTGGCTGGAGGCAGTAGGTTACTCCCTGAGCCTTAAGCGTGATCCCATACTGGAGCGGCAGGCAGATGAAGTTATCGACCTGATCGGCGAAGCGCAGCAGCCGGATGGATATCTCAATACCTATTTCACAATCAAGGAGCCGGGCAAACGCTGGACCAATCTTCAGGATTGCCATGAGCTGTACTGCGCCGGACATTTTATCGAGGCTGCGGTTGCGTATTATGAGGCTACAGGCAAAGACAAGCTGCTAAATATTATGCGCAGGATGGTCGATCATATCGATTCGGTCTTTGGACCGGAGGAAGGCAAGCTAAAAGGCTATGACGGGCATCAGGAGATTGAACTGGCACTGGTCAAGCTGTTCCGTCTTTCCGGTGAAGAGAAATATCTGAAGCTCAGCAGCTTTTTTATCGACGAGCGCGGCCAGGAACCGAATTTCCTGCGGCAGGAGTGGGAGAACCGGGGGCGGATCACGCACTGGAGCGGGCAAACTGACCATCTCGATCCAGCCTACAATCAGGCGCATATTCCGGTCCGTGAGCAGAGCGAAGCGGTAGGGCATTCCGTACGTGCAGTCTATATGTATTCAGCAATGGCTGACCTTGCGATGCTTAACGATGATGACGCTTTGCGCGATGCTTGTGTAAGGCTGTGGAACAACATGACGGATAAGCAGATGTATATTACAGGGGGAATCGGTTCCACCCATCTCGGGGAGGCGTTCACCTTCGAGTATGATCTGCCCAACGATACGGTGTATGCGGAAACCTGCGCTTCCATCGGCCTGATCTTTTTTGCCCGGCGGATGCTGGAGTTAACCCCTGAAGCCCGGTATGCGGACGTGATGGAGCGGGCGCTCTACAATAATGTGCTGGGGTCCATGGCGCAGGACGGCAAGCATTATTTCTATGTCAATCCGCTGGAGGTATGGCCGCAGGCCTGCAGCTGCAATCCGGGTAAACATCATGTGAAGGCGGAGCGGCAGGGCTGGTTCGGCTGTGCCTGTTGTCCGCCCAATGTGGCCCGGCTGCTGACTTCGCTGAACCAATATATTTACACGGTTCACGGGGATACCCTGCACACTAATCTGTATATTGGCAGTGAATGGAAGGGCACGCTTGGGGGAACGGAGGTTAATGTAACCCAGGAGAGTAACTACCCATGGGAAGGAAAGGTCTCGCTGAAGATCAATCCGGCAGAAGCTGCGGAATTCGGCATTGCCTTGCGCGTCCCTTCCTGGTGCAGCAGCATGGAGATCAGCGTCAATGGCGAAGTACTGGATCCTACCGCAGACCGGGAACTGGGTTACCGGGTGATCCGCAGAGTGTGGTCTGCCGGGGATTCCATAGAGGTAAGCATTCCGATGGAAGCGCACCGTGTCTATGCCCATCCCGAGCTGCGCGCTGATGCGCAGAAAACTGCTATTCAACGGGGACCGCTCGTCTATTGCCTCGAGGCAAACGATAACAGTGAGCCGCTGAGCTCTATCACTCTGAACGAGACAGGGGAGTTCACAGAGGTCTTTACAGACTCGCTGCCTGGCGGAGCCGTAGTCGTTGAAGGGACCGGCTTCCGTGTCAATCCGTCCGGCTGGAGCGGAGGTCTGTACAGCAGGGAGAAAGCACCGCTGGAATCCGTTAAGGTTACAGCTGTCCCTTATTATCTGTGGGGTAACCGCGGCAGCGGAGAGATGAAGGTGTGGATACCAGAGGGCAGGGCTTGAGCGGCAGCACGTTATCAAAAAGGAAAGCAACCCCAATGCATCCCGCAAGTATGCCGGATGCATTGGGTTGCTTTTTTTAGAATATTGTCCTTGGATTACCAGAAAGTGAGCCTCCCACAAAAAAACAGGCCCCGTCTTTTTGCAAAGACGAGACCCGTTTAATAAACAAGCGGTTAACATGTTGTCACGGCAGATATTTAGCCCAGCTCAACTACCACTTGGTGCACTGCACCGTCGCCAACAGGAGCGATGATGTTCCCTTCTACAACGGCCCCGTCGAGAGTGAGGCTGGCAACACCTTTAGAGACATGGTTAGGGTTCTTAATAGTGATTACATAAGTATCTCCACGGAAGACGCGGGTGATTTCGAATCCGTCCCACTCAGCAGGGATACAAGGATCTACTTTCAGACCTGCGAAATCAGCCTGGATGCCGAGAATGGATTGGGTAATGGCTACATAGTTCCAGGCAGCGGTACCCGTCAGCCAGGAGTTTTTCGCTTCCCCGTGGCGTACGGCATCTTTACCAGCGATCATTTGCGAGTACACATAAGGTTCCATCCGGTGAACTTCGCTGATGTCTTCCAGATAAGCCGGAGCAATTTTCTTATAGATATCGAATGCTCTGTCGCCGTGTCCCAGTACCGTTTCAGCAATCATGATCCATGGGTTGTTGTGGCAGAAAATACCGGCGTTTTCTTTATAGCCCGGCGGATACGTAGAAATTTCACCCAGGTTCAGGTAGTACTTGGAGTATGGCGGCTGCTGCAGCACGATACCATAATCTGTGTCCAGACGTTCCTCAACGGAAGTCAAAGCTTTGGCTGCTTGACCGTCTTCCACGCCGATACCGGCCATTACGCAAATCCCTTGCGGCTCGATGAAGATTTGGCCTTCTTCGTTTTCTTTGCTGCCGATCTTGTCGCCGTAGTGGTCGTAAGCGCGCAGGAACCAGTCACCGTCGAAGCCATGGGTCAGCGTGATTTCACGCATGTTGTCGATCTTGGCTACGGCATCCGCAGCAACATCGTTAAGTCCGCGCATGCGGCAAATTTCCGCATAGTCCGGTCCAACAAAGACGAACAGACCGGCGATGAAGACGGATTCCGCTACGCGGCCTTCGATGTTGGCAGTCGTCTGGAACGATTCGCCTGGCTCGGTAGAGAAGCAGTTGAGGTTCAGGCAGTCATTCCAGTCCGCGCGGCCGATCAGCGGCAGGCCGTGAGGTCCGAGGTTATTCGTGACATGCTCGAAGGAGCGTTTCAAGTGCTCGAACAGGGTAGCAGTGTTGTCCGGGTTGCTGTCGAAAGGAACCTGCTCATCCAGAATGGAAGTGTCGCCGGTTTCCTTAATGTAGGCAGCCGTTCCCAGGATCAGCCAAAGCGGATCATCGTTAAAGCCGGTGCCGACTTCGTTGTTGCCTTTTTTGGTCAGCGGCTGGTATTGGTGATACGCGCTGCCGTCTTCGAACTGGGTAGCGGCGATGTCCAGAATACGTTCTTTGGCGCGCTCAGGAATTTGGTGTACAAATCCGAGCAAGTCCTGGTTGGAATCGCGGAAGCCCATACCGCGGCCAATCCCGGATTCGAAGTAGGAAGCGGAGCGGGACATGTTGAAGGTAACCATACATTGATATGGGTTCCAGATGTTGACCATACGGTTCAGCTTGTCGTCGCCGCTTGTGATCTGATATTTGGACAGCAGGTTATCCCAGTGTGCAGCCAGAACAGCCAGAGCAGCATCCACTTGAGCGTCTGTAGCGAATTGCTCGATGACAGCCTGCGCCGGTTTTTTATTAATGACATTCAGGGATTCCCATTTCTCATCTTCCGGGTTCTCGATATAGCCGAGTACGAAGATGAAGCTTTGCTCTTCGCCTGGTTCCAGCGTGATTTCAAGTGCATGAGAGCCGATTGGCGACCAGCCGCTGGCTACGGAGTTGGTTGCTTCCCCGGCAGCTACTGCTTGTGGAGCATCCAGGCCATTATACATACCCACGAAGGACTCGCGGTCGGTATCAAAGCCGGCGATTTCTTTATTTACAGAATAGAAAGCATAGTGGTTTCTGCGCTCACGGTATTCTGTTTTGTGATAGATTACGGAATCCTTAACTTCAACCTCGCCAGTGCTCAGATTACGCTGGAAATTGGTCATATCATCCTGGGCATTCCACAGACAGAACTCGGCAAAAGAGAACAGCTTCACCGATTTCTTAGCTGATCCGGTATTCTTCACAACAAGGCGGTGTACTTCGGCATTGTGGCCCATCGGTACAAAAGCGAGCTGGTTCACAGAAATACCGTTGCGTTCGCCGGTGATGGAAGTATAGCCAAGACCGTGGCGGCACTCGTAGAAATCGAGGTCGCGTTTGACCGGCATCCAGCCCGGGGTCCAGAAATCGCCGTCGTCATACAGATAGTAGTAACGTCCGCCTGTATCCAGCGGAATATTGTTATACCGGTAGCGGGTCAATCTTCTCATCCGGGCATCGCGATAGAAGGTGTAACCACCGGCAGTATTGGAGATAAGGCCGAAAAATTGCTCGTTACCGAGGTAGTTGATCCATGGATAAGGTGTTTTAGGGGTGTTGATTACGTACTCTTTACGAGTGTCGTCAAAAGTTCCGAATTTCATAAGAGGAAAGTCTCCTTTCAATTGTGAACGCGCGTTTATAGAGCTCAGAAAAAATTCCCTCGGGGCAAAGGGATTTTCCTGCAAAACATTATAATAATGATTGCCACTCCTTAAAGAAATGCTGGTACATCCAGCGAAATGGTATACGCTGGACGGATGATGCAGCATTCTTGCAGGGAGCCTTACTTCTTCGGCGGCAGGCAGGAGTCTCTTTTGACCAGCCTGGCCGGGAAGCTGATGGTGCTAAAGGTCGGCTGAACGGAATCGCACAGCTCGATTACTTTCTCGACAGCGGCCTTGGACATTTCATAAATCGGCAGACGTACAGAGGTCAGCTTGGGATGAATACGCGAGGCAAGCTGCACATCATCGAATCCGGCAATGGACATATCCTCAGGCACGGAGACTCCGTGTTCGGAGAACGCTTCCATCGCTGAAATAGCCATATCATCGTTGGACGAGAAGAAGGCTGTCGGCAATGGGCCGCCGGACTCCAGCAGCTTCTTGACCTCTTCGTAAGCCTTCTCCTTCAAGAAATCACCCTGCAGGATGAAGTTCTCATTGATCTGCAATCCATGCCGCTTCAACGTATCCTCGTATGCCATATAGCGTTCCCGTCCGGAGTACGTGTTCATTCGTCCGCAGATCATGCCGATTTCTTCGTGGCCAAGGCCGATCAAATACTCGATGGCTTCGACTGTGCCCTCATAGTCCTTGGAGTTTACAATGGCCAGATGATTGCGGTCCAGATGCTCCGACATAATCTCCGAAATGTCGTAATCGATCAGCACTAGCGGCGATTCAAGTCCAACCATTTCCCGTACGATATCAATATCCTTCTGGGTGCCGACGATAATGCCGCCGTCAATCCGTTTCTGCAGGAAAGCCTGCTTAACCTTCAGGAAATCGTCGGGAGAGTATACGGTATGAATCAGCACATAACAGCCGCGGGCATTCGACGTGTCGACTACGGCATCGACGAAAGGCGCGAAGTAATTGTTCTGATAGATCCGGGTTGCATTCTCCTTCTCGTTCATGCTGATGGCGAAAAGGCCGATCGTATCGGTCTTCTTGCCGGCCAGAGCCCGGGCAAAGCTGTTTGGCTCGTATTGATGCTGTTCAATAACCTTCAGCACCTTGGCCCGGGTCTCTTCAGGGACATTGGAATAGTTGTTGATCACGCGGGATACCGTACTACGGGATACCCCGGCGAGCTTAGCAATATCTTCGCTGCGCATAGTGCCCCCTTTAAATAAACGCGCGTTTATGAGTTCATTGTAAAATAAATCGCTACAGAAATCAATCACCCGGTTAAAGAATTTGCCTTGCTCATAATTTATCCATTCCATGATTTCTCCACACACTCTATTAACAATCAGGTGTTAAATTGAAGATATCCCCAGCTTGTATGTAGTATATACGTTCATGAACTCTTGACTCTGCCAGCTGCTGGCAGGGTCGTTTTTTACTTAAAGGTTTGCAAATCGACGTGAGATACTATGCAATTTAGAAGTTTGTATAAGATTGTCGCAGAGAAAGTGCATTGAAAGCTGATGAAGACGTGCTACTATTGTCCTTAGGATTATTGAGAATGATAATCAATCACAATGATGTATAGGAGTGAAGAGATCAATGGCAAGTTGGGGTCGAAAATGTATTTGGACAGCTGTACTTGTACTGGCAATGTCCGCTTTGGCGGCTTGCGGCACAAATAATAATGCTGCCGGAGGAAAAAACGTTCAAACAGAGAATGCGGCGAATCCAACCGCAGCAAGCAATACATCCACCGATGCAAGCACCGATACTTCAGCCG
Organism: Paenibacillus sp. EB106-06-01-XG199; assembly: GCF_058791575.1. Lineage (NCBI taxonomy): Bacteria > Bacillati > Bacillota > Bacilli > Caryophanales > Paenibacillaceae > Paenibacillus > Paenibacillus sp. EB106-06-01-XG199. The sequence continues at coordinate 615,021 of NZ_JBYTDQ010000002.1, read as the reverse complement.
GAAATGGCACACGGACTGTCGTCGGGGAATTCGGAGAGGTTGAAATTCCTGTTAGTCCTAAGCGGGTGGCAGGGATCTATGTGGAGGATTATCTGAAGGCGTTAGGCGTTACCCCGGTCGTGCAATGGTATCATCCCAGCTGGGGCAAGCAGGATTATTTGAATCTGGACGTGCCGGAATATGATATTACCGGGAGTATTGAGGCATTGTTGGAAAAAAATCCGGACTTGATCATTGCGGACGGAGGAGCAGATGCAGCAAAATACGAACAATACTCCAAGGTAGCGCCAACCTACCGTCTGCCGGAGAAAGTGCTGCAGGATTCAAGACAAATGCTCACAGCTATCGCAGAGGTGCTGGGCATTCCGGAAAAGGGCGAAGCTGTACTTGCGGAGTATGACCAGAAGGTGGCGGATGGAAAAGCCAAGCTGCAGCAGGCTTTGGGGCAGGAGAAGGTAGCTGTAATCCGGCTTAACGTTGCCGAGAAAACCTTTGCGTTATTTGGTGTCAAAAACCGATTTACGGGTGTGGTCTATGACCAATTTGGTCTGACTCCCGTCCCTATGGCTGCGGAGATGACTGAATTTCAGTCCATTATTTCCGAAGAAGTGATACCAGATCTTGAAGCGGATCATATCATTGTATTCCCTGACAACGGAGGATGGGATACCGCGGAGAATGAGGAAGCAATCAAAATTCTGGGTGGTCCGTTGTGGAAGAACCTGCCTGCGGTGAAGAACGGGAATGTTTACAGAATGGAACGCTCCCACTGGCAGTCCGGCGCGATTACAGCCAATTCGATGAAGCTTGATGATCTGCTGAAAGCAATGGTGAAATGAAACGCCAGGCAAACTGAAAGACTAACCCCTCATAAAAGAAACAGCGGCAGCCATGGACGAGAAATAATGTCCTGGACTGCCGCTTTTTTATTGAACTGACGTTCCCGCTAGCGATACTTCTTACTCACTAGAAACTCAACAATGGGTAAAGTAATCATTGCTAATCCTAATACCCCTAATAAAAAAATGTTCATTGTTTCATTTACGATTTCATCAGCAACTAAAGCTCCAAGTATAAAAAAAGAAGAAGAAAGTAACTTATTTTCGAGCTTCTCTCCGTAATCTTTTTTCCTAACTCGTCATCCTCAAATATACCATCTTTGTCTGCCTTGGTTCCCCAGGTGATCATAGGAAAAAACATCATTACCAGCGTTGCGATTGTTATTATTTCGTTAAATCCAACGTCTTTTCCAACCATGACCTTATAGATGGTAAAGGCCACCACAATTAGAGTGGCTGCCCCTACTGCGGTTGCACCTATTTTTCGGGTGTTCATTCCTCTTCTCTCCCTTCATGTAAGAATAACTTATCAATTCTAACTGCTAAATGTTTGGCAATATCAAAAGCTAATTGCAAACTTGGGTCATATTTGTTGTTTTCAATGGCATTTATGGTCTGTCTGCTTACATTGCATAAATCTGCTAACCTGCCTTGTGATATATCTTTTTGCTGTCGAAACTTTTTGATATGATTTTGCATAGTTGATAGGCTTTCATTTTTGTTTTACACTAAGGAGATGAAAATGATTCTCAATTAGGGGGCGGGAGAATGGCAGAACTGCTCAGTGAAAGCACTGGAAAAAAGCTGTTATACAGCTTGACTAACATAGAAGCAATAGCCCAATCCCCTGCGGGAAACGGACAAATGGCTGTGTTTCAGGAGCACACATTGATCATAGTATCGGAAGGGCAGGGCTGGCTCGAAGCGGAGGAAAGGCGTTATCCTTTGGACAAAGGTGCAGGCTTTCTGATTGAGGCTGGATCTATGAACAGTATTCAGGCCGGAGAGCGGGGGCTTAGCTTTTACCGGCTTGCTTTTGAGGTTATCAGCACTGGGGATGGCAGACACCGCGGAAAGAGGAAATTGCCCGGGAATGCCATGCTCCAGCCGGGTCTCTTAAGCTGCAGACCTTTTTCCCAATGTACACTGCTGCTGGATTCCATTTATCATAGCCGCAGGAGTCCCGATGACATCGAATGGTTCGCGGGTCATACCCGTTTTCAGGAGCTGCTGCTGCTGATCATGCGGGCCAATTCCCCGGCAGTTCAGACAAATAATGATCATGAGGCGGTACAACGTTCCATTCACTATATGCAGGAGCATTACAGTGAACCGGTATCCGTCGATCAATTGGCAGAGATTGCAGGTATTGGGCGCGCGCGTTATACTCAGCTTTTTAAAGAGATTACCGGCAAGATTCCCTTGGGGCATTTGAACGGCCTCCGTATCGAACGGGCGCAGCAGCAGCTGCTTCTGACCAAGGACCGTCTGCATGATATTGCACTGACAGTCGGCTATAGCAATGAGTATTATTTTAACCGGCGTTTCAAGGGAGCAGTAGGTGTTACACCCGGTCAATACAGGAGCCTTCATCAGGAAGGGGTCCGTGTATTCGCGCCTTTTCTGGAGGATTATCTGCTGGCTTTGGGCATTACTCCGGTGGCTCAATATTGTCATGCACAGTGGGGCAAGCAAGAGTACCTGGGTCTGGATCAGGTCCCAACGTTTGATATTTCCACCGGAGATTGGTCAGAGCTTTCCCGTTACACGCCCGAGCTGATTATACTGGATGACGGCTTTCAGCGCTGGCATTTGGGTGAGTGCCGCCGGATTGCCCCGCTGTTCAGACTCCCGTTTCACCAGGAAGACTGGCGTGCAACACTGCGCTCAGCAGCTGCTGTCTTCGGCAGAACGGAGCATGTACAGGAGGTCATCGGCCATTATGAGCAGCAGGCCCAGCAGGCGAAGCGGATCCTCAGCCGCAGCGTCCGGGGAGAGACGGTAGCCTTACTTAGGATATCTTCCTGCGGAGTCGCGCTCTATGGATGTGAGGAACTGGGATATACGGCAAGCGTACTGCATGAGGATCTTGGGCTCCAGCGGCATCCGTTGGTCCGGCAGCTCACCCGGGGACAGAAGCGTGTGAGCCTAACAAGTGAAGAGTTGTCAGGCCTGACGGCGGATCATTTGTTCATTACTTTTGACCGGCAGGAAGGTGAAGGCCGGGAGCTGCTGGATACTCCGCTATGGAGAAGCCTGCCCGCTGTGCGCAACCGCAACGTGTACGAGGTGGATTTTATGGCCTGGATGAATTATGGTGTGCTTTCGCATCAGCGGAAGATCGAGGATGTGCTGCGGGTACTGGCCTAAAGGCCGGTTTACCTATGAGGGATAAGTTCATGAATGATTTGACTCTGCCGGATGCCGGCGGGGTCTTTTTTTATATCTAATTGCGATTGAATTTAAGCCATAGAAGATAGTTTCACCACTATGTAATAATTGTAAAATGTGTTTTGGTACTGATCCACTTATCTATTACATTTCTTCTTTGGAAGAATAGAATACAATATCTAGTTCTAGGAGGTGATTCTTATGTCGATTCTCTTACCCCAGCAGTTTTACTCTCTGGCGGCCAATGTTGGTAAATCTTATTTTGAAAACTTGAACGGTGGAGCAAATGCTACAATTACCGTTAATAATAACGGTCCGGCTCCGATCAATCTTGTAGTTACACGTGTCAACGCTCCTGTCATCACTTATGTAATACCTCCAACCAATAGCCTCACGTTGGAAGTTGCTTTACTGTTGGTAGCCGCTCTCCAGACCACAGCTGTTGGTCCTGCTACAGGTACAATTCAAATTGCTACTGCTGATTTCTAGTTTTAAAAACGACGGAAGATAGATTTGGATGTAGAGCATGTGTATCATAACCCGCCGGGCTTGTGCCTGGCGGGTTTGTTTCTGTTTATTCTTTGACGTATATTGGCACATTTTGTATGCTTATTGAATAATTAGGGGAGGGGGCGCAAAATAAACGGATCGGAAAATATGAGGAGTCTTTGCGATGTTATTCAGAAGTTGTATGAGCTGATCAATACTGTGTATGTAAGTGCGGATGCTAAAAGTATCTATATGCTGACGAAGGACAATAAGGTTGTTCTGTTCTCGGACAAATTGTTTGTTCAATATATAAATGATGCTCTAGAGGGATAAACGCTACTCTTGAATGGATATTTGATGTTCAGCTTATCCGCCTTGGTTTCGTGTGGTTGACCCAATGATATGATAACCCGCCGGGCTTTTTGAGCTGGCGGTTTCTTCGTCTTCAGACTTGCGACTTATAGATAGACCGTTCTTGCTGTGGCGCTCGCGGATGGCGGGAATTGTTTTGAGATATTGCCGCCTGAAAGACCTAATTCGTAGTAAATAAGTAGTATACGGTAACTCTATTTCGGATTTATAATTAATGCATTGAATGAAAATAATGTCAGGCGGTGTTGTGTGTTGTCATGGGAGCCAATTCTATTCATGTTCTTTTCGACTATTGAGCTCATGTCTATTTATTATTTGATTATGTCGCTCTTTAGATTCAAGTGGAAACATCATGCTTGGCAAGCCTTGTTTGTTACTTTAATAATAAATTTGCAGAGCTATTTGGTGAGGAAAGAGTTTGATATGAGCAATATCGCACCTTTAATACTGATAGTAATATTCATATTATTCTTTGCTGCAGTTGTTAGGATGCCCCTCATACTGTCCGTTATTGCAACTATATCAGGATATGCTATTTTTGCAGTCATACAAACTGTTATTGTACTTATCTTATTCGGTTCAATAGGAGCAATAGAAGGGAATAAAAGCAATGGATACATATTACAAGTACTCACCTCCGTAGTTATTTGCTCCTTTTTTTGGCACTACTACAGAAAAGGAAAAGGCTTTACTTTTGACATAGAGAAACTTCGATTTAAGTTAGAAGATATTTTTTTAACGACGATCATCATAATTTTCTTAATTGGAATCTCAATTCTTTTATATTACAACGAAATTTATTTGAATATATTGTTCTTTTTAATGATCTCAATTTTCTTCATCTATTACTCTACCGGGAAGGAAAAAGAAAATGATTGATCGTATATCTGAGAGGATAGCCTACAATATAAAAAAAGTTGTTCCTGATCACCCCGCATCGCAAGCGGTTCTAAAGTATGCATTAGAGGTTGTGCTAAATGTTGTTTTTATCATCGTCATTACACTTGCTATATCTTTGCTCACAGGTAATTTTTCTGAAGCTTTAACGATATTAATTTCTTTTGCATTACTACGGCAATCGTCGGGCGGTGTTCACCTTAAGTCGGGTGTAGCGTGTGTCATATTTACTACGACATTGTTTACTGCGCTATCTTTTATTAACGTAAATTTAGTAGTTGTACAGGTTATGAATGCAATCAGTTTTTTGATCATCTTGTGGTTAGCGCCGATTGGAATTGAAAAGCAGACTAGAATCCCCAAGCGTCACTATCCGAAGCTTAAAATAATCGGCCTGATCTTGGTTGCTACAAATGTCATGATTTGTTCATCTGCTATAGCCGTGAGTTTTTTTGCTCAATCTCTAAGTCTATTAATTGCCAGAAAGGAGGTGAAGTAAAGATGTTGAAAAAAGCGAATGTTCGAATCGTGTCTGGTTTGGCGACATGCTTATCGATGGTAGCGATATTCATTGCAAATACAAACAGTGCGTTGTATGTGCATCAACCTGAAGTTCCAGAAGAACTACTTAAATAATATTGGAGTGGTCCGTTTGAGTATCATATCTGTGAATCAAGACCCAAAAGGTATTAACGGGAATTTGTGAGATATATATATAGGATACTCGTCCATACGGATTGAAATACTGGCTAAGCACTCTAGAGGCATCACAAAGAAGTCAGTAAAAATAATAATTTAACAACTACACAAATCAATTTCAATTGAGTTGCCTTTATGGTAACTCTTTTTTTCAATTCCGTTCCCAATCCGTCCCCAAATCAATTTTTCACGCGGTAAAAGTGGGATGTGAGTGGGGATAGAAAAGAAAAAACTCCTTATAAAATAAGGAGTTTTACGTAGTGATGCAGTATAGGACGGATGGGGTTCGAACCCATGACCCCTACCCTGTCAAGATAGTGCTCTCCCGCTGAGCTACCGTCCTGCAACGAAATTTATAATACCACAGGATGTGAGGAGATGGCAATGTTTTTTTCACGGCCTATGAATTTACTCACTTACAACTTGTTCCATAGTCTCTATGCTCGGATTAAAATAACTTATGCGTAGGGAGTAATTCCATGGCGACCATTTTCAATGAACAGAATATCTCTTTTAAACAAAGGCAGTCTCCGGTTCCGGAATTTGCTTGGCACACCAGCGAGAAGCTGGCGGGGATGGTAGAATCTAAGCATTTGATTTTTGATATCCGGTCATTGGACCCGGGCAAGTACTCGTATCCGTATCACTTTCATAGAAATGCTGAAGAGCTGTTTGTGATTTTGGCGGGCGGTGCTATGTTAAGAACTCCCGCCGGGTTACAGGAAGTCCATGAGGGCGATACGGTATTTTTCGAAACCGGTCCATCAGGTGCGCATCAGCTGTTCAATCATACGGAGACGCCTTGCCGCTATCTCGATTTACGGACGAATAACGGGTTGGATGTTGCGGAATACCCTGACTCCGGGAAAATCAATATTTTGCCGTATGAAGAGCTGTATGAAACGGAGGATAGGGTGGACTATTATAAAGGCGAAGATTTGACCCGGGAGATATGGGCGCAATTGAACGCTCAGGGCAAGGGTGAGGAGAAGCGGGGAGAAGACAGTGGTGAGTGATTCTTTTCCTGTTGGAAGAAATATCAAGGCATTCTATACATAGGTTAAAACCAGAGATAATAGGAACGTCGCATCCGGTAATGCACCAAAACTCTATCGGTTTTGCCGACTAAGGAGATGTTTGTGAATGAAAGTTACTATACACGAAACGGAAATAAAGGAAGAAAATCTAACCTACGTCGTTATTATCGTAAGGCATAATGAGCAGTGGATATTAGCTCGGCAGCGTGGACAGACCACATGGGAATTTGCAGGTGGACATATTGACGAGAATGAAACGCCTGATGAAGCAGCGGCAAGAGAACTGTATGAAGAGACAGGAGCGGAAGACTATACGTTATTTCCAATAAGTATTTATTCGGTTACCGGAGAGTCAATGCCGGATAGTTTCGGAAAGCTCTACCTGGCCACCGTTAATAAGTTCGGACAATTGCCGGCCTATGAAATGGAAGAAATATGCGGGTTCACGGAGGTGCCGGAAGAGTTAACCTATCCGATGATCTATCCTGCATTGCTGTCCAAAATCAATGAATTTGCTGAGCAGTGCAATATTCAACTATAAAGATCATGGGAGGTTAATAACATGGCTATGCCAACTCATATTGTGGCTGTCGGCGGGATCGTGGAGAATGAGCAGGGAGAAGTGCTTTTGGTCAAAACATTTCATGGTGGCTGGGTATTCCCCGGTGGGCAAGTGGAGGCCGGAGAGAATCTGATGGATGCACTCATCCGGGAGATTCAGGAAGAAAGCGGAATAGATACCGAGGTCTCTCACCTGATCGGAGTGTATTCGAATACGGGAATGTACAAATGGCATGACGGCATCACCGATGTTCCGACGAAAGTAATGCTGGATTATGTATGTAAACCGGTGGGCGGAGAACTTGCCGTTTCAGAGGAAACGTCGGAAAGCTGCTGGGTGGCTAAGGAGCTTGTGTTGGACAAGATCACAAGCCCGGCGATCCGCACGCGTTATCAGGCTTATTTGGATTTTGCAGGGACAGTATCCTACATTGCCTATGAGACCAAACCGGATTTTGCCGTCTCGCTGAAACGGAAGGTATAGAGCTTCGATAGCTGTAGCTAGCCTTCTTTTCTCGTTCAGGGTCAAATGTTGCTAAAGCGCTGTCTTCGTTTCATGTTAAGGATATGGATCAGGAAATCCAGAAGAAGGCCTGCGGCAAGAAAGGTTAGGAGGGCAGCCACAATGAAAATCTGCGCATAAACAAACACCTCGCTTCGACTAATTACTATTAGACAACCTAAGGGGAAATTCAAATGACAGTCGAATACGGAAAGCTCACCTTTTTGGAAATTAAAGAAAAAGCAGCGGAAGGTTATCTGGCAATTATTCCGACGGGCTGTACGGAGCAGCAGGGTCCACACTCCACCGTTGATTTTGATACATGGCTGGCCACAGAGCTGTCCATTGAAGCAGCGCAGCAGGCCAAACTGAAATATGGAGTCAAGTCCCTGGTGATACCGACAATTCCTTTTGGACCTACACCGGAGCACCGCAGCTTTGGATACGGCTTTATCGATATTCCGCAGAAGCTGTATGAAGATGTAATATACGCTGTTCTGACTTCCCTGGTGGACCAAGGCTTTAGACAGCTGGTTATTTTTCGCGGCTGCGGCGGTCACTTGCTGGGCAATCTGGCAGTAAGGTTCAATCAGGAATATGAGGGAAAAGCCAAGGTAGATTTTCCCCATCATCCGTTTCATGAGATCTGGTGCAGGCATGCTGATCCCGACATTCCGGGTGGTCATGCAGACAGCTTCACTACTTCTCTGGGACTTTATAAGCATCCTGAGGATATTAGGGAAGCGCAGATTTTTAATCCTGGCAGCAGTGAGCCGGAATGGGATGATCCCAATCTGGATTTTGGCAAATATTCCACAACAGGCGTTATAGGTGACCCAACCCATGCCAGTAGGGATCTTGGCGAGAAGCTGTGGAACGGTTCCGTTGAAGCCATTGCAGCAATGCTGCAGGGAATTGCTTTAGCTCAGTAAAAGTTGAACAAAATTGTGTCCGCAGCAGTTGCATTTATAACTGTTCGGGCGCTTTTTTTATTCTGACGCTGTGGGACACATAACGTGCAGGCTTGCTCAATGATGAACATCCGTTTTAATGGATAACAATTAATGGAATTTCATTAAAATAGACGCCTTAACTCCGTGATAGTTGCTGCTAGTGGATCGTTGAGGGAAGCAAGCACGGACAAAGGTTTAAGTATGGAACGTGTTAAATTAAATGGATCGTAATGATTCAGTGAGAAGGGGTTGTATATGCTTAATGCGAATAGTAAAGCCAAAACGCTCGGCGATTATCTGAAATCGCGCCGAAACCGGTTTCAGCCTGAACAGGCAGGGTTTAAAGCATCCAATAGCCAACGAAGAACACAGGGACTCGAAGGGAAGAGGTCGCTATGCTGGCAGGTGTCAGTGCAACTTATTATACCTGGCTGGAGCAGGGCAGAGAAGTAACCGCATCCAGGGATATCATCGAGAATATCGGGAGGGCACTGCAGCTGACGCCGGATGAGCAGCAACATCTGTTCGAGCTATGGAATCCCCATGAGCGTGCAGCTGTCTCTTCTATTAGTACAACGTTTAATCCGCAGTGGAGGGAAATCATCGGGCAGCTGCCCTATCCGTCTTTCATCAGCAATGAAAGTTCCGAGGTTCTTGCCTGGAATGAAGAGGCAGCGAACATATGTGCTATACTGTAAGAAAATACTACAAAAGGGGGCAAAGGCTTGTCCTATCAGACCTGTGCGACACAGCTCCCCGTCCTAAAAACACAATATGACTGGCTCAAAGAAGTCGATAGTATTGCTTTAAAGTCTGCCGTTCGGCATGTGGCAGATAGCTTTGACCGCTTTTTCAAAAAGCAAAATCAAGCTCCGCGCTTCAAAAGCCGGAAGCATCCAGTACAAAGCTACACCACGAAATTCACGAACGGAAATATCGCCATTGAAGGCAACCGATTGAAGCTTCCCAAGCTCGGCTGGATGCGTTTCGCCAACTCTCGGAAGCTGGAGGGTCGTATACTGTCCGCTACGGTACGGCAAAACGCCAGCGATAAGTATTTTGTCAAGCAGATGCACATATCGGCATTGACTTGGGGCTTAAGGAATACGCTGTGTGCTCAAGCGGGGAGCATTTTGCCAACCCCAGGTTTTACCGTCAATACGAGAAAAAGCTTGTGCTATGGCAGCGGCGTTTGGCAAGACGCACACCAGGGGGCTCCAACTGGAAGAAAGCCAAGAAACACATTGCCCGTATTCACGAACACATTGCAAATTCACGGAACAATTTTCTCCACAAGATGACAACGAAGCTGATCCGTGAGTGCCAAACGATCAGCATCGAACATCTGCGTGTGGCGAATATGATTCAAAATCCCAAACTCTCCAAGTCCATCGCTGATGCCTCCTGGGGCGAATGGGTGCGACAACTCACGTATAAAGCATCCTGGTATGGACGAACCCTCCGGGTTGCCGGCACCTTCGAGCCGACCAGTCAGCAGTGCCACGTTTGCGGCACGATCCATCCCGAAGTGAAGAACCTCTCGATTCGAGAATGGACATGTGTAGCTTGCGGAACACACCATGATCGGGATGAAAATACGGCTCATAATATCAAACAGTTAGCGGTATAGCAATTACCTATAAAAATAAAACGTAGAACTGCGGGAACGCAGGGGTCGCTTGCCCATAAGAGGAGGTTGCTCCTCTGTTCGCAAGAATCCCTCCTTCAAGCGTCAGCTAAGTGGTGGAGATTCAAAAGGGTTAGTTACTTAGCATCTGGCTCTCCAGCCGGGCTGTTTCCTCTTCAATCCGTACAGTATCAATGCGTTCGAAGAGCAGCTTCAGTTCATGGATGTTCTGTCCTGCCTGAACAGAGGACTGCTGCCATCCAGCCTCATCAAGGGACAAGAAGATGCGGAGCTCATCACAGGAAAAAGGAATGAACGGATTCAGCAGATTAGCCAGATTAGCAATGATCTGTACGCAGGTGTAGAGGGTATCTCCGCAGGTGTTGCGGTCTTCCTTGATCTGCAGCCAGGGTTTCTGTTCATCAAAGTATTTATTGGCTTGGCGAATATAACCAAAGATAAACTCCAGAGCCTCCTTAAAACTCCCGGATTCGATCAGCCTGCCGGCTTCGGCGTATAAGGTGTCGAAGTTCGCTCTCCACTTAGGCTCCAGTATTCCCTCCGGCACACAACCCCCGAAGGCTTTATTTATGAAGGCCAGGCTGCGGTTTACAAAATTGCCGAAGGCACCGAGCAGCTCGCCATTATGGCTGTGGATGAACTCCCTCCAGGAGAAGTCGGTATCACGCTTCTCGGGGCCGTTCGCAATCAGGAAGTACCGGATTGAATCCGGCTGATAGCGGCTTAGAATATCCGGTACCCAGACCGCCCAGTTGCGGCTGGTAGAGAATTTCTGCCCCTCCAGCGTCATGTACTCGCAGGCAAACAGACGGTCAGGCAAATGCAATCCGCCCACTCCCAATAATATGCCCGGCCAAATCAGACTATGAAAAGGCACGTTGTCTTTCCCATGCACATAATAAGAAGTTGCCTTGCCATCCTCAGCGGCGCTGTCGCGATTCTCCAGCCAGAAATCCTCCCAACGGTTTCCTGACTCTGCGGCCCACTGCTTGCTGGCGGACAGATAGCCGCTGACCGCTTCGATCCATACGTAGATTTTTTTACCGGTAAATCCGTCTACCGGCACATCCACGCCCCAATCAAGATCACGGGTAGCCGCGCGGTCTTGAAGCCCCTCTTGCAGATAACGCTGAGTCAACCGGACGGCATTATCCCTCCAGCCCTGAGATGATTCCGCATAGTCTGCCAGTTCCTTTTGAAAGCTTGAAAGAGAAAGATAGTAATGCTCTGTAGGCCGCAGTACCGGAGGGGTTCCGCAGATTTTACAGGATCTGTCCAGCAGATCGGACGGGTCGAGCAGGGTGGAGCAGTAATCGCATTGATCGCCGCGTGCCTGCTGCCCGCAGACCGGACACGTTCCCTCCACGTACCGGTCAGGTAGAAACCGCTGATCCTGCTCGCAGTAGCACTGGAGCGTTGTCTTTTTGTACAGGTGCCCGTTGTCCAGAAGTTTAAGAAATAGCTCACGAACGACCGTGTGGTGGGTTTCCTGATCTGTCCGCGTGTATAAATCGTAAGTGAAACCAAGCTTGTCGAAGCACTCCGCAAATTCCTCATGATAGCGGTCGGCGAATTCACCCGGCGTTACGCCCTCTTTGGCTGCCTGGACAGCCACCGGTGTACCATGGCAATCGCTGCCGGACACATACAGCACCCGATCACCTTTAGCCCGGTGGTAACGGGCCAGAATGTCACCGGGCAGAATGCTTGCCAGTCTTCCCAGATGCAGAGAGCCATTGGCGTAAGGCCACGCCCCTCCGATAAAGATATTGGACATTTTATCTCCTCCTAAAGTTTTGTGAGCGTTACTTCCAGATTGTCCTTCGAACAAAACTCGCTTCGGAAGCATATACTAAAGTTTTGTGAGCGTTACTTCCAGATTGTCCTTCGAAAAAAACTCGCTTCGGAAGCATATGCTCAAGTTTTGTGAGCCTTACTCCCACTCGCCCCGGGAGCATTTTTGGGCAACAAAAAAGACTCCCGTCCCCAAAAGGGACGAGAGCCTGTGCTCACGTGTTACCACCCAACTTCATCAATGCCTTGCGGCATTCACCTCTTCAGGTACGTCCGCTGTTCGCGGGTATACCCTAGCACGATAACGGATGCGGGTTCCGGCGCAGCCTACAACCCTCCTGGAGGGGTTCGATGCGCAGCTCAGAGACCATATTCCCTTGGATTTTCTTTGCTCCTTTTCAGCGTCCGGAGCTCTCTGTGAAAGATTGGCCAAGGTACTCTTTCTCTTCTTAGCTTTTGTGGTTATCCTAATTAATGGTTATCTTACGGCAGGAACGCGGTAGAAGTCAAGCGATTAATGCGGTTTTTGAATCTGGATTCATCAAAGACCGCTAATCAGTTTAATAAACTCACGAATCGTCAAAGCTGTGTAGAGCAGAAGACGATAGGAGGGAAAGGGATGCGCAGAATTAAGATTTGGGAAGCGGTGGTCTGTTTAATGCTGCTTCTGACGGCAGTTGGATGTGCTTCGTCCTATCAGGCGCCGAGTGTTGTGGAGATCCAGAGCATGACTGGTTTGGATGGAAAACCTGAAGGTTTAGACAGCCCTTTATCGCCTGTATTAGAGGATGTATACGAACGCTCGATTTCCACTGAGGTCTATTCGGTTGAATAAAGGCTCTCTTCACAGCGTAATGAAAATTCTGTATAATGGGTCAACTATCGTTTTTATATAAAGAGAGGAGACCTGTGGAAGTATGGCGGCGGAAATCGTACATGTAACGACAGATGAACAGCTCCAGATGGGACTGGACATCCGCAAAAAAGTATTTGTTGAAGAGCAAAAGGTACCGGAAGAAGAGGAAATTGATGAGTATGATGTAATCGGCGACAATGTGCATCATATCTTGCTGATGGATGAGGGTCTCCCGGTAGCTACCGGAAGATTGATTTATTATAAAGCAGGCACTGCGAAAATGCAGCGTATCGCAGTCGACAAAGACTACCGCAGCAAGGGATACGGGCGTATCCTGCTGTTGGCGCTGGAGGAGCTTGCCCGTGAGCTGGGCCTCGAATCATCCATCCTTGATGGACAATGCCAGGCGGAAGCCTTTTATAACAAGCTGGGGTATGAAGTGATCTCTCCAGAGCCATTCTATGATGCAGGTATTTTGCATGTGAGAATGCAGAAAACGCTTTAAACCTCAAAGTACATATTCTTTCGTTAGCGGGGCAAGCTAGAGTTGAGCCTATTGGCCAATCCGAGCGCGAAGGAGTAGATCCTAAGTGATGAACAATGAACGTGAACGGTTTACAGCGGCCCAAAGAAACGGTGACGGCGACCTGATGAAGTTCCAGACCTCTTCAGGACGTGTGCTGGACTACCAGCAAGCGCTGCAGGAGATTCAAGCGGGAAGCATAGCCGGAGTGAATGTGTTCAAAGGCAGAGATGGCGAGTTATACATCCGTGGCGATGCGGATGGCGATCCCACGAATAATCTGGATCAGCTGCCGCAATTCTAAAACCGCATAAATAAGAACAGCCGGACAGGCAGTGTCAGTTGACACTGCCTGTCCGGCTTTTTTGAAATATAAGAATTTGTATGCTTCACGCTATAAGTTATCCTTCTATTTCTACTTGCAGCTTCAAGGTTATAAACTGCAGTTAATAAAGATACGGGAAACTGAACCTCAAAGCTCATATATCTCATGCTGAACAAGAAACTCCATGTCTCCGGTCATCCCCTCAAATTCAGGCTTCCGGTCGCTGTAGTGCATTAAATAGATCAGCTTGCGTACATCATCAGGCAAAGACATCAGTTCCCGGAGGGTAGTATGAACCTGCCCCGATCCGCTGAGCTCACAGTCGTGAAAAATCTTCCGGACGCCGTGCTTGCGGACAAGCTTGATCAGCAGCTCAGGCTGGAAGGTCATATCGGCGCTGTAAAAGATATCGTTATTCAGCAGCAGCGAGTAGCTGTCCCGGCCGCGAATATGCGGGGTGCGAATCAATTGCAGTGTAATTTCCGGGGAAAGGGTGTAAGACTCACCTGGACGCAGGGTGGTTACATTGAACATTTCTTCGAGGGAATCTGCACGGGCTTCCTTTGAGCGAGCGCTCTTGCGGATGTGATCCCACAGCGGTTTGAGCAGTGTCTCTGGCAACAGCAGCTGCATTTTTCGGTTATTATCCTGCATCAACTCTATTGCCAGCTCTTCCAGCCCGCCGACATGATCATTATGGATATGTGTGATTAGCGTCGCGTTCACCTCACGGAACGATCGCCCTAATTGATGCATGGCGAGCGGGGCTGTAGCACCACAGTCTATGAGAAGCGAGAAGTTGCCATCCAGCAGCAGCCCGTTGTTATTATGGTAGGTATTGGAAAAAGCATCACCCGTACCTATCATTTGCAGTTGTATAGTCATACCGAAAATCCTCCAGTTCTAATTGTTGCCAAAGCAGGTTAACGTTATATTTTCAATATAGTAACATTTTGATGACAGAAATGAAATTTTCATCGCACTTCGGCGCAACTTGTGTCACCCTCGGCAGTATATATTAACAGCATGAATTATTTGGAGGGTCTCTGCTTATGAGGTGGAAAAAAGTTGCTCTGTGCGTAGTTGTATTTTCCCTGATGGGAAGTTCATTATTGTTCGCGGACGCTGTAAATCAGAAAATCAGGGTATGGAACAATGGGAAGGAAATGGCTGATGGCGGCTATTTGATTGATGGCAAGGCTTATATCCCGGCCAGGGAGGCTGGAGGCGTCGTGAACTGGGACGGTTCAGGCAAAGTGACCATTCTTAAGCCGAATGTACAGATTATTCTGTATAAGGGCGATGATGTATTTGGTAACGTGAATATCGGAAAACTCAAATTTAAGGTGTTGTCACAGGTGGACAGCTTGACAGATAGCATCACAGCAGTAAAAGTAGCCATTACCGATCCATCGGGAAATGTGAAGGACATTCAGTCGCAGGAGCTGGGCGGTTCGAAAAAAGAAGATTTCTGGTTCTCTACCTCAGAGTTCACCTATGATTTTAAAGAGTCCGGGAAGTACCGGGTGGGCTTCTATATTAAAGCCTCCAAGAATGTAGATTACGTACTTGTGTCAGAGAAGGTAATCACTGCACTAGATTAGGTATTTTGCACTGCCCTCAAATTGACCTGAACTTATCATACGTGTTACGATACCAAATGTAGGATAATTCAATTCAAAGTGAGGTATTTCAATGAGCGATCACAAACATGAGCATGGCCATGAACATGGTGAAGCATGCGGTTGCGGACATGATCACGACCATGAGCACGAGGAGTTTGTGCTGACCTTGACGAACGAGCAGGGCGAAGATGTAGAAATGGTGCTGGTAGAAACGTTCGATGTGGGCGAGAAATTATACGCGCTGTTGCTGGAACGCGAAAACCCTGAAGCGGACGGCATCATTCTGCGCATGGAAGAAGAAGATGAAGAAATGGTGCTTTACAACATTGAAGATGAAGCTGAATGGAAAGCCGTTGAACAAGCTTACAACGAGCTGCTTGC
Source organism: Paenibacillus sp. EB106-06-01-XG199 (assembly GCF_058791575.1). NCBI lineage: Bacteria > Bacillati > Bacillota > Bacilli > Caryophanales > Paenibacillaceae > Paenibacillus > Paenibacillus sp. EB106-06-01-XG199. The sequence continues at coordinate 599,129 of NZ_JBYTDQ010000002.1, read as the reverse complement.
CCAGCAAGAATAGATTTCAGTGTAGCACAGCCTGAGGTTGCGTGGATTCAGCCCTGAGGCTTGTATGCAAAAACCCGATACCTAAAGTATCGGGTTTTTGTATGAATGCCTATGTTTTGCGGAAGGCCGGCCGATCAAGAGATCGGATCGGCTTCCACGACTACCTTGACAAAGTTGATGCTGCGGTCCTCCGGACCTTTGACCGGCAGCCCGATTTCCACATGGTCGATGATATAATCAATGTTATCCTGGGTAATTACTTCACCAGGGAGCAAAATCGGAATGCCCGGAGGATAAACATAGATGAATTCCGCAATGATATAACCTGCGGATTCGCGGAACGGAACTACCTGAGTATCCGCATAAAAGGCATCTCTTGGAATAAGGGCAAGCTGTGGAATTTCCGGCACCTGCACCTTTAGCTCATAGATCTCACCTTTGCTGTAATGGATGGCTGACAATACCTGCAGGGCGGAAAGCAGCTTATCTACGGAATCTTGGGTATCACCAGGCGTAATCAGGCAAAGAATATTATACATGTCGCTTAGTTCTACTTCGATGTTATACTTTTGGCGCAACCAATTTTCTGTTTCATAACCGGTTATTCCCAAATGGCGGACATGAATGTTAAGCTTGGTTGGATCAATATTAAAGGTGGCCTCTGTGCCAAGAATCTCTCTGCCAAAGCTATACAGACCGTCGATGTTGTTGATGGCCTCCCGGGCATAATTGGACAAGGCTATCGTTCTCTCGGCCATTTCATGGCCATTCAGAGCCAGATTGCGTCTGGAAGTATCCAGTGACGCAAGCAAAATATATGAGGTAGAAGTTGTTGTCAGCATACTGAGAATCGTCTGTACCCGCTGCGGGTTGACCAGCCCGGTTTTGGCATTCACGTTAAGCACCGAGCTCTGCGTCATGGAGCCGCCCAGCTTGTGAACGCTGGTTGCCGCCATGTCGGCACCGGCCTGCATGGCTGATACCGGAAGATCCTCATGAAAATGAATCAATACTCCATGTGCCTCGTCCACCAATACGGGAACCCCGTAGCTGTGGGCCAGGTCAACAATCGAACGCAGGTCAGCGCATACGCCAAAATACGTTGGATTGATTACTAGAACTCCTTTGGCGTCCGGATGGCGCCTTAATGCTCGTTCCAGCGAGCTGGTGGTAATGCCGTGGTCTATCCCAAGATTCTCATCCTGAACAGGTGAGACGAAAACAGGCTTGGCTCCGGAGAAAATAATTGCCGACATCACGGATTTGTGAATGTTGCGCGGCACAATTATTTTGTCTCCTTCTGAGCAGACAGAGAGGATCATAGTCATGATGGCATTGCTCGTGCCCTGTACGCTAAAATACGTATAGTCGGCGCCGAAAGCCTTCGCAGCCAGCTTCTGAGCTTCTTGTATTACGCCGGTAGGCTGATGAAGATCATCAAGCGGTGCGATATTGATCAAATCTATGGATAGAGCGTTATCGCCGATAAACTCACGGAATTCGGCATCGGTTCCTAGCCCCTTCTTATGCCCGGGAATATGAAATTGAACTGGGTTTCCAGCGGCATGCTTTTTGAGAGCAGTGAAGAGGGGAGTACGGTGTTGATCCATTTAATGCTGTCACAACCTTTCGCGAATAGTTTTTTTCAAGCAAGCATCAGTATAACAAATCAATCAACATAATACTAGGATGTGATCTAATGTCTGGCAAAGTAGCACAACGTATGCATATCAGCTTGGCCTCGCCCTTCATTATGGAAATGTGGGCTATTATCTTTTTGGTGGAATTTGTGAAAGGCTCGCTGCTTGTCGCCCTCCTGCCTGTGTATATGGAGAATATCCTCGGCTTGTCGGTAACGGTGGTAGGCTTTGCTTTTGCGTTGCAATATCTGGGGGACAACCTCTTCCGCAGCCCGTTCGGCTGGGTGATGGAGCGTATCGGCTTCCGCTGGACAATGACGGGCGCCCTGCTGCTGCTGGTAGTAGCGGTAGGGATGATTGTCTATGCTAAAGATGCGGTCAGTTTATCCATAGCCTGCCTGATTCTTGGAATTGGAACCTCCCCGCTGTGGCCTTGCACAATGACAGGGATTACGGAGCTGGCCGGTTCTACGAAGAGCGGCAGCAGCGGTGCGGCGATGGGTGCGGTAGAGATGGCTTCGCTGGCCGGAACCGGGATCGGGCCGATCACGATGAATTTTCTGATGGATCATGGCGGTCAAAGCTACCGCACGGTATTTCTTGTGCTTATGGGATGCGCAGCTGCTGTTGCTGCCGTTGCCCTGCTGCTCCCGTCCAAAATTGGTGGACATGCTCCCCATGTTGTACGTGACATCCACAGTGAAGAAGTTCCTGTAGAACAGCGCAAACCGTTTCAGCCGCTGCAGAGCCTCAAGCGGACGATGCACGCGGTCAGAAGCTCGCTGAAGGTAAGCCGGCTGCTGTTCCCGGCATTATTTCTGCAGGCTTTCGCCATCGGCCTTATGACACCGGTAGTGACTTTGTTTGCCCATTCGGAGCTGCATGTCACGCCGAATCAGTTCAGCCTGCTGCTCATTGCCGGTGGGGGGATCACGGTGCTGGCGCTCATTCCCGCCGGGAAACTGGTGGACCGGATTGGGACTACGGTGTTTCTGAACATTGGATTTCTGCTGGCAGCCGGTTCATTGGCCTTCTTCTCCCAGGTGCGCTGGCTGCCGCTGGCCTTCTGCGCTGTTGCGCTGGTTGGTGTTAGTTATGCACTTATTCTTCCGGCCTGGAACGCCTTTATTGCCTTGCAGGTGCCTAAGGGGGAGCGGGGCACCGTATGGGGCCTTTTCCTGACACTCCAAGGCTCCGGCATGGTAGCAGGCCCTGTACTGTCAGGCAGACTGTGGGATTCAGTCAGCCATAGCGCTCCTTTTCTGGCCAGCTCATTTGTGATGGTGCTGCTGTTCGGACTGCATCTGCTTATTGTCCATCGGACAAAATTAAAGACAGGAACAAGCTGATCTGGAGCGGGTTGGCATCGGCCGGTGACACCAATAAAGCCGCAGGCTGACGGAGTGAATCATCCGTCAACCTGCGGCTTTATTGCAGCCATAGACTTTGTATGTGTCTAGAAGGACATACGGTACAAGGGTAGCAGCGTTTCGAAGGTCTGCTGGATAAGCTCAAGTAGCTTATCCTCATCCGACAAAATCGGATCATCTTTGCCGATCCGCAGACCGCACGTAATCTCGGCTTTCTTGACTTCCTTCAGCTTGCGGGCAAGCTCGGCGAACTGCCGGTCGTCCATGTCTGATTCCCGGATTCCCTTAGGATCCAAGTGGTCGGTCGACCAGAAATAGCTTCCCGGAAGCCCGGCGCGGATAGCTGCAGATTGCTTCGCCAGTGCATCCGCGAAGACCCCCTTGTTGGAGCTCTCATAGATAATGGCAAAAACAACAAACAAGTGGCTGTAGAACATACCGACCTGGAAATGCGGCAGAGCCTTGTACCCGCGTTTATTCGGGCCCCAGGCCACCCATGTATCATTCGGGGCATGAACGGTGCGCCGGGCGTGCTTGGCTACATGCGGGAACATTTCTTCTCCGCACAGCGCGGACAGGACTGGAGCAAGTTCGTTGCCAAGCTCATTCAGTTTAGGCCGCACCCGGGCAATGAGGGCATCCATTCTCGGCTCCAGGCCCTCAATTTGAAATACTGCAAAATCATCATGTGTAAATCCTTGAAATGGCATTATAGCGTCTCCTTGTTCAAAAGATAGATTCGCATGCATGTAAGCATTGCTGAAATTGCTGCAGCTGCCGCATATTTCCATCTCAAAGCCTCTAAATCCAGTAAAAACAGCGGGAAGCGTTTGGGATTAGCAGGAAACGGGTAAAAATAGTCAATAAACCAAGTTACCGCTACATAAAATGAAGTATAAAATAAGAGTAAGACGAACGCAAAGTTAAGATCGCAAGTGGAGGTCCGGCAGTCAATTTTACCTAGGAAAAAAGCTAATAAAGCTGGTTTTGCAGAAGCAAAGCTGTTAGGGGGGAGTGCCGTGAACAAAAATGACGAAGTGGAGTATTGCAATCTGGAGCTGCGGTTTGACCGACAGCATATACAGGATCTCATTAAGGACTTGATAAAAGATGGCTATTCCCTTTACTGGAGTGAGAATGAAAGTGTTTTTTTGATTTCGGTGCGCACCGGCCGCAAGCTGGTAAAGCTCCGCTTCCAGCGGATTAAGGATGGTTACAAGCTGGTAGGCGATTATATGATCCGTGATGCGCGCCTGTCCGAATGGATGGAGAAGCTGATTGGCGATATGCGAGGTCATGCCGTAGTCAAACGTTTCCGTGACCGCCAGATTATCATTGAGAATATTTTATTTGGTGAAGTGATCCGTCTGGTGGAAATTTCCGGGTATCAGCAGCGTGTACTGTATCAGAAAGGGCCGATGCTCACGGATCAGGAGCTGACAAAGCTTTTTTACTCCGGTGAAGGAGAAGAGCGGATCCGCCAGCGGAGGATTGAGGTTGATGAACAGCTGGACCGGTTAAATGAGGCCCTTCGCAGTGAAGATGCTGCACTTGCAGAGTCCTGTATGGCTGAACTCAGCTTTTTGCAACGGGAGCTAAATATGCTTGAATGGTAACAAAGATCGGCTTCATTTGGTTAAGGGCATCCCTCAGCAGGGGTGCCCTAACTTTGTATTTCAACTTGTGGACAGGGGTTCACTTCTGGCGGTAAAAACGTTAAAATAGTCATTGTGAGCAATTTCCTTCAACTTAAGGACTTTGTCAATGAAATTGATCTCTATTTCGCAGGCGGAACTTTGCTGTATCTGACAAAGGGTGGTATTCTTATACTGCGAGAAATGGATTTCACAAAAATATAGGATGCAAAGGGTGGAGGACCAGATGGCAAAACAACAAATCGGCGTAATTGGCTTAGCGGTAATGGGTAAAAATTTGGCTCTAAACATTGAGAGCAGAGGCTTTACCGTATCGGTATTCAACCGTTCCCCGGAGAAGACACATGATCTTGTTGCCGAAGCGGAAGGCAAAAATCTGGTGGGCACTTTTTCCATTGAAGAGTTTGTAGAATCACTCGAAGTACCGCGTAAAATTCTGATCATGGTTCAGGCGGGCAAAGCTACCGATGCCACAATTGAGCAGCTTCTGCCGCATCTTGATCAAGGCGATATTATTATCGACGGCGGCAACGCTTATTTCCCTGATACGGTTCGCCGCAGCAAAGAACTGGAAGAAAAAGGCTTCCGATTCATCGGTACCGGAGTTTCCGGCGGTGAAGAAGGCGCGCTTAAAGGACCTTCCATTATGCCAGGCGGTCAAGAAAGTGCATATAAGCTTGTTGAACCTATCCTTACGGCAATTTCGGCCAAAGTGGACGGAGAGCCTTGCTGTACATATATCGGACCGGACGGTGCAGGACACTATGTAAAAATGGTGCACAACGGCATCGAGTACGGCGACATGCAGCTGATCTGCGAAGCTTACCAGCTTTTGAAGGATGTGCTTGGTCTGGATGCCAAAGAGCTGCACAGCATCTTCAAAGAGTGGAACAGCGGCGAGCTGGACAGCTATCTGATCGAAATCACAACGGATATTTTCGCACAATATGATGAAGAAACCGGCAAACCGATGGTTGACGTTATCCTCGATGCCGCCGGCCAAAAGGGAACAGGCAAATGGACAAGCCAGAGCTCGCTTGATCTTGGCGTGCCGCTGTCCATGATTACTGAATCTGTATTCTCACGCTTCCTGTCTGCAATGAAGGATGAGCGTGTAGAAGCCAGCAAAGTGCTGAGCGGACCGGAAACCGAGCCTTTCCAAGGTGACAGAGCAGAATTTATCGAAAATGTGCGCAAAGCGTTGTTCGCGAGCAAAATCGTATCCTATGCGCAAGGCTTTGCGCAGTTGCGCGTAGCTTCCGACGAATACGGCTGGGATCTGAAATACGGCAGTCTGGCCAAAATCTGGCGCGGCGGCTGCATTATCCGCTCCCGTTTCCTCCAGAATATCACGGATGCCTATGAAACCAATCCAGAGCTGAAGAACCTGCTCTTGGATCCGTTCTTCAAAGACATCATGGGTTCGTACCAATCCGCATGGCGTAAGGTTGTTGCCGCTGCTGTAACTCAAGGGGTTCCTGTTCCCGGGTTCGCAAGTGCATTGGCCTACTATGACAGCTACCGTACGGAACGCCTGCCTGCGAATCTGCTGCAGGCACAGCGTGACTACTTCGGCGCCCATACCTTTAAGCGTGTGGACAAGGAAGGCGTCTTCCACCACAACTGGCTCGCTGAATAGGTTATTTGGCTCTGCTGCAATCAGCGGCCCGAACGGCTTCCCGCACCCGGGAGGCTTTCGGGCCTTTTTTTCGGAATCTACAGGAAGGGAATCGCATTGTGCAAAGTTTTGACCCTGTGTTATGATATGACAAATGTCGCGGTTGGAGGGTAGTCATGACTGGGGAGTTAGAACAACAACAGAGTTACAATACCTTGCGTAAAAATATTATCCTTGTAGGAATGATGGCCACAGGTAAGTCAACAGTGGGTGCCATGCTGGCGGAGGAACTGGGCTTTGAACTGGTTGATTTGGATCATGTCATTATAGAGAGTGAAGGCCAGAGTATTGCCGATATTTTTGCCGATGGCGGTGAAGCGTATTTCCGTAAGGTTGAAACTGCAGTACTTCAGCGGATGCTTGAAGGAGAGGGCAGAATTATTTCGACAGGCGGAGGTGCAGCACTGGCTCCAGGGAATGCCGGGATGATGTTGGAAAATGGGCTTGTTGTGGCGCTTACGGCCACGGAAGAAGTCATCTTATCCCGCGTCAGCGGAGATCAGAACCGGCCGCTGCTCGCTGGCAACGCGCAGGAAAGGGTCCGCACCATCATGGAGCAGCGCCGGGAGGCTTACCGTTTCGCGCATTGCACAGTCGATACTTCGGAGCTGAGTGCGGCAGAAGTGTCGCAGCATATTTTAATGCATTACCGCGGTTGAGCTTTTAAGTATACTTGTGTGCGGCTTACGCCTCTGCACTTTCATTCCATTCAATCATTCCGCCGCTGAGGTTGGAGCCTTTGAAGCCGAACTGCTGCAGATATTCGCAGACACGCTGGCTGCGGGCACCTGAGCGGCAAATGAAGACGATCTCGGTCTCTGCCGGGAGCTCTTCCGTGCGCTGCGGAATCTCGCCCATTGGGATATGCTGAGCGCCGGGAATCATCCCGAAGGCGACTTCATCATCTTCACGTACGTCTATCAATACAAGGTCTTCGCCTGTCTCCAGACGCTTCCGCAATTCCTGCGGTGTAATTTGGGGGATCTCATTCATGGTTGTGACCTCTTTTCTATCGGAAGATTGGTTTAATGATAACACAAGTGGAGAATAGCCTGTCAAACGAAGCACTATATATCAACTACATTAACTAAGGAGCGCTTATATCATGGACGTTATTGTTAGGCCGACGCCAGCTTTGCAAGGAGAATTTGGAGCTTTGTCTTCCAAAAATTACACTACACGTTACCTGCTTGTTGCCGCTCTATCCGAGGGCGTCAGCACGATCTACTATCCTGCACATAGTGAGGACAGCGATGCGATCCGCAGATGTATTGCCGATCTTGGAGCAGTGCTTACGGAGGATGAAGAGAAGATTGTCATTCAAGGCTTTGGCCGGCATCCCCGTGACGTCAAGGAACTTAATGTAGGGAATGCCGGGGCCGTCCTGCGCTTTCTGATGGCTGTAGCTGCGCTGAGCCCGGAGGTGACTTTCGTGAACACGTACCCGGATTCTCTGGGCAAACGCCCGCATGATGACCTCATTGCAGCACTCGGCCAGATTGGTGTTCAAGTGGAGCATAATAATGGGAGACTTCCGATAACCATTCGCGGCGGCAAGCCGGTTGGCGGCCGGATTACCGTCTCCGGTGCAGTCAGCTCACAGTATCTTAGTGCGCTGCTCTTCCTGACGCCGCTGCTAGAAGAGGACAGCGAGATCGTCGTACTGGATGATCTGAAGTCGAAGGTTGTTGTCGGCCAGACGCTGGAGGTGCTGGAGCAGGCAGGAATCGTAGTTCATGCTGCTGACGATTATATGTCCTTTAAGGTGCCGGGGCGCCAGGCCTATGCGGCCAAGTCTTACACTGTGCAGGGGGATTATCCGGGATCTGCGGCTGTGCTTGCGGCAGCGGCTGTCACCCAATCGGATGTGAAAATTCACCGGCTTGCCGAGAAGAGCAAGCAAGGAGAACGGGCAATTGTGGATGTGCTGCGTATGATGGAAGTACCGCTTACTCACGAAGACGGAACAGTGCATGTGCAGGGGAACGGCACTCTAAAGGCTGTGGAATTCGACGGCGATGCGGCAACCGATGCCGTGCTGGCGATGGTGGCGGCGGCGGTATTTGCCGAAGGGACCTCGCGTTTCTACAACGTGGAGAATTTGCGTTATAAGGAATGCGACCGGATTACCGACTATCTGGCGGAGCTGACCCGCGCCGGAGCCAAGGTTGAGGAGCGCCGCGATGAGATCATCGTGCACGGCATGCCTGAGGGTGTCGAAGGCGGAGTAACGATCAATGCGCATTATGATCACCGGGTAATTATGGCGCTGACGGTAGTGGGCCTTCGTGCCCGTAAGCCGCTGCTGATTAAGGACGCCCATCATGTCGCCAAGTCCTATCCGCAATATTTCGACCACCTGCGTGCGCTTGGAGCAAATGTGGAGTGGGTACAATAACAATGTAGGATGCTGATCCAGGTGAAGTCCGCTTATAATAGGAAGTTTTGGTTTCACCTGCTGATTCGGCACTAAAGCGAAAGGGGTAACAAACATGAGCTTTGAGAACCCGACCCGGGAGCAAATCGGTGATATTCTTGCTTCCGCAGGTAATATTGCTGTTGTAGGTCTTTCTGACAAATCGGACCGTACCTCCTATATGGTGGCTTATGCGATGCAGAGCCGCGGATACCGGATTATTCCGGTTAACCCTACAGTAGACGGAGAGATTCTAGGGGAGAAATGCTACCATACGCTGGCTGAAATACCGGAGCCGGTGGACATTGTCAATGTGTTCCGCCGCAGCGAATACTGCGCCGAAGTGGCGCAGGAGGCAGCTGATATCGGCGCACATGTGCTGTGGCTCCAGCAGGGCATTATCAGCAAGGAGGCTGCTGACATTGCCGCAGAGCACGGCATGACGGCGATCATGGACCGCTGCATCAAGGTCGAGGAAGCGATCACGATGCACGGGCGCAGCCGGCAGTAGTATTTAGGGGGGCGGGGGAGGAACCAGTACTCTCGTAATTCTGGAACCCCGGAACCCTTTAGCCTAGGTGGGGAAGGAAGGTATACAGCAAGTTTTGCTGCTCTGATCCTATTTCATCTAGAAATAGCCAGGTTGTGTTGCTATACTGGCATTAGACGAAGAACGTCCATTTACCCGTAATTAGTTTGCGGGAGGTGGGCGTTCTTTTTTATTTACCGGGAGGGGATCAGATGGAGTTTGAGGCAGCACATCGTTTATTCATCGAGCAGCATACGTCGGAGAGAAGTGGGGAGCGTAAGGGGAGGCTGGTCAGAGGTCACAATTTTGCGGAGCGGCTGTTTTTGCAGAATGTGTGGTGGCCGCTGTTTGAATCGCTTGAGCATTTGCATCCAGAATATGAAGTTTACGATTGGAACCGCAAATCGCAGTTTCTGGACTTCGCTTTTCTGCCGCAAAATGGGGGCCGGTTCGGGATCGAATGCGACGGCTTTCAAAGTCATGTCAAAGATATGGACCGCGAGAAGTTCAGCTATTCCTTGAACCGCGATAGTTTCCTCACCGGGATGGGCTGGAGGATGCTCCACTTTTTCTTCGACGATGTTCAGCAGCGTCCCGAAGTTTGCCGGATGCTCCTGCAGCTGGTACTTGCGCCTTATTTAGCTAAAAAGACGCTAGCCGCAGATATTTTGTCCGAAGAGAAAGAAGTGCTGCGCCTGGCCTGGCGTATTGCTAAACCGCTCCGCCCCAAGGATGTGTGCGACTATTTCCAGGTTAATTATCGTACGGCCCGGAGGCTGTTACAGTCACTCAGTGACAAAGGATTACTCAAACCGGTAAATTCAAAGCAGAGGGTGCGGTTCTACGAAGTAAAAGCAATGCAGGCTGATCAAATATGGTAAGTGGATAGGGAAATGAAAAGCAAAACAAAGCAATCTTGCCTGCATTCTTGAATGCAGTCTGATTGAGGTGTAGATGGAATTAAGGAACTAGGGTGAGTTTTGATTGAATATTAGGATGAAAATGGAATAGATGCACTTCGTGCAACTAAATGATGTTGAAAGTTTCTTTTTTGAAGTATAGCTGCACTTGGTACAACTAAAAGTTGCTAAATGGCTCCTTGGAGCAGGAAATGCGATTTGTAGATGTATAAAGTGCAGTTAAACTAATATTACTGTTTAAAAGTGCTATTTTAGTTGTACAGAATACACTTAAATGACTGGAGTGACTGGAGTGACTGGAGTGACTGGAGTGACTGGAGTGACTGGAGTGACTGGAGTGGCTGGAGTGACTGGAGTGACTGGAGTGGCTGGATCGTCTCCCCATGCCCACGCATGCTCATTAATGATTTGTTATTAAGCCTCGTAGGGCCTACTTCTCTGTTTCCTTCACAGCAGCGAACAGCATCCAGACTACACTAAATTACGAATAAAGTTTCCCATAATCACGGGAACCGTGGTATCCTAATTCTTGCCGCATTCTTTTGACAAAAGCAGTCGCAGCGCGTACCATTCAATATAGAATGAAAGGAGAGGGTCACCTTGAATTGGCTCGGATCATTGCAGCAGTTGGGCAGAGCCATAATGCTTCCTACCATGGTGCTTCCGGCGGCCGCCATCCTGCTTAGTCTGGGCAGCTTACCGTGGTCTGCATGGGGACTTTCTTCGGTATCCGAAGTGACTACATATGCGGGGCAGGGAATATTTTATTTCATGCCTTATTTGTTTGCTGTCGGCGTAGCATGGGGGTTGTCCAATCAGGCCGGACCGGCTGGGCTGGCTGCACTGGCTGGAATGTTCACTTATGACCGGATTGTTACCCATATGGGGAATGGGGATGTTCAGCCTGCTACATTAATCGGAATCATACTCGGGATTGTCGCCGGCGTGGCGCATAACCGGTTTAAAAATATCAAGCTTCCAGAAGCCATACAATTCTTCGGAGGTTCGCGGTTTGTTTTGCTGTTCATGGGCCTGTTCTCGGCCTTCTTCGCTTGGGTGATGCTCGGTGTTTCTCCGCTGCTTCAGCAAGGGCTGGATGTGCTTTTCCGGGATATACAGGCGACCGGCGGATATGGCGTGTTTGTCTACGGGGTGCTTTACAGGGTGCTTACGGCCTTTGGCCTACATCATATTCTAAATAATGTGTTCTGGTTTCAGCTGGGCAGCTTTGCTACTCCTGACGGCAGCGCGGTCGTCCAGGGGGATTTGCCGCGGTTTTTTGCGGGAGATCCTACTGCGGGCATCTTTATGGCCGGACTTTTTCCGATCATGATGTTCGCACTGCCGGCGATTGCCTTAGCTATTATTCAGGAAGCCCGGGAGGATTTGAAGCCGAAGATCCGCAAAACCTTTTTGCGTGCCGCAATGGTCTGCTTTTTGACCGGTGTGTCGGAGCAAATTGAGTTCGCTTTCCTGTTCGCTTCGCCATATTTATTCGCGCTGCACGTAGTCATGTCCGGTCTTGCGATGGTGTTGACCTATTCGCTTGGCATCCATCATGGGTTCTCTTATTCGGCGGGGGTAATTGACTTTATCCTCAACCTGCATCTGTCGCAGCGCGCCTGGCTGCTGATCCCGATCGGGATCGGTTATGGGATTGTCTATTATAACGTGTTCCGCTGGGCGATCCGCCGTTTCCAGATTCCGACACCGGGGCGTGAGGAAGGCTCTGAACTGGGCGACTGGGCGGGGAATATTCCGTATCAGGCTCCGCTCATTCTGGAGGCGCTCGGGGGCAAAGAGAACATCGTACAAGTTCAGGCTTGCATCACCCGTTTAAGATTAACTGTGCATAATGACCGATTCATTGATACCGGGGCGCTCAAGGGATTGGGCTCGGCCGGAATTATAAAGCTGGGCGGCGGGAACGTGCAGGTGGTATTCGGCACCTATTCAGAGCTGATCCGTGAGGAGATTGACAAGCTGATGCTTCGTGATCTGCCGCAGGTGCTGTTCAGTTCTCCAATGCAGGGCCGAATGATGCCGATTGAGGAAGTGCCGGACCATATTTTCGCCGCGAAGCTGGTTGGGGACGGGGTGGCCTTTTTCCCGGATAAAGGGGAGCTGGTCTCACCCGTGTTTGGCAAGGTGATGCACGTGTACCCTACAATGCACGCAGTGGGCATTTCAACGCCCGAAGGGCTGGAGGTACTTATGCATATAGGGATCGACACTTCACAGCTTAAGGGGCCGTTTGAGGCGCTTGTGCAGGAAGGGGACAGTGTGGAGCCGGGCCAGTTGCTGGTGAGATTCGATCTTACCTTTTTGCGTGAACATGCGGCTTCGCTTGCTACACCGATGGTGATTACCAACCCTGACCGTGTGAAATCCTGGAGCTATGCTCCATTTAAAACTGTGAAAAAGGGGCAATCGTCCGTAATGTCCGTGGTATTACATGAAAGCAATGTTGGAGGGATTGAAGCATGATACAAGGCATAGGCGCTGCAGCAGGTGTTGCCATCGGGAAGGCCTTTGTCTTGCCGAACTGGGAATGGAGCCTGCCGGATACGCAGGTAAATCCGGTGGATCTGGCCAAGGAATTTGAGCGTTTATACGAAGGAATCCGCACCTCGAAAGATGAAATTGAGTTTATCAAAAGAGAATTCAGGGAGGTCGTGGGGCCGGAGGAATCGAGCATTTTTGACGCCCATCTGGCAATTCTGGATGATCCCGTGTTCATGAGTGAAATCCGTGGCATTATCGAACGCCAATACAAGGCGGCTGAAGTGGCGGTTAAGGAAGCCATTGACCATTTTGTAGCGATGTTTGATCTGCTGGACGATGAATATATGAAAGAGCGGGCAGTTGATATCAAGGATGTCGGCAACCGTTTGCTGAAGCATTTGCTGGGTGCACCCGAGGTAACTCTGCCGTCTGATACACAGCCCTATATACTGGTGGCGAAGGAGTTATCTCCCTCTCAGTTGGTTCATTTGAATCCGGTCTATGTGCTGGGAATTGTCACCATGATGGGCGGCAAAACTTCCCATTCCTCCATAATGGCCCGGGCGCTTGGTATTCCGCTGGTGGCTGGCTTGGAGAACAAGCTGACCAATCCGATCCAGACCGGAGATCTGCTGGTGCTCGATGGTGAAACCGGGATTCTGCAGCTTCATCCGGACGAGCTTACGGTAAGAGACTATGCAGCGAGACGCGATAAGCAGCAGCGCAAAAGAGAGCAGCTGGAGCTGCTTGCTACTGTGGAGGCCATCACCAAAGACGGTGTATCTCTGCGGCTAGCCGGTAATATCAGCTCGGTCAAAGAGCTGGATATGGCGCTGAAGTACGGAGCGGAGGGCGTTGGTTTGTTCCGTACAGAATTTTTGTACATGGACCGTCATTCCTTCCCGACGGAAGAAGAGCAGTTTGAGGTTTACAAGCTCGTTGCCGAAAAGGTTGGCAGCAACACCGTTGTGATCCGTACCCTGGATATCGGGGGAGACAAGCATCTGGATTATTTCCAGCTTCCTGACGAGCAGAACCCATTCCTGGGCTACCGTGCCATCCGGATCAGTCTCGACCGCAAAGATATGTTCAAAACACAGCTGACTGCGATCCTGCGTGCCAGCCACTACGGCAATGTAAAGATGATGTTCCCGATGATTTCCTCCGTAGAAGAAGTACAAGCTGCCAAAGCGGTGCTGAATGAGGTCAAGGCAGAGCTGGACGAGCAAGGCGTTCCGTATAACCGCAATGTACCGGTAGGCATCATGATTGAGGTTCCGGCTGCCGTTATGATCGCGGATCTGCTGGCGGAAGAAGTGGACTTTTTCAGCATTGGGACAAATGATCTGGTGCAGTATGTGCTGGCCGTTGACCGGATGAATGAACAGATTGCCCATATGTATCACCCTTATCATCCAGCGGTATTGCGCATGATTCGCATGACAGTGGAAGCTGCGCGGCAAGTAGGCATCGGTGTGAGTATTTGCGGTGAAATGGCTGCCGATGAACGTTCTCTGCCGCTCTGGCTGGAGCTGGGGATCAGCGAGCTGAGTATGTCGCCGCAGGCCTTGCTGCGGGTGAAGCATCGTACGCTGAACACACTGGCGTCGGAAGCCAGAGAGATGGCCAAAGCATGCTTCCGGCACCGTACCAGTCTGCAGACAGAAGAGATGCTAAGCGCATTTGCAGGACGGAGCGGCTTATCGCTGAGTATGGGTGGAGATCCGAAAGAGAAGACATCCTAGTCTTAGGCAATCAGAATCGATGAAGTGAAGGGTCCGGCGATAGCGCCGGACTTTTTGCGTTACTGATCTTGAACCGCCATTTATAAAAAAAGTAAAACCGTTTTCCCCTTGAGAGAGTCAGTATAGATGAAAGTACAAAAAGGCGCTTTTTGAGGCTGCTGTGTGAGGGAGGCAAAGCAACGGAGAATGGAAAATCTAATGGAGGCTGAACGGGTACAGTTTGGTGATGAGAGTGGACAGGCTTTTATCCGGCTCGTATCAGAGCAGAAGAAAATACTATACGGGATCGCTTTCAGTTACTTCCGCAGTGAGTCAGATGCACTCGAAATGCTGCAGGAAGCTACGTACCGGGCGTGGAGCAAACGAAAAAGTCTCAAAGATCCGGAACGGTTTGCACCTTGGGTGACACGAATTCTGATCAACTGCTGCAACGATGAACTGAAGCGGAGAAAACGGTTAGTTTCCGTAGAGCCTGCGAATACAGGCAGTACTGGAGTGATGGAAATGACCAGTGACCGCAAGCTGGACATGGAGCAGGCCCTTGACGTTCACCTTGAACGGCTACCCGAATCCGCTGAAGGAAACGGTATCCCTTTCCATCCGTAAATAGCTGCCTTAGGCGGCAACAAGCCCTGCACTCCGGCAAGTCGGAGAGGCAGGGCTTGTTTATCCTCGTGAGGAGATTGCTTTCAGCTTATTCTCCGGCTAGTGCATCGCAGAAGGCTTTGCCGTAAGGCGGCAGATCCGGTGGCCGGCGGGCGGAGATAATGTGCCCGTCAGTTACCACGGGCTCATCCTTCCAGATGGCTCCGGCATTTTCCATGTCATCACGGATGCCGGGCGTAGAAGTAACGGTTACGCCTTCCAGGACTTTGGCTGAAATCAGCACCCAGCCTGCATGGCAGATTTGGCCGATCGGCTTCTTGGCTTCATTGAAATCCTGTACCAGCTTCAGTACCGCGCTGTAACGGCGGATCTTATCGGGTGCCCAGCCTCCCGGTACCAGAATGCCGTCGTAATCGGCTGCGCTGAGCTCATCCCAGGAATATTCAGCTGTGGCGGGAACCCCGTATTTGCCGACATAAGTCTTGCCCTTCGTTAGGCCTGCCAGATGCACCTTGGCTCCTTCTTCTCTTACCCGGTATACAGGATACCAGAGCTCCAAATCTTCGAATTCATCGTCAACAAGTGCGATGACCTTTTTACCGGCCAGTCTCATGTTCAGCAGCTCCTTTCAGGAATGTGATGCTTGTCCTGTACATTCTATCAAATTTGAAATATGAAGTCATCTCAAGGTATTGAAAACACTGGATTATTTACCAAATAAATCTTTTTATGCAAATCAGAAGGGATTATGGAGAGAGAGGTCGAATATAGTTATTGAAAAGGCGGACTCTCGTGTTGTTTCAATATTATTCCTGAGGTGTGGGAGATGAAAAAAGACATTCTGGTAAAGAAAACATGCGGCTGTGGCGGAGTTATGACTATACATATGCATACATTGATTTATAGCGGTAAGATAAAAATTACCCATGTTCCGGTCTACACCTGCGGATTATGTGCCCGTTACGAGCCCTTGCCCTTTATCAAACGGGATCTGGGCGAACTGATCGGTGAGATGGGGGAGCATCCTGCCAAGCTCCATCTTTCTCTTGCTGACAGAAATGAATGGGCCAATGTGCTGAAGGAAACTTTTTCCACGGGCTTTTTCCACGGCGGTATCTCTGAGCTGGAAGAGAGCATCCGCTCGGCTATTCAAAGCCGTATTGATCTGTTGCTTGATGTTTATCGAGTTGCCGGGGATCTGGCTGACCTGAAATGGATGGAAGAAACGGCTCAAAGATTGTCACAATTGACGTTACAATGTACAAAAAGCGCTAAATGAAAAAGTTTTTCTGCAAAATCAATGAAAATTTTTCACGAATGTTGGATTTTTCACGCGCTTTTTGTTACGATAGTACCAGGTTAGTTGAATTGTGGCTGTGCGGATGAGAACTATTGCTGATTTTCACCCCTTCCCTGGCTGCTGACATTTTCAGTTTTGCGAGTGGAGAGCTACTTTGAAGCATTAGTGAATACAGCCCGCGTCAGGATGATGTGTTCAGCCTTTGAAAGAATTTTGAAAGGAAAATGAAGCGTTATCATTGCACAATTGTACAAAGTGTCGTATCATAATTTTAATTAGTCGAACGATAAAATTTATCGCAATGGAGAGAGTAATTTGACGGTAACCATTTACGATGTAGCTCGAGAAGCAGGCGTATCTATGGCTACGGTATCACGGGTTGTGAATAATAACCCCAATGTGAAACCGCAGACCCGGAAGAAGGTTTTTGAAGCGATTGAGCGTTTGGGCTATCGTCCAAATGCCGTGGCGAGAGGACTCGCCAGCAAGAAAACGACAACTGTTGGGGTTGTCATCCCCGATATCTCAAACTCGATTTTTGCTGAAATTGCACGCGGGATTGAAGATATCGCCAATATGTATCATTACAATATTATCCTGTGTAACGCAGACAAGCGTAAAGAGAAGGAAATCCGGGTCATCAACACCCTGCTTGAGAAACAAGTGGACGGGCTGCTCTTCATGGGCGGAACAGTGACGGAAGAACATATCCAAGCCTTCCAGACTTCTGCCGTTCCGATTGTTCTTTGCGCAACACGTGATGAGAAGGGAACCTATCCTTCGGTTGATATCGATCATGAGAATGCTGCATTTGACGCTGTCAACACACTTATCCGCCACGGTCATCGTGAGATTGCAATGATCAGCGGAACGCTGCAGGATCCTGCAAACGGTTATGCACGTTTCCATGGCTATAAGAAAGCACTGGAAGCTGCAGGTATTGAGTACCAGGAGGATCTCGTGCGGATCGGTAATTACCGGTACGAATCCGGTGTCGAAGCCATGAAGTACTTCCTGGGCCTTAAGAAGAAACCAACTGCGATCTTTGCCGCAACAGATGAAATGGCAATTGGTGCCATTCACAGCATACAGGATGAGGGCCTTAAGGTGCCGGATGATTTCTCGATCATCAGTGTGGATAACATCCGCATGGCTTCGATGGTTCGCCCTCTATTGACGACTGTAGCCCAGCCAATGTATGACCTGGGTGCGGTAGCCATGAGACTGCTCACGAAGCTGATGAAGAAGGAAACCGTTGAGAATCCGCGTGTCATCCTGCCGCATGAAACGATTCTCCGCTTGTCCGTCAATCATGTAAACAAATAATACAAGCTTACAAGTAGCATATAAGATCATAAAAAGCTCCTTTTGGGGCTTTTTATGCTGTATACATATAATTATTAATCAGGAGGAGTTGCGATGAGTGAAGTGTTCGGATTAATCGGAGCCATGGATGAAGAAATTAAACTGCTGCTGGAGAGTATGGACAATAGGGTGACAACAGTTAAGGCAGGCATAAAGTACTACACAGGGACGGTGTTTGGCAAATCGGCTGTGTTGTGCAAATCAGGGGTAGGCAAAGTCAACGCGGCGGTCACGACGCAAATTCTGCTGGACACCTTCGGCGTCTCGCGGGTATTGTTCACAGGAGTAGCAGGTGCAGTCCATCCTGGACTGGACATCGGTGATATCGTGATCTCTTCGCAGTGTATTCAGCATGATATGGATGTATCTGCATTGGGATACCCCAGAGGGGTTATTCCTTATCAGGAGATTTCCGCCTTTCCGGCAGATCAAACACTGGTGCAGCTTGCTGAACAAGCCTGTCATGACCTTAAGCAGCAATCGGTGACCGGAGTTGTATTGTCCGGTGATCAATTTATAGCCAGTGCGGAGTTGGTCGCCAAGCTGCGGCTGGAGCTGAACGGCGCCTGCGCCGAGATGGAAGGGGCTGCTGTTGCTCAGGTGTGTTTCATGAATGAAATCCCCTTTGTCATCCTCCGTTCAATGTCAGATAAGGCTGACGGTTCAGCGAATGTCAATTACCACGAATTCACAGTAGAGGCTTCCGAGCGTTCCCATGCCATACTTGAATATATGCTGAAGGCAATGTGATCTGCAGAGCGGGTTATCCTAATACATAAAGCGCTGTCTGAAGCGCACTCTGTCGAAGGTTTCCTGAGACGACATCGGAACTTCCCGTCCGATACGGACCATAAGGCAGTTGGCCGGATGAGAGCAGATTTCCGGATCATCCGTAGCATACCATACCATATCTACGGTTTTCATCAGCTTCTCCATCATTTTCCGGTAGGCCCATACATCAAGCCCGCTGCCTTTCAGGTCCCAGTGCCAGTAATATTCCGTGGTGTATACGATGCAGTTCTCCAACTGTTCCCGCTCAAAGGCGGTGGAAATTAACAGCTTGCCAAGCCCGCTCCCTCTATATCCGTTAGCTACCTCTACAGCCCCCAGCTCAATAAGATCCATCATTCCCCCCTGTGACCAAAGCTCCATTTCATCCGGATAGTGAAAGGTTACATAGCCTATAACAGTTTGGTCCTCAACAGCGGCGATCACCCGCCCCTCAGGCAGGCCTGCGATGTCTATGAGCGCTTCCAGCTGTTCGCTTGGTTTGCGGAAGGCATCCAGATCAGGATGCATATGCAGGCCCTCCAGCAGGCCAGGAGATAAAGGTCCACTGACTGTAATGTTCTTGCTGTTATATACAAAGGTATGGGAAACGCGGATTTTGCGGTGCTCCATGAATGGGCTCCCTTCGCTTAACTAAAATATGGAATGTAACCGCTTGCTGTGATATACTAATTCCGACATAAAAACTTCACATTTAATACATTGACAGGATTTTCATGGAAATGAATCTCGCCCTTAAAGCTTAAATCAAACTAGTAAGGGAGGCAATAGTAATGGGGCAAGTCCACAGCGAAATTTTGCCGGGCCGCGTGCAAAACGCAAATATGGCGGATTATTCCCAGGCAGTCAGCGAATTCCGGTGGGAGGATGTAGAGAAGGACTTCTCCTGGTATAGTACCGGTAAGGTAAACATGGCCCATGAAGCCGTGGACCGTCATGTGCAGGAAGGCCGTGGGGCGTCAACCGCCTTACTTTACAGCGATTCTTCGAGAGAGGAAAGATATACCTTTTCCGATTTGCAGGAACGCTCCAACCGGTTCGGCAACGTTCTGCGCAAGCACGGCATTGGTAAAGGAGACCGCGTCTTTATTTTTATGCCGCGGAAGCCGGAGCTGTATTTCAGTCTGCTGGGTATTCTTAAGATCGGAGCAGTGGCTGGTCCGCTATTCGAGGCATTTATGGAAACGGCGGTTAAGGACCGGCTTGAGGACAGCGGCGCAGTGGCGCTGGTGACTACACCGGAGCTGCTGCACCGGGTGAAGCAGAGTGAGCTGCCGGAACTGCGCCATATTATTGTTGTCGGCGGTGCAACCGATGTGGAGCAGGGGCTATTGGGCTTTGAACAAGAGATGGTGGCAGCTTCAGCTGAACTTGAGCCCGAGTGGCTCAGTTTGGATGACGGGCTGATTATGCATTACACCTCGGGTTCCACAGGTAAACCCAAAGGTGTCTATCATGTACAAAGAGCAATGATCCAACACTATTATAGCGGCAAAATTGTACTGGACCTGCAGCCTGATGATGTCTATTGGTGTACGGCCGATCCAGGCTGGGTCACCGGTACTTCTTATGGCATCTTTGCCCCTTGGCTGAACGGAGTAACCAATGTGGTGCGGGGCGGGCGTTTCAGCCCGCAGGACTGGTACAAGACGATTGAGCGGTTCGCAGTTACTGTATGGTACAGTGCACCTACCGCTTTCCGCATGCTGATGGGAGCAGGGGAGGCTAGCCTGGAGGGCATCAACCTAAGCAGCCTGCGCCATGTGCTATCCGTAGGGGAACCGTTAAATCCGGAAGTTGTCCGCTGGGGTGACAAATTCTATCATCAGCGCATTCATGATACGTGGTGGATGACAGAGACAGGCGCGCAGTTAATCTGCAATTACCCGAGGATGGATATTAAGCCGGGTTCCATGGGACGTCCGCTGCCGGGCATTGAAGCAGCGATATTGGATGACCGGGGCAATGTGCTGCCGCCGTATTCTATGGGCAATCTTGCGATACGAACACCCTGGCCGTCCATGATGGGTGCCATTTGGAACAATAAGGCCAAATACGACGAGTATTTCCGGATTCCGGGATGGTATATCTCGGGTGACTCAGCCTATATGGATGAGGATGGTTATTTTTGGTTCCAGGGCCGGATAGATGATGTAATCAATTCCTCTGGTGAACGGATTGGTCCATTTGAGGTGGAAAGCAAGCTGGTAGAGCATCCGGCGGTAGCCGAGGCTGGGGTCATCGGCAAACCTGATGTGCTGCGGGGAGAGATCATCAAGGCGTTTATTTCCTTGCGGGAAGGTTATTACCCGACCACGGAGCTTAAGGAAGAGATCGCCGCTTTTGTCAAAGCCGGTTTATCCGCTCATGCAGCACCCCGGGAGATCGAATTCAAAGATAAGCTGCCCAAGACACGCTCCGGCAAAATTATGCGCCGGGTGCTGAAAGCCTGGGAGCTGCATCTGCCTGAAGGGGATTTGTCGACCATTGAGGACTAAGCCATGCCGGCAGCATAACAAAAAACACCGTTTCCCGCGAATCCGCGGAAACGGTGTTTTTGCTGTTCTGTATGGATTGCCTCAGGCAATCCGCTAAAGCGTTTATTGACCGTTGCCGGTAGCATTTCCTCCGGCAGCGTTACTTCCACTTCCGCTGTCAAGAGGTGTCTCCGTTCCGTTCACTGGCGGAACGATGATCATACCGGGATCTTCGGTGGCACCCGGTATAGTCTCCCCTTCCGGTGTTGGTTCTGTCCCCGGCAGTTCTGTCGGAGTAGGTGTCGCTTCGGGAGTCGGGGTAGCCCCTCCGGCTACACTGCCGGAAGCTGACTCATGATCGGCTACATCAACGGCGGCCACGTAGAAGGTGGCATTCACACTGGAAGGTGTGCCCGATGAGAAAGAGTTGCCTTCACCGGCTGACAGTACAAGCTGTTTCTTGAATGGGCCTCCTTTCATGGAACGGTACAGCCGGTAGCCTACAACGTCTGATGAGCTGCTAGGCGTAAAGCTGATTACAGCTTTGCCGCTGTTGTAGGACACACTTACTTCGCCTGGAGCAGCAGGAGCCGTACCGTCGTCGACACGCGGATCAACCTCGGTCGGGAAATCGGTTTTGGCATCAGCCGGCATATAATATGACAAATCCTTGTGCTCTTTCATTGCAGGGAAAGCAGCGAGCAGCTCCTTGACCAGATCCTGAATCGGCTTCTCGCGTTTCACCACGATCTTCTCCTTTAGGAAATCCTCAGGGGTTCCTTCCAGCGGGATATAATTCACGCCTTTGTATGTGATGTATTTGGCTTTGGATATTCCGTCATCACTTTCCGTCGGAACATACTTGGCATTGAATATGTCTGTAGTAAACTTGTCGGTTAAAGAGGTAGGCAGCTTGCCGCTATATGCCGAAACCGTCTTTTTGACGATGCCGTCAGGCTTACTGAACTCTTTCGTTACGAACAGCTCAGGCCGCTTGTTAATAACAGCATTCATGACCTTGGTCCATAACGTCTGGGCCTGCCGTTTCTGGGCATCTCCCTGGAGCGTATTGATCTGCTCCTTATAGCCAACCCACATTCCGAGAGTGACATCAGGTGAATAGCCCATAAACCAAACATCGCCGTAATTCTGGGTAGAACCCGTTTTTCCGACAATCGGCACGTCCTTGAAGTGTTTATAATTCTTTCTGACAGTGCTGGCAGTTCCGTTGGTAATGACTGTGCGCAGCATATCCGTCATGAGGTATGCCGTCTGTTTGGAGTAGACCTGCTCCGGATTGACCTTATGCTGGTAAACGACTTTCCCTTCCGAATCGACGATCTTCTCGATCATGTAGGCATCGGTAAAAGCGCCATTGTTCGCGATGGAGGAGTAGGCATTGGTCAGTTCCTCGACGGATACACCATAACGCAGACCGCCGATTACACCGGTTTTTGCACTGTAGTCTTCATCCTGGATGGTTGTAATCCCCAGCTTCTTGGAAAAGGCCCAGGAGTCTTTGATGCCAACCTTCTCATTAAACAGCTTGAGCGCAGGAATGTTCAAAGACTTGTTAAGTGCATAGCGGGCGGTAACCAGACCCTGATAACGGTTATTGGCATTCTTCGGGATGTGGAATCCCTTGGAGCCATCCTTCAGTATGATTGGAGCATCGTCGAGTATGCCGGCAGGCTGGATCAGACCCGCATCAAGTGCAGGCAGATAAGCAGCAATCGGCTTCATGGTCGAGCCGGGCTGACGGACCATCTGCGTAGCATAGTTCATCTGTTCAATGTTGAAGTCCCGGCCTTCGATCATCCCCAGGATGGCTCCGGTCTTGTTCTCAATCATCATCCCGGCTGTCTGTTCCTTGCCTCTCGCCTTGCTGTCTTTTGTGAAATTATCACTGTTCTCGGAGACGCTGTGCATAGCGCTGTATACTTTTTTGTCAATCGTAGTGTATACACGGTATCCGCCGGTCATTAGCTTCTGACGGGCTTCCTCCAGAAGCACTGTGTCTTCTGCCGGACTCGTGGTATCTTTCGCTTCTTTCTTGTCTTCGTTGATCGACAGTAGGATCTCTGCCGCCTTGCGTTCGGTTTCCAGCATCAAGTAAGGAAATGTAGCATAGGCCTTCTTAGAATGCGGTGCCAGAGAGCCTTTGATGTCAAAGAGGCGCGCTTCATCATACTGGGAGGAAGTGATTTTATTCTCTTCCAGCATCCGCCGCAGTACGAGCTGTTGGCGATCCATGGCTCTGTTAAACGCCGTCTCGTTAAATTCACCCACTCCGTTAAACGCGGAATACTTGGAAGGAAGCTGGGGCAGACCGGCCAAATAGGCAGCTTGCGCAACATTCAGCTTCTCCAGGTCCTCCACGCCGAAGATTCCCTTTGATGCGGCTTTGATACCGAACACATTATAACCGTTGGAGCCGTTCCCAAAGGGAACCTTATTAAGATATGCCGTAATAATTTCCTGTTTGGATAAAAAACGTTCAAGCCGCAGGGAGAGCAGGATTTCCTTCACTTTGCGGTCTTCCGTACGGTCCAGATTCAGAAATACACGTCTTGCGAGCTGCTGGGTAAGCGTACTGCCCCCGGTCTGGACCGATTCGTTGAGCAGCTTCTGCTTGACGGCACGAAGGGTACTGCTGAAATCCACTCCTTTATGGTCATAGAAGTTATTGTCCTCTATAGCGAGGACTGCATCAATCACAAGCTGTGGAATATCGTTGAATTCAATTAGCCTGCGGTCTTCTTCGGTTCGAAGCTGACCGATCGGTTGCCCATCCCGGAAATAGGCAAACCCGGTCACGGCGTTCAAGCTGACTTGCTGTTGAATCAATTCCTCGGTGCGCACAGGATCATCTTTCACAATGGAAGTTATGTAGCCTGCCAAGGCACCACCAGCAAACAGAATGCCGAGTATGCCGAGTATAAACATCCACTTAACGACTGAACCAAACCTGCGGAGCCAGGATCTTCGGGGTGGATGCTGTTTTACGGTCTTCTTTTTGTTCTCCTCAACCATCGACGATAATCCTCCTTTTAACGGAACTATTATAGCACAATTTGGCGTATTTGAATGCGCTTCTGCCTGAAAGTCGAATTCATGAGGTGTTGACTTTTTAAAAGGTCCTATGGTATAAGTTTACTCAATTGGATATTCGAAAAGCGTAGAAAGACATCAGTAGAAGGAAAGCCATGTGTTTCAGAGAGCCGGTGGGTGGTGCGAACCGGCAGCAGGCCCCTTTGAATTACAGTCTGGAGCTGTCCGGAGGAACTACAAGCGCATTTCGCTTGTTCAGTAGTCCTGGACCGGGTGCAAGCCCGTTATGGCAATGAAGTGAAAGAGAATGCTTGTGCTCCGGCACGGCAAATCTTTAATTAGGGTGGTACCGCGAGCCTCTTACTCGTCCCTTGGGATGAATGAGAGGCTCTTTTTGCGTTCATTGGAATGATTAGTGCTGAAAAACTGGGAGGAATAAGGGAATGACATGGGAAGAGCTTTCAATCAACCAACAGCAGGAAGTTGAGCGTCAGATGGAAGTGATCACGCGCGGTGCCGTGGAAATAGTGCCGGAGGAGGAAATGAAGCGAAAAGTGATCAAATCCGTCGCTGCGGGTATTCCGCTAAAGATCAAACTGGGTCTTGATCCGTCGGCGCCGGATATTCACGTGGGACACACCATTGTGATTCATAAGCTGCGCCAGTTCCAGGAGCTAGGGCATCAGGTGCAGCTGGTTATCGGAGATTTTACCGGACGTATCGGTGATCCTACGGGCAAATCCGAGACGCGGAGGCAGCTTAGCGAAGAAGATGTGCAGCGTAATGCAGAGACCTACAAGAAGCAGATTTACAAGATTCTTGATCCGGAGAAAACAAAGATCTTCTGCAACTCGGAATGGCTCAGCCCGATGTCCTTCTCAGATGTTGTAAAACTGGCGGCAAAAGTAACCGTAGCCCGGATGATGGAACGCGACGATTTTTCCAAACGCTTCCAGGGCGGACAGGCCATCAGCATTCATGAATTTTTCTACCCGCTGATGCAAGGGATGGATTCCGTTGCTCTTAAGACGGACGTAGAGATTGGAGGCACGGACCAGAAGTTCAATGTGCTGATGGGCCGTACACTGCAGAA
Organism: Paenibacillus sp. EB106-06-01-XG199; assembly: GCF_058791575.1. NCBI lineage: Bacteria > Bacillati > Bacillota > Bacilli > Caryophanales > Paenibacillaceae > Paenibacillus > Paenibacillus sp. EB106-06-01-XG199. Next base: position 573,990 of record NZ_JBYTDQ010000002.1, on the reverse strand, counting down.
GGAATATAGCCTGGAACCGCAAGCTGTTATACTGATGCCGCTGCTGGAAGGAATCGACGGTGTGCAGAAGATGAGCAAGAGTCTGGGGAATTACATCGGCATTGATGAAGAGGCTAATGAAATCTATGGCAAGGCGATGTCCGTGCCGGACGAGATGATGCTGAAATACTACGAAATGGCTACAGATATCAGCAATCAGGAGTTCGCTGCCTTGAAAGCGGGTCTGGCCGACGGGACGGCCCATCCGCGGGATGTCAAAATGCGTCTTTCATATACATTAGTACGAATGTACCATGGAACAGCAGCCGCGGAGGCCGCGCAGCAGCACTTCATTACGGTATTCCAGCAGCGTGCGCTCCCGGAGGATATTGAGACAATCTGCATACCGGCTAAAGAGCTGTTGAGCGGCACAATCAAGCTGGTCACGCTGTTAACGCTGCTTGGTTTTGCAGGCTCCAATGGCGAAGCTAAACGTTCGATCCAGCAGGGCTCAGTGAAGCTGAACGGGGTGAAGCAGGAGGATCCGAACGGAGAAATCCAGCCTCAGGAGGGCGACATTATCCAGGTAGGCAAGCGAAAATTTGCCAAATTAACCCTAGATTAGGGGTAAATGGCATAATGCAGTCTAATCTGCCGAAACTTCCATTTCATAATTCTCTTTAGTTAACTCGTAGTCAACTGAGGATTGCAGTTCCCCGAACTGATTTCTCCAGGAGTCATGATGAACCGCAACTTTGCGAAAGCCGAGCTTCTCATAAACATGCTGCGCCCTGTAGTTCTTAAGGTTGGTGTCCAGTATGACTTTTTGAATCTTCATCTGCTTAAACAGGTAGCTGATAAGCATTGTAAGAAACGCACTCCCGAATCCTTGATTATGGTGATTGAAGTTGCAGATTTTAATGCCAATCTCTGCACAGTGCCCGGCTAATATTCTGAAGTTCATTTCCCCAATGGCCACATCATCAATTTCCAGAATCAGGCGATGGTTGCAGCCGTTAGCGGTCTGAAGCATATCCAGAGTCTCTTGGACTGTAGTACCGAGACCTTCCGGATATCCGGCATGGGCCATGATCATTCCATCGTTCCACCAGTTGCACAATGTTTGCGCATCGTCGGCAGTTGCTTCACGAATGACTAAATTATCTTTTATTAGATGCATTCAGGTTCCTCCGATTCAGTAGTTATCCTGAATTTACCACAGAAGCTAATTAAGAAGGAATGGAAAAGACTTGTTAAATAGAATTATCTCGCCTGGCACAAGAACAAGCATACAAAAAAGCCTCCGGAATTCTCCGGAGGCTTTGCTTTGCATTCGCTGTTCGCGAAATCTTAACGGTTGTAGAACTCGACGATTTGTTTCTCATCGATGTCTTGGGACAGCTCAGCGCGTTCTGGCAAACGGATGTATTTACCTTCGAAAGATCCGTCAGCATATTCCAGGTAAGCTGGAAGGTGGGAGCGGTTTTCCAAAGCTTCTTTGATAGAAGTCATAGCGCGGCTTCTTTCGCGAAGGCCGATAACGTCGCCCACGCTTACACGGTAAGAAGCGATGTCGACTTTTTTGCCGTTAACAGTTACGTGTCCGTGGGATACCAACTGACGTGCGCCTGCACGGGAGTTAGCGAAACCAAGACGGTAAACCAGGTTGTCCAGGCGGCTTTCGAGCAGGAACATGAAGTTTTCGCCCGCGATACCTTGGATCTTTTGTGCTTTAGTGAAAAGAGTTTTAAACTGCTTTTCGCCCAAGCCGTACATGTGGCGCAGTTTTTGTTTTTCCAAAAGCTGCATTCCGTAGTTACTTACTTTTCTGCGTTGGTTAGCGCCATGCTGTCCTGGTGGGAAAGGGCGTTTCAGGTCTTTGCCTGTACCGCTAAGGGAAATGCCCAGACGGCGGCTGAGTTTGAATTTAGGTCCGGTGTAACGTGCCATGTTATAGTAGACTCCTTTATATTTGAAATTTCATTGTAGGGCCTATTTGCGCCGCAATCCGTATCCGTGAAAGCGTCAAATGGTTTCACACTGCCAGGGAAGTTCAGCCGCTGCCCTGGCAGTAACGAAATGCGTAGAGGGTGACACAACGTTACGCCCAATTAAGACTTCTTACAGTCTTGTTCAACAATAAATATTATATGAAAACAACAGTTAAAGTCAAGTGCATCTTTAAGGAGATTTTGTCTATCTTTGTCGTTAGTTCTTTGGTCCTAAAAAAAATCCCTGAAATCAGGAAAATATAATGCAATACAGGAAAAAAGAGAGTAAAATATAGCTAATTAGATGTTATCGGAAGATTAATAATATGAGACGCAAAGGGGATCCGCTTATGTCAGTTCAGGAAGCATACGGCCGCAAAGACACTCGTATGCTGTTGCAGGACACTATGCAATCAAGCGGAGATATGATAGATCCCGCCGCATGGCTCAGGGAAACGGATATTGTATCCTATGATTTCCCGTATGCAGCCAATTTGATTGCGGAAAGCTTCGGGGACTGGCGTGGACTGGCTGTTCCTCCCTTCGCGGAATCATGGAACTGGGGTCTGCTGGATTCTGAAGGGAAATGGATTGAACCTTTAGACTCAGATGCCGGCAATATCCGGGAGGAGGGCTGGGATGCGCAATGGGCGGAAGCCGCAGGGCTAAGCCTGCTTTCCGGAGAGGCCAATGCCGTCCCGGAGCAGAAGAACGGACAAGCTGTGTACCTTTTGACCTTGCCGGTGTTTACCCGAGGTCAACGGGAAATCTTTGCTCTGCTTGCCTGTTCCATGACTGCCGTGGAGTATGAGCAGGGTGGAAAGAATACGGCTGAAGCAATGGCCATGCATTTCCAGACCTGCTTTTACCGCAGGTTTGAGCATGTTTTTGTATCAGATCTAGCGGGAGTGTACCAGCATGCCGAGCGGGAGAGTATCCGCCGTTCGCTCCTGTTCCAGATTGTCCAGCGGATGCACGACAACATTGATGTTGATGCCGTACTTACCGAGGTCATTGAGAGTATTGCCGCGATGTATCCGGGTGCCAGACTGGAGCTGTTTATGTCACAGGACCACCGCAGCACGCATCCGCAGGTAAAGCCGCTTCCGCTGCTTTGGGATAGTGATGATGTCTGCGCGCGTGCCTTCAAGGACGGCCGGGTAGCACTGCATGCCGGGCGCGAGGACAGTCAGCATGTGGAGGTCGGCCTCCCGCTCGGAGGGAAGCAGGGCGTGTACGGTGTCTTCCATATGATTATGGATAAACCGGTTTTTTCGGAGGTTGACCTGCGTTTCCTCTCGATGGTTGCCGATACGGCCGGGACAGCGTTTGAGAATGCCAAGCTGTATGAACGCTCCAACCAGCTTATTCGTGAATTGCGTATGAGCAATGAAATGACACAGCGTTTGAACCAAAGCCTGCGGCTCGGTGATATTTTTCAGTATGCCTTTGAAGAGCTGCTGGAGATGTTTGCTGCCGATTATTGCTGCATTCTGCATATGAATGAAGAGAAAGGCGGGCTGGAGGCGATTGCCTGCAATCATCTTCCGCTGCGCAATGAACTTATAGAAGTAGGGCAGGGGCTGGGAGGCAATGTCTACACTACAGGTGAGCCGATCATTTTGTCGGACTATTTAAATACGCCGGGACCCTCTTCGAAGCTCATGGACGCAACTTGCTCGCAGTCGCTGATTGCCACCCCCCTTAATGTAGGCGGAGAAGTACGCGGTGCAATTATGCTTGCCCACCGGGAACCGTATTTCTTCTCCTATGACAGCTTTAGGCTGCTGCAGGCGATGGCGGGCCACATCGGGCTTGCTGTAGGAAACGCCCGGCTGCATGCTGAGGTGCGGTTCCTGGCCAACCGTGACAGTCTCACCGGTCTTTATGCCCGCCATTACCTGGATGAGGAGATCAAGGAGAGGCAGACGTCGGACTTCTGCGGTTCTTTGATTGTCGTTGATATTGATCAGTTTAAGACGGTCAATGATACCTATGGCCATCAGAAGGGGGACAAAATTCTGAAGCAGGTGAGCGAAATTGTGAAGTCCTCCATCCGCCAAGGCGATATCGCTGCCAGATGGGGCGGGGAGGAGCTGGCGGTCTATTTGCCGCAGCTGGGGGTGCAGCAGGCTTTTTATGTAGCCGAACGGATCCGCAAGCGGGTAATGGGTGAGACCGAGCCTCGTGTTACTGTATCCTGCGGCATCGCGGAATGGAGTTGGACAGATGAACGGGTGAGTGTGGAGTCGCTGTTCTACAGGGCCGATATGGCACTTTACGAAGCGAAGAATAACGGCCGCAATCAGGTTGTCATTGATACCAAGAAAGTGGATAATACGGCAAAGAATCCTCTCGCCTGACGGCGGGGATTCTTTTTTTTGAAAAATATATCAAAGTATAAGCCCGGGCAGCAGGGGGAACCTATTATTAATTGTTCACCCGGGTACTTCTATTTGGCCTCGGCTCCGCCTCCGGGTGAATTTGTAGGAGCAACTACATTTGACCGGGAAAGGCTTGAACACGATGAAATTACCTTTATGGCGGCGCGAGACGATCCTTGTAGTTCTATCTTTATATTGCCTGCTATGCAGCGGCTGTGGGGCCATTTCGGATAAGCCTGCTGACCAGGAGCTGAGTCTCGTTCTGGCCGGGATGGATGGTACGGACGGAGTATCCTTTGAAGGTGCTGCTGCATTACTGCTGGGAGGGAAGCCGGTTGAGCAATCAGCGCTCTATTATGGTGGAAAGGTTGCAGATCACAACAAGGTAAGTCTGTATACTTTGCTGCCGGATGAGAATGGGAAGACCAAGTCAGCGGCTAAAGCTGGTCTGAAAAAGATTGAACAGAGACAAACTCCCGAGGCATACTACACGCAATTGGAGAAAAAAGATGGGGAATGGACAATGCTGACCGGTACTCCAGCAGCGAATGCCGGTAATCCGCTTCCTGCGCTCAATCCGCTGCTTCAGCTGGAAGAACTGGAGGGCAATGAGAAAAAGGTAACGAAGCGGGCAGGAGCCGCCAGAGGGACCAAAGAACTTCGGATCGAGCTGACACCAGGAGAGGCAAGGAAACAGCTGTCTGCCGAACTGGAGAGAGAGATGCTGCTGATCCGTCCGTCCGGTGACAGCAAGCCACAGGAGGCCGCAGGCAAGCCCAAACAGGTCAATGAGGCAATGATGGCATTATGGGAGCAGAAGGACGAGGAGCTGCGGCAGAGGCTCAAGCAAGCCGAAATTTCATCGGTGTATTATCTGAAGGTGGATGTGAAGCGCAATCTGCCCAAGCGGCTGACCTGGACCCGGAAGGTAAACTATCCATCTGCTGCAGGAAGTGACGCCGAAGAAACCTACATCACCAAAGTTGATTTTTATGGTTACCGGTGAAGCAGAGCTGACTGACCATGAGATCTTGCGCTCTTAAGCTGGCGTGCTACAATAGAATAGTATGCTTATTTTTAGTGATGAGGAAGGAAGAGAGAAGAATGAAGGATCCAAGAATTCAGAAGCTTGCGGCAAACCTTGTAGGGTATTCCGTAAATGTGCAGCCGGGCGAGAACGTGCTCGTTGAAATGATCGGCAGCGAAAGAGATCTAATTAAAGCTGTTGTGGAGGAAGTCGGCAAAGCCGGTGGCAACGCATTCGTGCAGCTGACGGACCGGACTGTTCTGCGCAGCATGCTTCAATATGCTACCCGTGAGAGTCTGCAGACCTGGGCCGAGATTGATCTGAACCGGATGAAGCAAATGGATTGTTATATCGGTATCCGTGCAGGAGAGAATGTCAATGATCTGGCTGATGTGCCGGAAGAGAATATGAAGCTGTACAATTCCCTATATTCCCACCCGGTACATAGTGAACAACGCGTGAAGCACACCAAATGGGTAGTTCTGCGCTATCCTAATGCGAGCATGGCCCAACTGGCGAATACGACTACGGAAGCATTTGAAGACTTCTACTTCGAGGTGTGCAACCTGGATTATGCCAAAATGGACAAAGCGCAGGATGCGCTTGCTGAGCTGATGCGTGCAACCGATAAGGTGCGTATCGCGGGACCTGGAACAGAGCTCACGTTCTCCATTAAGGGCATCGGTGCAGAGAAATGCTCCGGCCAAAAAAACATCCCCGACGGCGAGGTTTACAGCGCTCCAGTTCGTGATTCCGTCAACGGCACGATCAGCTACAACGCTGCGACACTTTATAACGGTGTGACTTTTGAAAATGTAAAATTCAAATTCGAGAACGGCAAAATTGTCGAAGCGTCCAGCAATGATACGGTTCGCTTGAACGAAATTCTGGATTCCGACGACGGCGCACGCCATATCGGTGAATTTGCCATTGGCTTCAACCCCTACATTCTCCATCCGATGAAGGATATTTTGTTCGATGAAAAAATCGCCGGCAGCTTGCATTTCACCCCGGGCCAGGCTTATGATGTGACTGATAATGGCAACCGCTCGTCCATTCACTGGGATCTGGTGCTGATTCAGCGTCCGGAATACGGCGGCGGAGAAATCTATTTTGATGATGTGCTGATCCGCAAGGATGGTATCTTCGTTATTCCGGAACTTCAAGGTCTGAACCCGGAAAACCTGAAATAAGATGTAATAAAAAGAAAACACCTTGCGCGAGTAAGCGGATTCAATGTATCATGGAATTGATTAGAAAAGACTTTGTTCCATAATCAAGTTGCGGAGGGATTCCTATGTCCAGTAACAATGCGGCAATCGTGGATATTGCCCAAACGGCAAGCCAGTTCAACTCTTCTATCGTTCTTCAAGCGGACAACAAGTATATTGATGTTAAGAGTATTCTTGGGTTGTTCACTACTCTGGTCTCCAGCCAAAGCTACGAGCTTCATGTTCATGGCACAGATGCCGAAGAAGCGAAAAAAGCAATGAGTGAAGTTTTTGCCAAACACGGTTTGAATTTTACAGTTGTTGCGGAGTAATCTACTATTTCCGAAGACGTCCTGCCCTTGCGGTGGGGCGTTTTTATATATATTAAAAACTGAATTCTTGTATTGGGTTCGGATTTCGACTAATATTAAACTAAATAGCATTTGCAGCTGTAACTTTTGGACATGGGGGGGAAAATGCATGACTTCATCGGATTTGCAGGAACAGCTTAATCTTAAAGCGATCACTCTTCTACAAGAAGATGCCGATAAAATTCAGAAGCTCATCGAAGTGCAGATGGAGAATCTGGCGACTCGTTACTGCCCTCTCTATGAGGAAGTGCTGGATACCCAGATGTACGGCTTCTCCAAAGAGGTCGATTTTGCGGTCAGAGCGGGACTGGTGCCTGAGCAAACGGGCAAGCTTGTGCTGAGCGAGCTGGAACGCAATTTGGCCGTGTTGTACGAAGCTCTGAATAAGAAGGCGGAAGAGCGCGAGCTGTAAGCCAAGTCTCTAACCATTTATAAAAACGCACATGAGGACCGCCGGGCCGCTCATGTGCGTTTTTTGTTTTGTATGAAGTGTAGCAGCTTCCGGCGGGGGTCAACCTTATACCAGGTAGAAAGAGACACCTAGAATCATATAAACAACGAGCAGCAGAAGTCCTTCGTACCAGTTGGTCGCACCGTCCTGTATGATCGATTTAGCAATAAACACAGAGACGGCGATGGCGACGATCTCGATGATGGTGAACACAATATCCATCGTATCGCCCATAAAGTAGCTGGCAAAGATCAGAACGGGGGCTACGAACAAGGCAATCTGCAGGCTGCTGCCGACGGCGATCTCCACGGCGGCGCCGATCTTGTTCTTCATCGCCAGCATGATCGCGGCACTGTGCTCCGCGGCGTTACCGATAATCGCCACAAGGAATGCACCAACGAACAGCTCACTGAACCCGAAACGTTCGGTTAAGGTCTCCAGTGTACCCACCAGCCATTCACTGACGAAAGCGACCATCACTGTAGCCAGTACAAGATAGAGAATGGATTTGTTCTTCGACCAGATGGGCGCGTGCTCGTTCGGCAGCTCTTCGTCGCCGTCCACAGTGACATCCTCCAAGTATTTCTTGTGTGTTATCATGGAGAAGACCAGCCAGGCGATATAAGCAGCGATAAGCAGCCCAGCGACAACAAGACTTAGCACATCGGTGTCCTTCTCCGTGATGGAGTGGGTGTTGAAGAACATGGCGGGAACAAACAAGGCAATGACGGCCACGATCATCAAGGAACCGTTCAGCCCGGCCAATGTGACATTGAAATTCTGAACCTTGAATTTCATGCCGCCGGCAAAGATGCTGAGCCCGAGAACGAGCAGCAGATTACCGATGATCGAACCGGTGAGAGAGGCTTTAACCATGTCATACAGCCCTTCCTTGACCAGGAAGAAGGCGATGATCAGTTCGGCCGCATTGCCGAAGGTTGCGTTAAGAAAACCTCCAAGCCGCTGACCGGCGTAATGGGCTACGCTTTCTGTGGCCCGGCCCAGGAAACCTGCCACAAAAATAACGGCGATGGCAGATACCACGAACTGAAGGGTGTGGTCCCAATCTGCATAGTGACCAATTGCGCTAAGTAGGAAAGTAATGACCATTAGCGAAGGTGAAATCCATTTTTTCAAGTGTGGCACACTCCAGTCTTGTATATGTAGGTTGAATTCATAATTCAATATAACCAAATTGATCCAGTGTGTAAACGGGCATGATAGAATGTCATTTGCTTTTTAGCCTGTTTTCGAATTACAATAATTGATAATGAGTGTAGGGGGGATATGGCATGGCGGAACAACTTCAATTGGAAATGGGAAACATACGGATATCAAATGATGTCGTCTCGAAAATTGCCGGCTTGGCTGCCTTGGAGACTCCGGGAATTGCGGCCATGTCAGGCGGCTTGTCAGAAGGCTGGGCTAAGCGTCTGAGCGGTAAAAACGTGCAAAAGGGTGTTACCGTTGAAGTGGGACAGCTTGAAGCAGCCGTTGATTTGCGTATTATTGTTCTCTATGAAACTCCGATCCACGAGGTATGCCGGATGCTTCAGCAGAATGTGCGCGAAGCAGTGGAGAGCATGACAGGGCTTCATATTGTTGAGGTTAATGTCAAAGTAGAAGGCGTAGCCTTTAAGAATGACGAAATTTCGTAAGCGGTTATTCCCGTCTCTCCAAGTGAGTCGCGGGGCATGACAAAAAGGCAGTCCGGGAGGTTCTCTCCGGACTGCCTTTTTGTATAATAATTTATATGCTTCACTCTATAAATTATCCTTCTATGTACCCTTAGCGGGCCCGGATACCTCTGACGGTGGTTACAGATTTCGTGACCTCCTCCTTGGCGGGACGGTTGGTTTCTCTCGAAATGCTGAGCATGATTCCCATGCACAGCATGGAAACAAGCAGAGAGGAACCTCCATAGCTGATGAAAGGCAGGGTTACCCCCGTCAACGGAATCGTCTTCGTCACCCCGCCGATGTTGACAAAGGCCTGGATGGCAATCAGCCCCATGACTCCGATGCCGACGAGTGTGCCGAAGGGATCGGTGCACCTGAGTGCAATCAGAATGCCTCGCCAGATAAAGTACAGATACAGCAGGAGAAAGATCGAGGTTCCAACAAACCCAAGCTCCTCCCCGATTATCGCAAATATAAAGTCAGTATACGGATATGGCAGGTAATGAAGTTTCTGCACGCTTTGTCCAAATCCGGAGCCTGTAGTTCCGCCTTCTCCGAGGGCAATCAAAGACTGCATGATATTATAGCCGCTGTCTGAAGCATCTTGAGAGGGATCCAGGAAGGCTGAAATCCGGTCTTTTCTGTAATCATTGGCGGCCATGTTCTCACTTGTAGGCGGGGACAAGGAATCAATCGCTGTCTTTGCCCCCATTACAAGTCCAACCCCCAGCACTAGCAAGGCGATTGAACCGAGAATATGCTTCATACTGGCCCCCCCGGCATAAATGACAAGCCCGCTGGTAGCTATCAGAATAAGACAGGAGCCTAGATCCGGCTGCATCATAATCAGACCGGCCACAATTCCCACAATGACCATCACCGGAATATAACCGGTGCGCAAATCCCTCAGCCGCTCGCCTTTTTTGGAAATAAGTGCAGATAAATAAAGGATAATTGAGAGTTTGGCCAGCTCGGTAGGCTGGATGCCCAGCTTCCCGATGCTCAGCCAGCTTTTTGCACCGTTGATACGCTCCGTAAAAGCCACTACAAGCAGCAGAATCAAGGTAAGGATGAAGATGGGCACGTACCACTTTTTGAATTTGCTGTAATGGATATTCATGACCGTAAACATGACGATGGTTCCCAGTACGACAAAGACAACTTGTTTTTTTACAAAATACAACGAATCATTGCCGAATTTATGACTGGCCAGGGTGAGACTGGAGCTGGCGCTGAAAACCATAACCAGTCCAAAGCCGACAAGGAGCAAAGTGAGAATAAGCAGTTGGAAGTCGGGTGTTCCTCTTTTGGGCAGGCTGACTTTTTTGGTTGTCTTTCCCTTTACGCTACTCAAGCTTCCAACAGCTCTTTCAGTTCATGTATCCGCTTGGCGGCAGTGTCCAGTACAGGCTGCGGCACAGGGGAAGTATACTCCAGGCCATGGGGAAAGGTTGCTTTACCCAAGTAAACGGCTTCAATGGTAAGTATGGTCTCCGGCTTTTCCAGCTTTCCTTCGACAGCGCGCGTATTGATCCGCAGGAAGTATTCTCCGCCGTTCTGCTGATCTTCGATCTTACAGTCGTAAGTGGCGCGATAGTATTCCCATTGCCAGCGGATGAACCCGGCCTTAGCCGCGCTTTCGTCCAGATAGAGAAGATCGCTTTTCAATCCTACGAGGCCCGTGTTCTCAAATATCATAGCGCACATATCCCCTTTATGAAGTATAATGATTATTTCTGATCGCAATTATAGACGTCTACCTCATGATAGTATGTTTCCCAAGGTTGCGCAAGGGCAGGCGGGGCCTGGAGATACCCACTTTTTTGCGTTTCTGCTACAATAAAAGAAATATAGCTCTTTGCGGCTGGGATATGAAGATGCGAAGCGCTTGCTGTCTTGGCCGGAGCGGGTTATCGGGAGAAGGGAATGGAGTGAATATGGACAGGTTAGCAATTGAACAGCTGCTGCCGGAAATGGTGGAATGGCGCCGCCATCTGCACCGTCATCCGGAATTGTCGTACCAGGAGAAGGAGACGTCAGCTTATGTAGCGGCCAGATTGGCTGAATTCGGAATTGAGGTAAGAAGAAGCGGAGCCGGTTATGGACTGACAGGAATCCTTAAGGGAACACGGCCAGGCAAAACTGTGGTTCTGCGCGCGGATATGGACGCCCTGAATATCACGGAGGAGAACGGCAGCGAGTATGCCTCACAGAATAAAGGGGTCATGCATGCCTGCGGCCACGACGGGCATACAGCCATGCTACTCGCCGCTGCTTCGTATTACAGCAACCGCCGTGAAGAGATCACAGGAGAACTGCGGTTTCTGTTCCAGCCGGCGGAAGAGATTTGCCCCGGCGGAGCGCAGGGCATGATTGCCGAAGGCGTGCTGGAGGGGGCAGATGCTATCTATGGTCTGCATCTATGGACTCCGCTTCCACTGGGCACCATCGGCAGTGCGCCCGGACCGCTAATGGCTTCTGCGGATGAGTTTTTTATTGATATTACCGGCAGAGGCGGACACGGCGGCATGCCCCATCGCACCATCGACAGCATTGTGGCTGGTGCAGCGCTTGTCACTGCACTGCAAAGCATTGTCAGCCGTTCCGTTGATCCGCTCTGTCCCGCTGTTGTCAGCGTAGGAACGATTCAGGGAGGTTCTGCCCAGAATATCATCGCGGAACGCTGCCGGATAACCGGAACGGTGCGCGCGTTTGATGAGGAGACGCGGTACTTAATCCGGCGGAGAATTGAAGAGCTTACAGCCTCTATAGCTGCAGCATATGGTGCGGAATCCAAGCTTGACTACCTCATGGGGTACCCGCCGCTTGTCAATCATGAAGCGGAATTCAACCGTTTTTTCCGCGTGGCTCCTAAGGCACTAGGTGATTCCGCAGAGGTTGTCCATATGGAGAAGCTTATGCCGGCGGAGGATTTCTCGTATTATGTCAAAGAGATTCCCGGCTGTTTCATCTTTGTGGGTGCTGGCAATCCGGATAAAGGGGCGGTTTATCCGCATCACCACAGCAAATTCGATTTTGACGAAGAGGCCATGCTGCATGGAGCCAAGCTGCTGGTGGCGATGGCTGATTCTTGTCTGAATGAATAATCTTTTGCCGTATAATTTGAATACATTTGGGAAACCTACTCCCGTATAACATAGCGATATGACAGGAGGAAGGTTTAATGAAGACAGTCAAAGAGGTAATGACCACGCGCACTGCTACGGTTACACTGCTCGATAATCTATATGAGGTTGCCGTTAAGATGAGAGACTATGACACCGGATTTGTTCCTGTCGTTGATTCTAATGATGGAGAAACATTAATTGGCGTAATTACAGACCGGGATCTTGTGCTTAGAGGTTATGCGGACAAGCATTCAGGGTCAACCTCCGTGGAAACGGTGATGAGCAAAGAGGTCATCACTGTTTCCGAATCTGCATCTGTGGATGAGGCGGCTGAACTAATGGCTTCAGCACAAATCCGCCGCCTGCCGGTGGTCCAGGGGAAGAAGCTGATCGGCATCGTATCGCTTGGCGATTTGGCGGTAAAGCGTATCTTCGCGGACGAAGCGGGAGAAGCGCTCAGCGAAATCTCGCAGCGGCAGCTGCACTGAATAGTAATACAAGGGAAGCTCATGTCCGCTGGTGCGGAGATGGGCTTTTTCCGCTATCCTGCGGGCGGGATACATACTCCAGCTCAGGGTTGAATACGACATAAGCACAGGAGGGGATTCGATGAATGGAACAGGGTCCTGCATCACCCGGAAAGATCGGACAATTCTGCTGGATTGCGCTCATCCCGGGTTTGAGGCGGCAAGAATTGCACTGGTGGATTATGCGGAGCTTGTCAAAAGCCCTGCCGCCTACCATACCTACCGGATTACACCATTGTCGCTCTGGAATGCCGCCGCTTCCGGTCATACAGCGGAGAACATTATTTCGAGCCTGAAAAACCTCTCCCGCTGGGGGCTTCCTGCCGGACTGGAGCAGGAGATTGGTGAGCTGATGTCCCGGTACGGCAGCTTGGGGCTGTATGCTCATATGGGGGATCCCCGCTATATTATTTTACGTGCCAATCAACCCGGACTGTTGGATGAATTGGAAGGGCACAGTTCCTTACAGGCGTTGGGTCTGCGGAGGCACCTCCTCCAGGAAAGCGTCTGTCCCGTTGAACAGCGCGGGATGCTGAAACAGGAACTGACCAGGCTGGGCTATCCTGTGCTTGATTATGCCGGTTATCGTGAAGGGCAGACTTTGAGTCTGTCCTGGCGGGGAGTGGAGGCGCTGGAGCTGGAACCGGGAGTCTCATTCGGACTTCGCGATTATCAGCAGGAAGCTGTCCGTACGTTTCGGGGGATTGGGGGTAGCGGATGCAGCGGTGTTGTCGTTCTGCCATGCGGGGCGGGCAAGACGGTTGTAGGTCTTGCTGTGTTGGAAGATCTGCAATGCGAGACGCTGATTCTGACTTCAAGCTCTACCTCCGTAGGACAATGGCGTGATGAACTTCTGCGGTGGACGGATCTGGATGAAAATGCCGTAGGGGAGTATACCGGTGAGAAAAGAGAAGTACGTCCAATCACTGTGGCAACTTACCAAATACTGACGCATCGCCGGGCCAAAGACGGACCGTTTCTGCATATGAATCTGTTTAATGAACGGAACTGGGGACTAATCATTTATGACGAGGTCCATTTACTTCCGGCACCTGTATTCCGGGCTACGGCGGATATACAGGCGACCCGCCGTCTGGGGCTTACCGCCACGCTTGTCAGAGAAGACGGACGGGAAGGGGATGTATTCTCCCTCATCGGGCCGAAATGTTATGATCTGCCCTGGAAGTCGCTGGAGAAAGAGGGCTGGATCGCCGCTGTGGACTGCGTAGAGATGTTGATACCCATGGACTCCGGCTTAAGGAGCAGGTATATCTATGCTGGCGGAAAAGAACAGTTTCGGCTTGCTGCCGGGAATCCGGCCAAGGCAGCGGCTGCCGCTAAGATCATTAAGTCCCATACCGGTGCTGCTGTACTGGTCATCGGCCAATACCTGGATCAGCTGGAGCTGCTGGCCGAAAGCCTGCAGGCGCCCTTGATCACGGGGAAAACGCCCCAGCGGGAAAGAAGCCGATTGTATGCTGCCTTCAATGAAGGCCAGCTGCGGGTGCTGGTGGTCTCCAAGGTGGCCAATTTTGCCGTGAATCTTCCAGATGCCTCGGTGGCGATCGAGGTTTCGGGAGCCTTTGGTTCACGGCAGGAGGAAGCCCAGCGGTTGGGCCGGATTCTGCGCCCGAAGCCGGGTGAGAATAAAGCGTATTTCTATACACTTGTCTCGGAGGACAGCAGAGAACAGGATTTTGCTCTGCGGCGGCGGCTGTTTCTGACCGAGCAAGGCTACGATTACGCCGTCAGAGGCGTGGACACGCAAGAGGAGGCGGTTTTATGATCGGGTTATCGCCCGAAGCGCAGGAAGTGCTGAAAATGATATGCGCGGTCCATGCGGCCCAGCCCTTTGCGGCAGAGAAGGCAGACAGTTTACGTCCTGCCACCCTGTGCCGCGCCGAGCAGCAGCTTGCACTGAAGGAGCTTCGTCAGGCTGGAGTGCTGGAGCTGCGGCAGAAAATATGGGGGGAGAAGCTGTATCAAATTCCCGTGCGGCAGCTCGCAGCTATCCACCAGCATTTCTTCTCCATGAGGCCGTTGCCAGTGGCAGGCGACAAGGTAATGCTCAAGCTTGCCGCAGGCAGCGGATTGCCGGGTGAGCTGTTTCGTGCGTTGCTGTTCACAGCGCGTGAAGGATTGCCTCTGACTGCCAAAGGTGTGATCCACAAGAAGAATATCAGCCGTCTGGCAGCACTTCTCTCTTTGCGCGAAGAGCATTTACGGGGTCTGATTCCCGGAGATGCTTATGCTGAGCCCCAGCCTCTGACAGCCATGGTTATGGTTGATCTTATGCTCATGCTTGGACTGATCAGCCGGCAGAGTGAGGCTTATATGCTGGAGATGGAAAGGCTGGATCAATGGTTTGCGCTCAATGAGCTGCAGATGAACGATATTTTGTATAACCTGATCTTGAACCGCTACGGCTTGCAGGAGCCAGTCAGGCAGCATTTTCGATACTGTATTTCCGCTGGAGAGTTCGCGCCTGGCCAATGGTTCTCCCTGCCGGATATTCTGGACAGGTTGCATAAGTTAAATCTTGCGGCAGATTATCCTGAAACAGGAGTCGAAGCCTCCTGTCTGGCCTGGTTTAGCTTTCTGGCCGGGTTTGGCTGGTGCGAGCTGGGGTATAGTGATTACGGGGACTGGTGCTTCCGCTGGACGGACTCCAAGCCTTCGCCCGATCCAGGCGGGGAGGCAGGAGACGGCTGCATGAATCGGTTCACTGCGGATAGACCAGCTCCCGGCTGCGGGACAGTGGAAGACCTGAATGCTCCAGCGCCTGTGGAGAAGCAGATATTACAAGATTCCTCCCTTCAGTCGTTTATTGTTCAGCCGGATTTCGAGGTACTGGTGCCGCCGGAAGTGCCATACACTATCCGCTGGACGCTTGGCGGTTGCGCGGAGCTGCTGCATAGTGATGATCTGTGGAGCTTCAGGCTGACCCGGGAAAGGCTGGAGCATGCTGCTGAACAGGGACTGCCGCCAGAGACGGCGATTTCCTGGCTGGCTGCCCATGCACAAGGGGGATTGCCGGAACAGGTGGACCTATCTTTAAGACAGTGGTCAAAGGGGATTGGCCGAACGGCATTCTCCGAGGTGATTCTGTTGTCCTGCAACAGTGAGGCAGATGGAGCGGATATTGCTGCTCATCCCCGGCTTGGCGGCAGCCTCACCCGTGTAGGCCCGCTTCATTTTATCGTGCAGGGAGATCAGGTGGAGCAGGTGCGCAAGGAGCTTGCGGCAGCCGGAATAGCCCCGCCGCGGATCATCGGCGGCAGGGAAGGCAGCGTGAAGCAAAAACTATTTGATCTAGGCGATCCCGGCCTGCCAGTGGCGGACTTCGTTCTCCCGGCTCCGGACCCCAAGCGGGGAATCCTTGGCGGAGAAGCTATTTATCAGCCCTTACCGCTGTCCTCAGCTGAAGTGGATGAAAGCAATTGGACAGGTGAAGAAAACGTTCCGCAAATGTGGATCAAGGAATGGCGGAAGTATCATGGCTCCACGGCCCAAAAGGTGATGGAGCAGGCGCTGAAGTGGGGGATTAAAGTCCGGCTTTCCATAAGAGATGAAGTTTGCGACTTTATTCCCGGGCGGATCAGCGGACATCCCTGGAGAGTCTCCGGATGCCTGCTGGATTCCAATTCACAGATTCGTGATGCGGAAATGGAACTGGACCCGGGAGATTGGGAGGAAATGAAGCTGCTGATTCCTCCAGAGCTGAGAAATTCTTCTTCTGCTGGAGCAAGTGGTTATGTTATGATAAGGTAGTCTACTGTTTACGGTAGAACATTAACGTAGAAAAGAGTTGAAGTTCATGAGCGTAGCGGAGTTGAATACGGTCGATATGGCCGAAGTGCTGACATACGCCTATGAATTAGGCGACATGATTAACCAATCGGCCGAAGTGTCGGATTACTTATACTGGAAAGGCCGGGTAGATTGTAACCCGGAAATCCAGGCCATGGTCAAACAGCTGCAGAACAAGAAGGAGCTGTTCGAAGAGACACAGCGGTTCGGACATTTTCACCCGAACTATCATTCGGCTAAGGATGAGGTATCTCGGGTGGAGCAGGAACTTGAACAGTTCGAGGAAGTTGCCCGCTTCAAGCTGGCCGAGAAGACGCTGGATGATATTCTTCATTCCATGTCGGAAGCGATTGCGTTCTCAGTATCGGAGAGCATCAAGGTTCCAAGCAATGACCCGAATCCTAAGGGTGGCGGATGCGGCAGCGGAGGCAAATGCTCCTGCGGATAAGCGCCTCTGAGAGGGAGAGAAAGAAAGGCGGATGAGCTAATGTTTGCGGAACGGACAGGATATATCGTATGGGTTAGCGACGTAAAGGCGGCGCGTAATCTGGAGAAATATGGAACACTGCATTATGTATCGCGGAAGATGCATTATGCGGTCATGTATGTGAATGCGGAACGTGCCGAGGAAGTTATGAAGAATGTCCGCAGACTTTCCTACGTGCGCAAGATTGAAAGATCTTACCGCAATGAGTTGAAGACGGAATACACTAGTAATGGACCGGACAAGTCCCGTTATTACGGATTGTAATTCCTGAAGCTGAAACTCTAGAAGGATGACAGGTGCCGCTGGCGCCTGTTTTTTTATGCACCTGTTTTGGCTTTCCTCGTATTCCTTTGCCTACTGTTGCAGGCAGAGGTTTTTTTATTGGTGGGCTATATCAGTTGAACTAAGATTCCATCGAAGCCATTTCGGGTGAGGCGGAGCGGATCAAGAAAAAATGCAAAATGATCAAAGGCAGCAGTCTTGTGGATGACGCAGACAGAATCGCAAACGGGTCCGGCAACTAACACTGGTGTTTCGCATTCACTGATTAGGGGAGTGCTTGAACAACCCGCGTCAATGCGGTAAGATTGACAACAATAAGAGCATGCCAAGACCCTTTCGGTGGAGTGTGATGATAATGCATGGCAAGGGGATGGAATGGTGGGGGGCGTTTGAACCCTTCCACATCATGCTGAATGACTACAGGGTCACTGATATTGTGATTACCAATCATGCCAAGAGCCGCTATCTGGACCGGATTAACCCGGACAGCAGTGACAGCGGACAACTCAGTGCATGGATGTGGCAATGTCTGAAGCAAAACCGGATCAAACCTTACCAGCAAAAGGAGCATAACGCGTATTTGATTGACGAGGATACGTTAGTCATTGCCGAGTTTAGGGAGCTGGAAGATGTAACGAGCCTCTCCGGGCATCCGCTGTATGTAATGGTAATCGTATCTTATCTGGGGCGGATCTCCGCGACTCCCCAACTGCGTGACCTGCAAGCTTATTATTCGCGTATGCGCAACTCACGCCGCATGAAGCTGATGAAGAAGCGCCGCAAACGCAAATAATGCACAGCAATTACAAAGAAGGTATGCGGCGGGTGGCTGCATGCCTTTTTTAAAATATATGAATTTACATGCTTTCCACTTAGAATAATTTATGATCTATGAAGGGGCTTTGAGTGCATGAATTTTCATCAGCTTCATATTTTTTATACGGTATCTGAACGGGGGAGCTTCTCTGCTGCAGCCCAGACACTGCATATGACGCAGCCGGCGGTAACGATGCAGGTACAGGCATTGGAAGACTATTTCGGAGCCAAGCTGTTCGACCGTTCGAGTAAAAAAATTGTGCTCTCCGAGGCCGGCCGGACGCTTATGCCCTTCGCGCTGCGCAGCATTCAACTGATGCGGGAGACGGATCAGGCAATGTCGGCCTTTACCCATATGCTGGAGGGGCGACTGCAGCTCGGGGCAAGCCTGACGATTGGAGAATATGTACTGCCGCGTCTGCTGGGCCCTTTTGGCAAAGCGTATCCGAATATTTCGATCATGATGAAAGTGATGAATACGTCGCAGATCATGGAGGAAATTAACAAACACCAGCTAAATTTCGGGCTGATTGAGGCGCCGGTGTCCCATCCCGATATGGAGATTGAACCGGTCATGGGCGATGAGCTTAACCTGATTGTCCCCAGTGGGCATCCGCTTGCAGACAGGGAGGAAGTTACACTAGAGGAAGCGCTGGAGTATCCGTTTGTGCTGCGCGAACAGGGCTCTGGAACACGGCGGGTGATGGAAGAACAGCTGATAGCCAAGGGGCTGGATCCGGCCGCAATGCGAGTCGTGATGGAGCTGGGCAGCACAGGCGCGGTAAAATCAGCGGTGGAGGCCGGTCTGGGTCTGACTATAATCTCAGCCTCCTCGGTTAAGCATGAGGTGACACTGGGGCTGCTGAAGATTGTGAATCTGTCAGATACTTCTTTTAAGAGACAATTCTATGCGATTCATCTAAAATCAACACTGCTGCCGATCTCTGCGGTTACGTTTCTGACCTTTTTGCGCCAGCACGCGAACGACCGGTAGGCGATTAGGATGGTACTGCGGAATCCCATGGTATGAAGTTTATGAGGAGAGGTATGCGGAAAATAGTGGGATAGGGGAGTCTGATGATGGCCATTTTGCTGCGCGGAGAGAAGGTTGTCTTGCGGGACCTGAAGGAAGAGGATATCCGTAAAATCTATAATTTCTATTATGAAGCAGAAGATCGCGAGTTTCTGCAATGGGATGGTCCCTACGAACCGCTGGAACAAGTAAGCTATGCACAATTTGCAGAAAAATATAACGGGATGCTGGCACTTGTGGGTACGGATAAACCGCGGAACCGTTTGATTATCGAGATTGATGGTGAGATTAAGGGTAGCGTGGGCAGATATTGGGTTTCGGAAGTCACGAATTGGTTTGAAATCGGAATTGCTATTTATGACTCCCGTTATTGGTCTGGAGGATACGGTACCGAAGCCTTCAGTATGTGGATGGAATATCTGTTCAATTCGCTGGATACAGTCCGTCTCGGCATAGGCACCTGGTCCGGCAACGCCCGGATGATGGGGCTGGCGGCCAAATGCGGGATGGTGGAGGAAGCCCGTGTCCGCAAAGCGCGGATTGTGCGGGGCGAATATTATGATGCCATTAAGATGGGAATTCTTCGTGAAGAATGGGAGTCTGCAGGTACATTATAAACTTGGGACAAGGAGTGGCATGATGGAGAACGATGTGGAAGCGAGCAACCCTATAGATGGTGCTAAACCAGGATTACAGGGCCGATGTGATTTACATACCCATACACAGGCTTCGGACGGGATGCAGCCACCGGCGGAAAATGTGCGGATTGCCCGTCATAAAGGGCTGGCCGCAGTAGCGATTACCGACCATGATACGGTAAGCGGCGTTGCCGAAGCGCTGGCAGCGGGCCTGAAGTACGGGATTACTGTTGTACCCGGCGTAGAAATCAGCACCCGTGCAGAAGGTAAGGAGATTCATGTGCTTGGATATTATATCGATACACAGCAGGAGCTGTTTCTCTCGCGGCTTGCAGAACAAAGGGACACCCGTGCCAAGCGCAATGACTCTATTATCGGCAAGCTGCGCGGACTCGGCATCAATATTACGCTGGACAATGTTATTGCAGGGATCGGCCGCGAATTGAAGCCTGATGAAAGTATCGGGCGGCCCCATATCGCTGATGAACTCGTACGGCTGGGCGCGGCAGCGGATATGCGCGAAGCCTTTGATAAATATTTGGCAACTGGTGCGGCGGCATATGTCTCTCCCCCGCGGATTACACCTGAGCTGGCCTGTGAGTGGATTATTGAAGCCGGAGGCACTCCAGTACTGGCTCACCCCGGCATCTACGGCGATGATGAGCTGGTACGCGGCATTCTGACCCGAAGCTCTCTGCGGGGCATTGAGGCCTATCATTCCGACCATACTCCCGCCGATGAGGAGCGTTATCTGGCGATGGCCCAACAATTTGGCCTGGTTGTTACCGGCGGCTCGGATTTTCACGGTGCGCGGCAGGGTGTAATCTTCCACGGTGATCTGGGGAGCGTTACGGTCTCTGCCGATGTGCTGGAGCGGCTGAAGGGATAGAGAGTTAAGTACGCCTGCTTAATCCGATTAACCACAGGGATCACGATTTGAAAGACCACAAAGTTAAAGAACCTCCAAGCCCGAGACGATGCTTCGTCAGGCTTGGAGGTTCTTTGGTATGTCCAAATATTTGAAATAATTAAGAAGGGCCCGGAGCTAGCTTCTCAAAGCATTCGGCAGACTTTTGATCCGCGCCTCATCCGGTGTGACAAACAGTGTCTTCTGGTGATCGTAAATGACGAAGCCGGGCTTTGCACCGCTTGGCTTGCGGACATGCCGGATCAGGGTGCAGTCCACTGGCACGCTGCTCGACTGCTTGGCCTGACTGAAGTAGGCGGCAAGCTGAGCCGCTTCCTCCAGGGTAGCATCACCGAATTCTTCGCTGCGGATCACGACATGCGAGCCGGGGATATCTTTCGTGTGCAGCCAAGTGTCATTGGCAGAAGCCAGCCGGTTCGTGACATATTCGTTCTGCAGGTTGTTTTTGCCGACATAGATGTCTACGCCCTCGGAGGAGGTAAACACCTGTAAGGTAGGACGGGTGGTTTTCTTCTTCTTTTTGCCCTTTTTGCTGCGGTCGCGCATGTAACCCTGACTGACAAGCTCATCGCGGATTTCCTCGATATCATTCAGGGAGGCGTGGGCCAGCTGCTGCAGCAGTGTTTCCATGTAAGCAATCTCTTCATGGGTTTTGATCAGCTGCTCACCGATGACCCGAAGGCTGTTCTTGTATTTGTTGTATTTCTTGAAGTAACGCTGTGCGTTGTCCGAAGGCGTCAGCAGCGGATCAAGCGGAATGGTCGTCTCCGCCTGGTTCTCATCGTAATAGTTCACCAGCCGGGCTTCCTTGTCGCCCTTGGACACGGCAAACAGTGACGCAAACAGCAGCTCGCCCCAAATCCGGTAACGGTCAGCATCTTCCGCTTCTTCCAGGTCTTTCTGGAGATTGGCGAGCTTTTTAATATTTTTGCTCCGCTCATTGCCCAGGAAGCGTATCAGATCGCTGACGCGCTGCTTTACAGTATCCCGCTCCGCTTTATCCCCGTAATAGTCTTCCATGCAAGCGCTGATCGAGCTGTAGTGCTTCAAGCTTTCATCCGGCAATGCCAGCGGAATTGCAGAGAAAACGGGTTTGCCTTTGGCATTCGTTCCTATAACCGGTGAAAACCGGAATTCCCGCACCGGAGCCAGCACCTGATTAAAGGCCTCCCACAACAGGAGCGGATTCCCGCTGCTGTCGTCAGAACCAACATCCTGCTGATCGCATCCGGGCTCTGCGGCTTTGGAACCGCCGGCGCTGCGCTGCCGCACAATTTCTCCGGCAATCAACGGACTCATGCCGCTGAAGGCATGCACCATCCATCCGATTGGATCGGCTGCTGGCGATGGACCGCCTGAACCATCCGCTTTGGGCTCTTCCAGAGACCGCAGCAGGTCCGCAATCTCGCCCTCAATAATCTCCTCGGGCTCTTCTTCCTCCCGGGTGCCTGCCAGCAGTACTGCTTCTTCTGCCGAGGTGAACAAAGTAACAAAATCCTCTTTGCCGATCTCCAGCGGATTCAGCTTGTGCTGCTCCGGCGGCTCCAGGTAGGCGATGCCGGGCATGACATTCCGGTAGCTGCTAATTGATGGGGTAACGTGATGAATACCGTCGATAATCGTGCCCGTGGAGAGATCGGTCAGAATGATATTGCTGTGCCGTCCCATGAGCTCAATAATAATTTTTTTGGCCGAAACGTCTCCCAGCTCATCCCGTGTCTTGATGTTTATATGAATGATGCGTTCCATGCCGACCTGGGTGATGCTCTCAATCGTGCCGCCTTCGCAGTGCTTGCGCATCAGCATGCAGAACATCGGTGCTTCTGCAGGATTAACCGTGTTCCGGTCCGTCAGATGCAGTCGCGGGTAGGTCGGATTGGCCGACAGCAGCAGCTTGCCTCCGCCGCCTGTGCCGCGCAGGATGAAGATAAGGTCGTGAGCGTTTGGTTGATATATTTTGCCGACGCGTGCACCGATGAAAGGCCCAAGCTCATGCACGATCGCTCTTGTAACGATGCCGTCTAATGCCATGATAATGTTCTCCTGTCGCATAATAATAAATTTCTCTTCTCTATGATGCCATACTTTAACACATTCGCGCAAAAGGAGAAGCTATGAAGCTGTGATATTTTGGGACGACCATGAATAGACTTTGTCATGAACAGGTGGAAAAGCTGTGCGCCGCCGGAAGTCAAGAAACGACCGGGAGGGGAAAGAATAGTCATGGAACAAAAAAGTTGGCACCGGCTCGGTGCGGAGGAACTGCAGAGGATGCTGAACATTCATCCTGGAGTAGGCCTAAGCGGAGAGGAGGCGGAGGAAAGACGCAAAGAGAGCGGGTATAACGAGCTTTCGGAGGGGAAGACAGTTTCTCCGATCACCTTGCTGCTGAATCAGTTTAAGGATTTTATGGTGCTTGTGCTGATGGGGGCGACGCTAGTATCCGGACTTTTAGGTGAATATCTGGATGCAATTACGATCATCGCCATTATTTTACTCAACGGAGTTCTGGGTTTTGTCCAGGAATTCCGTGCCGAGCGTTCACTCCGGGCACTCAAGCAGCTCTCGGCACCTTCTGCCAAAGTGCTGCGGGGCGGGAAGCAGGAAGTTATACCGGCAAAAATGCTGGTGCCCGGCGACATCGTGCTGCTGGAAAGCGGCGACCGGATTCCGGCTGACATCCGCTGGCTGGAGTGCAGTGCACTTTATGCCGAAGAATCTGCACTGACCGGTGAATCGCTGCCCGTCTCTAAGCACGCGGAACCGATTCATGCCGAGGAGATTCCCTTGGGGGACCAGAAAAATATCGGCTTCATGGGGACGATGGTAACACGGGGTACAGGTAAGGCGGTTGTAGTCCGTACAGGGATGGATACCGAGATGGGCAAAATTGCCGATCTGATCCAAAATACTGAATCGCAGGAAACGCCGCTGCAGCACCGTCTAGAGCAGCTTGGGAAGATTCTGATCTACGTTTCGCTCGGTCTGACCATTGTCGTAGTCGTTGCTGGCATTCTGCACGGTCAGCCCGCTACAGCGATGTTCCTGGCAGGCGTCAGTCTTGCAGTTGCAGCCATTCCGGAAGGTCTGCCGGCGATTGTCACCATCGCGCTCGCACTTGGTGTGCAGCGGATGATTAAACGTAAAGCGATCGTCCGCAAGCTCCCTTCGGTGGAGACTCTCGGATGCGCCTCCGTAATCTGCTCTGACAAGACAGGCACCCTGACCCAGAACAAGATGACGGTAACGCGGCTGTGGACGGGAGGACGCAGTCTGGACGTGACGGGCGAAGGTTATGCTCCCAGCGGACAAGTGATGGAGAAGGGGCGGGCCGTTGATCTCAAACATGATCAAAGCCTGCGGCGCATGCTTCAGGTCGGGGCTTTATGCAGCAATGCCGAAATTGTTGAATCTCTGTCCAGTGACAGCCGAGGGAAACGCAAGGGAAAGGATAAGGGTGAAACGGACAAGGCGGCAGACACCCAGTCGGTATGGGAGCTCAAGGGCGATCCTACCGAAGGCGCATTAGTCGCTTTATCCGCGAAGATGGGGCTTACTGCCCAGTCGCTTGCTGTAACGTATGCCAGAGAGAAGGAGTTTCCTTTCGATTCTGAGCGCAAGCTGATGTCTGTGATCGTGGGGCATCCCGGCGGACGTATGATCTGCACCAAGGGAGCGCCGGATGTGCTGCTGAGCAACTGCTCCTATATGCTGTGGGAAGGCGGGGTTGTCCCTTGTACGCCGACTTTGCGCCAGAAGGTGCTGGAAGCGAACGAGGAGATGGCTTCCGGAGCGTTGCGTGTACTAGGGATGGCTTACCGTGAGCTGCGATCAGGCGAAGCAGCAGACAGTGAAAAAGAAGCGGAATCCCAGCTGATATTTATCGGACTGGCCGGAATGATCGATCCTCCGCGCCGTGAAGTACGCGACGCGATCAGCATTACCCGGCGGGCAGGAATCAAGACGGTGATGATTACTGGTGACCACGGAACTACCGCCGAAGCCATTGCCCACCAGCTTGGCATTCTGCAGCGGGGTGGGACCGTTCTGAGCGGCTCCCAGCTAACGCGGATGACTGATGATGAGCTGGATAAGGTGTCAGACTCTGTATATGTATACGCCCGCGTCTCCCCTGAGCATAAGCTGCGGATCGTCAAATCTCTGCAGCGGCGGGGCCATGTTGTGGCTATGACCGGAGATGGTGTGAATGACGCTCCGGCAATTAAAGCGGCGGACATCGGGATTTCCATGGGGATCACCGGCACCGATGTTACTAAAGAAGCATCAGCGCTTATTCTCGGAGATGATAATTTCTCAACGATCGTGGCAGCTATAGAAGAAGGGCGGAATATTTACGAGAATATCCGCAAATTTATCCGTTACCTGCTGGCTTCCAATGTCGGAGAGATCCTGACCATGTTCTTCGCTATGATGCTGGGGCTGCCGCTGCCGCTGGTGCCAATCCAGATTCTCTGGGTCAATCTGGTCACCGACGGACTGCCTGCGATGGCACTGGGCGTGGATCAGCCGGAGAAGGATCTGATGGAGCACAAGCCGCGCGGAGCGAAGGAGAATATTTTTGCCCGCCGCCTGGGCTGGAAAATCATCAGCCGGGGCCTGCTGATCGGTCTGTGCACCCTGGGCGCCTTCTGGTTGACGCTGCGTATTGATCCAGGCAGCCCGCAGCAGCTCATCCGCGCACAGTCGGTTGCTTTTGCCACACTGGTTATGGCTCAGCTTATTCATGTATTCGACTGCCGCAGTTCCCGTTCAGTGTTCCACCGCAATCCTTTCCAGAATAAATATCTGGTGCTCGCCGTGTTGTCATCCGTTGTGCTCATGCTGGCTGTTATGTATCTGCCGCTGCTGCAGCCGGTATTTAAGACCGTACCGCTTAGCTTCCGCGAATGGTGCCTGGTGCTGGTCACCGCCGGTATCCCTACCTTCCTGATGGGAGCGGGCAGCGTGTGGGGCGGCAAGAAGAACCGCAGCCGCAGCGGAGGCCGGACGATGATAAAAAGTACAAAAATTTCAGCATAAAGTCAATAGCTTAAGCCCACTCCTTAAGGTATGCTTGTTCGGAAGAAGTGAATGCTAACAAACTTTTAGGAGTGGGATTTTCAATGGAATTTACAAAAATGCACGGACTTGGCAATGACTTTATTATCGTATTCGGTGAGCAGGCACTGCCGGGCAATGCTTCTGAGCTTGCAGTTACGTTGTGCAACCGGTTCTTCGGCATCGGAGCCGACGGTCTTGTCTACATTCTTCCGTCAGAGCGCGGAGACTATATGATGCGCATTATGAATTCGGACGGCTCAGAAGCGGAGCAATGCGGAAATGCAATCCGCTGCGTCTCCAAATATGTATATGAGCAGGGTCTCGTCAGCTCGGAGCAGATTGTGATTGAAACCATCGGCGCCGGTGAACAAAAGGTATCCCTGCAGGTGAAGAACGGCGTGGTGGAGACGGTTACGGTCGATATGGGAGAACCTGTATTATCGGGCCTGCAGATTCCGGTGGCGATAGATGCCGAGCCTGTGCTGGACCAGCCCATTGAGGCAGACGGAACGGAATTCAAATTTACGGCCGTATCCATGGGCAATCCGCACTGTGTAATCTATGTGGAGGACGCCGTGTCGTTTGATCTTGCGACCTGGGGGCCGAAGCTTGAGGTGCACCCGCTTTTCCCGAGAAAAGTGAATGTAGAATTCGCGACAGTGCTAAACCGCAGCCATGTCGATATGCGTGTCTGGGAACGCGGCGCCGGACCGACACTGGCCTGCGGTACCGGAGCCTGCGCAACGCTGGTCTCCTCGGTACTGAATGGCCATACGGACCGCTCGGCCACGATCAGCCTGAAGGGTGGCGATCTGTTTATCGAGTGGAATGAGAATGACAACCATGTCTATATGACCGGTCCTGCCCAGGTTGTATATACCGGCTCGGTAGAAGTTTAATCCTGCAGGGATTTCGGTATCCAAACTGAATAAGGTGTGCATTCCAAAAGGATGACCTCAAGCTGCCCGCTTGCAGGTCATCCTTTTTGCAAATATAAGAACGATCCTGCGGTTGCCCTTGTGGCAGATGAGGCAAGCAAATTCCCGCAGCAGACGAGGGCTGAAATGCCTGACAACATGAGGGTTACGACAGGCCATGATTCTGAACTCGCACCTCTGATTCTTAAGTAGGTGATTGTCTCGGAGGAAATCTCCGGAGAGAATAACCGGAGTACTTCACCGGTTGCTTTATATACCGGCAGCGGCCGTACGATGTTCGAGGCGCTTGCCAACGCTTCGCGGCAAACCGCGCGTTTCCTGTCTCTTGCCCATGTCCGGGTGCTTGTCATCTCGGAGGAGTTTGCCCGTGAAGGAATCAAGGATATGCTGGATGTGCTGGAACGGGAGAGTGATACACGGCTCACCAGTCTATTCTTTATTTCCAGAGGCCAGCCGGCGATTGACCTCTTGTTAACTATGACCGTGTTCAGCAAAATTCCCGCCAACGATCTGGTAGAGAAGCTCGAGACAACCTCCAAACAGTTCGGATATAACGACAGAGATGTAGCGGATTCCAACGATAATCTGAAGACAATTGCTCCGAAAGCTATTCTGAGGGTGTCCGGCATAGCAGCGTTTAAGGATGATAAGCTGAAGGGCTGGCTGGAAGGCTACACTGTGCTCGGTACCGTACTCTTGCATAACAAAATTAAATTTTTTACCGCTGCCTTGATTGAAATATCCGAGCTGTTCGGTATCCCTTACAGGAAAATGATCTATCCTTGCGCGCTGATTATCCTGTTCACCTCCATCCTGGACGCCCGCTGCTTTATCGAACATCTGGATGAAGGGGGAAGGCTGCTGTATATGGTATATCCTCTGTTTATAGTGGTTATCCCAGCCATCCTAATTATAATCACGGCGTTGAAGAGCAATTTCTCGGCCCCCCGCCCGGGCTGACTGCCGCGAACCCAATAGATTAGGTCTGGAATCAGCAGACACAGCAGCATGATTGCCGCAGCCAGCTTCTCCGAGGCAGAATAGAGCAGGTAGTTCTGATATATCTGATGTAGCCCATTCCATAACCGAACAGCCAGTCGCTAAAATACAAGTAAAGCAAGGAAAGTGTAAATTATAACAGGATTACAGCGTATTTGCGCAGCAGTAGTCTTCTTGTTCTTTTTTTCAAGGTAGCCTCCTCCTTAAATAAGAATAAGGCTAGTATGAATCATTTCTTTTCTTGCCATGCAGAGGCAGTGATGGAGCGGTTAGGCTTTTGGGCTTGAATGCTTATCATCCAACCCGATTTATGTTACATTAGTATGAAACTAATGACAGTATAGGGGAGGTTCTTGCGGTGAAGCCGGATTTGCGCTCTGCGTGGAATACGAATGTTTTGGTCGGGGACGGAGCCATGGGAACCTTTTTATATCAAAAAGGGTTTCCTGTCGGCATCTCCTACGAAGAATTGAATCTGACCTCTCCAGGGGTCATTGAAGACGTGCATCGCAGCTATATTGAAGCTGGAGCCGTGCTGCTGGAGAGCAATACGTTCTCTGCCAATTATGACAGGCTGTCCAAATACGGATTGGAATCAAAGGTTGGGGAAATCAACCGTGCAGGTGTGAGAATTGCCCGGCAAGCTGCCGGTGATGCAGGATATGTAGTCGGTGCGGTAGGTTCCATTCGTGCCGGCAAACGGGCAAATCTTTCTTCGTCGGAGCTGAAGCGTTATTTCACGGAGCAGATCACCGCACTGCTGGAAGAGCAGCCGGACGGCATCATGCTGGAAACCTTCTACGATGTGGAAGAGCTGCATTTGGCACTGCGGACGGTGCGGAAGCTCAGCGGACTTCCGGTCATTTGCCAGCTTGCTGTAGATGAAACGGCGCGAACGCTGGATGGATTGACTTTGCCTGAAGCCTTCCGCATTTTGGAACAGGACGGAGCGGATGTGATCGGCTTCAATTGCCGGACCGGTCCCAACGGTATCAAGCGTGCATTGAAGACGCTTCAGGGCAGTCTGACCCT
Source organism: Paenibacillus sp. EB106-06-01-XG199 (assembly GCF_058791575.1). NCBI lineage: Bacteria > Bacillati > Bacillota > Bacilli > Caryophanales > Paenibacillaceae > Paenibacillus > Paenibacillus sp. EB106-06-01-XG199. The sequence continues at coordinate 545,218 of NZ_JBYTDQ010000002.1, read as the reverse complement.
TCCGGCGTCGGTATATCCGAATGCCGGAGTAGCGGATTATGTGGACGGGCAGTACCGCTATGGCGCCACACCGGATTATTTCGGCCAAATGGCTCCTGTGTTTGCCGGGCTGGGCAGCCGGATCATCGGCGGCTGCTGCGGGACTACTCCTCAGCATATCGCTGAAATCTCGGCTGCACTGCGTGATTATGCTCCGCAGCCGCTGCCAGAACCGACTCTGAAGAAGAGCCCGGAGCGGATTGTGGTGCAGGAACATCTCGGCGAGGATGAAGGCCGCAGCGGCGGCGAACCGACACTTGTCGATCTGGTCAAGGAGCGCCACACCGTTATTGTAGAGCTTGACCCTCCCCGTGATCTGGACATCGCCAAGTTTATGAGAGGTGCAGATGCGCTGCGTAGAGCAGGTGCAGATGCGCTGACCCTTGCGGATAATTCACTCGCCGTAACTCGGATGAGCAACATGGCTCTCGGGCATCTGGTTCAGGCCCGTACAGGACTCCGGCCACTGGTGCATGTAGCCTGCCGTGACCGGAATCTGATCGGGACCCAGTCACATCTCATGGGTTTTGATGCGCTTGGCATCGACCATGTGCTGGCGGTGACCGGAGATCCGGCCCGTTTCGGGGATCTGCCGGGGTCCAGCTCGATATATGATCTTACTTCCTTTGAAATCATCCGGATGATTAAGCAATTGAACGACGGGATTGCGTTCTCCGGCAAGCCGCTGAAGCAGAAGGCGAAATTTGTGATCGGAGCCGCATTTAATCCCAATGTCAAACATTTGGACAAGGCGGTGGAGAGGCTGGAGAAGAAGATCGCTTCCGGCGCGGATTATATTATGACCCAGCCGGTGTATGATCCTGAGCTGATCGCCCGTATCGCCAAAGCGACTGAGCATCTGGATATTCCGATATTCCTCGGGATCATGCCACTGGCAAGTGGCCGCAATGCAGAATACCTGCATAACGAGGTTCCCGGTATTCAGCTCTCCGCAGAGGTACGCAGCCGTATGCAGGGTCTTGAAGGAGAGGTTGGCCGGGCTGAAGGCGTGGCCATCGCCAAAGAGCTGCTGGATGCGGCGACAGAGCATTTTAACGGCATCTATCTGATGACGCCATTCATGTTCTACGAGATGAGCGTCCAGCTGCTGGAGTACATTTGGGAGAAACAAGGGCGCAAATTGTCCCCCTTGTTTCGCTAGTAATAATCAATTACAATAGTGTAATGGATGTGATTCCGTTGTCATTTAGCATGACCGGATACGGTCAATCATCCCTGCAATTCGGCGGTTACAAGATTACGTTCGAAGTCAAATCGGTGAATAACCGTTACTGCGAAGTTGTGCTGCGGATGCCCCGGGATTGGACGGGTTATGAGGATATGCTGCGAAGAATAGTTTTGCATCATATCAAACGGGGACGGGTAGATGTCGTCATAAATAGAGAAATCACTGAAGAGACAGCCTCCGTTCAGATGCTGAACCGGCCGGCGGTCAAGTCCTATCTGAAAGCCGCGGAAGCGCTGAAGGACGAGTTCGGATTTACGGGTGAGTTGACTTTACGTGATATACTTTCTATGCCCGGTGTAATGGAGCTCAAGGAGGAGGCAGCCGCCACAGGATTTGCATCCTTTGAAGAGTACTCCGGGATGCTTGAACTGGGGCTGGAGCAAAGCCTTCAATCCCTGCTGGAAATGCGCGCCCGGGAAGGCGGTTATCTTGCCGCTGACCTAACGCGCCGGCTAGGGCATCTGGAGGAGCTGCACGCTGAAATGGCCGCACTTGCTCCTGCAGTAGTAGTTGAATACCGTGATAAGCTGCGGTTGCGGCTGAACGCGCTGAATGACGGGACTTTCCCTTTTGAGGAGCATAAATTCGGAATGGAAATTGCTACCTTTGCCGACCGCTGTAACATTGATGAGGAGCTTACCCGGCTGTACAGTCATTTTGAACAATGCAGAGCTTTGCTGAAGGGAAGCGAGCCGGCAGGACGCAAACTGGATTTTCTCATTCAGGAGATGAACAGGGAGACGAATACAATCGGGTCGAAATGCAACCATCTGACTCTAGTGAATCTCACGCTTGATATGAAAGCTGAGCTGGAGAAGATACGCGAGCAAGCAGCGAACTTAGAATAACAGGTAGTTCAATCAAGCAAAGATGTAACTTATGGGGGGAACAACCGGAACATGGCAATCAAATTAATCAACATCGGCTTTGGAAATATCGTATCGGCCAACCGCATTATTTCCATTGTCAGCCCGGAATCTGCACCAATTAAACGTATTATCCAGGAGGCCAGAGACCGGCATATGCTGATCGATGCGACCTACGGCCGCCGGACGCGGGCCGTCATTATTACAGACAGCGATCATGTCATTCTGTCGGCCGTTCAGCCGGAGACTGTGGCACACCGCTTATCCAGCAAAGATGATGATAACGACGAATAACAACAAATGGAGTGTACTATGTCAAAAGGATTGCTGATCATATTGTCCGGCCCTTCCGGCGTTGGTAAAGGTACCGTCTGTACCGCGCTGCGGCCGAAGATGCCCGAGCTTATCTATTCCGTTTCCGCCACCACACGCAGTCCGCGTGAGGGTGAGGAGAACGGCGTCAATTATTTTTTCAAGAGCAGAGAGCAGTTCACGGCAATGATAGAAGCGGACCAGCTGCTGGAGTATGCGGAGTACGTAGGCAATTATTACGGTACTCCGCGTGATTTTGTGGAAAGAACACTCGAGAGCGGAAAAGATATTATTCTGGAGATCGAGGTTCAGGGAGCTCTCAAAGTCAAAGACAAATTCCCGGAAGGCATCTTTGTGTTCCTTCTTCCTCCATCCATGGACGAATTGAAGGACCGCATCCGCGGTCGCGGTACGGAGCATCCTGATGTGATTAACCACCGCATGTCCGTAGCAGAAGATGAGATTGGTTTGATCCGGCATTATGACTATGCCGTAGTGAATGATGAGATTGATCTGGCCTGTAAGCGAATAGAAAGCATTATTATCGCCGAACATTGTAAGGTAAGATGATATGCACAGCAAGATTGATCATATTTAACAGTAAAAGATGAAGAGGTGTCTTACGTGCTATATCCATCTATTGATGAAATGATGACCAAAGTCGACAGCAAGTATTCGCTGGTTGTCGCAGCTGCCCGCCGGGCAAGAGCTCTCCGTGAAGGCGGCAAGACTGATATCAAGTCGCCGAGATCCCACAAGTTTGTTGGCGTTGCCCTGGAAGAAATTTATGAAGACCGCATCATTGTAACACGCGGCGAAGAATAGTCCGGATAGCTTGCCATGCCTACTGTAGAAACGGACACCGCCTTTGTATAAGGCGGCGCTACCGTTTCTTCTTAGGTTAAGGGGCTGACAGCGCATGAACCTAGTGACCCATAGCCCGTACCGGGCTGTTCCTGACAACCGGAAGGTTGTTATTTTTTTAAAGAGATAAGGCTAGAGGATTTACGCTATATTATCCTTATATCATTGAAGAAACGGATGCCGTCTCGAGATAGGCCGACGCAGCCGTTTCTTCTTGCCCGAAATATTAGAATTTCAAGTTTTCTTCATTTTATATCCGAACTATAGAGCTTTGGCGCAGGAAAGGAACAGGGGGGAGATCATGTTGAACAACATCAAGGGTAAAACGATTATTCTTGGCATTACAGGGGGAATTGCTGCATACAAGGCAGCGGATTTGACCAGCAAGCTTACACAAAGAGGAGCCGAAGTCCATGTCATTATGACAGCCTCGGCTAAACAGTTCATTACTGAGCTGACACTGCAGTCACTCTCGAAGCAGCGGGTATACAGCGATACCTTCCAGGAACGCGACCCGTCATCGATATCGCATATTGACCTCGCCGATGCCGCCGACCTTGTCCTGATCGCACCGGCTACGGCCAATATCATCGCCAAAATGGCGCATGGCCTTGCCGATGATATGTTGTCCACTACACTGCTGGCCGCGACCGCTCCAGTTATGGTCGCACCGGCAATGAACGTCCATATGTACCAGCATCCGGCGGTAATCAGCAATATGAATACTCTTGCCGGGCGTGGTGTGCAGTTTATTGAACCGGGTGAAGGGCTGCTGGCCTGCGGTTATGTAGGCAAAGGCAGGCTTGAGGAGCCGGCGACGATTGTGAGCTGTGTGGATGCTTTCTTCGCTCTTCAGAACAGCGCTGCATCCGGTCCGCTGGCCGGTAAAAAAGTTATTGTGACGGCTGGAGGGACGGTGGAGCGGATTGATCCGGTCCGTTATATCTCCAATGACTCCTCCGGCAAAATGGGCTTTGCCCTGGCCCGTGCTGCGCGTGCCATGGGTGCTGAGGTTACCTTGATTGCTGCGCGTACGGATGAGAAGCCCCCGCAGGACCCGGACATCAAAGTGGTACGGGTAGAGTCAGCCCAGGAGATGTATGAGGCGGTTGCCGGCCGGTGGAAGGCATGCGATATTCTGATCAAGGCCGCTGCTGTAGCAGATTACCGTCCTAAGCAGAGTGCCCCATCCAAGATCAAAAAGAGCGGCGATACAATGACGCTTGAACTGGTTAAGACAACCGACATCCTGGAGAGTCTGGGGAAAATGAAGGACAAGCAGTTCCTAATCGGATTTGCTGCCGAGACAGGAAACGCCGAAGCCTTCGCGAAGGACAAGCTGGTCCGCAAAAATTTGGACCTTATTGTGGCTAATGATGTGGCTGCGGAAGGGGCCGGATTTGGCACGGATACCAATATTGTCTCTATTTATGGGGCCGAAGGCCTTGTGCTGGATATTCCCCTGGTAAGCAAAGATGAAGTGGCGCGCCGCTTGCTGGGACTCGCAGCAGAGCGTATCGCTGGAGCTGCCTTATAATGGATATAGCCAAGGTCATTGTCGATGTTCCCGTGCGCAGCACTGACCGGCCATTTGATTATTTGATTCCCGCTGACCTGAAACTGTGGATTGAAGTGGGCAGCAGAGTGGCTGTTCCTTTTGGTCACCGGACTGTACAGGGTTTTGTTGTCTCACTGGAATCGGGAGAGACCGGCTCGGGCCCTTCCCTTAAACCCATCCAAGAAGTGCTTGATCTGCTCCCGCCTTTGTCGCCAGAGCTTGTAGAGCTTGGGGACTGGATGAGTCAAAGATATGCCTGCCGACGGATCTCCGCTTTGCAGGCTATGCTTCCGACTGCCCTTAAGGGCAAAGCCGAGCGCCTGATCTCCCTCGGAGAAGCGGCAGAGGAAGCAGGGAGCCCTGAGGATGAATTGTTTCCGCTGTTTCTGGATACGGACCAGGAGGAGCAGCAGATCACCGATTTTGTCAGACGTGCCGGGGAGGTCTCCATGAAGCAATTGACCCGGACGTTTCCAGATGCGGCGGAGACGGTGAAGTTCATGCTGCGGCGGGGAGTGCTGTCCGAGAGCCAGTCGATTAAGGATAAAATGGGCAAAAAGAAGCTGAAGGCTGTAGATTTGGGGATAGGCGTTGCCGCAGCCCGCGAATCACTGGGCAGCTTCCCGGCACGTTCAGCACGGCAGAAGGAAGTGCTGGCCTTCCTGATCGACATGGAGCCGATGCTACCCATGCCAATGAAGGATCTTTTGTCGGTACTGCAGGTTACAGCCGGTACCGTGAAGTCGCTGGAAGACAAGGGCTTCATTGAGATCAGCGAAATTGAAGTGTACCGCGATCCCTACCGGGGACGCGATTTCAAACCGAGCACTCCGCTGCCGCTGACTGGCGAACAGGAATCCGTATATAAACGGATTATCCGGACGGTGGATGAGCAGCGGCATGAAGTGTTTTTGCTGCACGGGGTAACCGGGAGCGGAAAGACGGAAATTTACCTGCAGTGCATCCAGCGGGTAGTAGACCAGGGCAGGCAGGCGGTGGTGCTGGTTCCCGAGATCGCGCTCACTCCGCAGATGGTTGAGCGGTTTAAGGGCCGGTTCGGAAGCGGAGTGGCGGTGATGCACAGCCGCTTGTCTGTCGGAGAAAGATACGACGAATGGCGCAAAATCCGTGAGGGCAAAGCGGCAGTTGCCGTCGGAGCACGTTCAGCGGTATTCGCGCCATTCGCTAATCTTGGACTGATTATTATGGACGAGGAGCATGAAGGCTCCTATAAGCAGGAGGAGAATCCGAAGTACCATGCCCGCGATGTGGCTGTCCGCAGGGCAGAGCAAGGCGGAGCTGCAGTAATTCTTGGCTCAGCCACTCCTTCTTTGGAGAGTTATCATGCTTCCCGGGCACAAAGCGATATTCACTTCTCTCCAGTTCTGCTAGAGATGCCGAGCCGTGCGCTTGGCAATGAACTGCCAAAGGTGCATGTGGTAGACATGCGCGATGAGCTTAAGGAAGGTAACCGCTCCATGTTCAGCCGCAGGCTGCACGCTGCGCTTGAGAGCAGGCTGGAACGCGGGGAGCAGACAGTGCTGCTGCTGAACCGCAGAGGGTTTTCCACCTTTGTGATGTGCCGGAGCTGCGGTTATGTCGCGGGCTGTCCGGAATGCGACATCTCACTGACCTATCATGCCCGCAGCGACAATTTGCGATGCCATTACTGTGGCCATGCGGAACCTTCGCCGAAGGTATGCCCTGAATGCGGAAGTGAGCATATCCGCTTCTTCGGGACAGGCACACAGCGGGTGGAAGAAGAATTAGGCAAACTTTTCCCCGGCATCCGCGTAATCCGGATGGATGTGGATACAACGACGGAAAAGGGCTCGCATGAGAAGCTGCTGAACCAGTTTAGGGACAAAAAGGCGGATGTGCTGCTCGGAACGCAGATGGTGGCGAAGGGTTTGGATTTCCCCGATGTTACACTCGTCGGAGTTATTACGGCGGATTCTGCACTCAACTTGCCTGATTTCCGCGCGGCGGAGAAGACGTTTCAACTGCTTACCCAGGTGGCTGGGCGGGCGGGGCGGCATCAGCTACCCGGTGAAGTCGTGGTCCAGTCCTATACCCCCGAGCATTATTCGATTATCCATGCCAGCGGCCATGATTACAGCTCCTTTGTCCGTGAGGAGTTGAAGCACCGCAAAGAATTGCATTATCCTCCCTATTGCCGGCTGATTCTCGTGACCCTGTCACATGAACAGCTGCCGCTGCTGCTGCGTCTAGCCGAGAATTATGCGCTGAACCTTCAGGGCAAAGCGAGACAGCTCCGCTGGTACGGCAGCTTGGATAAGCTGTCCACGGACGCGCTCGATCTGTTGGGACCGGTGGCTTCACCGTTGCCCCGCCTGAAGGGCAGATACAGATTCCAGTGCATCATTAAATGGCGGGGAGCCATAGATGCGATTGGGCTGGCCAAGCAGGTGGCTGAAGAGCTGGAGGATTCGGTCCGTGACACAGGACTGCAGGTCAGCATCGACGTTGATCCGCAGATGTTGATGTAACCGGAAGACATGTTACAATGGGTAAGGAAATATTGCCTCTAAGCATGATTGGGTTTATTAATTCGTTTTTCTAACTATAGAAATGTTCAGAACAAGGAAGGTGTTTTGGTAATGGCAATCAGGCTGATCGTGAAAGAACCGGATGAAGTGCTGCACAAGACAGCGAAAACAGTAACGAAAGTAACACCCAATGTCCAGAAGCTGCTGGACGATATGGCGGACACGATGTATGACGCTGAAGGCGTTGGCCTGGCGGCACCGCAGGTGGGTATCCTGAAACGGCTGATCGTAGTGGATGCCGATGAGGAGCATGGTTTGATCAAATTGATCAACCCGGAAATACTCAGTATGGAAGGCGAACAGTTTGGACCTGAGGGATGTTTGAGTATTCCCGGGCTAAATGGCGATGTGCGCCGCGCGGAGACTGTTACGGTGCGTGGCCTTGACCGTGAAGGCAAGGAAGTGACGATTACGGGAAGCGGTCTGCTGGCCCGTGCTTTTCAGCATGAAATCGATCATCTCAACGGAGTAGTGTTCACGGATATTGCCGAGAAGGTATATGAATATACAGCTGAACGCAGTGAAACCGAGGAGTGAATGAAATGAAAATAGTGTTCATGGGAACGCCGGCTTTTGCGGTGCCCTCCCTGCAGATGCTGGTGGAGGAAGGCTACGAAGTTGTGGCTGTTGTCACCCAGCCTGACCGGCCGCAAGGCCGCAAGAAGACACTTGTTCCAACTCCGGTGAAGGAGGCGGCGTTGTCTCTGGGGCTGCCCGTCCTGCAGCCAGAACGGCTGCGCCGGCCGGAAGCCGTATCAGAGCTTGCCGCCTATAAGCCGGATTTGATTGTTACTGCGGCATACGGTCAAATTCTGCCCAAATCGGTGCTGGAGCTGCCCGTGAACGGCTGTGTCAATGTTCATGGCTCGCTGCTGCCGAAATACCGTGGTGGAGCGCCGATTCAGCGCTGTATTATCAACGGTGAGCAGGTCACCGGAGTCACGCTGATGTACATGGCGGAAGGGCTGGATACCGGGGATATGATATCGCGGGTTGAGGTTCCCATCGGAGATGAAGATACTTCAGGGGTATTGTTTGAGAAGCTGAGTCTTGCCGGACGGGATCTGCTGAAGGCGGAAATGCCGCGTTTGGCTACCGGTCGCCTTCAGGCTACGCGCCAAGACGACAGTGAAGCCACCTATGCGCCGAATCTCAGCAGGGAAGACGAGCGGATTGACTGGAATGCCGGATCGCGCGAAATTTATAACCGCATTCGGGGACTGGTCCCGTTCTCCGGCGCGTTTACACTCTGGAACGGTGAAACATTCAAGGTGTGGGCAGCAGCAAAGCCTGACGGGAACAGCACAGGTGGAACGTCTGCGCCAGGCACGGTATTAGCTGTTAACGAGCGGGGCGTCGAGGTGAAGACCGGCGACGGAGTTGTGCTGTTGACCTCAGTGCAGCCTGCTGGCAAAAAAGCGATGAGCGCTGGCGACTTCAGCCGTGGCGCGGCCATGAAGCCCGGGACGGTGCTCGGTTGAGCGCGGGCGGCCACAATGGCGCAGGACGAAGTGGACAGGCCCCCTCTTCGAAAGTGGAGAATACGGGGCCTGGCGCAAAAGGGTCAAATGCCAAACCAAACCGCAAGGGCGCTGCTGGCGGCAAATCGTCGGCAGACTCTGCCCGTGAGGTAGCTCTCGATGTTCTCGTCCGGGTCGAACAGCAGGGAGCTTACAGTAACCTGCTGCTCAACAGCAGTCTGCAGAAATCGGGGCTTAGCCGGGAAGATACGGGACTTGTCACCGAGCTGGTATACGGCAGCATCTCTAGGATGTTAACGCTGGATTATGTACTGGGAGATTTCGTGACTAAGGGAATCGCCAAGCTGCAGCCTTGGGTGCGCAATCTGCTGCGCCTTAGTCTGTATCAAATCATGTATCTCGACCGGATTCCATCACATGCAGCCGTAAATGAGGCTGTGAATATAGCCAAGAAGCGTGGACACCAAGGGATTTCGGGAATGGTCAACGGGGTTCTCCGCAGCGTGCTGCGGGCCGGTAACCTGCCTGTACTGAAAGAAGGACTCAGCGGGGAGGAACGGATTTCCATTCTCCATTCGCATCCGCTCTGGATGGTGCAGCGCTGGGCAGCTGAGTATGGTATAGAAACGGCTGAAGCCATGTGTGCGGCCAATAATGAACCACCTTCGGTCAGCGTGCGGGTGAACACAACGATGATCAGCAGGGACAATCTGCTGGCACAGATGCAGCAAGAGGGAATGGAAGCCTCTGTGTCAAGAGTAAGCCCGTACGGGATTGTTATAAAAGGTGGAGGTAATCTGGCATTAACCTCCTGGTACAGTGATGGATACATCTCGATCCAGGATGAGAGCTCTATGCTGGTGGCTGAAGCTGTTGATCCTAAGCCGGGAATGAACGTGCTTGATTGCTGCGCTGCCCCGGGCGGCAAAAGCGCGCATATGGCTGAGCTGATGAAAGACGAAGGCTGCATCTATGCCAATGATCTGCATGAACATAAAGCAAAGCTGATTGCAGATCAGGCGCTGCGGCTGGGCCTGGAGTCCATAACAACAGGCAGCCGCGATGCACTTGAGCTTGTGGATACGCTTGAGCCGGAATCCTTTGACCGCATCCTGCTGGATGCCCCATGCTCCGGCCTTGGCGTAATCCGCCGCAAGCCGGATCTGAAGTGGCGCAAGCAGCCGGAGGATGTCGCCAGTGTTGCCGCCCTGCAGGGCGAGCTGCTGCAATCGGTTGCCAGACTGCTGAAACCCGGGGGCGTGCTGGTCTACAGTACGTGCACGACAGAGCAGGCGGAGAACAGCGGCATTGTCGCTGATTTTCTAAAGAATAATCCTGGATTTGCACCTGTGACTTTCAGCTCCACTGTATGGGAGCGTCTTGAAGAAACTGCAGTTGCCGCAGGAGAGGGCATACAGCTCCTGCCGCAGCATTTTGGAAGCGATGGGTTCTATATTGCCCGGCTGGAACGACTCTTGTAAAATAGTAAATCGGCAAGGGATTTACAGTTGTCCCGCCCGCAGGGTATTGTGCGTGGCGGGCTTTCTTTTACCGTCTCTGAAATTTGTGTTAAAATAGGAAGAATGAGAAATAATACGCATAACCTAAGCGTATAATCAATACATTTTGATACTTCATGAAAGAACAGGTGCTGAATATAATGAAACCTTTAATATATGATTTTTCTTTGGAAGAGTTGCAGCAGTGGGCGAAAGATAACGGTGAGCCCGCTTTTCGCGGCGGGCAAATCTTCGACTGGCTGTATGTAAAGCGGGTAAGCGAGTTTGAATCCATGAGCAATTTGTCCAAGGCGCTGCGCATGAAGCTGAATGATCAGTTCAGCATCAATGCCCTTACCGAGATTACGAAGCTGGAGTCCAAGGACGGTACCGTGAAATTCCTGTTCGGTCTGCATGACGATCATGCGATCGAGACAGTTATTATGAAACATAACTATGGCAATAGCGTGTGTGTAACGACACAGGTAGGCTGCCGGATCGGCTGTACCTTCTGTGCTTCCACACTTGGTGGGCTGAAACGCGATTTGACCGCAGGCGAGATTGTTGCCCAGGTCGTCCGTTCACAGCAAATTCTTGATGCGCGCGGCGAGCGTGTCAGCAGCATTGTAATTATGGGTACAGGCGAGCCCTTTGAGAACTATGACGCAACGATGAGATTCCTGCGTCTTATGATCCATGAAAAAGGCCTGAATATTGGCCAGCGCCATATTACCGTTTCTACCAGCGGAATTGTACCGAACATTTACAAATTCGCTGAGGAAGATACACAAATCAATTTGGCCATTTCCATTCATGCGCCAAATGATGCCCTGCGCTCCAAGCTGATGCCGGTGAACCGCCGCTATCCGTTTGACGACGTGATTGAATCTCTGCGTTACTACCAGGCCAAGACTGGGCGTCGTATCAGCTTCGAGTACGCACTGATCGGCGGAGTAAACGACCAGCCAGAGCATGCGAAGGAATTGGCGGGGGTCCTCAAAACAATGCTGTGCCACGTCAACCTGATTCCGGTTAACCATGTGCCGGAGCGCAAGTATGTAAGAACTTCACGTAATGATATCTTTGAATTTCAGCGTATTTTGGCCGATCAGGGTGTGAATGTTACCATCCGCCGTGAGCAGGGCCATGATATTGCGGCCGCATGCGGACAGCTGCGCGCCAAACATATGGAGTTGGGGTGAGGATATTTGATCAGAACAGTTCATGCCAGCGACATTGGCCGGGTACGTACCGTCAATGAGGATTCGGTCTGGATCGGTGCGACGCGCCACGGTTATACTCTCGGTATTATCGCCGATGGAATGGGCGGACATTTGGCTGGCGACACCGCAAGCCGGCTCGCCTTGGAGACGATGAGGAATGCCCTTGAAGGGTTACAGCCTGATCTTTCAGAGGAAGAGCTGCGGGAGGCGCTGGCTGCCGCAATTACAGAAGCCAATGGTATTGTCCACAGCGAGGCTTCGCGCGACGAGAAGTACCATAATATGGGGACTACAGTCGTTTCTGTTCTACTGAAGGGGTCAGCGGGATATATTGGCCATATAGGGGACAGCAGGGCTTATCTGGTTAAGGACGGTGCAGCTACGCAATTAACCGAGGATCACACGCTGGTCAATGAGCTGTTCAAGAACGGCCAGATCAGCCTGGAGGAGCTCGACAACCATCCGCGCCGCAACGTGCTGACAAGAGCGGTGGGGACGGATCCCGAGGTCCATGCTGATCTGGCTCCTGTCAATCTGGCAATGGGGGAACTTCTGCTGCTATGCAGTGACGGCCTGAGTAATTTTGTCAGCCTGGAGCATATGGGTAAGGTTGCTGGAATACAAGAAATACCGTTAGAGGAAAGAGCGGATCGGTTGCTTCAGCTGGCATTGCTTGCTGGGGGCGGCGATAATATCAGCCTCGCTATGCTAGAACATCAAGGAGAGGCCGCTGTGCCCGAAACAAAGGAGTGGAATAGATGATCGGTCACGAATTGGGCGGCCGTTACCAAGTCATCGAACGGATCGGTGGAGGCGGTATGGCGCTTGTCTATAGAGCGCATGACATATTGCTCAACCGGAACGTCGCCATTAAAGTGCTGCGCAATCAATTTGTGCATGATGAGGAATTTATCCGCCGGTTTAGGCGGGAGGCGCAATCAGCCGCATCTTTATCACATCCGAATGTGGTCAGTATATATGATGTGGGGCAAGAAGACGAAGTTCATTATATTGTAATGGAATATATAGAAGGCAAGAACCTGAATGAGATCATTAAGGAACGGGCTCCGTTACAGGTAGATGAATCGGTGCGTATCGCTTCACAGATTTGCGATGCGCTCGACCATGCCCACCAGAACCAGATCATTCACCGCGATATTAAACCTCATAACATTCTGATCGGCCGCAATGGACGGGTTAAAGTAACGGACTTTGGGATTGCCCGTGCTGTTACTTCCACTACAATCACCCAGACGGGTTCAGTTGTAGGTTCAGTGCACTATTTCTCCCCGGAGCATGCCAAGGGTGTGACCACTGGAGAGAAATCTGACCTCTATTCTTTGGGTATTGTGCTCTATCAGATGCTGACGGGCGTGCTGCCGTTTCTGGGCGAAAGTCCGATCAGTGTTGCGCTAAAGCATCTGCAGGAGGAATTTGAGGAGCCGCGTCTGCTCAATCCGCTGATTCCGCAGAGTGTGGAGAATGTAATCCTGAGATCCATGCGTAAAAATCCGGAGGAACGTTATCAATCGGCCAAGCAGATGCTGCAGGATTTAGAGACATGCCTGCTGCCTGAGCGGCGCAGTGAAGCCAAATCCCTGTTCCACGATGACGGGGATGACGAGGACAGAACACGGATTATTCCGGCGATCAAGCCGCTCCAGCGGGGGCTTGGCAACCGCAGCGGCGGTGAAGACCGGATGCAAATGCAGCGGGAAGAGGATGAGATCATTCCTTCCAGCCCAGGTAAGCGGAGATGGGGCCGCCCAGCTTTATGGATTAGTCTTACACTTGTAATCTTGCTCGCTATGGGCAGTGTTGTGTGGTATGTAAATGCCAAGCTGGTCGTTGACGAAGTGACAGTGCCGGATGTGGTTAACCAAACGCTTGAGAAAGCCACTTCCATGCTGGATGAGGTAGGACTCATTGCGGAACCGGTTATGCAGTACAACCCGGATTTCGCTGAGAATATCGTATGGGAACAGGGTAAAAAAGCTGAAACAATCGTCAAAGAAGGAACGCATATCATCCTGTCGGTCAGTACAGAAAAGACTCCATCTAAAATGCTGGAATTGTCCACACAAACCTACGACGAAGCCGTTAAAGCGCTAATTGCAGAGGGTGTGGAAGAGGAACGGATCACCCCGGCAGAAGAGCACAATGATAACATTCCTGAAGGACAGGTCATTCGTTCTGAACCGGCTGCGGGGAGTGATTATGATCCCGAGACGAGCTCTATTAAGCTTTATGTCAGTCAAGGCAAAGACACGGTTACTATGCCTGATCTTACCGGTTCAACCCAGAAGCAGGCAAAAGCGAAGCTGGAGGAGCTGGGCCTTGTTCTTGATGAGGTCAAGGAAGATACCAGTTATTCCGTTGAAAAGGGACAGGTGATGAAGCAATGGCCTTATGAAGAAGGGGATACTGCTGCACCAGGCGACAAGGTCTCCATTTCCATAAGCACAGGGTTTCCGCCGGAGGCTATTGATTATGTCTTTAAAGTGCCTGTAGCTCCGTCAAGTGACGGTAAGAAGACTCAAATCCGTATTGTTTTCTCTGATGCCACCAAAGATGGAGCCCAGCAGGAATGGGGAACCCGCACGATCGCGAAGAGTCAGGTCTTATCCGTACCTCTGATCCTTGCCCCGAATAAAGACGGAGCAGTCTCAATCTACCAGAACGGAGATTATATTGAGGCTTTTGAGATCCGTTACTCGGATGCCAAAAACGGAACTGTGCAGGTGCCTGAGCCTCCGGCGACAGCGACACCTGTACCTACACCTGAACCTACTCAGGCGCCAACCGAAAGTCCGCCGGAAGAGACCATTGAACCGGAGATTTTGTCTCCACCTACGGAGGAAGGCGGAAATACGGGTGAAGTAGGTCAGAATCAGACCGGATATTTGCTGGACAACTCCAAGAATGCAAATGTACTTGCGAATGACAGCAAAAGAAATGGTGAAAATAAGGAAAAAAACATATCCAAAGAGAAAAGCTGAAGCTGAACTGGTGAATTTGACCAGGGAAGCTGCGGCAGCGAAATGACCCGGGGAGCTTCAAGCTTGGGTCATTTGCGCAAAATCAGGAGAGGAAGGCTCACTATGTATGCCTGAAGGAATAATTATCAAAGCGTTAAGCGGATATTATTACGTTAAGCCGCTCCGGGACGGAGTAATAGCGACAGAGGAAGAGGCAGTTCAATGCCGGGGGCGGGGGATTCTTAAGAAAAAAGGGGTTGCTCCGCTCGTCGGTGACCGTATAATCTATGTTCTGACCGAAAACGGGGAAGGGATGGTTGACGAGTTGCTTCCACGTGAATCGGAACTCATCCGCCCGCAGGTTGCCAACGTGAAGCTGGCTGTGCTGCTGTTCTCGGTGCGGGAGCCGGATATGAATTTGAATCTCCTGGACAAGTTTCTGGTCCACATCGAACATTCCGGTCTGAACACCCTGATTGTGCTGACCAAACAGGATTTAGCGGATGACGATGGTAAAGCAACGCAAATGGTTAAAGAGCTTTATGAGCGTATCGGCTACGAAGTGATGGTTACTAGCTCTTTAACCGGCTCCGGCAGCGATGAGCTGCGCAACCGGCTTGCCGGAGTCATCAGTGTCTTTTCCGGACAATCCGGTGTAGGCAAGTCAACGCTGCTGAACCGGCTGGTGCCCGGTCTTGAACTGGAGACGGGTGAGATCAGTCTGCGGCTCGGCCGGGGACGCCATACTACCCGCCATGTGGAGCTGATGGATATCGGTAATGGCGGCTTTGTGGCCGATACACCCGGGTTCAGCCAGTTGGACTTTTTAGAACTCGGCGTGGAGGAGCTGTCGGTCTGCTTCCGGGAGTTTGCTCCTTATGCGGAGAATTGCAAGTTCCGCGGCTGCAGTCATCTGCATGAGCCATCCTGCCGTGTCATCGAGGCATGGCAGGATGGAGAAATTGCAGACAGCCGCTATGAGCATTACAAGCTGTTCTACAATGAAATGAAAGACAAGAAGCGGAGGTACTAACTGATGATTATAATTGCCCCATCTTTGTTATCGGCGGATTTCGCCGCACTTGGTACTGAAGTAGCGGAAGCGGAAGCCAGTGGTGCAGACTGGATACACGTGGATGTGATGGACGGTCATTTTGTACCGAATATTACGCTGGGTCCGCCCATTGTCAAAGCAGTGAAGTCCCACACTTCTTTACCGCTTGATGTGCACCTGATGATTGAGAAGCCGGAACGTTACATTGCCGATTTTGCTGCAGCCGGTGCAGCGGTTATAACGGTTCACGCAGAGGCTTGTGTGCATCTCCACCGGGTTATCCATCAGATCAAGGAGCTGGGCCTGATGGCCGGCGTAGCGATCAATCCGGGGACTCCGGCTTCAGCCGTACGTGAGGTGCTTGAGGATGTGGATATGGTGCTTGTGATGACCGTGAATCCGGGCTTTGGCGGCCAAGCCTTCATTCCCCATACACTGTGTAAGATCCGGCAGATCCGGGAGTGGGCGAACGAAGCCAATCACAAAGGGCTGCGCATAGAGGTCGACGGCGGAATAGCTGAAGCAACGGCACCCCTGGTGGCTGAAGCGGGCGCAGACGCACTTGTCGCAGGCAATGCCGTGTTTGGACGCAGTGATCGCGCTGCCGCCATCAAAGCAATCCGTGAAGCAGCAGAGGCAGCAATCCGTTAATCGGGCGGCCGCCTAATTAGTCTTGAGGTATAGGCCAAGTTGTGGGTGCATAAATATGGTTACATGAGCAGAAATCTCATGTAGCCTTTTTTTGTTCCATAAGGGAGCTCTGCAGCTCGTTTGCGCAAACAGAAAAGACAGGAAAGTCTCCTAGCGTACGGCATGAATTGATGGGAGGGTTAATGATGAAATTTTACACGTTTAAGCTGCCAAGATTTTTGGGAGGTTTTGTTAAAGCGATTTTGAATACTTTTCAGAAAAGCTGAGGAAGGATCAGAACTGAAAACATGAAAAAAAGCACCTTACGTATGTAAAGGGTGCTTTTTGCTTCATATGAGATATCGCTAGGTCTAGGATAATCCAAGACTAAACGCGTTCAACTTTGCCGGCTTTCAAAGCACGGGTGCTGACGTACACGCGTTTCGGTTTGCCGTTCACTAGGATGCGGACCTTCTGAACGTTAACTCCCCAAGAACGACGGTTGCGGTTGTTTGCGTGAGACACGTGGTTGCCGCTGCCCGGTTTCTTGCCTGTTACAGTACATTTGCGGGACATAGATTACACCTCCTTGTTACTAACACCTGCATAAAACAATACTTAAATATAATATCACAGCAAAATTTGCTACGTCAACCGATTCAAAAACATTTATTTCTTTTGGCTCTTATAGTACAATATAAATTAGTGTATTATGTCCAGTTAATCATAGAATTGATTAGGCATGAAGTTAGGAAGGGGAATTCTCATTGAGTAAGCGTTCTATAAACGGAGCAGATTTTACCGCAATGGTACTCGCCGGAGCGGAAAAGCTGCAGCAGCATGCAGAGCACGTCAATTCCTTAAATGTATTTCCGGTTCCGGATGGAGATACGGGAACTAATATGAATTTGACGATGACTGCAGGCGCGAACGAATTGAAAAAGAATAATACCGCCTCTGTCGGACAATGTGCAGGAGTACTCTCCAAAGGTCTCCTGATGGGTGCACGGGGAAACTCCGGCGTTATTTTGTCACAGCTGTTCAGAGGTCTTGGACGTTCTGCAGCCCAATATGATGAATTGAACACGCAACAGTTCGCGGCAGCACTGCAGACCGGAGTGGATACGGCCTACAAAGCGGTGGTCAAGCCTGTAGAAGGCACTATACTCACCGTTGCCAAAGAAGCTGCCAGACATGCGGTGTATTACGCCCGCCGCACGACAGACATTACGGAGCTTATGACGGAGGTTCTGGCCAAAGCCAAAGAGGCATTAGCCAATACTCCGGAACTTCTTCCTGTTCTGAAGCAGGTTGGCGTTGTTGACTCTGGAGGCCAAGGTCTGGTCTACATTTATGAAGGATTTCATCAGTATCTGACAAGCGGAGTCTCCGCATCTCCGGCGTCTGTACAAGGACAAGCTCCGGTACCTGCCGTTGTAACGGCACCTGTACTCACCAAACCTGAGAATATATTGTCCTCCGTGCAGTCTTCTGCGCAATCCCAGCTGTCCACGGAAGATATCGAATTTTTATATGATATGGAATTTTTCATCAACCGCCAGCTTGGCGCAGCCGTGAAAGCGGATTTTGATGAGGAAGATTTTCGGAAAGCGTTGTCAGTTAATGGGGATTCAATCATCGTCATTTCCGATGACGACACGATCAAAGTTCATGTGCATTCCAAGACACCTGGTGAAGTGATGAGTCTGGCATTGCTCTACGGCGAGATCACCCAGATCCATATTCTGAATATGCGTGAGCAGCATCGCGATCTGCTGACAACCGGTATGGATATCGCTCCAATGCCGGATCTGTTTGCAGATATCCCTAACGAGAAGAGTGTAGTGCCTGCCCCGGCGGTTCCTCCGGCGGACGATATGGCACCGTACGGCTTCATCGCCGTATCCTCCGGCGGCGGGATTACCGATATTTTCAAAAGCCTCGGGGTCGATGCGGTTCTAGCAGGCGGACAGACCATGAATCCCAGTACGGAGGATTTCGTAAATGCGATCTCATCCATCTCGGCGAAGCATGTATATATTCTGCCTAACAACTCCAACATCGTGCTTGCTGCACAACAGGCTAAAGAGCTGCTTGAGGACGAACGGGATATCACGGTGATTCCGAGCAAGAGCATCCCGCAGGGAATTGCCGCTGCATTTGCCTTCCAGGAAGATGATGCAGTGGATGCCAATACAAGCAACATGCTGGAAGCCATCGCACATGTGAAATCCGGCCAGGTTACGAACGCCGTACGTGATACCGTGATTGAAGAGCTGGAGATCAAATCCGGACAGTATATCGGTATTTCCAATTCGAAGATCGTTGCTGCTTCCGATGAATTGCTCGCTGCAAGCAAGCAACTGCTCACAAGCATGCTGGAGAACGGCGACGAGATCGTTACGGTTCTGACCGGTGCTGAAGCAGAAGCGGAAGTGACCGCGTCACTTAGCAGCTGGCTGGAAGAGACTTATCCTCAGGTTGAAGTTGAGGTTCATGAGGGCGGGCAGCCGCTGTATTATTATCTTTTCTCGGTAGAGCCATAGGCGGAGACTGAATTCCTTCTGTCAGCATCAAAGCACACTCCGCCTCGTGCGGACTGCTTAATCATAGTTTGGGGAGGAAACCCATGAATCGTACCGTAATTGTCACAGACAGCACCTCAGATATTCCGCCGGCTCTGGCGGAAGCATACGGCATTGAGGTCGTGCCGCTGACATTAATGTTCGGCGAGGAAGCGTACAGGGACAATGTGGATATGACACCGGAGCAGTTCTATGAGCGTCTTCCCCACTCCGCGAAGCTGCCGACCACATCTCAGCCGTCTCCGGTGGAATATATGAATGTGTATCGCAGTATTCTGGAGCGTCATCAAGGCAGTACGATTCTATCGTTTCATATATCATCCGGACTTAGCGGAACTTATCAGTCTGCAGTTCTGGCCAAATCGATGCTGGATGAGGAAGGGGACGCCATCACTGTGGTAGATTCCCTGTCCGCATCCTACGGTTTCGGCTTTATGGTAGTGGAAGCGGCCAGAATGGCTAAAGAAGGTATAAGCCCGGAGGAAATTCTGTCAGCCGTGGAGAAGCTGCGCCAATCGCGCAAACTTTATTTCCTGGTAGATACACTGGAATATCTGCAAAAGGGCGGCAGAATCGGCAAAGCATCCGCCATATTGGGCACGCTGCTGAATATCAAGCCGATTCTCTCCATTGATGCGGAAGGCATCATTTATGCGGTAGAGAAGGTCAGAGGCCGGAAGAAGGCAATAGCCCGCATGATCGAGCTGTTCAAAAACGATCTGCCGGGTGTGGACAAAATCAATGTGGCTGTGGGTCATACGGCTGAACCGGCTTACGGCGAAGAATTCCTGCAGGAATTAGCCGTGCACTTCACCCTGAATGAGAAAGTGCTGACCAACATCGGCCCTGTCGTAGGCAGCCATGTCGGCAACGGTACCTTAGCCGTATTCATTTGGCCCGCGTAAATAGGGGATGAACATGAACCTGTCTTTGGAAAAAATTGAAGTGAAGCAAATAACTGGCGTGAGCGCTCAAAAGCAATCCGAGCTCCACGCCTTTGGCGTTTTTACAGTAAAGGATCTGCTGGAGTATTATCCATTCCGTTATGAGGATTTCCGCCCCCGCTCGCTGAGTGAAGTGAAGCATGGTGACAAGGCTACCCTGGTGGCCAAGGTGATTGGCATCCCTGTACTTCAGCGGTTTGGCGGCAAGTCGCGCTTAAGCTGCAAGATGGTGGCTGAACCCTGGATGTTCACCGCTACTTGGTTCAATCAGCATTATGTGCGCGAGCAGTTGACTGTCGGCCGGGAGATCGTGCTAACCGGCAAATGGGACCAGAAGCGCAGCCAGATTACGGTGACAGATTATGAGTTCCCGGACCGCGGGGAGGGCAAGACAGGCACCCTGCAGCCGGTATACTCTGTGGGCGGCAAGATCACCCAGTCCTGGATCCGCAAGGTTATTAACCAGGGCATGCAGCAGTTCGGAGAGATGATTCCGGAAATATTGCCGCAGGTCATTATGCGAAAATATGATTTTATGCCCCGCAAACGGGCGATTGCTACGATCCACCAGCCGGAGGATACCCGCGAAGGCCAGCAGGGACGGCGCAGAATGGTGTATGAAGAGCTGTTTCTGTTCCAGCTTAAGGTGCAGGCCTTCCGGGTGCTGAACCACGGCAGAATGGACGGTGTAGTGCATACAGTTGATAACTCAACCGTCCGCTCCTTTGTGCGCAGTCTGCCGTTTGAATTGACGGATGCGCAGAAGCATGTGGAGCTGGAGATTCTGCAGGACATGAGGTCCGGGTACTGCATGAACCGGCTGCTGCAGGGGGATGTTGGCTCAGGCAAAACGGTGCTTGCGGCGATTGCGCTCTTTGCCACCGTGAGGTCGGGGTTTCAGGGCGCGCTGATGGTGCCGACGGAGATTCTGGCCGAGCAGCATATGCGCTCGCTGACCAAAATGTTTGAGCCGTTTGGCATCACGGTAGGCCTGTTGACGGGCAGTGTCTCAGGGCGCAAACGCAAGGATCTGCTGGCCTCACTTCAAATGGGCGTGCTGGACGTCGTGGTCGGCACCCATGCTTTGATACAGGATGATGTATTCTTCCGCGGGCTGGGGCTTGTGGTTACCGACGAACAGCACCGCTTCGGAGTGAACCAGCGCAGTGTCCTCCGGCGTAAAGGGTATAACCCGGATGTGCTGACGATGACGGCGACCCCGATCCCGCGGACACTAGCGATTACGGTTTTTGGGGATATGGACGTCTCGACTTTGTCAGAGCGGCCTAAAGGACGGGTTCCAATCACGACTTATTGGGTGAAGCATGATCTGATGGAGCGAGTGCTGAACCTGGTCAGCCGTGAGATTGATAAAGGCCGTCAAGCCTATCTCATCTGCCCCCTGATCGAAGAGTCGGAGAAGCTGGATGTGCAGAATGCGATAGACCTGCATGTCCAGATGTCCCAGGCCTTTCCGAACTATAAAGTTGGGCTGCTGCATGGACGGATGACGCCGGGTGAGAAAGATGAAGTGATGCGCGCCTTCTACAGCAACGAGCTTCAGCTGCTTGTCTCCACTACGGTCGTAGAAGTTGGCGTCGATGTTCCCAATGCCACGCTGATGATCATCATGGATGCGGACCGCTTCGGTTTGTCACAGCTGCATCAGCTGCGCGGGCGGGTCGGTAGAGGCCAGCATGCGTCCTACTGTGTACTTGTGGCTGATCCCAAGTCGGAGATCGGCCGGGAGCGGATGACCGCCATGACCGATACGGACGACGGATTTGAGGTCTCCCGCCGTGACCTGGAGCTAAGAGGCCCGGGGGATTTCTTTGGTACGAAGCAAAGCGGTCTGCCGGAATTCCGGCTGGCGGATATGACTGCGGATTTTGAGACATTGGAGCAGGCGCGCGACGATGCTGCGGAGCTGCTGAAGGATTCTTCCTTTTGGACATCCCCAGATTATGCGCCGCTGCGGAGCTATTTGCAGAACGAACAAATATTCCAGGGGGATATTATCGATTAAATAGGCACATGCGGCAACCGGCCCTCATATACTGTGAATGATTGGATATGACGGGAGGTGCTGCGCTTGGGTTATCAGCAATTCGGAATCAGTCCGCAGCTGGTGGAACGCATCAAGCTAAAGATGAAGAATCCGGCAGTCAAGGAACGCATCAAAAATATGATTAACGGTATTTCCAAGCAAGAGCTGCAGGACACAGGAGTTGTGCGCAGGCTGGTACGCAATGCTGCGGCAGTAATGGGTGAGAAGCTGTCGTCAGCCCAGGAAGAGCAAATCGTGAAATTTGTGATCGCACAGAAGATTGATCCGAGCAATACGTTTCACCTGATCCGGTTATGGGGCATGTTCCGTTGAAGAAACGGGCGGTTGTTAGACCCGGATCTGGCAGATAGGAAAAGGCGTTCCCGCGCTGCAGTAGCGGGAACGCCTTTTTCATAGGTTATAGCCATTCACAGTTCAGGAAAGTCCGGCAGAGTCATCTTTCAGCTGATTTTTTTGCGGAAAAAATCGGCGATGCCCCGGCCCTGCGCTGCGCGCACGACAATGAGGCTGTCCTCGTCGCATTCCTTCACAATTGAAGTCAAAGTGGCTTCCTCCATCTTGCTGGCAAGACAGAAGAGTGTGCCTTTCTCTCCCGCCGGCCCGGAAGTCTGGACAAGTTTGGTCTCCCGCTCGAGCGTTTGGTGGAGCGCTTTGGAGATTTCATCACAGTGGCTGCTGGTAATCCAGACAGCCTGGGAGCGCGATAGGTCCCGAAGCGAGATCCGGATGCCTTCAAAGGCCAGCAGGTAGGCGATAATGCTATACATCGCCTGGTCCCAGCCAAACAGCACTCCTCCGAATAGCAGGATGAAACAGTTGAGCAGCATAATGACGGTTTCCGCCGATTTCGGCAAGCTGCCGCTTAGCAAGACATAACCCTGTTCACTGGTTTTGTTGCTGATGCCACCGAAGCGGATTGAAATACCGATTCCAAAGCCAAGGCAGAGACCACCAGCTATTGCTGCAGCAAGCGGCTCACTGACAACGGGTGGAAAGTGATGCAAGGCTAATGAGCCTATGGTTAAGCAGATCAACCCGAGCATCGTATAAAGGGCAAACCGAATGTCAATCTGCCTGCGCGACAAAAGAATAAACGGCAGATTGAACAGAAACAGAAACAGGCCAAGCCGCATTTCGGTAAGATGGGCGAGCAGAGCAGACAGTCCGGCAATTCCGCCAGGAACCAGCTTATGCGGAATCAGAAACAGCTCCAGCCCGACAGCGGCCAGCAGTCCTCCGCCAATGACGGAGAGAAAACGGATTCCCTTGTGCTGTGGCGGGGGGGATTTCCCGCGTAAACGTTTCTTCATACACGTTCCTCCCTTCAACAGGGAACTCTATTTACTCTTTGTCGAGTACAGGGGCAGCTTGTTTTGCTTTGCGTGCGAGATGCCGCTTTTCGAATTTAAATACCTTATCCAGGAGCTTATAAATCGTCTTGGACTCCTTTGTCAGCAGCGGACCAAGGATGGCCAGCATCAATACGTACATGGCAGCGAATGGCTGAAGGATCGCCATCAGTCCGCCCGCTTTGCCAAGATTGGCCATAATAATGGAGAACTCCCCACGGGAGACGATAGTTAGGCCAATGTTGGACGAAGCCCGCGGACTGAGACCTGCACTGCGTCCCGCCAGCATTCCTGCCAAGAAATTTCCGAACAGTGTTATGATTACCGCAGCTAATGAATACCAGAACGCTTCTCCTCCGAGGGAGAGCGGGTCAATGGTCAAACCGAAGCTGAAAAAGAAGATGGCTCCAAAGAAGTCACGGAACGGGATGACCAGTTTCTCAATCCGTTTCACATGCTCGGTTTCGGCGAGCACCAGTCCGACAAGCAATGCTCCGATCGCTTCGGCGACATGGATCGTTTCAGAGAAGCCGGCAATGAGAAAGAGGGCACCGAAGATGACAAGCGCGAATAATTCACTGGAACGGATGTTCAGGACGCGGTTGAGCCAGGGAACTAGCTTGCGTCCGATAATGAGGAGGGCCAGCATATATCCAAGCGCGAGCAGCGCGGACAGCAGTACGCCGCCAAGCGACGAAGAGCCGCTGAGGACAAGACCCGAGAGAATGGAGATGTAGACTGCGAGAAAAACATCCTCGAACATGATGATGCCGAGAATCATTTCAGTCTCGGGATTTGCGGTTCGCTTCAAATCAACCAATACCTTGGCTACAATCGCACTGGAAGAGATTGTGGTGATTCCGGCAATAATCAGAATCTCCTCCAGAGGGAAACCGAGTGCCCAGCCGAAGACCAGCCCCAGTGTGAAATTGATCAGGATATATATCGTACCGCCGGTTACGATCGAACGTCCTGCTTTGACAAGCCGGCCCACGGAGAACTCCAGCCCCAGATAGAACAGCAGGAAGAGTACGCCGATGCGGCCCATAAATTCGATCAGGGAAGCACTTTCGATAAAGCGGAAATCGAGATGCCAAATTTTGAAGGCGTGGGGCCCAACGGCCATCCCGATAAGAATATAGAAAGGAATTACAGAAAAGCGGAGTTTGGTGGAGATGATTCCGGCAAGCGCAATCAGGACAATGGCCAGGCCTACTTCAAAAATAATATAATGGCTCATCTATTAACCACATCCATTTCGTAGAATGTGTTTGAACTGCTTATGCTGATGTCTCTCCCCGGCAGCAACAACGGTACAGTTCGCCTTCAGCAAAACTTCCGGTCCAGGACTTAGATGTTTCTGGTGGTTTTTTTCAATGATCGCAATAATAGTGACGCCTGCACGTGCACGAACATCCAGTTCGCCGATCGTATGCCCGATACATTTGAAGCCTGACTCGAGGCGGTACCATTCGATGATCAAATCATCCAGTGCCACCTCAATGGACTCCAGGGCCTTGGGCTTATAGGTGACTCCGCCGATAATGGCAGAGATATGCCTTGCTTCATCATCGTCCAGTGCAACCATGGATACACTCTGATCCGGATCATCATAATCAAAATGGTACAGCTCGCGTCTGCCGTCGTCATGCACAATGACCACTAGCTTGTCGCCGCTGCGCGTTTGCAGCAGGAATTTTTTGCCGATTCCGGGCAGATCTGATTCTCTATAGTTCATGAAAGTCCAGCCTCCAATTGATATGTCATAAGATTGTTCTTCTGTGTGAGCCAATATGCATTTCTTTTTCTGTCGTTAAATGGGGCGATGCACCAAATTTGAAGTATATCTAAGCGGTTGCAGCAGCAGTCGCTTCAGCGTAATGTAAATAATTGGGGATAACGAAACAACAAGTACAGGTACGGGAGATTCCGGCAGAACTACCGGAGTGATCCCATGATGCGGTAAGCGGACAGCGGGTACAATTTTAATTGGTGTTGAATGTGCACGAACCGGTGTCGCCATTTTATGCTCGTAGCGTTCAAATTTGTAGGTCTCCCCTTCATCCTCCACAGTGCTGAAAGCACCGATGGCTCCGGCTATCAGGGTAAACAGAAGAATCGGAATAAATGCGGACCGAAGCAGTTTTGAGTAGGGGGAATACGCTAGATATGCCCTCATGAGATCACCTCCTTACTGTATCTTGTATATAAAGCATAACATACGTTCTTAGCCGGGCCAAATTCAAATCAGATCTTTTTTCATTTTTCAAGGCTGAAAAACTGAAACTGATGGAGAAATAAAGCGTATTTTAAAGTAAATCTTACTTTTTATATTTTTTTTGAAAGAGGAGAGATGGATTTGAACGGACAGAGCTTTATTAGCGGTTTTGGGCAATTTCCGCAGGGCAGTTTTTTTTGGAGTTTTATCTATGGAATGCCTTTCTTTTTTAAGCTGATTTTTTTGCTGGTGATTGGTTTTTTTATCTTTTTTATCATCAAATCCATTAGCATCTGGAGTAATAATAATGCCAGTCCCTTGGTCTCCGTGTACGCTGCGGCAATGACCAAACGGACACAGGTTTGGGGCGGATCAGGCGATTCAGGGGCCCATACGAGCTACTATGTAACATTTGAGTTTCAAGATGGACGCCGCGTCGAACTGCAGGTACCGAATAAGGCATTTGGATTGATTGTTGAAGGAGACCGGGGGGAGCTTGTATATCAGGGAACCAGGTTTAAGGGCTTTGAGCATCCCTGTTTTCAAAATACTGAAGGCTAATCGTCCTTGTTTGCAGATGTTTCTGAGCAAGCTTTGAAAAATGTTCTTAAATTTTCAGAATTCTGCGGTTAATTTTGGGTAAAACTCCATATAAGTGATTTGCTATACACCAATTTATAACATGAGAGGAGCTGACAGCTTGAATTCGAACTCTGCCAATCAGCAAGATCAACAGCCGTTTCATCTGCTGGAGAAAGAGGAAGTCCTGAAACGGCTGGAGACAAGAGAAGAGGGATTAACTTCAGAACAGGCGGCGCAGCTGCTGGAGCGGTACGGGAAAAATATGCTGCAGGAGGCAAAGCCAAAGTCGCTGCTGGCCAAATTTATTGAGCAGTTCAAAAATGTAATGATCTTTATTCTGCTGGCGGCTGCGGTGTTGTCGGGTATTCTCGGGGAATGGACGGATACAATCATTATCCTGCTGGTTGTTATATTGAATGCGGTGCTTGGAGTCATCCAGGAAAATAAGGCAGAACAGGCCCTGGAAGCGCTGAAAAGCATGTCTTCGCCGCATGCCCGGGTCCGCCGCAGCGGTCAGGTGACGGAGATCAAGAGTGAGGAGCTTGTGCCCGGTGATATTGTTCTGCTGGAAGCAGGCAATGTCGTACCTGCCGATGTCAGGCTACTGGAAACAGCATCACTTCAGACGGAGGAAGCCGCGTTAACCGGCGAGTCGCTGCCTTCGGATAAGCATGCTGACAAACTGGAGGGGACAGATCTCGTAATCGGCGACCGGACAAATATGGCATATATGAGCAGCAGCGTCACTTACGGAAGAGCTATAGGCGTCGTTACAGCCACGGGGATGAAGACTGAGGTCGGAAGAATTGCCGGCTTTATCGCAGAGGAAGAAACGGATGTCACTCCGCTGCAGAAGAAGCTGGATGAACTGGGGAAATACTTCACCTATATTATTTTGGGCGTGTGTGTAGTCATTTTTGCCGTAGGATTGCTCCAGGGCAGAGAAATGCTGGATATGCTGCTCACCTCGATCTCGCTGGCGGTTGCGGCGATTCCTGAAGGACTGCCGGCGATCGTAACGATCATTCTGGCGCTTGGCGTTCAGCGCATGGCCGGACGTAAAGCGATTATCCGCAAGCTGCCTGCAGTGGAGACGCTCGGTAGTACTGAAATTATCTGCTCCGACAAAACAGGAACATTGACACTCAACAAAATGACTGTCGAGAAGCTGTACGCCAATGGAGCAACTATTGAGGCGACCGAACAGCTTAAGGAAACTCCGGGCGGTGAGCTGCTGCTGCAGGCGATGACACTGTGCAATGACTCCAGCATTGACGAAGGCAGCACTGCCGGGAAGCAAGGTTCAGAGAACACAAAAGGGGATAAAGCCGGCGGGACCAAAAGCGGCAAAGCGATTATCGGGGATCCCACGGAGACAGCCCTTGTGGACTATGCGCTGAGCATCGGCACTGACAAGCGGGAGCTGGAGAAGCAGTATCCCCGGAAAAGCGAGCTGCCCTTTGACTCGGACCGCAAGCTGATGACAACGATTCATCAGGTGGAGGCAGGAAAGTTCCGCGGCCTTACGAAAGGTGCTCCCGATGTGCTGCTTTCCAAGTGCAGCCATATTTATGAGGCCGGGGAGCTCATTCCGCTCACAGAGGAGCATTCCCGCAAGATCACTGCAAGCAATAAGGCGCTTGCCGATGAAGCGCTGCGGGTGCTGGCTTTTGCCTATCGTGATTATGCAGAGCTTCCAGACAGACCTTCACCGGATACAACAGAGAAGGATCTGGTATTCATCGGCCTCGTCGGGATGATTGATCCTCCGCGCGATGAAGTGCGCGACGCTGTAGCAGTCTGCCGCAAGGCGGGTATCCGTCCTGTCATGATTACCGGAGACCACAGGGACACTGCTGCGGCTATCGCCAAGCGGCTGGGTATCATCGATGACGACAAGAGTGTACTGACCGGACGCGAACTGGATAAGATCAGCGAGGCGGATTTTGCAAATAGGGTCGAGGATTATTCCGTATATGCCCGTGTCTCTCCAGAGCACAAGGTAAGGATCGTCAAAGCGTGGAGAAAAAAGGGCAAGATTGTGGCTATGACTGGAGACGGGGTGAACGATGCACCGGCTTTGAAGTCAGCGGATATCGGTGTGGGCATGGGGATTACGGGAACGGATGTCGCGAAAGGCGTATCCGACATGGTGCTGGCCGACGATAACTTCACGACGATTGTAGTTGCGGTGGAAGAAGGGCGGAAGGTCTACAGCAATATCCGCAAAGCTATCCAGTTCCTGCTCTCCGCCAACCTTGGGGAAGTGCTGACCCTGTTCATCGCCACAATGATCGGCTGGCGGATTCTTGAGCCTATTCACATCCTCTGGATCAACCTGGTGACGGATACGCTGCCTGCGCTGGCACTGGGACTGGAAAAAGCCGGGGAAGACGTAATGACGAAGAAACCCCGTAAGTCCAGCAGTAGTATTTTTTCCGGTGGTGTGGGGGCAGGGATTGTCTACCAGGGGATCATCGAAGCGGCACTGACACTGCTCGTCTATAACTGGGCGCATACCCATTATGATGAGGGTGTGGCAGTTACGATGGCTTTTGCCACCCTCGGTCTGCTTCAAATTACACATGCCTTCAACGTCAGATCCAATACGAAATCTCTGTTCCAGATCGGTTTGTTCAGCAACAAATATATGCTGGGCGCGTCGGTGATTTCCGGACTGCTGCTCGTGCTGGTCATCATTATTCCGGGTCTGAACGATTGGTTTGGTGTACAGCATCTGAACGGTTTGCAGTGGTGGATTGTCTGCGGGGCAGCCGTGTCCATCGTTGTTTTAGTTGAACTGGTGAAGCTGTTTGTCCGCCTGAGCGGCAAAGGCAAAGGTTGGGACTAGTGAAACCGGATCACATCAGTTGATTTAAAATGTAAAAGAGCTTGGTCTTCTTTAGCAGGAGACCAGGCTCTTCTTTACTTCAGCAGCCTGCGGTGCTATTTGGTTACAGCACGCGCTGCATATGCAGTATTACGTTACTCCAATATCCGCTGTCCAGTTCGCTGATCTGTACACCGGGATCACCCCAGGTATGGATGAACTTTCCGTCGCCGATATAAATACCTACATGCCCCGGTATGGCGTCACTGTCAAAACGTCCTGGCACGGTGAAAAAAATCAGATCTCCGGTCTGCAGCTCACTTCGGCTTACCCGTCTGCCAATGTTGTCCTGGTCTTTAGCCAGTCGGGGCAGATCCACGCCAAACCTTTTAAATACATGCTTTGTGAAGGAGGAGCAGTCGAAACGTCCGGTATCCTCATAAGGACCTGCGCCAAAATCGTAAGGTACACCCAGAAATCTTCTGGCAAAGGCAACTAGTTGACCGGTATCAACGTTCGAAGCGCTCTGGATTCGCAGCGGTTTGGCCATATTGGAGTTACCGTTTTTTTCAGTATTGCTAAGGACTTCCTTGTCTGACGGTAAAGCGATATTGATCTCACCGCTGGTGGGGTTCCAGCCGACCTCAGTTTGGAGCAGCTTGGACAAAGCTGTCGGTGTGATATAGATTTGACCGTCACGGCGCACCGGCGCGTCAGGCAGAGTGATTTTTTCGCCCAGTGAAAAGACCTGAGTGGAGTTGGGGCGCAGCATGTACATCACATCCGTATAGCCGAGCTTGGCATAACCTCCGCTGGCGGTGTCATCCTTCATCCGGTAGCCGATTGAGGCAGCGGCGGGTTTCAGCGGAATCCAGAACTTTCCCTGCTTGTCGGTGACATGGGATTTCTCATAATAGCTGCCCGCAAAAGTGCCGGCTGGCGTTACCGAATTGATTTTTGGCTTTTCCTCGTTTTTGTAATACCCGCATGCGCTGGTGGACATAACAATGGCAAGGATCACAGCAGTTTTCTTGAATGTTATAGTTGGATAAGCAAATGTCATCGGACACTCTCCATGTTCAGACTGTAAGTTCAGTTTGTGCAAGGAGATTTTTTTTATAAGATCAGAAGGTGTGAACATCTTGGCTTAGCTTCCTGATCTTGCAAGAAAAGCATCCTCTAAGGAAGGATTCGACGACATCCCCGAAATGACAACAATCGAAGCTTTTCTTTTTAGATCAGAAGGTGTGAACATCTTGGCTTAGCTTCCTGATCTTGCAAGAATAAATTGGAGAGCCGATAAGTCATTGACGGATAAAGGACCGCCATATAATATAATGTTTAATAGATTGGCTGTATTTTATGTGAGGTTAGTGTAAGCTTTCGCTTTAACGCTTTTAAAGATGAAAGCGATAGTGCTGAGTCGCTCACTTTGATGCACGCGCTGATACCGTAAAAGAAAAGGGGTTATATGATGAAAAAAAAGAACATTTGGGTAGGATTAAGCTTGTGTCTGATGCTTGTAGCTTCGGGTTGCGGATCGAACAACAATGCTGCGGTGAATACGGAAAAAGCTGCTAACAAACCGGCAAATGCCACGGCTGCTCCTGCAGATGCAGGCAGCAAAGAATCCTACAGCATTGCCATCTCCCAATACGTAGAACATCCGTCACTGGATGCGACGCGAGAAGGCTTCATGGCCGCACTTAAGGATGCCGGACTTATTGAAGGTGAGAATCTGAAGGTGGATCTCCAGAACGCACAGGCCGATCAAGCCAACAACCTGTCCATCGCACAGAAGATTGCCGGCGACAAAAACGATCTCGTGCTCGCGATTGCCACTCCTTCGGCTCAATCAATTGTGCAGAAGGTAGATAAGGATACACCGGTATTGTTCGCCGCTGTTACAGATCCGCTGGATGCCAGGCTTGTAACCGATCTGGAACACCCGGGCGGCAATGTCTCCGGTGCTTCCGATACTAATCCGGAGGCAATCACACGGCTGATGCAATTCATTGCGGCACAGTTCCCGAAGGTGAAGAAACTGGGGCTTGTCATTAATGAGGGCGAGCCGAATGCTGTAGTTATGGCGGGAATTGCCAAGGAAGAGCTCGACAAACACGGCATTGAGCTGGTGAAGGCTGCAGTCACGAATACTTCTGAAGTGAAGCAGGCGGCTGAATCACTTGTCGGACGTGTAGACGCATTCTACATTACACTGGATAATTCGGTGGTAAGTGCTGTAGATACAATTATCCAAACCGCAAATGAGAAGAAACTTCCTTTCTTCTCCGCTGACCGTGATACGGTAGAGAAGGGCGCATTTGCTACAGTCGGTTTCAAATATTATGATCACGGCTATCAGGTCGGTGAAATGGCTGTGGAAGTACTGAAGAACGGCAAAAGCCCAGGCGACATGAAAGTAACCATGCAGGAGAAGCTGGACCTTATCCTTAACCTGAAGGCTGCAGCAGCGCAGGGCATTGAAGTGACAGATGCCATGAAAGCTGAAGTTGCCGATCAGACCAGCAACATCATTCAATAAGTTCAGACATTATGACGGGGCGATTCGAGAAGAACGCTCCTTGCCGCTTGAGGGAGGAAGTCACCTATGTATGATTCAATAATGGGAGCCTTGGAATCGGGCTTGCTGTACGCTTTTATGGCTTTGGGGGTATATATAACTTTTCGGATTCTTGATTTTCCGGATTTAACTGTAGACGGAAGCTTTACAACTGGCGGGGCCATCGCCGCAGTGATGATTACTCAGGGCTATTCCCCTTGGCTGGCTACATTCTGTGCAATGGCTGGCGGTATGGCAGCCGGCATGTGCACGGGCCTGCTGCATACAAAAGGCAAAATTAACGGATTGCTGTCCGGGATCCTGATGATGATAGCTCTTTATTCCATTAATTTACGGATACTAGATAAGCCCAACGTTTCGATCATGGGCGAAGACACCCTGCTTAGTTCCATAAATCCCTTGCTGGTCATGCCGTTTATTGTGGTTGCTGTTAAACTGCTGATGGATCTGTTTCTGCGTACAGACCTTGGCCTGGCCCTGCGGGCCACAGGCGACAATTCAAGAATGATCCGCAGCTTCGGTGTAAACACTGATACAACGACTATTCTCGGCATCAGCCTGTCGAATGGCTTAGTGGCGCTCTCGGGAGCACTAATCGCCCAGTCTTCCTCTTTTGCTGATTCAACTATGGGTATTGGGATGATTGTTATCGGACTGGCTTCGGTAATTATTGGAGAGGCGATTTTTGGCGCCAGGAATGTGTTCCGGGCTACGCTGGCCGTTGTGCTGGGCTCGATCGTTTACCGGATTGTTGTAGCGCTCGCCCTGCGGGTTCCGTGGCTGAAGGCCTCCGACTTGAAGCTGATTACGGCAGTTATCGTCATTATTGCCCTGTTGTTCCCGTCGCTTCAGCGGTATATGAAGCAGAAGAGAACAGCCCGCAGAAGAAGCGCTGAACTAGCGGCGTTGGCGCTAAGAAGCAAGAAAGGGGGAACAGCCGATGCTAAAGCTTGATAATGTATCCAAGCTGTTTAATCCCGGCAGCCCGGATGAGAAGATAGCGTTGCTGGGCATCGACCTTCACCTTCTAGCCGGCGATTTCGTTACGGTTATCGGAAGCAACGGGGCAGGTAAATCCACTTTGATGAACGTGATCTCCGGAGTAATGAAGCCGGATCTGGGGGAAGCACGGATCGAAGGCAGCTCGATCAGCCATCTGCCTGAGTATCAGCGCGCCCGCTGGATCGGACGGGTCTTTCAGGATCCGATGGCCGGTACGGCCCCGCATATGACGATTGAGGAGAACCTGGCGATGGCTTTCAAGCGGGGCCAAAACCGCGGTCTGACCTTCGGAGTCAGCAGCGGCAGACGGGCGCTGTTCCGTGAACAGCTGAGCCGCCTTGGCATCGGGCTGGAGAACCGGCTGCGAGCCCAAGTGGGCCTGCTGTCCGGCGGAGAGAGACAGGCGCTCAGCCTGCTGATGGCGACCTTTACCCAGCCGCAGATTCTGCTACTGGACGAGCATACTGCAGCCCTTGACCCGGCCCGCGCGGAGCTGATTACGAAACTGACGGAATCGATTGTCCGTGAGATGAAGCTCACTACGCTGATGGTTACCCATAACATGGAGCAGGCCATCCGGCTGGGCAACCGGCTGATCATGATGGATAAAGGGACTATTATCCTGGACATTGATGCAGAGCGGAAAAAAGATCTGACCGTAGAACGGCTGCTTGGTGAATTCGAAACCATCAGCGGACATAAGTTGGCGGATGACCGGATGATGCTGGGATAATATGCGCTCTACTTAAATACGCATTTACCATCAACACCCCAAAGACTTGGATATGCAGTTTCCCATGGAACTGCTATTCAGGTCTTTTTGGGTTATATTTCCATAACCGTGTCATTCGTTTATGATAATAATGACCCATGAAGTGAACTGGCCTTATAAATGATAAGGGAAGGCGGATTGAAAAAGAAATGTACTTGCGAAATAATAAAAGTGCTTACAGGAATTCAGGGATCTTTAACAAAATGATTCTGATCATTTCCTTCTTACTGTTGCTGTCGTTTCTGTTTTCTCTCATATTTCTTCAGTACGTGTACCGGATCTACGACCGGCAAATTTATGAAAAGTCATCCGAAGTCCTTGGTATGTCTGCAGTCAGCATAGAGAGTGAGCTTAAGGAGCTGGAGCAGCTATCCTTTGCGGTCGGCTCGGATGAACAGATCCAGGATTGTCTGCGCAAGCTGCTGGATCAACCCACACCCTATGAGCGGCTGGTGCTGCATAACAAGATTATTAACCGGCTGGTGGGTTTTGCGGGTGCGGAGAAGTAAGTGTATTCCATGATGCTGATGGATGCAAATGACGGTGTGATGACAGCCGGCAACCGGGAAGGAGTATCGCAGTCCCTGCAGGATCAGTTGAAGCCGCTGGCTGTAGAGGGTGGAGGAAGTAACGTCTGGTACACCCAGGGCAGCAAAAACTCACTGCTTGCCGTACGCCAGATCAAGTCTTATACAGGCTCAACTTTTACACTGGATCATCTGGGGACGCTGGTTATCCGCATCCGGGTAGAACGAATCGTTGCCGACAGCACGAATATGGCTTCGGGCGAAGGGCAGCTGATTGTAGTTGACACGGCCAGCAACCGCTCAATCTATCCCGCAGAGCCGCTGCTTACACCGCACGAGCTGGCAGTGGAAGTGTCACGGCCTGAACCTTACCGGACAGGCAGTTATGTTCAAGGTACGTATTTCATTGCCAAGACGGAGTCCTCTTATAGTCTCACGCTGGTTATGCTGATATTCTTTATCTTCCAGAAGCAGATAGTGGATGGCATCAGTACCAGCGGGCTGAAGGGTTGAGTCAAAGTATGATCTGCTCTGGATCAGAGCAGGAAAGGTGTGCTTAAGTATGGGAAGTTATCACTTTGATCCGCGAGGCCGGCCTGAGTGATTTGATTATTCATTTGCGCCAGGGAGACTGACCAAAGACTAATGAAATTAGAGTTGCCGATTCACTCCCCTGTATGCGAGGTAAAGGTTAAGGAAAGAACTTAACCGGTAAGCGTATACAGATGATCTAGATTGGGAGGATTGGCTAATATGACAGAACAGAAGCTGAAAGACAAGGTAGCTATTGTTACTGGAGGCGGTTCCGGGATCGGAAGAGCGTCGGTGCTGGAGTTCGCCAGAAACGGAGCAAAGGTGGTACTGCTCGACCGGACGGTTGAAAATGCCGAGAAGGTTGTACATCAGGTGAAACAGGAAGGCGGGGAAGCCGTCGTCATTGAATGTGACATTGCCGAACCGCAGCAGGTGGAAGCGGCGGTGAAGCAAGCGGCCGCGAAGTGGGGGCGGCTTGATGTTGTGTTCGCCAATGCCGGGATTAACGGAGCAATGACTCCGATTGAAACGATGGATATTGAGTCCTGGGATCAGACGATTCATATCAACCTCCGTGGAACCTTTGCCACTGTCAAATATGCAATTCCGCATTTGAAAGAGAACGGAGGCAGCATACTGATCAACAGTTCGATTAACGGCAACCGCGTGTTCTCTAATATCGGTTTCTCTGCCTACAGCACTACGAAGGCCGGTCAGGTGGCTTTTATGAAGATGGCTGCACTGGAGCTGGCCCAATACAAAATCCGTGTGA
Organism: Paenibacillus sp. EB106-06-01-XG199; assembly: GCF_058791575.1. Taxonomy (NCBI): domain Bacteria; kingdom Bacillati; phylum Bacillota; class Bacilli; order Caryophanales; family Paenibacillaceae; genus Paenibacillus; species Paenibacillus sp. EB106-06-01-XG199. The sequence continues at coordinate 510,128 of NZ_JBYTDQ010000002.1, read as the reverse complement.
ATGCCATCTGTCCGGGGGCGATCAAGACGAATATTGATGACAATACGTATCCTTCCGACGATCTCAAAAAAGTGCAGATCGAGGTGAACTTTCCGGACGGCGGGCAGCCGCTGGAGGAAGGTCCCGGACGGCCCGATCAGGTGGCTAAACTTGCCTTGTTCCTGGCATCCGCCGATTCGGACCATATTACAGGAACAGAGATTTATTGTGATGGAGCCGAGTCGCTGCTGCATGGCTGATCTCTTCTAACCACGGGCAGCCAAGCATATAATGAATTGAATAGCTCTTCCTCAGAAGAAACGGAATCCGTTCCTTGTCATAGGCTCAGCCCGAGAGGGCTGCATCGTTGACGCAAAAGGCCGGGGATGCCGTTTCTTCTTGTTCATTAAGATTTAAATATTTTATCGGGTTATCTTGCTATAAATAAAGCTAAGCTTTCATGTTTTTTTCAGGTATACTGATTCTATCTGTTTATTCATAAATATACTTTTAGGAGGAGCTATGGAGATTGATCTGCACACGGAATCGATAGTAAAACTGCTTGTGGCCATGCTGTTCGGGCTGTTCATCGGTATCGACAGGCAATTAAAACAAAAGCCGCTGGGGATTCGGACCAGTATGGTCATCAGTATCGCAAGCTGTTTAGTGACGCTTGTCTCGATCCATGCTTATGACAAGTTCGGGGGAACGGATCACCCCAACATGGACCCGATGCGCCTGGCGGCGCAGATTGTCAGCGGGATCGGATTTTTGGGCGCGGGTGTAATCCTGCGCAGAGGCGGAGACGCGATTTCCGGATTAACTTCGGCGGCGCTGATCTGGACGGCCTCGGGGATTGGCATCGCGGTTGGAGCAGGCTTTTATGTGGAAGCGGGGTATGCAGTTGTGCTGCTGATGTTCGCCGTCAATGCTGTACCGCTGCTGATCAAAGCCGTTGGACCACAGGTGCTGAACAAGCATGAGATTTCCGTCAAGATCATAATGCAGCCCAATTATGTGCTGACCGAGGTGATCCAGAAGATCGAAGGACGTCAAATGACCGATCAACGAAAGACGAGAAGACCGGGACGGACGATCCGGCGGATAAAGATCAAGGATCTGGATGACGGCAGGCAACTGATTGACATGGTGCTGTCTGCACCTGATCAGGATTATGCGACGGAAATATATTATGATGTGAAGAAAATTGAACATGTAATGAGCGTAGAAGTGGAACAGTTGTAAAAATGACATGTTCCCTTCTGGGCAGATGTGGTAATCTATTTAGGAGATAGTCATTTCGAACATATGGAAGGGAGAATAAAGTTATCATGTCGATTACTGCATTCGAAGGACAATATGAAGGAGAAGCTGCAGTCTGGCTGAAAGCGGGACGTTACGAGGCAGCTATCCTGCCGGGCATCGGCGGCAATCTGATTTGCTTCCGTGATACCGAAAACGGTTACCGTTTCCTGCATGAGCCGGGCGCGGCAGAGATGGAGGCCTTTAAGGCCAGCCCTGGAATTCACGGCATACCTGTACTGTTTCCTCCGAACCGTTATGAAGATGGGGAATTTCCGTGGAATGGACAAACCTACAAGTTTCCGGTGAATGAGGCTGCAACAGGCAACCATCTGCACGGATTTTTACATACAGCTGCGTGGGAAGTTGAAGAATTCGGCAGCGGTAAAAGCGAAAGCTTCGTTACGGTGGCGATTAAGGTGGACGAGAATCACCCGTCCTATCAATACCTGCCGTTCAAATATACGGTCAAGCTGCGCTACACGCTGGGAGAAGCAACCGGGCTGTCCCAGCAACTGCTGGTCCACAATGACGGCGGCGAGCTGATGCCTTGCCTGCTGGCCTTCCACACAGCGATCAATGCGCCGTTTGCACCGGACAGCTCGCCCCAGGATTACCGCGTGAAGGCGACCATCGGCGAGCGCTGGGAGCTCAGTGAGCGCATGCTGCCCACCGGCGCTTTCCAGGAGTTGACGGCAGAGGAAATCGCGTTGCGTGATGAAGGAGTCAATCCGTTCTTTGCGCCGATGGACAACCATTACACCGCTGTACCGCAAAACGGCCGCAACCGGATGGAACTGACGGACAGCAAGTCCGGCGTTACGCTCGTGTATGATGTCGGAACCTCCTACAAGCAATGGATGATCTGGAACAATGGCGCTACAGAAGGATTCTTCTGTCCGGAGCCGCAGATTAACCTGGTGAATGCGCCGAAGGTGGATCTTCCTGCCGATGAGATCGGATTGTTCGGCCTGAAGCCGGGCGAATTCTGGGAAGAAACCAGCCGTCTGTACGTGAAATAGGAAGTAGAGATTCATAGCTGTAAAGCCAAGCCTCACTTTTGTGGGGCTTTTTTGTGCGATCTTTTAATGCAGCTTTAAGCTAAATAGCGTATACTACACGTTTAGTATAGTTAGGAGTGAATTTTATATGCGCTATTTTTTACCTTCCAAACGATTGGGTTTCCTGCTGCTCGCTCTGCTGCTATGCGGCTTTGCTCTGAATTTCTTCATGCAGGCCGCTTCATTAAATATGGATGCGATGAGTGTTTTTAACTGGATCGGAGAATATTACTGGCTGTATTTAGCCGGAGGCTTGTTCTTTTTCTTTCTCCTGCTGGTGTTTTCTATGATACTGCCGAGCGTTTACGCCGGATCTGCAATGGCCGCTGTGTTATGCATCATGCTGGGTATTGTCGATTACAAGAAATTGTCCACCACCGGAGAACCGCTATTTCCCTGGGATTTGCTGCTGCTCAAAAATGCCGGGGAGATGAGCCATATTACCAAAGGCATGATTCCACCGCTTGCGCTGGCAGCTGCTGTTCTGCTTATTGCCGCTGTGGTCTGGCTGATCTTCAAACTGCCGAAGATTAAGGTAGCCTTGCCGCTGAGAATGCTCATTACCGTACTTTCTGTGGCGATGATAAGCGGATTTGTTTCTATGGTCGCCCATCAGTCTTCTTTGGCTGCTTCGATGAAATATCAGAACATTTTTTGGAACCAGAAGGTGAATTACAAACAGAACGGTCTTTTATTTGCCTTTGCCGGCAATTTGCGCCAGAGCCTGATCGAAGAGCCTGAGGGCTACAGCCGCAGAGCGATTGAGGAGATCGCCGCCAAATACGGCAAGCTGCCGGATCCGGCTCCGAACGTACAGGCAACGCAGCAGCCGAACATCCTGTTCATGATGGACGAAGCCTTCTTTGATCCTACCCGTCTGCCGGGGCTCTCCTTTAGTGAAGATCCGCTAAAGTTTATCCATCAGGAGGAATCTGCCACACCCTCCGGTTTCCTGCTCTCGCCTGAGTTTGGCGGCAATACGGCAAATATAGAATTTGAAGCGTTGACAGGGATGTCCATGTATTTTCTTAAGGACGGTTCCATTCCGTATCAGCAAAAAATAGTGAAAATGTCCTCACTGCCTTCAATTGTAAGCATTCTGAAGGAGCGTGGCTACCGGGCGCTGGCGCTGCATCCGTATGACGAGACGTTCTACAACCGCAACCGCGTGTACCCGATTCTCGGCTTTGATGCTTTTACAAGTGAGAAGGATCTGGACAATGCCGGACGCATCACACCGGAGGGATACATTTCCGATAAGGCGGCTGTGCAGGAGGCTTTGCGGGAGCTGAAGGCGTCCTCTGACCCGGCGTTTTTGCATCTGGTGACCATGCAGAATCATTTTCCGTTTACCAAGGGGCACAATGGACCGAATACGATATCCGTTGAAGGCACTTCACCGTCCTATAAAGACGAGCTTGAAACCTACACACAGAATACCAAGCTGACCGATGAGGCGCTGGCGTATTTGCAGCAGGAGCTGCTAACTCTTGATCGTCCTACGATTGCCGTCTTCTGGGGTGATCATTTGCCGGCATTGTCGGCCGGAATATATACGGATGCCGGCTGGGACAGCGAGCCAAGGCTCAAGCACGAGACAAAGCTGGTGATGCTGGCGAATTTTGATATTGGCAAAAAGCCGCTGAACACCCTCAGCCCGGCCTTTCTGGGTCCTACAGTCTTTAGACTCTCGGGGCAGCCTATGCCCCCGTACTACAAACTTCTGGGGAAAGTGCAGGATGAGATGCCCGGTCTGAGCAAGCAGGTGCTGATCGGTTCCAACGGTGCACTGACAGCTTTTACTCCCGAACAGCAACAGCTGCTGGATGACTACCGTATGGTGGAGTATGATCTGCTGGAGGGCGGGAATTATTCACAGGATTTGCTATTCTGAGAGGTATTCCCTTCTCCTATTAAACGAGGTATCATGGCAATAGCTGTGCTACCTTGTTCTTTTGTGAAAGGGGTTACATTTTGAAAAAACTGTGGATGGTCTATGTGCTGCTAATCGGTCTTTTTCTCGTTTATGTGCTGAATTACAAGCTGCAGGCCGACGCTGCAGATCCATGGGAGACAGCCGGACTTCGCGGCAATATAGAAGATAAATATGTGATGGTTACCTTTCAAAGTGGAATTGATTATTGGAAAAGCGTGCTGAAGGGCTTCGAAGATGCTGCGGAGGAGCTGAACGTCTCCGTCGAATACCACGGCTCGACCCAGCATGATGCCAATGAGCAAATGACAGTATTGGAGCAAATGATAGCCAAAAAACCGGCGGGAATTGCCATTTCGGCAGTCAATTCCGAGCTGCTCACAGCTACGATCAACAAGGCCGTGGACAGCGGCATCCCTGTCGTGCTGTTTGACTCGGGGGCACCGGATAGCAAGGCCTACTCCTTCCTTGGCACTAACAACTACAATGCCGGAGTTGAAGCAGCGCGGAAGATGGCCCAGCTCACCGGCGGCAAAGGGGAGGTGGCGATTATTACGACCCCGGAGCAGCATAATCATCAGGAGCGTACGGACGGCTTCAGCGTCACCATCCGCAGCGAATTCCCTGAGATGAAGCTGGTAGCAATCAAGGATGGACGCGGCGATCAGGTGGCTTCCAGGGAAGCGGCGGAACAGCTGGTAGCGGAATACCCGGAGCTTACAGGTATTTTTGCTACGGAGTCTAATGGCGGAATAGGAGTAGCCGAGGCGGTGGAAACGAAGCAGGGAGCCGGATCATCGCTCAAGATCATCAGCTTCGATACGGATAAAGGCACACTTGATCTTGTTAAAGAAGGCAGAATCGCCGCCACGATGGCGCAAGGTACCTGGAATATGGGCTACTGGTCACTTACGGAGCTGTTTCATTTACACCGTGATCTGGATGAAGACCCTGCCGCCTACGCCAATAACAAGCCTATTCCTGTGCCTGATACGGTAGACACCGGCATTGATGTGGTGAGCCGGGCCAATGTGGACAACTATTATGCCAAATAGAAGCAGGCTGATGCAGGGGGGATTATCTTATGCGGAAGAGCGGCTTGACGGTGGAGAAGCTGAAGTTTAACAATCTGCCGATCCGGTATAAGCTGATCATCCATTTTTTGTTGATCAGTATTTTGCCTTCGATCGGGCTAGGATTGCTGATTGGCTGGACGGTGGACCAGATTATCGAAGAGCAGAGCAACGAGAATACGATGCAGCTGATCGGCAAGGTCAATACGGCGCTGGAAAATGATGTGGAGAATCTGCAGAAGATTACCTACCTGATTTCTTTTGATCCGGGGGTGCAGGCTTTTCTGGATGGCACCGAGAAGGCGGAAACGCGGTTGAAGGAAGCAGGCACAAGCGGAGAATCGGCAGAGTATAATATCCGCAAGTTTCTGCAGGGCTTTACTACGCTTAGCTCTGAAATTGCCGGAATTATGCTGGTCAACCGTGAAGGCGATTTCATCAGTAATGAAATGTATGCCCGCCCCGAAACCCGTGTGACTAATGAAGCATGGTACAAGCAGGCTGTTGATAATAAAGGGATATTCAAAATTGTCGGACATCCTTATGGGCGCGCAGTCATGTCCCATGTTGATTATAAAGAAAGTGAAGTGGTATCCGCCGTTAGAGCTATTGTTGACCCTGAGACGCAGATGGTGCAGGGCGTGGTTCTGGTCGATTTGAAGCTGCGGGTCATCGCCGAGACGGCGCGCGATGTGACGCTGGGCAAAACCGGTTATTTGACCGTAGTGGATGACAGCGGGGAAATGATCTATGCTCCGCAACATCCTTTTATGCACAAGATTCCGGCTGGCCTGTTCAGAGAAACCTCCGGCATCACCTCGGAAACTGTCGACGGCCGCCATCTGCAGTTGATCTACAGGACCTCGGCCTTTACAGGCTGGACGACGATGGGCGTCTTTCCTATGGAGGAATCGGCTTATGGCGTGCGGGAGATTACGTTTAATGTCGTAACGTTTGTGTTTGTGGTCTGTATGCTTGGGATGACGGCATCCTTTTATCTGGCGTATTCGATTTCCCGCCCGATCGGCCAGCTCGCTTCCTTCATGAGCAAGGCGCAATCCGGCGATTTGACGATCCGCTACTGGGGCAACCGCTCGGATGAAATCGGACTGCTTGGCCGCAGCTTCAACAGTATGCTGGCCCAAATCAGCAGGCTGCTCTCCTTGACGGAGCTGCAGGCCAGGCAGAAGCGGGAGGCGGAGCTGCGCAGTCTGCAGGCGCATATCAAACCGCATTTTTTATATAATACGCTGGATACGATCCACTGGATGGCCCGCAGCAAGGGGGCGGAGGATATTGCCGAGGTGGTCCAGTCTTTATCCAAGCTGTTCCGCCTGGGACTCAGTAAAGGCAGCGACATTGTCCCGCTCTCCGATGAGCTGGAGCATATCATCAGTTATCTGAAGATCCAGCAGGTCCGCTACAGCAGCAAGCTGACGTATAGCATTGAGGTGGAGCCGCGGCTCCGGGAGCTCTATGTGCTTAAGCTGCTGCTTCAGCCGATGGTAGAGAACGCGATTTATCACGGAATCAAGGAGCGGCGCGGTCCGGGTCAACTCACCATTTCAGTGGTAGAACGTGAGGGGGATTTGTACTTGACAGTTACAGATGACGGAGCAGGCATTCCGGAAGCGCAGCTCTCCATCCTGAACGACCGGCTTGAGGCCGTCGGGAGCAGCAGTAGTGATGCGGCTGAAGCGGAGCAGCCGCTTCCCGGCAGCACAGGGAGCGGCTACGGCATTCTCAATGTCCAGGCACGGATTAGGCTGACCTACGGGCAGCCATACGGACTCCGCATCGACAGCAGACAAGGTGAGGGAACCGCTGCAACAATCCGGCATCCCGTCGTTCGTGAAGTGTATCCCCGCGATTGATTATGGAATGGAGGGAGCAAGCGCATATGGAATACTGGAAGGTCATGATTGCCGATGATGAAGACATCATCCGTGAAGGAATTAAGCAATGTGTGGACTGGGAAGGGCTTGGCCTTCAGGTAGTAGCGGAGGCGGAGGACGGTGAGGAGGCGCTTGAGCTTGCGCTTCACCATACCGTCCATATCGCACTCGTTGATTTGAATATGCCGATTATGCATGGAATTGAACTGATGAAGCGGCTGAGGGAGCAGCTCCCCGGCTGCAAAATCATCGTGATTACCGGACATGACGAGTTTGTCTTTGCCCAGGAGTCGATAAGGCTGCAGGTGAATGATTATATACTCAAGCCTGCCGAACCAAAGCAGCTGATGCAGGTGCTGCGGGGTGTCCGGGATGAACTGAATGCGGTGAGAGAGCGGAACCAGCATTTGCAGCAGGCCTCCAGACAGATTAGCAAAAACTTTCCATTGCTGCGTGAACGCTTCTGCCAGGAATGGCTGGACGGAAATCTGACCCGGGAAGAAATCCTTGAGCAGCTGCATTTTCTGCAGTTGCCGCTGGAGCGCCCAGAACTGATCGGCATCATCCGCTGGAGATGGGAAGCCCACCCCTCGGGAATGGGGGAGAAGGAACGCCAGCTGTTTCTTTTCGCCATCGAGAATATTTCCGCTGAATTACTGGAAAAGTACCCGAAAGTTATTTTTCGCGATGCGGCAGGTTTAATCGTGATTCTTCTCTGGCATGAAGCGGGAGAGCGTATAATGGCCGGAGTTGAAGCAGCTGTGCGCTGTCATCTCAAAATCGCCGTCGAAGTGGGAATTCAGCCCGTTGAAGGAGAGATTGAGGAGCTGGCCTCCTCATACCGTAAATGCAGAGCGGAGCTTGCCAAGGAGCAGCCTTTATCGCCGCTGGTTCGCCGGGCCAAACAATATATCCTTGAGCATTACAGTGAATACGGCTTGACCCTGGAGGCGATGGCGGGTTCTCTTCAAGCCTCTCCGGTCTATCTCAGCCGCCTGTTCAAGCAGGAGCTCGGTGAATCCTTTGGAACGTATCTGACACAGATTCGAGTGCGCAAAGCGGCACAGTTGCTGCATTCGACGGAAATGAGCATCCATGAGGTGGCAGAGCGTTCAGGATACGAGACCCAGCATTATTTCAGCACCTCGTTCAAAAAGCAGACAGGAGTGTCCCCCCTGCAGTTTCGCAAGGGTGTGCTTCCCGGAGAAGCCGGCCGTGATAACGAGTAAGTGGCAGGGAGCAGAAAGTTAGAATGCCCGTCCGGGTACTTTAAGTCCATAGTTGTTCAGGAAGACGTTCCCACATGCAGGCTCCGGCCTCATGTGGTTTTTTGTTTTTATGTAAACGCTGACAAAAAAGGTTTTGATTTTATAAAAACAGTAGTTTGAGTGTAAATACGGGGCCGTATCCCCCTTGTTATACTCGACTTGTCAAACGGGAAACGCCCGCGAAGGCAACAGAATAGTCCAGGGGGGAATACAGCAATGAAAAAATTCTCATTGATCATGTTGACACTGGTAGTTGTATTGATCATGTCCGCTTGCGGCAACACAAAAAATGCAGGCGGCAGCTCGGATGATTCCAAAGGCAAGGTAGGGATTGCTATGCCGACGAAGTCGTCGGAGCGCTGGGTGAATGACGGCAACAACATGGTGAAGGAGTTCGAGAAGCTTGGCTATGGTACGGATCTTCAATATGCCGAGGATGTCGTGGAGAACCAGGTGTCGCAGATCGAGAATATGATTACCAAAGGTGTAAAAGCAATTGTCATCGCTTCTATCGACGGTGAGGCCCTGACTGATGTGCTGCAGAAAGCGCATGATGCAGACGTTAAAGTGATCGCCTACGACCGCCTGATCAAAAAAAGTGAATATGTCGATTATTATGCCACCTTCGACAACTTCAAGGTCGGTGTGCTGCAAGGCTCCTATATCGAAGAAAAGCTTGGCCTGAAGGACGGCAAAGGGCCGTTCAACATTGAATTGTTCGGCGGTTCACCGGATGACAACAACGCCTATTTCTTTTTTGATGGCGCAATGTCCATTCTGAAGCCTTACATCGACTCCGGCAAGCTGGTGGTCCGCAGCAAACAGACCACGATGGATCAGGTCGCTACCTTACGCTGGGACGGTGCTGCCGCTCAAGCGCGGATGGATAATCTGCTAAGTGCCAATTATGCGAGCGAGAATCTTGATGCCGTTCTTTCCCCATATGATGGCATCAGCATTGGAATCCTGTCTTCCCTAAAAGGTGTGGGGTATGGCTCAGGTGACAAGAAGCTCCCGGTTGTCACCGGTCAGGACGCGGAGCTGGCCTCCGTGAAGTCGATTTTAGCCGGAGAGCAGACCCAGACTGTATTTAAAGATACCCGTGAGCTGGCCAAAAAAGCGGTAGATATGACGGAAAGCGTACTGAAAGGCACAGAGGCAGAGGTCAACGACACGACTACCTATGACAACGGCGTAAAAATAGTTCCTTCCTACCTGTTGGAGCCAGTCTCTGTGGATGCAGGCAATGTGGATAAAGTGCTGGTGGATGGCGGCTATTATACCAAAGAAGAGCTGGGGAAATAATCGGCTGCAACAGTGACTATTGAAAGCTGGGTGAAAGCAATGAGTGACTATATCTTGGAGATGAACAGCATTACGAAGACGTTCCCCGGCGTCAAAGCGCTCTCGAATGTGAATCTGCAGGTCAAGGCTGGCGAGATCCATGCGCTTTGCGGGGAGAATGGAGCCGGGAAATCAACGCTGATGAAAGTGCTGAGCGGTGTCTATCCGCATGGGACATATGAAGGGGATATTTTATTCGAAGGCCAAGTCTGCCAGTTCAAGGATATCAAGGACAGTGAAAATCTGGGTATAGTCATTATTCATCAAGAGCTGGCGTTGATTCCGTATCTGTCTATTTCAGAAAATATCTTTCTCGGCAATGAGCAGGCAAAGCATGGGGTGATTAACTGGAACGAAACGACGGTAAAAACCAAAGAACTGTTGGAGACTGTCGGCTTAAAAGAATCACCCTTTACCGGAGTATCAACAATAGGCGTCGGCAAGCAGCAGCTCGTGGAGATCGCGAAAGCGCTCTCCAAGGAGGTGAAGCTGCTCATTCTTGATGAGCCGACGGCGGCACTGAATGAGGATGATAGCGAGAACCTGCTCAACTTGATCCTGGAACTGAAAAAACGGGGGATTTCCTCAATTATCATCTCACACAAGTTGAACGAAATCGAGAAGGTAGCGGATTCTGTAACGATTTTGCGGGATGGCCAAACGATCCGGACACTGGATATGAAGTTGGATGGAGTAACCGAGGATGTCATTATCAAAGGTATGGTCGGACGTGATCTTACGAACCGCTATCCCGAGCGGACACCGGATTTGGGCGAAACGATCTTTGAGCTCCGTAACTGGGAAGTGTATCACCCTACACAGGCTGACCGCAAAATGCTCCATGGGATCAATCTTCATATCCGCCGCGGGGAAGTTGTCGGCATTGCCGGACTTATGGGAGCCGGGCGTACGGAGCTGGCGATGAGTGTCTTCGGAAAGTCCTATGGCAAAAAGATCAGTGGCCAGATCTACATCCATGGACAGGAAGTGCATTTGAACGACATCAATAAAGCGATAGAAAGCGGATTGGCTTATGTAACCGAAGACCGCAAGCAGTACGGGCTTATTCTAATCGACGATATCAAGCGCAACATCTCGCTCAGCAATTTGCGGAAGCTTTCCCGCCGGGGTGTCATTAATGAGAATGAGGAAGTGCTCGTTGCAGAGGAATACCGCAGGAAGCTGAACATCAAGACGCCAAGCATTTTGCAAAAAACGGTCAATCTCAGCGGCGGGAATCAGCAAAAAGTGGTGCTCAGCAAATGGATCTACGCGCAGCCGGATATCCTTATCCTGGATGAACCTACACGAGGCATTGACGTAGGTGCGAAATATGAGATTTACTCAATCATCAACGGGCTTGCTGCGGAAGGTAAGGGAGTGCTGGTTATTTCTTCCGAGCTGCCGGAAATTATCGGCATGTGCGACAGGATTTATACGATGTGCGAAGGCCGGATCAGCGGCGAAGTGGAGCGGCAGGATGCGTCGCAGGAGCTGTTAATGAAGTACATGACACGAAGCAAGGGGGCAACACCGCATGGCAGTCATTAGTGGGATTTTCAAAAAGAATATCCGCCAATACGGCATGATCATTGCACTGATCTTTATTTCAATTTTCTTTCAAATCCTCACCGACGGCATTTTGCTCAAACCGCTAAACGTTACGAATCTGATTCTGCAAAACAGCTATATTCTGGTTCTGGCCATCGGGATGGTGCTTGTCATCATTACGGGACATATCGACCTGTCCGTCGGATCAGTGGCAGCATTTATCGGGGCGCTTTCAGCGATAATGATGGTCGACATGCAGCTGAATCCGGTACTTGCTGTCATTCTTTCACTGCTGATGGGTGCGCTGGTTGGTGCCTGGCAGGGCTTCTGGGTTGCCTATATCAAAATCCCTGCGTTTATCGTCACTCTGGCAGGAATGTTATTGTTTCGCGGCTTGACGATGATTGTACTGAATGGGCAGTCCATTGCCCCGTTCCCCAAGACATTCCAAAAAATCAGTTCCGGGTTCGTCCCCGATATCGTGAGCGGCGGTTCGCTGAATGTGCTGACCCTTATTGTAGGCATCATTCTTTCCGTTCTGGTGGTGTACCAGGAATTCAGAACCCGTAAAATCTCTGTGAAATACGGTTTTGAGCAGTCTGCGGTCTGGTTGTCCATCGCCAAAGCCGGAGCATTGGTGATTGTAATCAACCTTTTCACCTTCGTGATTGCTCAATATAACGGGATTCCAAATATCCTCGTCATCCTGCTTGTGCTGATTGCGATCTACTCCTTTGTGATGAATCATATGACGATGGGCCGGCATATTTATGCGCTGGGCGGCAACGAAAAAGCGGCCAGCCTCTCCGGTGTCAAAACTAAACGCGTCACCTTCTGGGTATTCGTCAATATGGGCGTACTTGCAGCCTTGTCCGGTCTGGTATTTGCCGCCCGCCTGAACTCTGCCACTCCCAAAGCCGGAACCAACTTTGAGCTGGACGCCATCGCGGCCTGTTTCATTGGGGGAGCTTCTGCTTCCGGCGGAATCGGCACAGTGGTGGGTGCGATCATCGGGGGACTGGTAATGGGCGTCATGAACAATGGTATGTCCCTGGTTGGCCTGGGCGTCGATTGGCAGCAGGGTATTAAAGGGCTTGTGCTTCTTCTGGCCGTTGGGTTCGATATTTACAACAAGTCGAAAACGGCGTAGTTAAGGATGTATTGTCATTGAGCCCTTCCCGCAACCGTTGCGGGGAGGGCTCTTTTTGGCATAGTTGGAAAGAAGAGGCTGTTCATATCTGTATCCGTACCTTACAATAGAAAAGACTTCTTGATGAGTAGCTATATATAATGTAGATTATGAACCAGGAGGATAGACATGCAAATCATCGCGATGCTGACTATGCTGATCGACCATATCGGCTATATTTTTTTTCCGGGAGAGCTTGCCTGGCGGTATGTAGGGAGAATTGCTTTTCCAATTTACTGCTACGGACTGGTGCAAGGGCATATACATACATCATCAAGGGCCAGATATCTGCGGCGGCTTCTCTGGATTGCGTTGATTGCACAGGTGCCATATAATCTGGCGCTGGATCCCGGGGGCTGGAATGTAGTATTTACTCTGCTTCTGTCTGCTATTGTGCTTGTAATCCTGGATAAGTTACCTAGCCTTTGGTTTGGCATTCCTGTGGTAATTGCAGCGGTTTTTCTAATGGATGTTCTTCCGCTCGATTATAATGCCTACGGTCTGTTGCTGGTGCTGATTTTCCGCTACGCGCGTTCCTATTGGCTAGTTCTGGCCCATTTTGTTTTGAACGGGTTTTACCTGTTCTACAGCGGCTGGCAGGTCCAGATGGTCAGCATTGTGCCTACGCTGATCATTGCGCTGACCCCGGGAGTATGGGGGTTTCTGGAGAAAAAACGCATTCCGCGCTGGGTATGGTGGTCCTTTTACCCGGCACATTTAGCGGTGCTCGCCTTGGTAAAGATTCTGTTTTTCCAGAATTGGGTAACTATAGATTGGCGAGGTTTGTTAACTTTATAGCTGGTTACCAAATGATGGCGTACCCTATGCAAATCCTTCCTCATTTTGAGTTGATGGATAGATCACAAAAATAAACGTAAGAGGAGACATGCTATGAAGAAAATGAAAGCAAGAACCAAGTGGTTACTCCCGATTCTCGCACTGCTGCTGATTCTGGCGGGCTGTCAGACGGTCGGCGGACTTGACGTCAATAAGGCGTTACTAGGGGATCTGGATGTTAAGTCTTCTGAATCCAGCACAACCTTTTCCTTGAATGCTGTACCTGCCGCTGGAATCAGCGCCGAGGATCAGGAGATGGTAGATCTTATCAATTCTTTTTCCGTTAATATTGCTCATGTAAAACTGCAGGACAACGGCAATGTATCTGCTGCCGGATCAGTTGGCTATAAGAAATTGACAGTGCCATTCACACTGTTTATGGATAAAGAAGCCATAGTGTTTACAGCGGAAGGGGCAAAGCAGCCGTTCTACTTCCCGCTTGAAAGTTATGAAGAAGAACTAGGTGTGGAAGGATTTGATCCGACAAAAGCACAGGAGATTTCCAAGCTCCTTACAACGTTTGTGGTGAAGAATCTTCCGAACCTTGGTGCAATTAACGTATCCTCCGTAAACGAAGCCGTATATGGTCAGCAATTGAACCTTACGAAGCTACATACGGAAATTACAGGTGACGAGCTGCCCGCATTAGTGAAAAGCTTCCTGAAATCTGTTTCTAAAGATACGGAAGGATTTACTGCGCTGATCAGCGGCCTCTATGATTATCTGTACCCGATTCTTAAGGCATCCGGAATGGAAGAAGGCTTGAGCGATTTCGGACTGGGTGATATCCCGTTGAATGACAAAGAAGGTGTCGTAACAGTCGCACATGATGCCGCCAAGCTGGCGGTGGATGCTCTTCTCCTGGTGTACGACAATCAGGTGAAGAACCTGTATAAGTCAACTCCTGAGCTGAACACCATTCTCGGCAAGGATACAAAACTGCAAGTGGATCTGTTCGTGGACAGCGGATTCCATATCCGCAAGCAAAACCTAGATCTGAAGGTAGCACTTCCGGCTAGTGAAGACCTGCCGCTTCAGAGCATTTCGGTTAAAGCAGAAACCCAGACCTGGAATGTAAATGGAGCTGTGACAGCCGATGCCATCAGTAAAGAGGGAGCACTCGACCTCTCCGAAACCCAGCTTACACCGGGTCAGACGCTGAGAAGCTTTGATCAGAATTCTGCAGTATACAAACTGCTGAAGGATGATTTTGGCATTACAGCCAAAGATATTGTGATTGCCCCGGATGATGATTACTATTATCCGATTGTAGAAAACGGCACAACGTATGTTCCGCTGCGCTACCTGGCAGAGGATCTGGATGCAGTGGTGAAATGGGATCCTGTGAACAAGGCGATTAATGTTACCGATGATGTGTATGGTGACGTTGTCGTGTTCAAGGTAGGCTCTGCACAGGTCTTGATCAACGGTAAGGCAGTGAAGATTTCAGAACCAGTATTCGTTGACGAATACGGTGATGCTTATGTGCCACTCCGTCTGTTGGCGGAAGCTTTGCATGCTACTGTTAAAGTAGATGAGTACGGTTATATTGACATCCACCGTCCTTAAGCAATTGTGAAGCAATAGAAGAGAAGGCCGGAGCTCCTGTACATAGGAGTTCCGGCCTTTTTGAATTATAGTGAAAATGCACAAGGTTCCTATTGTTTGGTGAGGACAATCTTAAGTGATGTATGGCTCTGTTCCTGATTCTCGGCCATGCTGCGGATATAGCCGGACATGAAGCCGCCTTCCATGCCTTCCCACAGTTTGTAGCCCGGCATGGCTTTAATCTCATCAATCGAACTGGCTGCTGTTCCTGCAAAGTAATTCACATTTAATTTGGCCATTACCTCAGCCATCGACTGCTTTTCTGCTTCGGTAAAGGATGTTTCTTTGAGCTTATTCATCGCCTTAGTGTAGGATGATCCGGCAAAAGTTTCTTCTGCATATGTCTTAAAGTTTAGCAGATGGGGATCGTTAATTCCAGATGCAGCGGCCCAACCCTCCACATCAACAGCAGCCGTATGATAGGTTACAGCGCGGGAGCTTGGATCAAAGGTCATAGCTCCATATTGATGGGGATTCACTGCCATAGCACTTGTAGCGATATCATATACCGGCAATGCTTGAGAAGCTGCCTTATTCTCTTCACTTACGGGTGGATCACGGCGGATATCCTGCATATGAATATGCCCGGACAGTACCAGATTCAGCCCGCTGCGGCGCAGCATCTTCATTGCTTCCTGGCTGTTGTTCAGCTTGAAGCCTGAAACGGACATCGAGGTGTGGCTCAGCAGGTTATGGTGCATCACCGTAATGATCGAAGCATGCTGCTCAGCCGCCAGCTTTACACAGTCATCCATCCAGGAGAACGTACCTGGAAGAATACGCCCGTCAGTTTGCGGAAAGCCGTATTTCTCGTTGTTGTTGTATTGACTGCTGTCAATCATCAGCAGATATAGTTCCGGCGCAGCCTTTACGAAATAACTCAGGCTGTTCTTGTCCCGGGATAAGGCTTCGTTATATCCGAAGTCTCCGTACATTCCGGTAAAGTCTTTATCAGTGATATGCTCTGCAACAAGCTGCTTTTCCCCTTCAAAGGATCTCGCCCAAGGGTTGAACAGATCATGATTACCGGGAATAACATACACAGAGGTACCCATGTTCTCAATACGTTTGAGCTTCTCTGCAAGCTCCTTATGGCTGCTTGCTTCGCCATTATTGGTCAGATCGCCGCTGAGAACAAGAAATTTCGGTTTCTTCTGCTGCACATCATAGATCAGAGCTTCCGCAAGCTCATCGCTGTAAGGCAGCATTTTGCCGTCGCCGCCGCTCACATAGGACTGAAAAGCTGTTCCGCCATCTTCCAGCGCTTTATCCAGGTAGTGGGTATCGGTAGCCACCCAAAAGGATACCGGTTCCGTACTTTGTTCTGAAGAAGCCGGAGCGGAGGTTGAAGATGGTGGCAATTTTGTGTCTTTGCATCCGCTGAGGCCTAAAGACGCTGCCAGCAATATAGATAAGGCCCAAGTCGTAGTGTTTTTTAGGTGAAAGGGGTACTTCAGAGACAATAATTTCATGGTTGAAACCTTCCTTCTGCACTTTTGCTGAATTATTGTAGCTTATTTCTAGCGGAATTGTATATCGGAAAGTAAGGCGATGTTTCGAAACCTGTACAGGTGATTATAGAAAAATAGTGGAGAGGGTATAAATAAAGGGATTCCTGCGACAATAAGTGTTGGTGAAAAGAGAAGAAGCAGGAAAAAGTTATGAAATAGTATTGTATTCGTGGAATAAAAGTGTTATGATTTAGAAAAGTTAGTTACTAAACAAACGGAGGTAGTTGTTTTATGTCTAAAAATTTTCTGGAAGCAGTAAAAGAAAGACGTTCCATATATGCACTGAGCAAAGAAACCCCGATCTCCGATGCACAAATCAAAGAGATCGTTGAAGCGGCGGTATTACATAGCCCAACTTCATTTAATTCCCAAAGCTCCAGAGCAGTGGTTCTTCTGGGCGACAAACATGATAAACTATGGGATATTACTACTGAAACACTGCGTAAGATTGTTCCGGCAGAACAGTTTGAAGGCACCGCTCAAAAATTGGCTTCCTTCAAAGCCGGCTATGGTTCTGTATTGTTCTTCGAAGATCAAACAGTGGTAAAGAGCCTGCAGGAGAATTTTGCCCTGTACGCCGATAATTTCCCGGTTTGGTCTAACCAGTCTTCCGGGATTCTGCAGTTTGTGGTATGGACAGCATTCGCAGAAGCAGGCCTAGGCGCGTCACTGCAGCACTACAATCCGCTAATTGACGATGAAGTGAAAACAACCTTTGACATACCTGCAGAATGGAAGCTGATCGCCCAAATGCCGTTTGGCAAAATCGCTACTGCTCCGGGCGAGAAAGAATTCCAACCGATTGAAGACCGTGTAAAAGTGCTTAAATAAGCATCCAATAGAGATGTTTAGAACCTCCTTGTCCGGGCTAATAATTACTATAGCCTAATCAAGGAGGTTTTCATTATGCCGTGGAACAAGGATGATTACCCGGATTCCCTTAAGAATTTTATGGCGCCTGTACGCAACAAGGCGATTGAGATAGCCAATGCCCTGTTGGAAGAAGGTTATGAGGAAGGGCGAGCCATCTCGATTGCTACAGCCCAAGCAAAAGAGTGGGGCGAAAATCACGATAAGCAGATCCGTAAAAAAAATCATTAGACAGGAAGAGGACCAGGCGGTTAACCGCCTGGTCCTCTTCTGTGGAAAAAGCTTGTCCTGTTAAATATTGCGAACTGCCTTATTTGGCAGGGGGTGCTTCAGTTGCTGAAGGTTCTGCGCTTGTTTCTGGAGGTGCAGATTCTTTGGCATCAGTGAGCGAGTTGGTGATCTTTGCTTTGCTATTCAGCTCCGACAGCCAAGTGTTTGACATTTCGGATACCTTTTTTGCTTTAAGGGTCTTTTCGATTTCTGCTTTCTTTTCTTCCAGCGTATATTCCTTTGCTTCCTTGCGGTCGGTTACCTTGATAATGTGGTAGCCGAAATCACTCTTTACTGCACCGCTGGTTTCACCGACTTTAAGCTTAAAGGCCACATCGGAGAATTCAGCAACCATATCACCGCGTTTGAAGAAGTTAAGATCGCCGCCGTTCTCTTTGGAAGCAGTATCCGTAGACTTCTCTTTGGCCAGCTTGGCAAAATCTGCTCCTTCTTTAAGCTGCTTGACGATAGAGTCAGCTTCCGCTTTGGTGGCTACAAGAATATGGGAAGCCCGGACTTCTTCTTGCTGATTAAAGGAAGCTTTGTTCTCATCATAATAAGCGGAAATATCTTTTTCCGTAACGGTTACTTTTGGTTCAATCAGCTTGCGGATTTTCACTTGCATCGGCATTTGCTTCTTCAGATCATCGAGGGTCATATTGCTCTGTGACAAAGCAGCGTTCAGGGCCTCTTCACCGCCGAGCTGAGTCTTAAGATCTTCAATCTCCGCATTGAGGTCCTCATCGGTAACGGTGACGTTGGCTTTCTTAGCTTCCTGATCCACAAGGGTAGTTGTGATCAGGTTCTTCAGTGTAGCTTCACCGCCGGCTTCAATCAGTTTATCGTAAAGCTGTGCTTTCGTAATGTCAGTTCCATTAACGGTTGCAACAGCCGTCTTGTTGTCTTCTTTTTGGAAAGGCGGTTTAATAAGTACAATGATAAGCGCAGCTGCAAGTACAATAGAAGCGATCATCCAGCCCTTTCCAGCCTTAGGGGAAGATGACGGTGGAGGAGCTCCAGCGCCCACTTTGTTCATTACTGGAACATTTCTTTCAGTTTCTCTAACAACAGGTGTCTCAGCGGGTTCAGCAGTTTTAAACACTGGTGTTTCGGAACCGTTGACATCACCGGTTGCTGAAGTAGATGCTGCCTCTTGGACTAACCCTTCATTGTTGTTTACGGAAGCGTTGCTTTCCTCCGTTGTTCCATTGTTGTTCTGGTGTTCGTTTTCGCCCAAATCTCTTTTGTCCATTATAATTAATGACTCCCTTCAATATAGGTGTTGCCTGTCTTTCTACAACTTTACCAGAAATCAGGATTCCAAACCTTAAGAAAGTATAAAAAAGTATATTTACTTTTTAAGATTCCATTAATACAAGTGGAAACGGATACCGTCCTCAAAAGGATGGTAATCCGTTTCAGCGAGAAAATAAAGGAAAAACCGGAGTTGCATGGTTGCACCACGCGCTTCCGGTTTATGTAGAAGAGATAAGAATGTATTCGTATATCTCTGAGTGTATCCGCTTAGGAGCTGAGGCCTCTGAGCAGATGTCGAATACTTTCCTGCTTCCGTCTGGGAACACGGACATTTTTGGCGTACAGGCCCATTTCACCGAAGTAGATACAGTCGTCCTCAATCGCGCTGATCTTGTTCAGATTAACGTAGCAGCCTCCGTACACATGATAATAGCTGGCATTGGATAATAAACGATTCAGTTGCTCGGCAGTCATTCTCTTTTTAATGTTGTAGTTTCTGCCGTGAAAAATGACCAAGTCGTGATCTCCGACTTTAAAGAACAGAATGTCCGTCTCCACCTCGAAGTCCTCATATACGTTTCTGGCTTCCAGCAGGCTGCTCATTCGTGTTCCCCCTTTATAAAAATGTACGTTGATGTTAGCGCTTTCATTATATCATATTCAATCTGATTTGAGAAGGCTTATTTTTGAAATGTTTTTTGTCATTTTTTACGTTGCATTTGTCATAGACGCTGAAAAATTGTAAATTATAAAGATGACTGCCGTTAAAACTAATGGCAGTTTAGATGATACTATAGTTATGGAACCATGGAGGAGGAATACCGAGATGAATGAGAATACTAAACTGTTACTGTTTACTGGCTCCTACGCAAGTGCGGAAGAGAGCGGAGTTCAGGTGTTTGAGTTCAACGGGGAGGCAGGGGGTACACTGGAACTGCTGGATACGGTGCAAGGTATCACGAATCCCACCTTTGTTAATGTTGATGCTTCGGGACAACGGCTGTATGCCATTGGTGAACAGGGGAACCGGGTAGGCGGCAAGGAAGGCGAGGTTGTCTCCTTCGCCATTGATCCACAGACAGGCAAGCTGACCGAACTGAAGCGGATTCCAACGATGCCTGCCGCAGGCAAAACCCAAACCACCACCTGTCATATCTCCAGAGATCTGGAGAACGAATATATCGTTGTATGCAGTTACCATGGCGGAAGTATCGGTCTTGTAGCGCTCGATAAGCAAGGGCTGCCGCTGGCGCTTACGGATACAGCTCAGCATACCGGACATGGAACGCATCCGGAACGCCAGGACCGGCCGCATCCGCATTCGTCCGTATTCAGTCCAGACGGGCGTTTCCTGTTTGTGGCTGATCTCGGGCTCGATCTGATTCGTTCCTACCGGATCAACCGGGAGCAGCAGACGCTCGAGATTCATGACGAAACCCCGCTGCACAAGGGAGCAGGTCCAAGGCATTTTAGCTTCCACCCGGACGGCAAATCTGCTTATGTTATCAATGAAGTGGATTCCACGATTACTTCGTTTACATATGACAGCACTGCGGGAACCTTGCATACGGTCGTAACTGTGCCGACTCTGCCAGCGGATTATAAGGGGGAGAACACTTGCGCTGAAATATCTTTGTCACCGGACGGCCGTTACCTTTACGGTTCCAACCGCGGGCATGACAGTATTGTGGTCTATGCTGTGGATGCCGAATCGGCTGCGCTTACGTGGGTAGAGCATGTGTCTACACGCGGCGGCCATCCGCGCCACTTTACTGTGACCCCTGACGGAGCATTTCTGATTGTTGCCAATCGTGACGGGAACAATCTGGTGGTATTTTCCCTCGATCCTGCCAGCGGGCGCCTTAGCTTCACAGGCAATACAGCAGAGGTGTCAAAGCCGGTATGTGTTAAGCCTGCTGTATTCTTCATCTCGTAAGTTATCACAAGACAGAGCGGTTACGTGGACTTCATTCGGGTTAAATCCGACAAAAGGAACACCGGGGAATTGCTCCGGTGTTCCTTTTGAATTAAGGCTGTAACGTAATGGTGGTTAGTGGGGATGTAAAATGGCTTGTTATTTAAGTGAGACGGGCTTAAGCGGCACAACCGTGGAAACTGCCGATTTAAAGAGCACATTTTGCCTGCCGTCACCCTGTCCGTGCAAGGTGATCGTGTAAGCGTCGTATGAGGTCACAATTCCCTGCATTTTAACTCCGTTGGTTGTAAAAATCGTCACGGGGACCTTTGTTGAAATACATTGGTTCAACAAACGTTCCTGTAATTTTAGACTTTCCACTTTGGCAGCACTCCATCTTTTTTATGAATTGACTTCCAGGCCAATTATAACACGGGAAAGACTCTTCCTGGAAATGTGGTGGATGGCGCTGAATTAGACAAGGAGGTAGTTATGCTTTATTATCAGTACTGGTCCAGAGGTTTTCGCCGGTTTTTATGGTTTTTGTTAGGATTCAGTGTGATTGCGACGCTTGTATTCCTGAACAAGACGGCTTCCTTTGATACCTATATTATTCATATTGTCCAATCTGCAGAATCTCCTGCACTTACTTCGCTGGCTAAAGGATTGTCACTGGTGGGTTCCTCCAGTCTGGCGATCGGCATCTCACTGTTGACGATGGCGTTGCTATTCTTTCTGCTGAAGCACCGGTTGGAGCTGATTTTGTTCCTCTGGGTTGCATTAGGTTCGCAGCTGCTGAATACAATGATGAAACTGTGGTTTCACCGGGAACGCCCCAATATTCACCGGTTGATTGAGCAGGCGGGATACAGCTTTCCCAGCGGGCATTCCATGGGTGCCTTTTCCTTATATGGTGTGATCGCCTATTTGCTCTGGCGGCATTTGCGGCGGCACCGTGAACGGTTTTTACTGATTTGTTTTACGGTTCTGATGACAGGCGGCATCGGGTGGAGCCGGATTTATCTGGGTGTGCATTATCCGAGTGATGTGATCGGAGGGTATACTGCAAGCGGTGCGTGGCTGATGCTGTCCATCGGTATATTTGAAGCCTACCGGAATTCACGACAGCGCAAATCTGCCGTAACAAATAATCAAGCGGATACGCGCAGGTAGACCTGCGTTGTATCCGCTTGATGTTTGGTGGTTTTCCTTTTTTGGACGATTAGGGTTTGGCTTGATGTGCACTTGACGCATTGGCAATGCTCAGCTTCAGCAAAGCAGGCAGTCCGGCTTTTAGCTTCTGGACTTCGTCGGATGTCAATTGCCCGTCTTTGATGGACTCATCCAGCTTCAGGCTGGCGGCTTCGCTCAGTTTTTGAATATATTGTTCCTCGGTCCAGCCCTTTTTCTCCTTAGCCAGCATGTAGAGGGTTTTACCGCTTTTCAAACTGCGGATCAATTCTGTACGGTCGATCTCAAGCAGCTTGGCCGATTCATTCAGAATAAAATAACCTCCGGCTTTAAAGCCCCGCACATGATGTGGATGGGAGGAATGTTCTTTTCCCGCATGAATGCTGTCCGGTGCAGGTGAAGGTGTGCTTCCGGCAGCGTTGTCTGCAAATGCAGCAGCTGGAGCCAGACTGAGCATCACGGCTGCGGCAAAGGCTGTTATTCTTTTAATGTTGTTGCTCATGATTCACCTCTTGTGATCGTTATAGGTACTGCAGTACACAGTATTCCCCGGAAGCTGAAAGAATTCTGAAAGCCAGCTTAAGCCATACTAAAAATTCGCCGGCCTTCTCCATGGGTAATAGTGGTTGTACCCTATTAGAAATTGACTGAAGTTCTGCAGGATATACATACAAGATGTTAATAAAATAGTAAGGAGGGATGATTTTGGCCTTCGGCGCCCGCATACTCAAGACAGGAATGGCTGTCACACTCGCACTTTATCTATCTGCACTGTTACAATTTACTTCTCCAGTAGGTGCGGCGATTGCAGCAATCTTTGCCATGCAGCCCTCCATCTACCGATCATGGCGCTACTTCCTGGACCAGATACAGACCAGCACAATGGGGGCAGTCATCGCGCTGCTGGGGGGGATGGTGTTGTCCAATGAGCCCATCGCAGTTGGGCTGGTATGTATCCTCGTAATTATGATCAGCATGAAGATGAACCGTGCCGATACGATCGGACTGACACTCGTTACAGTAATCTCCGTCATGGAAGCTTCGGGGCAGTGGCAGTTTGCATTGACCCGCTTTCTGCTTACGCTCACAGGAATTGTATCGGCATTTTTAATTAATATTACGGTCTTTCCGCCAAAACCGCGTAAGCAGTACATCCAGCAGATCGAGAGCGTGTTCACCAGCCTGTCGCTGCTGCTGCGGACTGCAGTATCGCATGAGATGAAAGAGAGTGTCTTCCGCGACGAGAAACATGCGCTGGAGGGTTCGATTAAAGCGCTGGCAGATAAGTATGGACTGTTTGAAGAAGAGCAGAAGCAGCTGCGGAGAGCCAAATACAGCCAAACCCGGCAAATGGTGATGTACAAAAATCTGTTGTCCTCCCTGCAGAAGGGGTATGAAGTGCTGGAGGCTGTAGACCGGCACTATTTCCAGGCAGAACGGACGGAGCGGACCGATGAGCTGTTCGACAGGCATCTGGAGCAGCTGATTAAATACCATGAGTATATCCTGCTCAAATTCGAGGACAAGCTGAAGCCGGGTTCAAGTGACTCGGAGCCGCTTGGTGAGGACAATGACAGATTTCTGCAGCAGGCAATTGAGGGCTATGACGCTGAGAAATTAGGGCAGTTGCGGTTATCTGTTGTTGCAGCAGCTATCTATGATTACGGGTACCAACTGGAGCGCCTCGATAAAGTGGCGGATCAGATCAACCGTGCATCTGCCGATGAAAAAGATTAGCAGGCTTCAATCTGACATACTTACTCTATATAAACAAAAAATCCGGTCCCTAGGACCGGATCATATACATAATAGGCTATGACATCATAAAGAATTATAATAATGGACTCAAAGACTTGATAAAGTTGGGTGGAATTGCTAAAATAATAGGATATTGAATGAATATTGTAAAATATGCATAATTATACAAAATAATTTTACCATGGGTAAAAATAAATGTCAACCTTCCAAAGGGGATGAAATGCAGTGGAGAAACATGATAGCGAGTGGAAAGAGGAGCAGGAGCGGGTAACGGGTATAACGAAGCTGCTTAAGGGCCATATCCGGCAGTTGTCTGAAGAGCTGGGTCTGCACCGCAGCGATGTTGTGGATATGCGCAAAGATTTCTGGGAAGAGGTCACGGTTAACTTCAGCAGCCCGGATGATCTGGGCGAGACTTCAACCAGTCTGCGGCAGCAGGCGCAAATATTAAATGAACGCGAGCGCCATCATCTGCAGTCAAGCAAAGCGCTTAAAAAATATAAAAAGCTTGTTGTGTCTCCCTATTTTGGACGGATTGATTTCACTGAGACTCCGAATGGAGAGGTAGAGAAGATCTATCTCGGAATTGGTTCCCTGATGGAGGATAACGGCACCTTCCTGATTTATGATTGGCGGGCCCCAATCTCAAGTCTGTATTATGACGGTGCACCCGGTCCGGCAGTCTATGATACACCTGGAGGACTCGTGAGCGGTACGATGGAACTGAAACGGCAGTTCGTAATTGATGACGGAGTTATCGAAGTGATGTTTGATACCGGAGTAACCATCGGAGATGAATTGCTTCAACAGGTACTAAGCCACAGCGCGGACGACCGGATGAAGAGCATTGTAGCGACGATTCAGAAGGAACAGAATGCGGTAATCCGCAACGACAAAAGCCGGATGCTGGTTGTCCAGGGAGCTGCCGGAAGCGGTAAAACCTCAGCAGCTCTGCAGCGGGTCGCCTATCTGCTCTATAAATACCGCGAGGTGCTGCAAGCCGATCAAATGCTGCTGTTCTCGCCCAATCCGCTGTTCAACAGTTATGTCTCCACTGTTCTTCCGGAGCTTGGTGAAGAAAATATGCAGCAGACAACGTTCCAGATGTATCTGGAGCACCGGCTGGGCCACGAATTTCAACTGGAGGATGTATTCAGCCAAACGGAAAGTTTGCTGAATACACCTGACGGACCGGAAGCCTCAGTGCGCAGAGAAGGGATCGGATATAAATCATCAGTGGCTTTTCTGGATGCCATCCGCCGTTATGTGAATCTGCTGGAGCATGAAAGCATGCAATTCAAGCCGCTGATGTTCCAGGGCCGGGCGATCGTTGGAAAAGATGAGATGGAGCAGCAGTTCTACAGCTATGATTCCAATATCAAGCTGGCGAACCGGATTGATCTGATGACAGGCTGGCTGCTCAAGAAGATTGCTGCGTTCAGCATGGAGGAGCGGAGTGCCCAATGGGTCGAAGACCAGATTGAGCTGCTGGATTCCAGTGAATATCAACGTGCTTACCAAATGATGCGGCGCAAGGGTGGCGGCCATAACGAAAGCTTTGATGATTTCGATACCGAAAAAAGCCTGCTCGCCCGGTATATCGTCAGCCAGCGGCTGAAGCCGCTGCGCGGATGGACCAAGCGGGGGCGGTTTGTCGATGTTAAAGGGCTGTACAGCCGGTTGTTTACTGACCGGGAGCTAATGGAAACCCTCAACAACAGCAATACTTTGCCGGAGGTTTGGGATGAGATTTGCAGACAGACACTGGAATCTGTAGGGGCCAACGAGCTGGCGTATGAGGATGCAACGCCGTTTCTATATTTAAAGGAGCTGAGCCAGGGCTTCCGGACCAATACGCTAATTCGTCATGTAATAGTGGATGAAGTGCAGGATTATTCTCCATTCCAGCTGGAATTTATGCGCCGCCTGTTTCCGCGGGCCAAGATGACGGTGCTTGGGGACCTGAATCAGGCGATTTATGCCCAGGGCGAGGTGCTTGGCGACCTGGCGGGACTGGTAAGCATTTACGGCGAGGAGAATACCGAGGTGATTTCTCTAACCCGCAGCTATCGTTCGACTTATGAAATTGTTGAGTTTACACGGGCGATGATTCCAGGGGGCGAGCGGATCGTTCCTTTCAACCGCAGCGGGGAAGCACCACAGCTTACTGTTGTCGAAAGTGAGCCGCAGCTGCTTGCCTCGGTTGAGCAGGATATTCTTAATCTGCATGCGGAGGGCTATCACTATGTGGCAGTTATCTGCAAAACGGCGGAGGAAAGCGCACGTGTACATGCCGAGCTGCAAAACAGGCTGCCGGTAAGACTTGTGACAAAGGAGACGCCTAATTTTCAAAAAGGGACACTGGTACTGCCCGCATACTTAGCCAAGGGTGTGGAATTTGATGCAGTCATTATTTATGACGGCTCAGCGGAGAGATATGGCAGGGAGAGCGAACGGAAGCTGTTTTACACCGCTTGTACCCGGGCGATGCATTTGCTGCATATCTATAGCCTGGGAGCACCCAATCATTTCCTTCCGGCCGCCGTGCGCGAGTCTGTAACCGCAGGTTCACTGTAAGCTGAATAACATCATATTGGCCGTTTTCACTTGCTGGGTTGCATATCGGGTCTGCTAATAAACCACAATAAAGTTACCTGTCCGACCGTTATGGGCGGAAAAAGGTTATTCTGCCGAGTCTGCTCATTGCTGCGGCCGGAGGAGCGGTTTGTGTTGCTGCTGCCTGGTTCACAGAGGGGCTGACCGCTTACTGGATCATTCTTGGCGGGCGTGTGATCTCGTTTCTGCTTGTCTTATTTTTCGTTGACGGCTCGCTAGAAATCAAGCAGAGGCAACGGTGCTCCGGTTGCTTTTCCTTCTGATGGTGAGATACGCAATATAGATCAGAAGCAAAAGTGCAGGAGCCATTGCAGAATAGCGGTACATGACCGCATAGGTGTTATACAACGCAACAGATCCAAGGAGCATAGTACCGATTGCTACACCAAGATCCAGTGAGTTGAAGAACATGCCGTTGGCCATTCCCCGCTGGCGTGTGTCAACGGACTGAATCATCCAGGTTTGCAGTGCAGGCTGCATAGATCCGAACCCGATCCCGTAGCATAAAGCAGCCGGGAACAGGGCGGCTGTCGATGAGGCGAAGGAGAGCAGCAGCAATCCGCCGATGATGAACATGCTGCCGGGAATCAGCAGGGCAGCTGGACCGAAACGGTCATAAATTTTGCCTGACAATGGACGAATGATAACAATGGCAACAGCATTAAACAGAAAGAAATAGGCGATATGTTCCAAATGGGCTTCTTTGCCGTAAAGAGCGAGAAAGCCCAGCAGTCCGCCGTATGACACGGACAGCAGTAAGTTCAGCAGGCATGGGATAAACAGCCTGCGAAATGCCCCGCCTTTGAAATCCGCTGCCGGAACCGCAGCGGGTTCCTTGTGCTGACCCGGAAGCACTGCTGTCAGGCGGTAGCCAAGCGGGAAAATTAGCGCCAGAGCGGCTGCGGTAGCAAGCAGCAAGGAGCCGAACCCGGGACCCTGCAGCAGGCTTAGACCGATTAATGGACCGGCAGACATCGCCAGGCTTGTCGACAAGCCGAAATAACCCATGCCTTCACCCATCCGGCGAATCGGGATCACGTCCGAAGCCATTGTCGGAAAGGCGGTACTGGCCATCCCGAAGCCGATCCCGAAGAGCATGCGCATAAGCAGCAGTACGGTTATGCTTCCGGCCCAGTAATAACCGGTGACGGCTACAAGGGATACGGCCAGCCCGAGGAAGATCAGCAGGTTACGGCCGCCTTTCTCCATGGCCTTGGCCGAGAACAGCCGTGAAGCGATGGCGCTAAGCGCAAATAAGCTGGTGACCAGGCTAACCTGCACGGAAGAGGCGTTCAAGGATTCTTCGGCATAGGCCGGGAGAGTGGAAAGTGTCATTTGCAGTCCTGTAAACAGCAGCAGGTTGCAAATTGTCAGCAGAATAAACGATTTTGTCCAGAGACGATCAGATGTTATGTTCAATACCATTGCTCCTATTCTTGGTGTGAATTTCCAGTGTTGTGATAGATCAGCTCCAGCATAACGCGAAGCTCTTCAAGCTTTTCCGGTGAAAGTCCGGCAACCGCTGCTTGGATCGTCTGCTGCTCCAGAGGGATTGTGCTTTCGATCAGCGTCTGCCCCTCAAGGGTAGGATACAGCAGAAAGGCCCGCCGGTCGCTGGGACTTGTTGATTTTGTAATAAAACCTTTCTTCTGAAGCAGCTCCACGATCCTCGCAGTTGTGGGTTGATCTTTGGCTGCCGCAGCAGCAACTTCCTTCTGGTTAATGCCTTCTCGGTCAACAATCATTAACAGGACAGACCATTGTTCGGGGGTAATATCGTATGACTTCAAGGCCCGGGCAAACGCATTGGATATCCTCCGGTGGGTGGAGCCAAGCAGGAATCCGAGGAATTGCTGCGGAGAGGAAATAGGCAAAAGAATCATCCTTTCTGAATTACTTGTTATAACAAATATAGTTAGGACAAGTAAATTAGTCAACCCTATGCAAAAAACACCCCATAGAAATGTATCGGACCCATTATGATCCAATAAGATTTCCACGAGGTGCTTTATGTTAACAGCAGCAGCTCTATTATACTTGCGGAACTTTCTCCCAATCCTTCAGGAAGCGTTCAATTCCGTTATCTGTAAGCGGGTGTTTCCAAAGGGAAGGCAGCAAAGAGCCCGGGATGGTTGCAATGTGCGCACCGGCGATTGCCGCTTGCTCTACATGTGCGATGTTGCGGATACTGGCTGCAATAATTTCTGAAGTCAGGCCGTAGTTGGTCAGGATAGTCTTCAGATCCTTGATCAACTTCATGCCGTCAACGCCGATATCGTCCAGACGACCGACAAACGGGCTGATATAGGTAGCGCCGGCTTTGGCAGCCATGAGGCCTTGAGCCGCGGAGAATACTAGGGTAACGTTAGTCTTGATGCCTTTTTTGGTCAATTCGTAGCAGGCTTCCAGGCCATCTTCAGTCATAGGCAGTTTGATTACGACATTGGGTGCCCACTCAGCAATTTCATAGGCTTCCTTAAGCATTTCTTCTGCTGTAAGGCCAATGACTTCCGCGCTGACAGGACCAGGCACAATAGCAACGATTTCTTTGATTACATCTTTGAACAATCTGCCTTCTTTGGCGATCAGTGACGGATTCGTCGTCACGCCATCCACTAAACCGAGGCGGGTAATACGTTTAATTTCTTCAATATTTCCGGTATCCAAGAAAAACTTCATTGTAAATTTCCTCCCTTGATTTCTTATGGATTGACAAACAGTATGCACAACTTCATTATGGATCATGCCACAGAAAGTTTCAACTGTTAATATGAATATTTCAAAATAACTTTATAGAATTATACATCGCTTTCACTAAGGAGCGGCGTTCTTAACCATGAAGATTTCCTGTGAAAAAAGAAACTCAGCCCATTTTGACCATTCCCGGGGATGTTCTCTCCGTGATAATATAGAAACGGTATTGTTGATTTTCTGATGAATGGCGGGTGACAGAAATGATTACTGTAGTTGGGGGCGTCGTGTTGTTTCTGTTGTTTGCTGCAGGACTGCTTGCCTACCAGAGCAGCCGGATGATCTCCGAGCGGGAGGCGAGTGAATCTGCCGCTCCTACCGGTTCACTGATGTACTCCGTAGTTAATCAAGCGTTCGCAGAACATGAAGAACGGCCGGAGGCGGTTCCGTTATTTCAGTTCACTGTGCTTTCCGGACCGGGAGAACAGCTAGCTAAGGGAGAAAAGGGAACGACTTCCGCTTTATGCCGTGTACCGGCCGGTACGGGAGAGATGGTTCTGACCGACGCGGAGAATTGGATGAGAAGCAACCTCCGCAAAGCTTCTATTGAAGGAGCAAGGGTCGTGTTTGTTTCCTTTCCGGAGAAGGCGGACCGCAGGGGAGAGAAAGAGCTGATTCGAAACTTGGAGGTTACGGCGAGAGAGGAGGCCGAACATGCAAATCACCATTAATGATGTAGCGATATCTGTCCGTGAAGGTGACATTACGTCCTGGCAGGGCGATATGATTGTGAATGCATCCAATTCCGGCCTCTATGGAGGCGGTGGTGTTGATGGAGCGATCCACCGGGCTGCCGGACCACGAGTAGCTGAGGAATGTGCGGTAATCCGCCAGAAGCAGGGAGGCTGTCTGCCTGGTGAGGCTGCATTAACGAGTGCAGGCAGACTTCCTTTGCTGGGCATTGTACATACAGTAGGGCCGATTTGGAAAGGCGGTGGCGCCGGGGAAGCCGATACTTTGGCCAAATGTTATGCCAGCAGCCTGGACTTGGCCTGCTTAAAGGGTGTGCGGAGCATAGCCTTTCCAAACATCAGCACCGGGGTTTATAATTTCCCTAAAGCGTTGGCCTGTGAAATTGCGCTTCATACGGTCATTGAGTATGTGGCGGCCCAGGATTCCCGGTTGCTGCCGCTGAAAGAGATCTCTTTTATTTGTTTTGAGAAGGGTAACGCTGAATTATATGAGGAAACGCTTAAAAATTATATATAGCTGGACTTGCACTCTGGTTGAAGTGGAGGAGAGACGGTAATGACGTCCATAGCTGATGTTAATTTTGTTGTAGTTGATCCCGGGAGCGCGGATTTGCTTTCATTAATTGACCGTCTGGATGAGGAGCTGAAATCCCGCTATCCGCATGAGACCATCTACGTTGTGGATTTCACCGATCCGAAGGTAAAAGAGATGACTTTCGTGGTAGCTTATCAAGGAGAGAAGCCGGTCGGCTGCGGAGCGCTGCGCCCGCTTGACCCGGACAGTGCGGTGATGGAGCTCAAGCGTTTCTATGTGGACCCGGGCAGCCGCAAGCAAGGAATAGCCAACAAGCTGCTGCTGGAGCTTGAGGCGAAGGCCATTAGTGCCGGCTGCCGGGAAATCCGGCTGGAGACTGGCATTAAACAGCCGGAAGCCATTGCACTCTACGTGAAGCATGGCTATCGGCCGATTGATTTGTTTGGACCTTATATTGGCGATCCGGATAGTTTATGTTACGGTAAGGAACTCTTCTAATCTGATGTTCAAGCGTGGTATTTACCTGCAGGGGTATTCAGCACCCATTCCAGCATGAGCAGCATATCCTCCAGCCTGGTAAGCTGGGCATTTAGAGCTTCGCGTTGCGGGCTGTCCTCGGCCAGTGGTGTCAAACGTGTCTCCAGAGACCTGCGTTGGAGTGTTAATTCATTGATTTTGGACTGGATCTGATTTTCGGTTCTCATCCGGAATCCTCCTGGTGATAATAATTTTGTATTGTAAATCTATTTCATTATTATAACGGATAATATGGAGGTATTAAAATGAGTATCAATGTAAAACAGCTGGCTGCGGAAAAAGCCGTGGAGTATGTGGAAGACGGAATGAAGGTTGGCCTCGGCACAGGTTCCACCGCATATTGGGCCATCCGCAAGCTGGGGGAACGAGTGCAGCAAGGACTTAAGATTACCGCAGTAGCTACCTCACGTGCTTCGGAGGAGCAGGCCCGCGAGCTGGGCATTCCACTGGTTGCATTTGGTGATGTTGACCACCTGGATTTGACGATTGACGGAGCGGATGAACTCGATGGCCAGCTTCAACTGATCAAAGGCGGCGGCGGTGCATTGCTGCGCGAAAAGATCGTGGCTATGGGCAGCACACGCATGATTGTGGTAGCAGATGAGAGCAAAGCAGTAGAAACGCTGGGCAAGTTTCCGTTGCCTGTTGAGATTGTTCCCTTTGCTTGGGAATGGACAGTCGCTGAACTGGCTAAGCTGGGCTGCAAGCCGGAGCTGCGGCGGAGCGGTGATGAATTGTACAAGACAGACAACGGCAATTACATTGCGGACTGCGGGTTTGAAGCGATTGCTTCTGCTCCTGAACTTGCGAAGTCTCTGCAGGGCATTCCGGGCGTTGTTGAACACGGCTTGTTCATTGGAATTGCCGATCTGGCCATTATCGGCAAGAACGACGGCAGTATCGAAATAGTGGAAGGTGAAAGCAATCTCTAGTCCGCGTAAGACGCAGAAGCCCGGAAACCGCTCCGTACGGGGAAAACTTCAGCCGAAGCCGCGCCGGATATGGGCGTGGATGCTGCTAATTCTGTACAGTGCAGCCGTTGTGTACTGGATGTTTATCGGTTTTGGCCGTGTTGTTCATCCGGACGGACCGCTGCAATATAATCTGGAGCCGCTGCGGACCATAAAACTCTATTTTGATCTGGACAATGGGGTGCCTTTCTCCGGCCGGCTGGTGAATCTGCTGGGAAACGTCGCCGTGTTCATTCCCTTTGGCCTCCTGCTGCCGCTGCTGAAGAAGCGGCTTAACTCCATGTTTGGGTTAACCTTACATATGGCTTTATGGATATTGCTGCTGGAATCCATGCAAATGCTGCTGCGTGTCGGCAGCTTTGATATTGACGATCTGCTGCTTAACTTGCTGGGTGTGTGGATAGGTTATATTTTTCTTCATTTGGCATGGGGTAAATCATTAAACTAAAGTTTCACAAAACTTAAGTGTATGCTTTCGAAGTGAGTTTTGTACGAAGTTTTATCAGGAAGCGATGCTCACAAAACTTTTAGGAGGTTAACTATGCTGATAGATCTGAAGCATCTCGTGGGTTCTCCCGAGGTGAACGAGCTGCTGGCTTATGCTGTTATTGATGAACCGGATGCACTGCAGCGCACTTCAGCCGAATATAGCGCACAGGCTGCACTGCAGCTGTGCGGCTGGGAAGAGGAAGGCCTGCTGCTGGGGCTGGTAGGCTTTGAAGAAACGGAAGACGGGTCACTGGACATCCGCCATATCGCTGTACTGCCAGAGAACAGGGGGAAAGGGTATGCGCGCGGAATGATTCTTGAACTGCTAACTGCGCGTCAGCCCCGTTATCTGCTGGCAGAAACTGAGGACGAAATTGCTGCTGACTTCTACCGCAGCCTTGGGTTCATGGTGTACAGCCTGGGTGAAAATGCCGCAGGAATCGAAATGTTCCGCTGTGTATATGAGGTCGAGGAGACTGAGGACGAAGAATAACGGGAATACCCGCTAAGGGGAAGGCAGAGAGAATTCTCGGCTCCTCCCGATAAACAGCCACAGCCATTACGCATGTCAACGTGCGGAATGGCTGTTTTTGTTATGCAAAATGCAAATTAGCCGCTGCTGGAATACGGAAAGGAACATATTGACTTTTTGGGCGTCAGACCCTATAGTTTTACTGTGAAATAGTTTCATACGTGAACTATTAATAATGTTGGGAGGTTTAAATTTTGAAAGAAGAGGCAGAACACTGGATCAACCGCTATTTGAATGCATACATGGTGGTGACTAGGCAGATTAGCGCCCGTGTCAAGGAGCGGATTCCGGAAGGACTGACCAATGACCAATTTATTATTCTCCGGCTGATAAACAGTCAGGAGCTTTGTACTTCCACATTTCTGGCCGAGGCAGTTGCGGTAGGCAAGAGTTCGATAACGGCAATTATTAACCGGCTGGACGAAGCTGGACTGATTCAGCGGACCCGGGACGAGAATGACCGCCGCCAGGTGTATCTGACACTCACGGAGCATGGGAAGAGTGTTCATCAGACCGCCGAGAAGCAGGTTCAAGAAGTGATCTCTCCCTATCTGTTTGATTTTGAGGAAAAGGACATTGAGAAATTTATTACTATGTTCGAGAAGCTTGCATTTTTAATGCATGAAACAGGAGGGAGAAACAATTGAAGACCATACTTAAAGCTAGATGGGCTGTAATTTCAGTCTGGCTGGCTGTGGCGGTCGTGTTATTTTTGACGGCGCCGGCGATGTCGGATCTGGTGCGCGAGAAGGGGCAGATTGCTGTTCCGGATGGCTACACTTCTTCGAGAGCGGCTGAGATTATGAGAGAGGTGGCCGACGCCAACGGTGGTGAAACGCTGCACCAGGTTGCCCTTGTTTTTAATAAGCCGGATGGACTGAGCGCAGAAGATACGGAGAGCATTAAGCAGGGCGTTGAGCAGCTTACGGTGAGCAAGGAATCGCTGAAGCTGGATTCCATTACCGACCCCTTTTCTCAAACCGAATTAAAGGATACGCTGATTGCGAAGGACGGGAAGACCATTATGGTCGCACTGTCGGTAAAAGGCGGAGAAGAAGTGGTCAAGGAGCTCCCGGCTAAAGTAGCAGCCCTGTTAAATGATGTAACTGCCGATCATTATCTGACCAGCGAAGGACTGATCACGGAGGATACCATTGTCAGCTCAGAGGCAGGGCTGAAGAAGTCGGAGTATATTACCGTTGTATTTATTCTCTTGATCCTGTTCGTTGTATTCCGTTCGTTCATTGCGCCGTTTGTGCCGCTGCTTACGGTCGGACTGAGTTATATTGTATCCCAATCGGTTGTAGCCTTTCTGGTGGACCGGTTTGACTTTCCGTTATCCACATTTACGCAGATCTTTATGGTGGCCGTACTGTTCGGGATTGGGACGGATTACTGCATCCTGCTGATCAGCCGGTTTAAGGAAGAGCTGGCAACCTCTGAGGATACGAAAAGCGCGATTATCACGACCTACCGTAAAGCGGGGGGAACGGTATTTTATTCCGGTCTTGCGGTATTTGTAGGGTTCCTCGCCATTGGGTTGTCCAAATTCATGCTGTACCGTTCTGCGGTTGCAGTGGCTGTAGGGATTGCCGTGATGATGCTGGCGCTTGTGACTGTCGTTCCATTCTTTATGGCGGTATTGGGCAAAAAGATGTTTTGGCCATCCCGCGGGAAGCTGGAGCATAGCGAAAGCCGCATCTGGGGGGCCGCTGGTTCCTTCTCCTTAAAAAGACCGTGGGCTGCTCTGCTGATTGTAGCTGCGGTAGTGGTGCCGTTCCTCGTCACTTATGGCGGCAAACTGTCCTTTAACAGCATGGACGAAATCGGTTCCAACTACGCATCGGTTAAAGGCTTCAACATTATCTCTGAGAGCTTTGGGCCGGGAGAATCGATGCCCGGCAAAATAATCATCAAAAATGATGACCGTATGGATACTGCTGAATATATGGGTCTGGCTGAAAAAATCAGCCGTGAGCTGGAAAAGGTCGACGGCGTCAAAGCTGTGCGCAGCATGTCGCGTCCTACGGGGGAACAGATCAATGACTTCCTGATCCCGACCCAAGTGGCTACACTGTCAGAGGGTCTGGATCAGAGCAATGAAGGGCTTACGAAGATTCAAACGGGGCTTGCGGAAGCAAGCAAGCAGTTAAGTGACAACGAGCCGAAGCTGAACGAGGCCGTATCGGGCAGCGCGAAGCTGACGGAGGGCACAGTTGAGCTGAAACAAGGTATCGCCGCGCTGGGCGATGGACTGTCCCGTATAGAGAGCGGCATTAAAAGCGGATCGGCGGGAGCCGGTGAGATCAAAGCCGGTCTGGCGCAGGCAGCGGCCAGCGCAGAGCAGCTTGCGGACGCCAATGCTGCACTATTGGCAGGCTACAAGCAAATCGGCACGGGGCTGACTGCATTGGACGGAGGCGTTGCCGGGCTGCAAACCCAGCTCCAGGGCGTGGCTGCTGCACTTGCCGGGCTGGATGCTTCCTTCACGGGCCTGGAAGCCAGCCATCCTGATCTTCTGCAGGATGTTGATTACCAGACGATTAAAGGAACGGTAACGCAAACCGGCACGGGTACAGCCCAGCTTGCCGCAGGACTAGGACAGATTACAGGGCAGCTTAAAGCTGCAGCTGCCGGTCTGAACAAGGCCAACACCGGATATGCCAAGGCCGTTGCCGGCCAAACGGCGCTGGCACAAGGTCTGGGCAAGCTTGTCGCCGGAATCGGCCAGTTGCAGACGGGCCTGAATCAAGCGGCGGCGGGGCAAGGCCAAATTGTCGATCGTATTCCTTCGATCACAAATGAACTCGACCAGCTGCAAGGCGGCCAGCAGCAGCTTGCTGACGGGTTCAGCCAGCTTACCGGACAAATCGGCCAGCTTACGGACGGTTTGAACGACAGTACGGATGGCCTCAAGCAAATCACCGGCGGGCTGGATTCCGCTCAAGCGTACCTGGGGCAAATTCAGGAGGCCAAAGACGATGAACTGAGCGGATTCTTCGTACCGTCTGAGGCGCTGGAAGCCGGGGGCATCCAGCAGATTTTTGATACGTACCTGGCAGGTGACGGCAAGGTGATGACGCTGGACGTTGTTTTCGCCGAGAACCCCTATAGTTCCGAAGCGATCGACAGCATGGGAGACATTCAGGCTGCCGTGGACCGGGCTGTGAAGGGCACGAAGCTGGAGAATGCGGAGACCGCGATCAGCGGAGTGACCAGCACCTATAGCGATCTGCAGAAGATTTCCAATGAGGATTATTCGCGGACTGTTATCCTGATGTTGGGCGGTATTTTTATCATTCTGGTATTGCTGCTTCGATCGATTATCATGCCGATTTATCTGATAATTTCACTCGTTATCACTTACTTTACGGCGCTGGGAATTACGGAAGCCATCTTTGTAAATCTGCTGAATTATTCCGGAATTACCTGGACTACTCCGTTCTTCAGCTTCGTCATGCTGATTGCGCTTGGGGTGGACTACAGCATCTTCCTGATGGCCCGCTTTAATGAGAACAAGACCTGGGATGTGCATGAAGCGATCCTGCATGCCATGCGCAATATGGGGACAGTCATTCTGTCGGCTGTAGTGATCCTGGGCGGAACCTTTGCCTCGATGTATCCTTCCGGCGTATTGTCGATGATGCAGATTGCTACTGTAGTTCTGGCCGGTCTTGCTCTTTATGCACTGGTTTTCCTGCCGTTTTTCGTTCCTGTTATGGTACGGATGTTTGGCCGGGCGAACTGGTGGCCGTTTTCTTCGGCATCAGCGGAGGATCAGCCGAAAACATTAGATTTATAAGCTTGTACATGATTTGATAATGGTAAAGAGCAGGCTTCCGGGGCAGCGGAGCTTGCTCTTTGCTGTTTTTGAAGAAGCAGGGAGAAAAAATATTTCATACATAGAGGTAACCTTTCAGCCCTATGCTCCATCTAATCAGCTGTATGGAAGCAAAACAAGAGGTGCTGCAGCTATCCGAACGAAAGGGGGGGATGGATTGAACAACGGACAAGAGGATCAGATTAGACGTGCGCAAGCCGGGGACAGTGAAGCTTTTATTCAGCTGGTTAAGGGACTGGAACGGCAAATGTACAGTATGGCCAAATCCATTGTCAGGAATGACGAAGACTGTGCGGATATTATGCAGGAGACGGTCATGAAGGCATATAAAGCATTATCCGGATTAAAAGAGCCTGCTTTCTTTAACACTTGGCTGTTTCGTATTCTGATCAATGAATGTAATATGATTTTGCGCAGACGGGATCGGGTAATCGTCATGCCTGAACCTCCAGAGCACCTGCTGATATCGTCTTCGTTTGGGGGGGATATGGATCTCCGTAATGCCGTCAACCGTCTGGAGGAGATTTCACGGACCATTGTCATTCTTCATTATTATCAGGGGTTGACGCTGCAGGAAATCGCCGGGCTGCTGGAGCTATCGGAGAGCGCAGTTAAAACCAGATTGCACAGGGCAAGGAAAACCTTATATGAATCTCTGGCGGAGCCCGCGGAAAGGAAGATGAACGGATGAATCAGC
The DNA here is from genome assembly GCF_058791575.1 of Paenibacillus sp. EB106-06-01-XG199. Lineage (NCBI taxonomy): Bacteria > Bacillati > Bacillota > Bacilli > Caryophanales > Paenibacillaceae > Paenibacillus > Paenibacillus sp. EB106-06-01-XG199. Next base: position 472,655 of record NZ_JBYTDQ010000002.1, on the reverse strand, counting down.
AACAATTTGAAAGCAGGCTGGCAGGATTAAGGGAAGAGCCTCTTACAGAGCTGCCGGAGCTCGTACAAGCCCGTATGAACGATACCTACCGGGTAATTGGCGGAATGGAAGGAACAGATCCTAAGGTTCCAGAAACAGCAAAAACCTCTAGGAGCCGGAGAAAACGTTCTTGGCTTACCCGGGTGATGATCAGTGCTGCCTCTGTGGCTGCAGGGCTGGTGTTGATCATCAGCCTGGGGTTCGTGTCGCCGGCAATGGCTGATACCTTGAAGCAACTGCCGTTCCTGGAAAGTGTGTTCAAGGTGGCAGGCGACGCCGGGCTTAAGAAAGCAAATGAGACTGGTGTAACGGCGGACATTCAGCAGAGCGTTACGCATGGCGGCTTGACGTTCAGCGTGTCGGAACAGATGTATGATGGGAGCCGGTTGTCCCTGGTGCTTACCAGAAAGCAAGCGGGTAAGACTGGAGAGGAAGGACCCTTGTCTGATTTGTGGACTATTCCCGATCCTGAGACCGGCTTGTTGAATAGGATCGATTCTTATGTCAATGGAGCTGAGGTCATCACCGGAGGGGGAATCGCTTCAGGAGGCCCGGATGCGCCTGACTCCGTTATTGTTACAGTCTTTAATAATTCAGAGAATCAGCGGATTCCGGATGAGTTTGATTTCAAAATGTCATTTACCGTTCCGGGAATCCGGCAGCCTTTCGAGTTTGAATTTCCGGTGAGCAAGAATACGTTGGAAGGCTATATTCTGACTCCGAAAGAAACAAAAATCCATGATCATATTCATCTGCGGGTCAAGCGGCTGGAAGTTAGCGAAACCACGACCCTGCTGATGGCAGAGTTTGAAGGGGAACAGGGAGAGGATGTAAGGGCCTTTCAAGAAGCGATACCGGAAAAATATAAGAATAACGGGTTTTTGTCTATCTTCTTTGATGTAATGGATGAACAAGGGAGGGAGGTTCGCGTGCTAAGTATCAGCGGTGGCTCCGGTGAAGGCGATACTTTAGATTCCAGCAATGTGTATGAGCCGTTTGAAACCATACCGGAGAGTATTGTAATCAAGCCCTACGTCTGGAAGGATGGACGGAAGCTTTACATTCCTGAGTTTGAAATAACCGTTCCTGTAAAATAGCATAAAAAACCTCCGGCATGCACAAGTAGTGCAGAAGCCGGAGGTTTTTGCGTTTTGTGTTAATGATTGCAGGAAGGAATAGGCGTATAATGGAGCCATCCCGGTTATTTATGTACCGCTGAGTCAGCGCAGCTTTGCGAAATAACTGCGCAGCGCCCAGCCCCGTTCCTGCCGCTTCTTGTACTTTGGCAATGAGCGGTAAATGGCCGTGGATTCGGCAAAAGCGCGTTTGGCGTCTTCATTTCTGCCCAGTGCCTTGTACATAGAGCCGGCCAAATAGTAGGCTTCACTGGAAGAGGACTGAATTTCCTGGAATTGTCCTACATAATAAAGAGCTTTGTCATGGTCGATATTGCGGAAAGTCTCGGCGAGACGGAGATAAGGCTGCCCATATTGCGCTCTGCGGTTGATTTCCAGTCCTTGAAGCATTTGCGCTTCCCCCTCGGGAAGCTGTCCCAGCTTGAGATTCACATAACCAAGCTCCACCCAATATTCCGCAGATTGCTCGTACCGGTCAGCGATCTGCACAAGCAGCTCTTTGGATTCGCTGAAACGCTTGCGTTCAGTCATCAGCCGGGCCAGATCGAATTTGGCGGAGACATCATTCGGATTCAGCGAGATGGTTGTCCTCAGCTTGGAAATTTGCCGGCTCCGGCGGAACGGCTTCGTGATGCTTGGAAAGATTCCGACATATCGGCGGTCGAGGAAATACAGAATGACCAGCAGGATGATTAGGGCAAGAAAAGGATTGCCGACCAGATTTAACAGCATGAAAAAACCGAAGAATTTTAACATGAATTCCCTCCATTAATGATTGTGTTTCCATTCTGCAACACGGTTAGTTTGTAGTATGGCGTTGCAGAGCAGGGTAATTATACCATATTTGCTAGCGGATCTGAGCTCTATTTTGAAGTGGTTTTGATTCTGGAGAGATTTTTATTATCCTGGTTCTGAAAGAAGGATGAAACTTGGTGACAGAGACAACAGCAGTAACTTTACGCCCCTTAGGCCAATCATCGTTATCCGTTTCACCGCTCGGGCTGGGCTGCTGGCAGTTCAGCCGGGGAAGCGGAATCGTAGGAAGGTACTGGAGTAATCTTAAGGATGAAGATATTCTGGATATCGTGCGTGTCAGTCTGGAAGGCGGCATGAACTGGGTCGATACCGCAGAGATCTACGGCGGCGGCAAATCAGAAGAAGCGCTTGCCCATGCGCTGGATCAATTGCAGCAGGAGAGCAGTCTCCATGCCCAGCCGCTGATCGCCACCAAATGGTGGCCGATGCTCCGCACAGCGAAATCTATTACCTCTACGATTGATGAACGGCTCACCTGTCTGGGCGGGCGAAGCATCGATCTGTACCAGATTCACCAACCGTTTTCCCTGTCCTCAATAGCCAGTGAAATGAAAGCGATGGCCGGTCTGGTCAAGGATGGTAAAATCCGTTATGCAGGAGTCAGCAACTATTCGGCCCAACAGATGGTTGAAGCGCACAGGATATTGCAGCAGTATGGTCTGACTCTGGTCTCGAACCAAGTGAAATATAATTTGCTGCGCCGGAAGATTGACGAGAATGGAACAATGGAAGCGGCGAAGGAGCTGGGCATTTCAATCATTGCATACTCTCCGCTGCAGCAGGGGATTCTGACCGGACGTTTCCATAGGGATCCTTCACAGATCCGTGCAGTTTCGAGGATGCGGCGGATGCAATCCGGTCTGGATGAGAAGAGCCTGGCCCGCAGCAAGCCGCTGATTGATCTATTATCAGTTTTGGCCAAGAAATACGGAGTGACACCGGGCCAGATTGCCCTGAACTGGCTCATGCATATTCACGGGGACACAGTGGTCGCCATTCCAGGCGCTTCCAAAGTCCGGCATGCGGAAGAGAACATCGGGGCCATGAGGTTCAAGCTTGATAGGGATGAGCTGGAGCAGCTGAATGAAGCCTCATGGGCAGCCTTGAAATAAGACATTCGATATGAAAAAGGATTATAACCTCCGGCCGGATTATCGGCGCGGAGGTTATTTTTTTTCCTGAAAGTGCAAAAAAACTGTTTAGAGTTGGAAATGACGGGTTAAATAAGAGATAAGAAAATGCGCAACCACGCAAACTGAGGTATAGATTACGGAAGGAGGTTGAACTTTATGAGTATGACGGTACATAATCTTATGGCTTTCAATCATCAGTATTTTAGACCTCAACCCGTGGTCGAAGCCAAATCATCCAACTCTGATGACAAAACACGCAGCTTTCAGGATATCCTGAACGAAAAGCTGAAGACATCAACGAACGAGATGAAGAGATAATTAGGAAGTTTATAACAGAGTGATGACAATGAGAGAAGCCGGACAAAAATCCTCCTGAGAGGGTCTTTGTCCGGCTTCTTTGAATTTTACGGATATTGGGGTCTGCGCAATCTCCGTGAAATCTCCTTCGCTGTTTGAGTACAGCTTCGTATGCATCCTTTCGGACTCATATTTGCGCGTTTCATTAAAAGCTTTTTTGCAGGTAGGAATGATATTCAGCAAGTTGTGGGACATAAAAGTCGATAATTCCGTGAGAAACTCCATTGCTGGTGTTGCTGAAGGACTATCCTCTCCATTCTCAAAATATTTGAGCTAGGGTCTGACCTCAAAAAATTGGCAGCTCCGCCGGGAATAGTAGGTTAAATCGCTGACCCGCGACTGGATGACAACATCCGAATCTGTAAAGCGGACAACCGTCGCTCCGGAATTCACCAGATGATCGTCCTGAAAGACGCGCACAGGCAGCTTGCGGTCAACGGCTTCCTGTAAATCACTGTCTGTCAGTAAAGGGCGGTTGATGGGCATAAAAGGTACTCTCCTTTGATGGGGGAATAATTGCTTGAAATAAAACCAGTATACCTGTGCAGAAGATAGAAATCCAATGGTTCCAATCGGAAGGCGGCTGTTAAAGTGGGTGTATTAGAACCGGAATTTACCATATCGTAAATATTTCCACCTCAAATCGGAAGTTTGCCTCCTCAAAAAAAGATTTCTCCTACTGTACACTAAGACTTGTAAGAGAAACCTTTGAGAGGGGTACAGAGGAATGAAAAAAGCAAAGAATCTGGCGTTGACGCTTGCTTCAATCATGCTCGTTGGTTCACTGGCAGCATGCGGAGGTAACAACAACGCTGAAAACAACACTGCGAAAAATAATGCAGGTAACACCGTTAAAAGTACAGATGCACCGGCAACCGAAGGAGATAAAACGGAACCGGCTGAGAAGGTTGAGCTATCATTCTGGACACTTGGCAGTGTTAACTATGAAGAGCTGGCGAAAGAATATACCAAGGAACATCCGAACGTTACAATCAAAATTCAGAACACCGGTGACCAGACTGCACATCACAACAATCTGACAACTGCGTTGTCGGCGAATTCGGGAGCGCCTGATATTTTCCAACTTGAAATCGGTTTCATGGAACGTTTCCTGGGTGCTCAGGATAAATTCTACAACCTGAATGATCTGGGAGCAAAAGATATTCAAGCCAATTATCTCGACTGGAAATGGAAGCAAGCCTCCTCTGTTGACGGCAGCTTCCAGCTCGGACTTCCAACAGATATCGGTCCTACCGTTGTTTACTACCGCACGGATTTAGCTGAAGCAGCGGGACTGCCAAGCGATCCGGAGGGGTTCAGTGCTGCTATTGACTCATGGGATAAGCTAGCTACTGTGGCGAAAGCCTACAAGGACAAAACTGGTAAATACTTCTCTGACTTAACAGATCTGACGTATAACGCACTCCGCGACCAATCTCCTGATGAAATCTACTTCAGCAAAGCTGACGGCAAATTTATCGGAGATACCAATCCGCAAGTGAAAAAAGCTTACGACTTCACCGTTAAAGGCATTCAGGAAGGCTGGATCAGCAATATGCTGCTGTGGTCACCTGAGTGGGGTCAAGGCATGACCGACGGATCGTTCGCCGTAGTTATGGGTCCTGCATGGATGGCCGGCTATATTAAGACCAACGCTCCTGATTCTGCCGGTAAATGGAAAATTGCTCAGCTGCCGGAAGGTGCCGGAAACTGGGGAGGTTCGTTCATCACCCTTCCTAAGGAAGGCAAACATCCGAAGGAAGCTTATGATTTCATTCAATGGCTCGTTAACAAGGACAATCAGCTCGAATCGTTCAAAGCTAAGGGCCTGATGCCTTCCATTCCTGCACTGTATGAAGATCCGGCATTCGTAGATTTCAAAGATGACTTCTTCGGCGGCCAACAAATCGCAGTTGAATTTGGTAAGGCGGCTAACCGTGTTAAACCGGTATACTACGGACCGCTGCATGACCAAACCGATACCTTCTTCAAGAACGCGCTGAAAAACGTAATTGAGAAGAAAGCCGATCCTGCCAAAGAGTGGGATGAAGCAGTTAAACAAGCGAAAACCCTGGAGGAACGCAGTTAAGCGTGTCAATTAGGAAATGATGCCTGTAATGCCGGATTCATGGAGAGCCGCACCCTCTGTGAGTCCGGTTTTAGTGAAATAGGAAGATGTAATCAACGATCAAGACTCCTATCGGAGTTTTTGCTATATTCCCTGGAGGTGTGACATGGCTGAACCCGTAATAACGAGTCCACATGCCGAGAGCAGACGCCCTTTTTTAACTGAACAAAGACGGAGCCGCATCACTGCTTATACATTTATTTCTCCGTTCTTTATTCTGTTCTCGATATTTGGACTGTACCCGATTTTCTTTACGTTTTATTTATCTTTCTTTAAGTGGGACGCACTCAATCCGATGAAATTCGTCGGGATGAAGAATTACGATCTGGTCACAAGCGACCCGACCTTTTGGATTTCCTTCAGCAATACGCTGATTATGGGCCTGATGGGCACGCTGCCGCAGGTGTTTCTGGCGCTGCTGCTCGCAGTGCTGCTGCATTCAGGAATGACGCGGTTTAAGAAAACCTTCCGTATTCTGTATTTCATGCCGAACATTACGTCGATTGTGGCTGTTACGCTTGTATTCAGCACCTTGTTCGGCAACAACGGGATGATCAACTGGATGCTGAACGGGCTTGGACTGGACAGCATGGCCTTCAACTCCGGCTGGTGGGGCGTAAAGATTGCCATTTCCACCATGGTTATGTGGCGCTGGACGGGCTACAACGCGATCATCTTCCTGTCTGGCCTGCAGAGCATACCGATGGATCTGTACGAGTCCGCGCGGATTGACGGTGCGAACAGAAGACAGCAGCTGTTTTCCATCACGCTGCCGCTCCTCAAGCCGTTTATTATTTTCGTATCCCTCCAATCCACGATTGGTGCGCTGCAGCTCTTCACAGAGCCATATGTATTCTTGGGCCAATCCGGTACCGGATCAACCCGCCAGGAAGGGATTACAATGGTTACTTATTTATACAGCGAAGCATTCCGCAACGGATTCTTCGGTACGGCGGCGGCTACGGCGGTTATGCTGTTCCTCGTCACTATTCTATTCTCCATCCTTAATATGCTAATTACCAGAGGCACAGGCGGAGAGTCTAGGAGGAGAAAAGCGTGAGCACATTGCGAATTTTCAGAAAAAAACCGGATGACCTCGGTTTCTTCGGCAAGTTGGGGTTTTATTTCCTGCTCATTCTCGGAGCATTAATCTCTGTCTTTCCGTTCTATTGGATGTTTGTTGTAGGAACCAATGACAAGGGGGCCGTGTTCCATAAGCCACCTTTGTTAACCATTGGTGACCAGTTCTTCGACAACTTTAGCAGAGTGCTGGAACGGTCGGATATCTTCCTGGCACTCGGCAACTCGCTGTTCGTCTCGACCATGGTCACGATTTCGGTTGTGTTCTTTTGTACCCTGGCCGGCTATGCATTTGCCAAATATGAGTTTCCGCTCAAGAACATGCTATTTGTGTTCGTCATCGCCACGCTAATTGTTCCACAGCAGCTGGGTGTAATTCCGACTTATGTTATTATGTCCAAACTGCACTGGATCGACAGCTTCAAGGCGCTTATTGTGCCTGCGATGGTCAATGCCTTCGGGATCTTCTGGATGCGCCAGTATATCTCCTCTGCGGTGCCTACCGAACTAATCGAAGCCGGACGGATTGATGGAGGCGGACATTTCCGGATCTTCTGGAAAATTGCTGTTCCTGTCATTACTCCGGCAATGGCTACACTTGGCATACTTAACTTTATGACGGTATGGAATGACTTCTTCTGGCCGCTCGTCGTCCTGAAGAATAAAGAGCATTTTACCATTCAGATCGCGCTGCAGCAGTTGTTCAGCGCACGTGATGGTCTTGACTATGGGATGATTATGTCAGCAACTTTTACGGCCACACTTCCGCTGCTCATCGTCTTCCTGTTCTTCAGCCGTTGGGTAATTGCCGGTCTGACCTCAGGCGCAATCAAAAGCTAAACTGGTTTTTAATGTTAAACAAGGAAATAGGGAGTACCGTGAAGAATAATAATGGGCAGAGACAGCAGGAGGAAGGGAAAGGCATATGAAGCTCCGCCGCAAAATCTTGTTCGCTATTATTCTTCTCGTGTTCATTCCCGTGATCGTGATGGGGATTGTTACGTATGCGAATTTTTCCAGTGCCATGGAGAAGAAATCAAGCAATTTTTACTGGATTTCACTTTTGGAGACAGACCGCAAGCTTAAGTTTGCACTCAGCGAAATCTCATACATTACAAATTCGGCTATTATTTCGCCTAAAATTCAGGAAACGCTCAAACAGCCGAATTTTGTACTGACCTACGACATTAAGCAGGACATTAACAACCTGCTGATCAATCATCCGATGATCACTTCTTTCAGTCTTTACGGCAAGGATCGCCTGATCTATCAGTACAACGCCCCGATGCCCTTCAATGAGATGCGCCATCAGAACTGGTACCGCGCGATGGAGGAAGCGGAGGGCCGGCCGGTATGGTCGGGACCCGGAGAGAATGGTTCGGAAGCTACCGGCAATCCGGTACTGGTGCAGTCCAGAATTATCAAGGATTCATATTCCCTGGAGGATATCGGTTATCTGGTCGTTTACGTTAAGCCGGATTTGCTTGACCAAATTTTCTGGGAAGCTGCAACACTGAAGAAAGGGGATATTCTGCTGGTCAACAAGCAGGGGAATATCGTCTTTAACAAATCCGGTGAGCATATCGGGCAACAAACCCATTTTCCATTTCTGCAGGAAGGTTACGCCCAGGCTCAGGATTATTACATTGACAATTATCAAGGAGAGAAATCACTGATTACTTTCCTTCCTTCTCATAATTTGGACTGGAATTTGGTGGCCATCACTCCCATGAATCTGATTTCCTCGGAATCGGACTCTATTCGCAATCTTGCCATCATTCTATCCACGGTATCGCTGCTGTCCGCCTTTTTGTTTGACCGCTATTTCATCCGAAGGCTTGTGCGCAGCATTAACAGCGCGGTCAACGGTATGAAGCGGGTCAAGCAAGGAATCTTTACTCCGATTACGACACCTTTGCGCTCAGATGATGAAAGCGATCTCTTGATTGACGGCTTTAACCGGATGAGCTCGCAGATCAGCGAACTCATCGAGCAGGTTCAAACCGAGCAGGGCCGCAAAAAGGAAGCGGAAATGCAGGCATTGATGGCGCAGATTAATCCGCATTTTATTTATAATTCACTGGAATCCATCAACTCTATGGCGGTGCTGGCGGGGAACAGGGACATCAGCAAAATGGTCATTTCTCTCGGCAGGCTGCTGCGGATCAGCATCAGCCAGAACCAGGAGCTGATTCCGCTGCAAATGGAGTTTGAGCATGTCCGCCACTATCTGGATATTCAGAAATTCCGTTTTGAAGACAAATTCTCTTACGCCATTGACTTGCCCGATACCCTCAGAAATGTGATGACACAGAAGCTGATTGTTCAGCCGATAGTGGAAAACGCGCTATATCATGCCATTGAGCAGATGGAAGAGCATGGGGTGATCACCATCGGTGCACAAGAGACAGGTAAGGATATTATTATCATCGTCAAGGATAATGGTCCGGGCTTCGATCTGGCCACACTGATGAGCCTATGGAATACAGAGCACAGCAATCCGAAGAAGTACAGCGACAGCGGCGTAGGCCTGAAGAATGTGCATGAGCGCCTAAACATCCGTTTCGGCAATCCTTATGGTATCCTCGTTTGTTCGTCCCCAGGATTCGGTTCGACAATCTGTATCCGTATTCCCAAAATCCAGCCATGAAAATAAGCGAAAACGGGATGAAAGAGGGGCGAGGAGCTGTGAAATGGGTGATGAAATGGGGCTGGATACTGCTCTATATCCTGCTTATGGCCGGAGCGGTATTATTTATAAATTTTGGCAACAGAGAGCCGATTGAAGATAACTCACCAGAGAAGATTACGCTGACCTTCCGCCATTTCTGGATCAAGGAGCATGACAAGCCGCTGCTTGCAATATATGAAGAGGTCGTTCAGGAATATCAGAAGGAACATCCCAACGTCAAAGTGAATTTCGAGGGACTCGACCAGACGATTCACCGTGAGCAGAAGCTGAAAAACGAGATGGTCACGGGTACACCGCCGGATATGTTCGTGTTGTTCGGCGGTGCGGAGATTGAGCCGTATGTCCGCTCCAACCGGTTGATGGATCTGACTGATTTTGTGCAGGAGAACGGGCTGAAGGGCCAATTCAGTGATCTGCATCTATGGACCTTCAACCAGCATATCTACGGATTGCCGATTGAGGGAAATGCCGAGCCGCTTTATTTCAACAAAACGCTGTTCAGCAAGCTGGGCATCAAAATTCCCGGGACGGTTGCTGAACTGGATGTTGCGATTAAGACGTTGAAGAAAGCAGGGTACATCCCATTTGCTCTCGGCAATGAAGACCGCTGGCCTGCCGGGATATTCGCCCATTATTTAATGGACCGGTATGCCGGACCGGAGCTGATTCAGAAGCTGGTTACCGGGGAGGACGGGAGTACCTTTCAGAATAATTTGTATTCCCAGGCTTTTCAGCATCTGGAGCAGTGGATTGAGGAGGAGGCATTCAGCGCCAAATCCAATGATTTGTCGACGGAGAATGCGGTCCGTTTATTTACAAGCGGCAAGGCTGCGATGTATTTGAACGGTAACTGGGATATTAATCTGTTCTCGGGAGACACGGCTCCGGCAGATTTTCAGAATCAGGTAGGAGTGATTCCTTTTCCCGCTCTGAACCAAGGGACAGAACCGTCCATCGCGGGAGGTTATACGATAGGAATCGGACTCTCCTCCAGCCTGAGCGGAAGTAAGCGGGAAGCGGCGCTGGAGCTGATGAAAGCATTCTATACAAAAGAGATTCAGACACAGATTGTGTATGAGGGATTAAGAATACCTTCGATGCGGATCACCATTGATCCGGATAAGACAGGACCGGTATTCGCTCAGGTAATGGCTATGATGGAGGGTAATCACCAGAGCTTTGTTCCGTACGACAACCTGCTGTCTCCAGAAGTGAAGAAGACCTTCCTCAGTGTCATCGAGGAGATGATCGGCGGAGGGATGCAGGCTGACGAGGCGCTCGCGCAGCTGCAATCCGCTTCGGAACAATACTGGAATCTGATACAAAGTTCTACAGTTCAATAAGCTGGGGGTGCCGGAAATGACTGCACGGCAAGAGAAATACAAAGTGCTGCTAGTGGATGATGAGCCGATTATTCTGCGAAGCTTGAAGGTGGCGATTCCCTGGGATGAGCTGGGACTTGAGATTGCGGGAGAGGCCAGGAATGGTGAAGTGGCGTTGCGGATGATTGAAGAGAAAGCCCCGCAGATCATCATCAGTGATATACGAATGCCTGTTATCGATGGTATTGCCCTGATGAAAGAGGTGCTGCCCCGCAGCTCCAAGCTGATCTTTATTTTTATCAGTGGCTATGGGGAGTTCGAATATGCGCGTGATGCGCTGCGGCTCGGGGCATTTGATTATTTGCTGAAGCCGATTGATCATGATGAATTAACTGAGATGCTGACCCGGGCGAAGATGAAACTGGATAAACAGAAGGAGAACGAGCAGTTGATGCTCTCTGTACAAATGCTGTCGACGCTCGCAAGGGAGCGGATGTTTGCAGAGTTCACGCTCGGCAATTCACGGCCTTTGCAGCATTTAAAATGGCTGGAGAACAGCGAGCTGGAGGGCGAATATTTCATGGCTGTCGTCAGGCTTGACGACTATGCGGCCCTTGCTGCAAGATGGAGCGCGGAGGAGAAACATCTCTGGCTGTTCGCAATCCGCAATATCCTTGAAGAGTGGTCAATGGACAATGGCGCGCTTTCTGTGTTCCCGTTCTACAATGGAGAATGGGTGCTGCTCTTTCCGGGAAGGCTCGGGGAAGGCAAAAGAGAGCTTGGCGAGAAGTTGGTTGCTGATATTAAAAGGTACTCCAAGCTGGCCTGCTCGGTAGGGATTAGCCGCAGCACGCAGGGGATCGATCAATTGAGCACCGTATATCCGCTTGCAGCCAAGGCGCTGTTCCAGCGCTTCTATTCCGGTCAGGCAGGCGTGTTTATTGAAGAGGAGACACCGGATATAGGCGGCAGGGACGTCAAGTATCCGAAGGAGCTTGAGGTTTCGCTGATCGAAAGCATCCGCACGCTGAACGTGGAGCGGATGCTGGTTCTGTTCGATGAAATGGCCATCTTTATTGAAGCACAGGCGCTTTCCAAGGAGCTGGCCGAACGGATGATCATCGAGATGGTTGTTGTGCTGTACAGGCAATTTGAGAACCTGAACATGCAGCCGGACTGGTCGCTGGAGAGGCTGCTTGGCAAGCTGCACGGCCTGGGAACCCTGACGGCAATGATTAACGTGCTGAAGCAGGAATTCCGTGAGTGGATGCTGGAGAGCAACAAAGTGATGGCCCGTGAAGACGGACGCAGCGTTGTTGAGAAAGCCAAACGTTATATTGAAGACAATTATCATAAAGATCTCAGTATTGAAGAGCTGTCGGAGGTAGCCGGTTTAAGCATTAGCCATTTCTGCACTTTATTTAAGCAAATATCCGGTTACACCTTTCTTGAATTCGTTACCAGCTGCCGGATGGAAAAGGCCAAATATATTTTGCAGAACAGCAATGTGAAGGTCTACCAGGTAGCTCCGCTCGTCGGCTATCAGGACCCCCGTTATTTTACGCAGGTGTTTAAGAAAGCGACCGGCAAGACGCCGACAGAGTACCGCGAGGATTATACGAAGCAGGCATAGTAGCTTGGAGGTAGTTTCCGGAAAGTGCACAGATCTCTCTGTGCGCTTTTTTTGCGCCTTTAATAGATAGATTAGATAAATATCTAATTAAATATAGACAAAAATACAAAACGTCTATATATTTATAAACGAGAGCTCTCGGCGTTTATAATTTTATGTTTATTTTTATGGAGGGGAACCTAGTGTTAGGTAATAAGGTTGTACGAACAATTATTGCATCCAGAGTGCTGCTTCAGCTTGGAGTGTGGGTGCGCAATTTCGCGATACTCTTGTATGTGACGGAGATAACGGGCAATGATCCGTTTTACGTATCGCTGATTTCTGTAGCTGAATTTGCACCTATTTTTTTATTTGCATTGATCGGTGGTACGTTTGCGGACCGGTGGCGTCCGAAGAAAACGATGATTCTGAGCGACGGGTTATCCGCATTATCGGTGTTTGCAGTGCTTCTTGTAGTCTTAATGGGATCATGGAGAGCCTTGCTGCTGGCTACCTTTGTCTCGGCGGTGCTGTCACAATTCTCTCAGCCTTCCGCAATGAAGCTGTTTAAGCAGCATGTTCCCGAAGAACAGCTACAGGGTGTGATGGCCGTCTTCCAGTCGCTGACCGCTTTTTTTATGGTGATTGGCCCAATGATCGGTGCTTTTATATATGAACACTATGGTATTGAAACTTCACTTGCGATCATGGGAGTCATGTTTATCGGTTCGGCGCTGGTTCTGGGGCTGCTGCCTAAGGATATGCCGGATGAGACAGCCAGTGAGCGTAAGGGGATTGCCACGGAAATAAAAGCAGGCCTGCATTATGTGCGCTCCAGCGCGGTTTTGAGAAATTTGGGAATCTCGTTTGCATTTGCCGGGCTGGGAGCAGGGCTTGTTCAGCCTCTGGGTGTATTTGTGATGATTGAGAATCTGGGTAAGGACAGCAGCTTCCTGCAATGGATGATGGTGGTTAACGGAGCCGCAATGATGCTGGGCGGGACGCTTGTTATAGGAATCGGCAAAAAAGTAAAGCCGCAAATACTGCTGGCAGCAGGGCTGCTCATGAGTGCCGCAGGGACCATCGGTATGGGATCGGCGCATAATGTGTTGCTCGCAATATTGCTTCAAGCGTTGACTGGCTTCTTTTATCCTTGTGTTCATATCGGCATCAACACACTGATTCTGCAAAATACGGAGACTGCCTATATGGGCCGGGTAGGCGGAATTATGGGACCGATGTTTATGGGATTTATGGTCATCGGCATGTCCATGGCCGGATATCTGAAGGGAGTATTCTCGCTGTTCGCTGTTTTCACTGGGAGCGGTGTGCTGTTCTTGATGGGTACGCTGATTTTGCTCCCGCTGCTACGGATTAGAAAGTTAGCTTAATTTGAGGAGGGTATGACATTTGTCATACTCCCTCCTTGATATTTATGACTTACGGGGATGACACTTCCTTCTCTATAATGAAGTTAGATGAATGTGACCGGAACCGGACACATCCGAGGAGGAAACAAACACGATGACTACGAAACAGACGTCCCAGCTTTCCAGTTTGAAAAAAAGTGTGGCTCCCTACGAGAAAACAGACCGCAAAACAAGCGTAAGGCAGCTTATTAATACACTTGGACCGCTTGTCCTGTTATGGGCGGCTGCATATTTCAGCCTGTCTGTCTCCTACTGGCTTACCCTCCTGTTTGCGATTCCGGCAGCGGGGTTTGTGATCCGGACCTTTATTATTTTTCATGACTGCTGCCACGGTTCGTTCTTCAAAAGCCGTAAAGCCAACGATATCATAGGCACGATCACGGGAGTATTAACCCTGGTGCCTTATCGCCAGTGGAAACACAGTCATTCCATCCATCACGCCGGAAGCAGCAATCTTGAGAAAAGAGGCATCGGCGATATCTGGATTATGACAGTTGAAGAATATGAGGCTGCCAAGCCTTTGAAACGTTTATATTACCGGATTTACCGCAACCCGCTGGTGATGTTTGTAGCTGGACCTATCGTCGTTTTCCTGATCCAATACCGTTTTAATGCCAAAGGGGCAAGACGCAAGGAACGGCTGAATACTTACCTGACTAACATTTTGATCGCAGCGCTTTATAGTGGTTTGATTTTGGCCATCGGCTGGCAGGCATTTCTGCTGGTACAGCTGCCGATCGTATTTGTCTCCGGCTTCCTCGGCATCTGGTTATTTTATGTACAGCACCAGTTCGAGGATTCGTATTTTGAGCATGAGGACGAATGGAGTTATGTAAGTGCCGCAGTAGAAGGCAGCTCTTACTACAAACTGCCGAGACTTTTACAGTGGATCACCGGAAATATCGGGTTTCACCATGTCCATCATTTAAGTCCGAAGGTGCCGAATTATAATCTGGAGCTGGCCCATAATGCCACTCCGCCGCTGCAAAAAGCGACAACGATCACAATTGGCAGCAGTTTGAAGGCTCTTCATTTCCGTCTGTGGGACGAAGAGAATAGAAGATTTGTAGGCTTTAAGGAGATCAAAGCAAGACTGCGGGAGCCGAAGCCGGCAGTGGAAGCGTTAAAGGTACGCAAACCCGGACTTCAAGGCGAATAGCGCCATCCATATCTTAAAAATGACACTGTAACAGGAGAGGAAGCCAGAACCGCTGAACGCTGACCGGTGCTGAGCTTTCTCTTTTTTGTTGTGGGTTGCCGGTTACTGCAAAGTTTATGCTAAAATGGAGGTACAATATTGCTGGCAAAAAGGATGGCTAACATGCAGAAGTGGCACCATATATTCCATAAAAGTACAGGTCTGAGCCCTTATGTATGGGTCATTTTTTACATTCTTCCCTTCTATTTTATCTTTCGCTCGTCCTCCGTGGACCGGTGGGTATACGGAATTCTCATGATCATTGTATTTTTTGCCTGTTATGTCCTGGCCTTCAAATCAACGGGCTGGGTGGTCTACTTCTGGACAAGTGTGCAGATTATTGTTTCGATAACGATGACCTTGCTGTTCGGTTATATGTATTTTGCGTTGTTTCTGGCTTTTTTTATCGGGAATATCCAGAAGCGGGTCGGATTCTTTACGCTGTATTCAATTCATCTGCTGACCACGATTATCGCCATCAACTATGAACTGATTACACGCAATCCGGTATTCCTCTCCCAGCTCCCCTTTGTGCTTGTGAGTATGATTGCAGTGGTCCTGCTGCCTGCTACAACGTATAACCGCAACAATCAGGATAAGCTGGAGGTCCAGCTGGAGGATGCCCATAAACGGATCTCTGAACTCGTCATCATGGAGGAACGCCAGCGGATCTCCCGTGATCTGCATGATACACTGGGACAAAAGCTGTCGCTCATCGGACTCAAAAGTGATCTGGCCGGCAAGCTGATCAATAAAAATCCGGCGCAGGCTATCGTCGAAATTAACGATGTCCGCCAGACAGCGCGAACAGCGCTCAAAGAAGTCCGTGAGATGATTACACAGATGAGGGGCATCCGGCTAGAAGACGAGCTGGTGCGGATCCGGCAGCTCCTGCAGGCTGCGGAAATCGAGTTCGAGCTGGAAGGCAGTCCCAAGCTGAAGAATACTTCGCTAATTACGGAAAATGTGCTGAGCATGTGTATTAAGGAAGCTGTAACGAATGTGGTAAAGCACAGCGGTGCCACGGTTTGCAAAATTCTCATTGAACCCTCGCGCCTAGATTTGGTTGTTAAGATACAGGATAACGGCAAGGGAATTGAAGGGACTTCTTTATTTTATAAGGGCCATGGAATGCAGGGAATTCAAGAGAGGCTTGAATTTGTAAACGGTTTGTTGGACATTGTGAAGGACGGAGGGACAACAATTGTCATTAAAGTGCCCACAGTCATCCAGCAGACGGAACGGGAGGCGAATCACTGATGATCAAAATTGTAATTGCTGAAGATCAGCGCATGCTGCTTGGCGCCCTGGCTTCATTGCTGGACCTGGAAGAGGATATGAAAGTGGTGGGCCGGGCAGCTAATGGTGAAGAGGCTGTAAAGCTGGTCCAGCAGCTCAAACCGGATATCTGCATCATGGATATCGAAATGCCGGCAATGACCGGACTTGAGGCGGCAGAGGCGTTGAAGCAATCCGGCTGCAAAATCATGATTCTGACCACCTTTGCCCGGGCCGGATATTTCGAGCGCGCCGTTAAATCTGGCGTAAATGCCTATTTGCTGAAAGACAGCCCCAGTGAAGAGCTGGCTCTCTCGATCCGCAGCGTTATGGCTGGCAAACGGATGTATGCGCCGGAGCTTATGGACGAAGCTTACAGCAGCGAAGCCAATCCTCTGACCCAACGGGAGAAGGAAGTCCTGGGGCTGATTGCCGATGGCAAAAATACGAAGGAAATCGCCAGCCAGCTGTACATTACGACCGGTACGGTCCGCAATTATATTTCGGTTATTCTCGACAAGCTCGATGTGGGCAACCGGATTGAAGCGATTACTAGGTTCAAGGAAAAAGGCTGGTTCAAATGAGGATCACTGGGGGACTATCGGAGTCACCCTATTTTTTTGCTCATTTTCCGGGATTTCATCTGCAGAGGTGGGACGATTTTACTATTTTTGCCACGGATGAGGGATTGCCATTGGAACAGCAAACCATTTTTGTTAAGATAAATGCAAACATGTGATCTTATCCGTGTTAGTTGGTTAATAGAGGATATATCCAATTGTTTGCTTGATATCTTTCGATTTATTATGTTATCTCATTTGGGGAGGAAACTGATTTGCCTGAACTGACATCATCGTATGTAGATTCGCTTGCACCCAACGCCGCTGCCATGAAGAATGGCCAGGGGCTGGTGAAGAAGAAAAGCTTCGTGCAGTTGAACCGTTCGGAGAACGGGGAATTGCTGTTCGGGCAGTGCTCGGGAAGTGGCAAAACGCCTTATGAGTGCTCTGCGGACTTCATTGTGCCGGATAAGCCGGTGTTCCGCTGCACCTGCCCCAGCCGGCAGTTCCCCTGCAAACATGCGCTGGGCCTGCTGTATGCCTATGCCGAGGGTCAGCCTTTTACAATAGCTGATGTACCCGAGGACATCTCTGCCAAACGCGAGAAAGCCGAGAAACGTGAAGAGAACAAGGTGAAGCAAGCTGCCGAGGGCGGGGAAGCTAAGCCTAAGAAAGTTAATAAATCTGCGCTGAAGAAAAAGATCAACGCTCAGCTTGAAGGGCTTGATCTGCTGGAGAAGCTGGTCCTGTCGCTTATCCGCAGCGGATTGTCGACCATTGACAGCAAAACGCTGAAGACGATTAAAGAACATGTGAAGCAGCTTGGCAATTATTATTTGTCAGGAGCACAGATTGAGCTGCGCCGGTTCGCGCTGCTGCTGGATGAAGGCCGTGACCGTGAAGAGAGTTATACATATGCGATGGAGCAGTTGACACGGCTTCATGCTTTTATTAAGAAAGGCCGGGCTTATCTGACCGCGAGGAGTGAGGATCCCGAGCTTGCCCTGGATCATGAATCTACTATTGATGAATGGCTTGGACATGCCTGGCAGTTGTCTGAACTGAAGGAATACGGGCTGGTGAAGGAAGAGGTCGAGCTTCTGCAATTAGCTTTCTACAGCTACGATGATCTTGCCCGTCAGGAATATGTCGATCTAGGCTACTGGCTGGAAACGAACAGCGGAGAGATTCACCGGACGGTATATTATCGTCCTTATAAGGCAGCTAAACTGATGCGGGAAGAAGACAGCTTCTTTGAAGTTGGCCGGATCCCCTTGCTCTACAAATACCCCGGGGAGATGAATGCCCGGGTCCGATATGAAGAAATAACAGCGAGACCTGTTACTGAGGCTGATGTGCAGCAGGTCTACAGCAAGGCTCACCGCTCTTACGCGGAGGTGCTCAAGCAAGTAAAGAATCAGCTCAAGAATCCGCTGAGTGATAAATCGCCTGTGATGCTTCTGCATGCAGCAAGTCTTGGGGTAACCGAAAGCGGCCAGTATGTCATCACGGATGAATCCGGCAGCAGACTGGTGCTGGAGGATATCCCGTCGTTGCTTCAGGGGACGGTGGATTTACTGCCGTTTCTGCCAGCTTCCTTACTGACGGACTGTGCCATACTTGTGATGTTCGAGCATCATTTGGATTCAGGACGGCTGACTGCCCAACCGCTGACGATAATCAAGGATGAGGCGGTAACCCGGCTATTGTACTGACCAATCATTGAGATCATAAACATGATTTATATATCTATAGGGGGACAGCCCATGAGTACAGCATTATTGCAAGAGCTTCACCAAGAGGTGAGAAGACTTTATATCGCCGGAAGTGATCTGGCAGCCGGAGATTTCCGGCTGAAGCGTCTGCTTCCGCAGTTTCAGCAACTCGGTGAGCGTGCTCCAGTCTTCAAGAGACTGGGTGAGGGTATAACGGCTCTGATAGAACCCGGCAGTACAGCGGAACCGGTATCCGCTGCAAAGCTGCAGGAGCTGACGCTGCTGCTGGAATCGGTACTCTACACCCAGGGGGTTACGGCACCCGACGGAACTCCGGGTCCCTTGCGGGTGTTTTATTTCCCGGCTGAGACCCGGCTGCCTTACCGCAGGCTGGCCGCTGTGAGACAGGCATTGACCACGACGGGAAGCGGCAGATATGAGATCGTAATCGAAGCTTTTAAGGAAGGCGTATTTCAGGATATCCGCCTGCTTCCGCTGGCTATTGCCGCTTTGAAAGATCCGTATGCGGAGCTTGCCGAGTTTGCGGCGGCAGAGATACTTCCGTCTTACGGCCCGGCTATCGCCGATTATTTGATGGAGCACTTTAATCCGGCCGGCGGCAGAGGCGAGGTCCGCAAGCTGCAGGTGATTGGCAAAGTAGGGGGAGCCGGCGTGCTTGAGCAGATCTACGCAGCCGCAGAGAGCGGCAGCGACGATGTCCGGGTGGCGGCGATCGGATGTCTTGCCGGGCATGAAGCCTATATCCCGGCACTGCTGGAATGGACGGCGGACAAGAAGAAGACCATCCGGGAAGCTGCGTTTGCCGCTTTGGCCGCAGGCGGTTCCCTGCAGGGCGGGGAACGTCTGCTGGAAGCATTTTCGCTGAAGAAGGACCGGGCGCTGGTGGCGGAGGCGCTCTCCAAGTGGCCTTCTGCGGGGGTTGTATACCAGCTGTCGGTTCGATTTATAGAGGAGCTGCGTGAAGCTCCCCGGGATAACGAGGACAAGAAGAAGTCGGAAACATACTGGAATGGGATAGAACCCTATCTAACCGCTCTCCATAGCGAGCGGAATCCGCAGCTCGATGAAGCATACAGCTATGTGATCGGAGAATACACCCGTTTTGTCTCGTTTGGCTGGCTGCCGCTTATCGATCAGGCGGCCTGGTACACAGAAAAGTCGGATTCTGCGGAATCGCTGGAGCTGCTGAAGGGGCTGGCGAAACAAAACATGCGCTATCTGCCGAATGTTTTCCGTGCGGCTCAGCAGCAGTTGAACCCGGAGGAATTGTACAACCAGTTCGGCGGCACGATGATGAACAAGTTGAAATCAATCGTCTCGAAGGAGGCGGTGCAGCGTGACCAGCAGATTCTGGAAACGCTGGAGCGGCAGATTATGAATGTGGAACGGGTGGCTTACGAAACACCTTGGAGTTCTTCCAGAGACAGGCTCCAATACTCAAGAGAGATGATGCCTGCGGAGAGAATTGCCGCAGAGTGGGACCCGCGCTGGCTGGACTGGTTCATTGACCGTGACGCACTGGAGCTGGTATGCGCCTTTGCCCGGCCGGGGCATGAGCGTGCCCGCAGCTACCTCCTGGAGAAGCTCCAGGGGCAGAAGAAACGCAGGATGCAAGAATTTATGACGAATATCTTTATGGGTCTGGAGCGTGCGGATTTGCAAGAGGAGGAACGCCAGGAGCTCCTGATGTCTATGCTGGAGAACGATCGGCTATATAATCCTTATATCTTTGATTATTACGTATTCCAAATGATGCTCCGTTTCCCGGTCAGCTATATCAGCCGTATTGAAGCTATTGTTCCGGTATACAGGTACGAATGCGTACAGCAGCTTGAGTATTTGCTTAACCATTTACGGAGCCAAGAGTAAAGTCATTAGAGGGAGATGAGTATATGTCAACGGGACAAGAGCAGCTTCAGGATTACATGCGGCTGCCTGCGGAGGTATTATATCGTGAGGAGCTGGAAGCGCTGCGCAAGGAGGACAAAGGGAAGATTCCTGCCGGCTGGCAGATGTCTCCCCGGGCGGTGCTGACCTTCATAACTGGCGGCAAGGCCGGGAAAACGATCATTACACCGAAATATATCGGCAACTCAAGGTTGATTGAAATGGCGGTTGCCACCCTGGTCACTGACCGGGCGCTGCTTCTGATCGGTGAGCCGGGAACAGCCAAATCCTGGCTGTCTGAGAATCTGGCGGCGGCGATCTACGGCAACTCTGGGCTTGTTGTACAAGGGACCGCCGGAACCAGTGAAGAGCATGTGCGTTATTCCTGGAATTACGCGATGCTTCTGGCGAACGGTCCTACTCCGGAAGCGCTGGTCAAGAGTCCGATCATGCGCGCCATGGAGGACGGCGGAATCGCCCGCTTCGAGGAAATCTCCCGCTGTGCTTCCGAGGTGCAGGATGCACTGATCTCCATTCTGTCGGAGAAGACGATCTCTGTACCGGAACTGGGCAAGGAGGCGGGGGCCCGCAAGGGCTTCTCCATTATTGCCACAGCCAACACGCGGGACCGCGGAGTCAACGAAATGTCCGCCGCACTCAAACGGCGGTTCAATATTATTGTGCTGCCGGCACCTTCCGATCTTGAGACGGAGCTGGCCATCGTGAAGAAGCGGGTTGCGGAAATTGCTTCTTCGTATGAGCTGCAAGCTTCCGTTCCGGCGGATGAGGCACTGCTGAAGGTGGTTACCATCTTCCGGGAGCTGCGCAGCGGCATGACGTTAGACAAGAAGGAGAAGGTGAAGTCACCGGCTGGGGTTATCTCTACGGCAGAAGCCATTTCTCTGCTGACCAACAGTATGGCGCTGGCAGCAAGCTTCGGTAGCGGAGAGCTGACTGACGATGATCTGGCCGCCGGACTTCAGGGAGCAATTGTCAAAGATGATGACAAGGATAAGCTGGTCTGGAAGGAATACCTGGACAATGTGATGAAGAAAAAAGGAGCAGAGTGGCGCGGCCTGTACCAGGCTTGTAAGGAGATGAACGAGTGATTAAGGCTGCTGAAGCTGGAGTGCATATTTTCGGGGTGCGGCATCTGTCACCGGGCGGCGCAAAGCATCTGCTGGAATACCTGGATCAGCTTCAGCCGACAGCGGTGCTGATCGAAGGGCCTAGCGATGCTTCCGATGAAATCCGCCATCTGACACATAAAGTTACGAAACCCCCGGTGGCGATTTTGGCCTTTACCGATGAGCTGCCGGTGCGTACCGTTCTCTGGCCTTTTGCCGTCTATTCCCCGGAATATCAGGGCATGAAGTGGGCTAAGGAGAATGGAGCGGAGGCGTTATTTATTGACTTGCCTTCTTCGGTAACGCTAGGCTTGCAGGATATGAAGAGACAGCAACGGGGCAACGGGCAGGAAGCTAAGCCCGCTGCTGTTGAAGCCGAAGAACCTTCTACAGCAGAAATGCAGGACGAAGAATCGCTCTACAGCCGGATTGCCCGGCTGGCAGGCGAGTATGATTATGACATGTACTGGGAGCGGAATTACGAGCATAATGCGAATGCCGGGGCATACCGTGCAGCGGTCCTATCCTTCTCCGCACAAATGCGTGAACTGGCGGAAGAGAAGGAGCTGCAGGAGCAGCCGTCCGAATATGCCTACAATGCGCTGCGTGAGTCTTATATGAGGCGGCAGATCAAGAAGATGATTGCCGCCGGGCATGAGCCGCAGAAGATCGTTGTCATCTGTGGTGCCTACCATGCTTCGGCTCTAGCCGATCTTTCGGAGAGCATGAGTGATGAAGAACTGGCTGCGCTGCCTTCACGCAGTACGAAGCTGACGCTGATGCCTTATTCGTATTACAAGCTGTCCACGATGTCCGGCTATGGCGCGGGGAACGGGGCTCCCCATTATTTCCAAATGATGTGGGAAGCCATGGCAGCCGGGCGGCCGGAGGAGCTGCCGCATCTGTACCTGTCTTCGGTGGCACGCCGTGTGCGCGGCTCCGGCACACACCGCTCAACCGCAGAGGTTATTGAAGCGGTCCGGCTGGCGGAGTCGCTGGCGTCGCTGCACGGCGGCAGTGCACCCACGCTGCGGGATCTGCGCGATGCCGCACAGACGCTTCTCGGCCACGGTGAGCTGTCGGTTGTAGCCGAAGCTCTGGCCAGAGTAGACGTTGGCACCGCCATTGGCAGCCTTGCCGAAGGGGTCAGTCAGACTCCGATTCAGGATGATCTGAACAGGCTGCTCAAGCGTTATAAACTGGAGAAATACAAATCAACGGTAGCCAGTGAACTGTCGCTCGATCTCAGGGAGAACCGCAGGGTGTCAAGCGTTGAGGCAGCCTATCTGGACCTGCACCGTTCTGTGCTGTTCCACCGTCTCACTCTGCTCGGCATTTCATTTGCCAAGAACCGGCCAAGCGGTCAGGAGGGAGCTACCTGGGCTGAGCATTGGGTGATCCAGTGGTCGCCGGAGGTGGAGATACAGGTTGTAGAATCCACCCTGCTGGGAGAGACGGTGGAAGTGGCCGGAGCCTATGTGCTGCGTGAACGGCTGCAGGAATGCCGCTCTATCGCCGAAGCTTCGGCACTCATCCGTATTGCCTGTCAGTGCGGCATGACTGCCCAGATGGAGGAGGCCAGCAGAGTACTGCAGAATCTGGCTGCCCTCAGCCGGGATGTGGTGGGCATCGCAGCGGCCGCCAGCGAGCTGTCGACGATTATCAGCTTTGGTGACATCCGCAAGGTGGATACCGCGCCGCTGGTACCGCTGATGGAGGAGTTGTTCCGGCGCGGCTGCCTGTTCCTGCTGGATGCCAGCGGCTGCAACGACGAAGCGGCCGGCAGCATGCTGACTGCCATCAATGAGCTGAACGGAATTTCACTTGAGCATGGCGAAACGCTGGATGAAGGTTTATGGCTGCAGGAGCTGCAGCAATTAGCGGAGCGGGATGACCGCAATCCGCGGCTGTCCGGCTTCGCCTGCGCCATTCTGATGGAGCGGGCTGCAATTTCTGCGGAGGAAGTTGCAGCGGAAGTATCGCGCAGATTATCTCCGGGGATACCCGCCGATCTTGGAGCCGGCTGGTTTGAAGGGCTCTCCATGCGCAACCGGTACGGACTGCTGTCGCGCATGAGCCTGTGGGAACAGCTGAACAACTATATCAATGCTCTTGCGGATGATGAATTCAAGCGTGCACTCGTCTTTCTGCGCCGGGCATTCAGCACCTTCTCTCCACGGGAGAAGACGATGATTTCCGAGCTGCTGGGCGAGCTGTGGGGTGTGAATGTGGAGCAGGCCGCAGAGATTCTCACCGGGGAGCTGAAGGAGGAAGAGGCCAAAATGCTGGATGAGCTGAATGATTTTGACTTCGGTGACTTTTAGATGACGGCGGAGAACAGGCAGGAGAATACGGTATCCCGCTGGCGGCTGATTCTGGGTCAGGAAGCGGAAGAAGCGTTGTCAGGCTATGGCGAAGGCGGCCGGCTTGCGCTGACAGAAGAGGAATTGATTATGGATGCAGCGCTTGCCGCCATCTATGATGAGACCGGTGCCGGGAGCAGCTCCGGGAATGCCGGCACCGCTAAGGGCAAAGGTGCCGGAACGGGGCGGAGCGCAGTCCACCTCTCGAAATGGCTCGGGGATGTGCGCAATTTTTTCCCGGAAGATGTAGTTTCGATTATTCAGAGCGATGCGATGGAGCGTAAGGGCTGGAAGCAGCTGCTGTTCGAGCCGGAGCTGCTGGCTGCCGTGAAGCCGGATATCAAGCTGATTGGTACCCTTTTATCGCTAAAGGGCAAGATCCCGGAGAAGACCAAAGACACAGCAAGAATGCTGGTTCAGGCGCTGGTCGACGAACTGGTCAAGCTGCTGGAGACGGATATCCGCCGGGCAGTGACAGGGGCTTTGAATAAGCGGCAGCACTCTCCTCTGCCATCGCTCAGCGGGCTGGACTGGAAGCTGACCATACAGCGGAACCTGAAACATTATGACACAGAACGACGGATCATTATCCCCGAGCGGTTTTATTATTTTGACCGGGCGCGCCGCAGCAAAGAGTGGACGGTAATTGTTGACATTGACCAGAGCGGTTCCATGGCCGACTCCATTATCTGGGCTTCGGTCATTGGCTCGATCTTCGCCAGCATCCCGGCGCTTAACACCCGTGTAGTAGCTTTTGATACAGAGGTTGTCGATCTTACTGAACAATGCGCCAATGATCCCGTAGACATGCTATTCGGCATTCAGCTGGGCGGCGGCACGGATATCCATAAATCGGTGAAGTACTGTGAGCAGTTCATTGAAGAGCCTAAGAAGACACTCTTTATCATCGTCTCGGATCTGTATGAGAACGGCAATCAGGCCGGGCTGGTGCGGCGGATGCGCGAGCTGCGCGAGGCGGGAGTCCGGACGATGACCCTGCTGGCTCTGTCGGATGAAGGGAAACCTTCCTATGATGAACGTCTGGCGGCGCAGCTGTCACGGGATGGAACCCCGTGTTTTGCCTGCACACCTGCGCTGCTGCCGGCACTGGTAGAAGGCGCACTGAAGGGGCAGGATTTGGGCGAGCTGGCCAAACGTCTGGGAGCTTCATAATCCTAGAGCAGTTTGGGGGCAACTGTTAGTTGAAACTGAGTCAATATCGGTGTACCGGAAGGTGACGAAACTGTTCAAATTCCCGACTCTTGCCTCCAAGTCTTTTCTTTCATGGAACACAGGACGAGAATATTCCTTATGCAACCGTGGAGGAATTCGTAGATGCCATGAGAAAAGCCGGCAATGACTCACGTCTGGTTCGGTTTGAAGGGCTAGGTCATGGATTCTTTAATTATGGTAATTATGATAATATTCCGTACCAGCGGACTCTTCAGGAGATCGTGAAATTCCTGGATGAATTGGGCTATATTTATTAAAGGAAATACTTACTTTTCGTTCACATATTGTGTAAGCTGCGTATATCATTTATAATCGGTTATTAAAAAGCACCTATCAATAGGAGCTGCTTGAAAGGAAATGAATTTCTTATGTCAAGTAAGTTAAGAGCGGGTATCGTCGGCGGTACTGGCATGGTGGGTCAACGGTTTATTGCACTCCTTGAGAATCACCCCTGGTTTCAGGTGACAGCTATTGCGGCCAGTGCGAATTCAGCAGGCAAAACGTATGAACAATCGGTCAAAGGCAGATGGAAGCTGTCTACACCTATGCCTGAAGCAGTGAAGAGCATCATGGTACAGGATGCTTCCAAGGTAGAGGAAGTGGCTGCGGATGTGGATTTGATCTTCTGCGCCGTGGATATGAAGAAGGAAGAGATCAAAGCGCTGGAAGAAGCTTATGCGCGTACCGGTACGCCGGTAATCTCTAACAACTCTGCGCACCGCTGGACTCCGGATGTTCCAATGGTGATTCCGGAAATCAACCCGGAGCATCTTGAGGTCATTGCACAGCAGCGCAAACGTCTGGGTACGGAAACCGGGTTCATTGCCGTGAAACCGAACTGCTCGATTCAGAGCTACATGCCCATTCTCCATGCATTAAACGAGTTCAAGCCTTCGAAGGTTGTCGTAACAACTTATCAGGCAATTTCCGGCGCTGGCAAAACGTTTGCCGATTGGCCGGATATGGTGGATAACGTGATTCCGTTCATCGGCGGCGAAGAAGAGAAGAGTGAGCTGGAGCCGCTGCGGATCTGGGGAACCGTTACTGACGGAGGGATTGTCAAAAGCGAGCAGCCAGTGATCACTTCACAATGTATCCGTGTGCCTGTTGCTGACGGCCATATGGCTGCAGTATTTGCTTCCTTTGAGCAGAAGCCGTCCAAGGAAGAAATTCTTGAACGCTGGAATAGCTACAAAGGACGTCCGCAGGAACTGGAACTGCCAAGCGCACCCAAACAATTCATCACCTATTTCGAAGAGGAAAACCGTCCTCAGACTCAGCTCGACAGAGATATCGAGAACGGCATGGGTATTTCTGCCGGCAGACTCCGCGAGGATTCGCTGTACGACTATAAATTCGTCGGCCTGTCTCACAACACTGTGAGAGGCGCTGCCGGAGGAGCCGTGCTGATTGCCGAGCTGCTGAAGGCTGAAGGTTATATTCAGCCGAAATAAACCGCCTTAATTACCGAATTTCTTCCGCTGAATAACAACCCGCCGGACTCGTACCGGCGGGTTGTTTGTGTATTTTCCTGACACATTGCCTATAGTAATGGTAAGATAGAGAAATGCAAGGCGAAAACTGAATACTGACGGAGTGATATTGTGGCAAAAAGCAAAGGCGGCGGCACAGGCAGAGGAACAGGCAGTAAGGGCTGGACGCGCTGGAACAAAACGGCAAAGCCGGTGAAACCGAAAGGCGTAGCTCCCGGCAGCCAAGGAAGCAAAGGAAATGCATCTGCCAAGAGCAGCGGGGGAACTCCATCCGGTCGCAGCAAATAACAGAGCGTAGTGCTCATAGATTATGTGAACTGAAGCATCTGATTTTGTACGCTGAAATCAGATGTTTTTCATTTCCGGGACGGAAGCGGGAGCAGTATGAGAATTAATAAGTATATCAGCGAAACGGGGCTTTATTCGCGCAGAGAGACGAACCGGATGATCACCGCCGGGCGGATTTCTGTCAACGGAGAGGTTTGTGAACCGGGTACCACCGTAGAGCCGGGGGATGTTGTAGCGATTGACGGACAGACCGTAACCCCCAGCAAGGAGAAACCCGTATATCTGGCACTCAATAAGCCTGTTGGGATCACTTGTACCGCTGCGCGGCAGGTGGAGGGCAATATTATAGATTTTGTCGGCTATCCCTCACGGATCTTTGCTGTTGGCCGACTGGACAAATATTCTGAAGGTCTGATCCTGATGACCAATGACGGAGAAATCGTGAATACGATGATGCGTTCGGAGAATGGACATGAGAAGGAATACAGGGTAACTGTGGATAAGCCGGTGAGTGAAACCTTCCTGCAGGACATGTCCTCCGGTGTCGCGATTCTGGGTACGGTGACCAAACCTTGCGTGACCTATGCGGTTAGTGAATATGAGTTCGGAATCATTTTGACCCAAGGGCTGAACCTGCAAATTCGCCGCATGTGCAAAGAGCTGGGCTACAGAGTGCTTAGACTGGAGCGGATACGAATTATGAATATTAGTCTGATCGGACTGGAACGGGGACATTGGAGACATTTGGGCGAGGAAGAGCGGGAGGAGCTTTTTTCCCGGTTGAATAGATAAGCAACAGCTGAATGCAGCCAAAATAATCCGCATCAGAACGCTACTCTCAGCGGGCTGTGCGGATTCTTATATTTATAAGCATTTATACGCTTCACGCTATAAATTAACCTTCTATTTCTCGCTGAAACAGTTACCGTCCGTTTGAGGACGCGAAGCCGTATCCACTTGTATCATGGATCCTCACGACAGTATCTTCGGTTCAAATTGCTTGTTATACAAATCCCTGTAGACCCCGTCATTCTTCAGCAGCGAGTCATGTGTGCCTTCTTCGACGATCGCACCGGCCTTAACCACCAGAATCGTATCAGCAGCCATAATCGTGGACAGCCGATGAGCGATAACGAGGCTGGTCTTGTTCAGGAGCAGCACATGCATGGCCTGCTGGATATAGTATTCCGACACCGTATCGAGCGAGGAGGTGGCCTCATCCATGATGATAATCGGCGGATTCTTGAGCAGCACCCGGGCAATGGAGATTCGCTGCTTTTCACCGCCGGACAGTTTGATGCCCCGGTTACCCACAACCGTATCATAACCTTCAGGCAATTCCATAATAAAATCATGAATATAAGCGGATCTGCAGGCATCCATGATCTCTGCTTCGCTGGCCTCTGGATTTGCGTACAGCAAATTTTCCTTGATCGTTCCGTTGAACAGATAGGTATCCTGCGTCACCAGGCCAATCTGGGAGCGAAGCGAGTCCAGTGTGAAATCGCGGATATCCTTGCCGCCGATGGTGATCGCACCGGAATCAAGCTCGTAGAGGCGCGGGATGAGGTTCGTGATCGTTGTTTTGCCGGCCCCGCTGGGCCCGACGAGGGCGGTTAGGGTTCCGGCAGCAGCCGTGAAGGAAATATGGCGGAGCGCCGGTTTATCCTGCAGATAAGCGAAGTTTACGTCACGGAATTCGATGTCCTTCCCGGAAGCGTTGATGTGCAGGGCAAGCGGAGAATCGACAATCTGTGGGTCCATGTCAAAATAATCAAAGATCCGCTCAAAAAGCGCCGCGGAGCGTTTAATATCGACATACAAATTCGTCATTTGCAAGACCGGCCCGTACAGTCTGCCGAGTAAGGCGACAAAAGTGATGATCGTTCCGACTGTTAGCTCACCTTGGATGAACAGATATCCGCCATACAAGTAGATCAGCAGCGGTCCAATGCTGGTAAAAGTGGAGAGGACCATCATGAACCAGCGCCCGGCCATTGATTGGCGGATTTGCAGGTGTGTAGCTTCTGCATTAATCGTTTTAAAATTTGAATATTCCGCTTCTTCTTTGGTGAACAGCTTCATTAACAAATAGCCGCTGATACTTAACGTTTCCTCAATGACTTCATTCTGTTCGGAGAATTTCTCCTGTGTTTTTTTAGCCAGCTTCCAGCTCAAATTGCCCATTTTACGGGTAGGCAATATGAATAGAGGAATAACAAATATTCCAAGCAGCGCCAGCTTCCAATTCATAATAAAGAGCGTCACCGCAGTGGTGGCAAGAATAAATAAATTACTGGCAAAATTAACAATCGTGTTGCTGAACACACCTTGAATTCCCGAGATATCGCTAGTCATCCGGGTGATGACTTCCCCCTGTTTGACACTGGAATAGAATTGCAGCGGCATCCGCTGGAGATGACTATACATCTGGTTTTTCATATCATGGACGATATTTTGTGATATAAAAGAATTCAAATAATTTTGCAGCACTCCCAGCAGTCCCGAGACAACGGTTGCGCCTAATGAAGCCAGAACCAGCAACAACAGCAGATGCAGATTTTTGTCCGGCAGCGCCTGGTCGATAATATGCTGGATCAGGATGGGCGGCAATAGCCCCAGAACTGCAGAAACACATAAAACGATCATAACCAGCAGCGTTTGCTTCCAGTAGGGAAGAAAATACTTGGAAATCCGCAGCAGAAGCTGCTTGGAAATCTTCGGATGCAGCTCATCATCATCAAATTTTAGCTTGCCATGCCCAGGCCCGCCAACAAATCCTGCTGCACCAAAACCTCTTGACATTACACATCACCAGCTTTGTATGGAATTTTGTTATTAAGTCTCTTGCTCCTGTGCCTGCGCCAGCTTGCCGAGCAGTTGTCTGTTCATCCGCAGGAGGGTTTCAATCTCTTCCCCGGAAAACTGCTCCAGTGCCGATCCCAGTACTTTATAGGAAAAAGCCTCCTCGTTGTACCGCTTGCACAGCTCTTCTCCGGCAGGAGTAATATGTAGTTTGGTTTCTCTGCGGTCCTGTTCCGAAATGACCCGGGTGACCAAATTTTTCTCTGCCAGAGCATCAATGTGAGTGCTTACCCGGCTCTTGGCAAAAACCAGCCGTTCAGTAACTTCCTTCTGTGTTTGGCCCGGGTTGTCTTGAATGGAGTTCAGGATGCCGATCTGATGCACCGTCAGCCCCAGCTTTGCTGCACTTTGGTGTGCAAGCTTCTTGAGCTGCCGGGACACCGCGAAAAAGGAATGATAAACCTCACTCGTCTGCTGCGGATCGATCATTTGTGCGGACCCCCTTCACTGAATATAGTTACGTTTGTGAACAGTTTACAAAGTAAACTAATAATACACCTGAAACAGCGGGATGTAAATGCTATAATTTACCTACCATTGTATAAAGGAGTAAAGCATGAATATTGACCAAAAAGGTTTTGAAGTAAAAGGCTTAAGCTACATCATCAGATCCGCCGACCCAGCAGATGCAGCGAATTTATCGCAATTAAGGCTGCAGATTGATGGAGAAACCGAAAACATGGACAGAGTTCAGGGTGAGGGAGTTATCGACACTTCCGGCTTTGAACAATTGATCGCCCGGGATACGGAAGATGACAGAAACTTATTTTTAGTGGCGGAAGCTGAGGGCAAAATTGTGGCATTTTCGAGATGTGAGGGGAATCATCTTACAAGATTCTCGCATAAAGTGGAATTCGGAATCTGTACAGCGCGGGAGTATTGGGGGTTTGGCATCGGTAAACATCTTTTGGAACAGTCGCTGGCTTGGGCAGACGCGAACGGAATCACTAAGATCGTATTGTATGTATTGGAAACAAACGAAAAAGCTGTGCAGCTGTATAAAAGGTTCGGATTTGAAATCGAAGGGGTCATCACGAAGGACCGGATTCTTTCTGACGGCAACTACTATAACACGATAGTTATGGGAAGGTTTAAGCTATAAGTATCCCCAATAAAAAACGCAGGACCGTCTGTTACGGTCTCTGCGTTTTTTTATAATGGGCAGCTCTGAAGTCATGTATACCGGATAATCTGCAACAAATTTTTTGCAGCTGCGCTAATGTCATCCGCCCGGGCAATGGCTGAGATGACGGATACTCCATCGGCTCCGGCTCCGATAACCGGCTGGGCATTACCCGGCGTAATTCCGCCAATGCCGACCAGCGGGATGGTAAGGCCGCAGCGCCGCAGCTCTTCAATGACCCGGGTGCCTTGCACGGCCTCGGCATCGTCTTTGGAGGAGGTCGGATAGACCGGGCCAACTCCGAGGTAGTCTGCACCATCGGCGATGGCCTGCCGGGCTTCAGGCTGTGTATGGGCGGAGACGCCGATAATCTTGTGATCGCCGAGCCGCTGACGGATGGAGCGGGCCGGCTCATCCTCTTGTCCGACATGGACACCGTCGGCATCAAGCGCGATTGCCAGCTCAATATCATCGTTCACGATGAAGGGGACACGATGCTCGCGGCATATCTGCTGAAGTTGTTTGGCCAGGTTGAATGCTGCTGTTCCGTTCAGCGCCCCGTGGCCTTTTTCCCGGAACTGAAACAGCGTAATTCCGCCTTCAATGGCCTGTGTCAATGTGTCAGCTGGTGAAATCCGGCAGTTGACACTGCCCATTATAAAGTACAACTTTAGGACCTTCCGCATGTCTTCGCTGTCGATTCTCTTCATCTCACATTTCCCCGCATTCTTCTGTTGCCATAAGCAAAATGATTTGTCGGCCCATGCCCTGCACCAATGCCAAGACTGTCTTCGATGGCCGCCTGGATAAAAGCTTTCGCGGTATGGATTGCTTCCTTAACGGTGTTGCCCTGTGCCAATCCGGCCGCCGCTGCCGCCGAGAAGGTACAGCCCGTTCCATGGGTATGCCGCGTGGAGATGCGCGGGCTTTCCAGATAGATAAACTCGTTTCCGTCATACAACAGATCGAGAACTCCTGTCGTTCCGTCATCATGGCCGCCCTTTAGAACAACAACGCGGGCGCCCATGGAATGGATGAGCACCGCTGCCTGTTCACGGTCCGCCAAGCCGGAAATCTTCATCCCGGTCAAACTTTCCGCTTCCGGTATATTAGGTGTTGCCACCAGTGAGAGCGGCAGCAATTCGGTAATCAGCGCCTGCACGGCTTCCTGCTGCAGCAGCGGTGAGCCGCCTTTGGCGATCATAACCGGGTCAACCACCAGCTTATCCCAGCCATACTGGTGTACCTTCCCGGCAACGGCGCGGATGATTTCACCGCTAAAAAGCATGCCGGTCTTGACCGCATCCGGCTGCAGATCACTTCCGACCGAGTCAAGCTGTGCAGTGACAGCTTCTGCTCCGAGCGGGTATACGCCCTGTACTCCGAGAGTGTTCTGTGCAGTCACAGCGGTAAGTGCCGACATGCCGTACACGCCAAGCTCCTGGAATGTTTTCAGATCGGCCTGGATGCCTGCGCCGCCGCCGCTGTCGGAGCCGGCGATTGTCAGCGCTTTGAATACTTTTGTCATGTAGTCCACTCCTTTGCCGCAAGAATTATAGTGTGAGCAGCTGTACCCGTGATCTCTCCTTGTAGGTGTCCGGTGTGACCAGGGACAGCTGGTTGAGGAATTCAATTTGGAAGGCGCCGGGGCCTTTAAGAGCTGTCCGTTCGGCTGCGAGCTCGGCCGCGACACCATAGAAGGAGAGCGCCTCGGCAGCCGCTTCCAGCCATGACCCGCCGCTGACCGCCAGAAAAGCTCCGACTACGGCGCTGAGCAAGCAGCCCGTACCGGTGACTTTGGTCAGGATGGGATCACCGTTGCTGACGACGTAGGTGCTGATACCGTCGGTAATTATGTCATCTTTCCCGGTAATGATGACCACACATTCCAGCTTTCGAGCTGCTTTATTCGCCAAAGCGATGACATCGCCATCGCCCGCACCGGCATCAACGCCCTTGATGGCCCAGCTTTCCCCGGCAACATGGGCTACCTCAGCAACATTGCCGCGCAGGGCGGTAATGTGCAGCTGCTGGACCAGCTTATGCGTGACCTCGGTGCGGTAGGCGGTAGCACCGGCTCCAACCGGGTCCAGCACCAGCGGTACCTTATGGCGCCCAGCCGCTTGCCCGGCCAGCACCATCGAGGTGATGGCATGCTCGTTCAGCGTGCCGATGTTAAGCACGACAGCTCCCGACATCGCGGCGATGTCCGCCACCTCCTCATGGGCATCAGCCATGAAGGGTGAAGCCCCCAGGGCCAGCAGCCCGTTGGCGGTAAAGTTGGCCACCACAATGTTGGTGATGTTGTGCACCAGCGGATTGACTTCACGTAATTTAGCTAAATAACTCATTAGTAGTCCTCCTCAAAGTACCTCTGGATTAGTTCCCGTAACGAATGGTCCACGATATATGTCCCCTACAAAAGTCCCCATACATGAATCTCTAAACTTCGGCCCTTAGAATATAGCTCCTACAGATTAATAAAAGCTTCCTTGCTGTCCATTTCTCCGGTCAACAGTCCGTTCTCGGACAGCCACGTGTGCACGTTCTCCCAGGATTTCTCCTCCTGCTGTCCAAAAGGCAGTTTTCCTGCATCCATCAGCGGCAGAAGGATTTCCAGACTTTTTCTCTCGATTGCTTGGTCGAGCGGGGCGGTAGCGTCTTCGTGTGCAAACAATATTTCAAGTGCCTGCTGAGGCTGTTCCTGTACGAATTGCTGTCCTTTGCGTGCCGCATTCATGAACCTCCGGTAGTCCTCCTCAGAATCCAACAAGCCCTGTTCACTGGCAACAAGCACAAGCTCATAATAGTCCGGTACTCCGTAGTCCGTCGGATCGAATGAAGTGACGGGGTGTCCTTCTTTTTCCAATATCAATGCCTCATGATTTATAAATCCGCCGATAATGCCGTCTGCGCGTCCGGTAGAAAGGGCAGGAATAAGATCGAATCCAACATCAATCAGGTTCAGTGAAGCTGGATCGCCTCCGTCGTATTTGACCATTGTCCGGAGCATCGCTTCATACAAGGGAATGGAGGAGTATCCGGCATTTTTGCCTGTGAGCTCTTTCGGGCCGGTTATCCCGCTCTCTGCGGGGACCAGAAGATGATTGAGCGGATGCCTTACGAGCGCTGCGACAGATTTTACAGGTATTCCTTCACCCCGCGCCATTAGTACCTGTGGTTGGTAGCTGAGAGCCAGATCGACTTTGCCTGCGGCGACAAGCTTCAAAGCATCATTGCTGTCCGCCGGCATTTGAATGTCCACCTCAAGCCCTTCTTCGGCAAAATAGCCATTCTGCTGAGCAGCATACAGGAAGGAATGAACAGCGTTCGGATACCAGTCGAGCATTATAGTCAGCTTGTGTGGTTTGTCGCTGGAATTCTCTGAAGAAGCGGCGGAGGTATCCGGGTCTTTTGCGCTGGTGCAGCCGCTTAAGAGGGTAAGCAGGCACAATAACAAGAAGAAGTATGGAATAAGGCGGTGTATTTTCTTATGTGTGGAATGATTGCGATACAGCTTAGGATGGGTCATCGGTAAAATCCTCTTTTCTGCAAAATGAGTTTTTCGAGCACAGCGATACTGAGAAACAAGGCTACACCCAAAGCGGACAGCAGCAAAACGGCGGCGAACATTTCTGCACTTTGCAGATTGCCGGCCATCCGGCGGCTGAAATAACCAAGCCCCCGGCTGCCGCCCAGCCATTCCCCGATCGTCGCTCCGATCACACAGTAGACGATGGACAGCTTAAGTCCGGAGAAAAAGGAGGGCAGCGCCAGCGGAATTTGTGTCTTGCGCAGAATCTGCCAGCGGTTTGCCCCAAGCGTCAGGAGCAGGTCTCTGTACAGGCTGCCGCTTTGCCGCAGGCCGTCATAGACGGCTACCACAACCGGGAAAAAGGCAGTCAGAAAGACGACAGCAACCTTGCCCCACAGGGTATAGCCGAACCACATAATAAAAATAGGTGAGAGCGCGATCAGCGGAATGGTCTGGCTGATAATCAGCATGGGATAAAGTGCTTTGGCGAGCGGAGCGAACATATGCATGCCGGTACCCAGCAGTGTTCCGCAAACAACCGAGAGGGCAAACCCGGTCAGTGTCTCCTGCAACGTGGCGGGTAAATGCTCTCCGAACAGCAGCCCCCGCTTTTCAATCAGCGCTGTCCAGATTGCACTTGGCGCCGGGAGAATAAATGAAGGGATCATGTTCAGCTGTGCTGTGATCTCCCATGCCGCAATAAGCAGCCCCACAAGCAGTAGAAAGGGGCCATAAGTCCGCAGCTGTTTCTTATACCATAGAGCTCTCATGCAATCTACGCTCCAAATCCTCCCGCAGGGCAACAAACTGCGGTTCATAATTCATTTTGTAATGTCTGGGTCTTGGCAAAGTGACGATCAGCTCCTGCAGTCCGCCGCCAGAGCCGCCGGTCATCAAATAAATCCGGTCGCTGAGCAGCAGTGCTTCTTCAAGATCATGAGTGATGAACAGAACGGACTTATCGAGCCCGCCCCACAGCTCCAGCAGCCAGCGGTGCATCTCCCGTTTGGTGATCGCGTCCAGCGCTCCAAACGGCTCGTCAAGCAGCAGCAGTTCGTTGCCTGCAGCTAGTGTGCGCAGCAGGGCGACCCGCTGGCGCATCCCGCCGGACAGCTCCTGCGGATAAGCATTTTCCTTGCCGGAAAGGCCAAAGCGGTCCAGCATTCCGCGGATCCGGGCGAGTGCCTCATGCCGGCTGGAGTCCTGCTTCAGCTCCCAGGGAAGCAGGCAATTGTCCAGCACGGTCCTCCAAGGCAGCAGCAGATCCTGCTGCGGCATATAAGCGATCTGTCCAAGCCGCGGGCGTGTCGAAGGAGAGCAGCGTCCATGTACGGTTATTTCACCCCCGGATGGCTCTAGCAGGCCGGCAATGATTTTGAACAGTGTGCTTTTCCCGCAGCCGCTGGCTCCAACAACGGAAATGAATTCGCCTTGGCGGACGGTCATTGAAAGACCGGAGAATACCGGATTCCTAGTCGCTGCAAACGAATAAGCCAGGTTGGTTATAGTGAGCATATTGGAATGTGGAAACCTCCTACGGGCGTAGTTTGTTTGACGATACTTGTCTGATCGGCGGCAACAGCAAACACAAGAAAGACCCATTCATTTCCGGAGGAAATAAATGGGTCTGAACGTCACAGTCAGTTAGCTTAGTGCGGCTCCGCTGAACAATTCTGCTCCACTTCCCTCCGCTGGTATGATCCAGATCAGGTTCCAAGGGTCCGGAGCTTAAAGCTCCGTCTCAGTCGGCCGACTCCCCTAGTGAAATAACAGGTCAATATTGAATTTGCAATTGCTAATTAATATACCATATCCGGACTGAAGATGTAAAAAAATTGATGAAGCGGCAGTACTTTTGGGCAAGATAAGCAAGTGTCCATGCAGTGAAAATATAGGGATTTTGAAAGGGGATCATGTGATGAAGAAGCTTAGTCTGACTATCCTGCTGCTGCTAACCCTGCTTGCGGCAGGGGCATGCGGCAATAATAACAATACAGCGCCTGCGGCTACTGCCGCGCCCACAGAAGGAGCGGCGGCTCCGGCCGGGGAGAACTCACTGGAAGCTGTTAAAGCGAGTGGCAAGCTGCGTATTGGTACGGAAGGGACATATGCTCCGTTTACTTTTCATGATGCAGAGGGCAAGCTTACCGGTTTTGATGTGGAGATTGCCAAGGAGATTACGAAACGGCTGGGGGTGGAACCCGAATTTGTAGAGACCCAATGGGATGGCCTGTTTGCCGGCATGGATGCCAAACGTTTTGATACGATATTCAACGAGGTTTCGATCACGGATGAACGCAAGGTGAAATATGATTTCTCTGAGCCGTATATCGTCTCCAAGGGTGTGCTGATCGTGCGCGAGGATAACAAGGATATTACAGCCTTCGCGGACCTTAAAGGCAAGAAGGCAGGTCAATCGCTGACCAGTAACCTGTCCGATATCGCCCGGGAGAACGGTGCGGAGATCGTCGCTGTGGATGGCTTCAACCAGGCCATAGACCTGCTGACCTCGGGCCGGATTGATGCGACTGTAAATGACGGTTTGTCCTATCTTGACTTAAAGAAGCAAAAACCCGATGCGAAGATCAAGCAGGTGGATGAAACGGCCGAGGGATCGCAGAGTGCGGCAGTTTTCCTCAAAGGAAACGAAGAGCTGGTTAATGCTGTCAGCGATGCGCTGGCTGAAATGAAGAGCGATGGAACCTATCTGAAAATATCGGAGAATTACTTTGGGGCGGATGTGTCCAAATAACAAATGGAACTGGTGCGAAGATGCAGCCGAGTGTCCAAAAAGGATGTCTGAACGATGGATGACCGGAAAATTGGAATTTTCATGGATTCACTGCTGCCCCTGTTTAAAGCGGGGGTGGCTTATACCCTTCCGCTGGCGCTTGTTTCCTTCGCTCTTGGATTGCTGCTAGCTGTTTTTACCGCGCTGTTCCGTCTCTCCTCATGGAGAATCCCGAAGCTGATCGCCCGGTTCTACGTTTGGGTAATCCGCGGGACACCGCTGCTGGTGCAGCTCTTTATTATCTTTTATGGACTTCCGGCGGCAGGGATTGTGCTGGATCCTTTTATAGCCGCTGTAATCGGTTTTACACTCAGTGTTGGAGCCTATTCTTCGGAAATTGTCCGGGCAGCCATCCTGTCCATACATAAAGGCCAATGGGAAGCTGCCTTTTCCGTCGGAATGAGCCGGGGGCAGGCACTGCGGCGGATTATTCTGCCTCAAGCGGCGCGTGTATCGGTTCCGCCCTTGTCGAACTCTTTTATCAGTCTCGTAAAGGATACCTCCCTGGCAGCAAGCATTACGTATGTAGAGATGTTCAAAACAGCGCAGCAGATCACGGCGACCACCTACGAACCGCTGCTGCTCTATAGTGAGGCTGCATTATTCTACCTGCTGTTCTGCTCCGTGCTGTCCGCGCTGCAAAATGCCCTGGAACAGCGGTTTGACCGTTATTCGGCGAGATAAGGAGGAAATCACTTGATTGAAATTCGCGGCCTGCACAAATTCTTCGGTTCGCTACAGGTGTTAAAAGGTATCGAGCTCAGCATGGAGCATGGCAAGGTTCTGGTGATTATCGGGCCCTCCGGCTCCGGCAAAACAACGCTCCTTCGCTGTTTTAATCTGCTGGAAATACCGGATCAGGGTAGCCTGTCGCTGGGGGAATTAAGCCTGGAATTTACGCAAAACAGGAAAATTCCTCATAAGACACTGATGGCCATCCGTCAAAAAACAGGGATGGTTTTTCAGTCCTACAACCTGTTTCCGCATATGACTGCGCTTGGCAATGTAATGGAGGCGCAGGTTACTGTACAGAAACGCAGCAAGGAGGAAGCCAGGAAGCGGGGAATAGAACTGCTAGCCAAGGTAGGCCTCAGTGATAAAGCGGATGCTTATCCCCATCAGCTGTCCGGCGGCCAGCAGCAGCGTGTGGCCATTGCCCGGGCGATGGCGGTCGATCCCGAAGTGCTGCTGTTCGATGAGCCGACTTCAGCGCTGGACCCTGAGCTGGTGGGCGAGGTGCTGAAGGTTATCAAACAGCTTGCGGCTGAAGGCATGACAATGGTAATCGTCACCCATGAGATGAAGTTTGCCGCCGATGTGGCCGACCGGATCATCCTGATGGACAACGGTGTGATCCTGGAACAGGGAACTCCGCAGCAGGTACTGGAGCAGACGGAGAATCCGCGAGCTCTGCAGTTTCTGAACCGGCTGAGCGGTGAGGTTTTATGAGTCGCAGTGTATCCAAGCTGCGTGGAACAAGCAAAGGCAGTCCAGGGGGGACACGGACTGCCTTTGCTTGTATTTAGTTCATCTCATGATGCGCAGGGGAGCGCCTGAGACGCGGTTAATAGTATTTAGTTCTGCGTGGATGCATTATTGACTGAATTCAGATACTCCAGCGCATTGTACAGCATAATAGCCGCTTCGGCCCGGGTAAGCTCACTTTTCGGATTAAACTTGCCATTTGCATCAAGCGTGTTGATCTTGTATTTCAGTGAACGCTGTATGCTGCCTTGGTAGGAAGGCTCCAGTGCAGCTTCGTCAGCAATATCTGCAGGAACAATGTTGATCAGTGGCAGATTGCCAACCTTCTCCACGCCCTGAACGAGCAGGTTGGTGAACATCTCCTTAGTAAATAGCTTGGAAGGATCGATATCTGCAGGAATATCAACCTGGTTGTAATGGGCGTTGACGAAAGCTTCCGCATACCAGGCTTTGTCTTTTACCTTGGAGAATATAGCGCTGGCCAGAGGGGCCTTGTTGAAATCAATGGCAGCCAGACTGAGTTGCAGCCCACCAGTGATAAACTGCACGCCTTGTGCTGTGGTCACTTTGGCACCGGGCAGAAACTGGGTATCGGAGATGCCTTTAATGAGACCTTGTTCCTTCAGGGAGTTGATCTTGGACTTTCCGGCTACATTGTCAATATCTTTAAAGCTGCCGCCAGCAGCAAACATCTGTCCTCCCAGTGAGAAGGAGAGAAGTGATACGGTTGTTATCACTGCAAAAGCGCTTTTTTTCAGTTTCATGTAGATTCCACCTCTATAGTAGGGTAGGCCGCTTGGCCATTATCAACTCCTTTGACGTTATTGTTGAGGAGAAAGTTGCAGAACAAATTAATTATAAATGGCTATGTCTGCGTTTTCTACATCACTTCCTGAAACATCAGGTTTCGGTAAGGATACTTGCTGAGGCTGCTCTTGAACAATAGAGCGGCACCATACTCCTCTATCGTGACGGATTTCAGTGAACTTGCCTTAACGAATCTGCGAACCAGCTTGTTAACGGCGGTCCTGTCGTTGCGCCGGATTGCAGCGGCAAAGCTTTCGGCGTAGCTGCGGCTTCTGGCCAGCTTCCGGTAAAACGGGAGAACAGCTGAGGCAATCCTGCGGTGCATCCTTGCATTAAAAGTAAATTGTACGGTTCCCGGCGGGATAGTCGTCCCGTTTGTATAGAAGGATACCGGCAGCGGAAAGGGGAAGGAGATAAAGTAGCCGATGCCGTTTGTGCCGTAATTTTCTACAGAAGCGAGAGTAGGAATCTTTGCGAGCAGTTTGCCCATAAGACTAAGGTCTGCGTTAACGATGGCGCTGGACCATTTCGCGGCAAAGCTGCCGCTTCCGGCTATCTTCCGGTAGAACGGCAGCATGGCCGCAGCAACTTTGCGCAGAATGGAGCCAGTCACAAGGGGTCTTGCTGTAGGTGCGATTATATTTGCCATCCGGTCCCTCCTCATATCCATAAAATAATCCCATTATATAAGATATGGAAGCCGGGCCTATTTCGGATTGGGCAGATGTTTAGTCTACAGGAATATAAATAGTTATTCGCATATAATCGGGATACGTTGAGTTCAACACATCCGTAATTTCAAAGTCGGGCCCCTCCCGCCGTTCATAATTGGTGTTCGGCAGCCAGGTTCCGTAGATATAGTCTCGGGTTGACTGGCTCAACCCGGCTGGGCCATGGGCCTTGAACATGGCATAGTTTCCTGCCGGGATATCGAACTGGACATAAGCTTCTGCTGGAACTTCCGCTGTATCCGCTACCGCTTCACCGATGATAAATGAGAAGTCTCCGTTATCCTGATAGTGGCAGGCGATGCCATAGGACATCCCCGGTGACTGTTTTTCCGGAATAGCCATGAACCGCCCGTTTCTTCCAAAGTCCTCATAGAATCCGGGAATATCCTTGTAATGCGCGTCTTCATTTAGATTCGTTTTGTACTCTACGCCGATAATCTTCGTTCCTTCCCAGTGGATCAGTGTTGGTTTGTCCATTTCGTGTACATCTCCTTTGGTTGTTTTTTGGAGTTCCAGAAAATTGATGACAGGCTGTCCTTGGATAACGTCTGCAGTTTTGCGGTATTTACCAGGCGTCAGGCCGGTAAAGCTTTGAAAAGCACGGGTAAACGCTTCCTGGGACTGGTACTGAAAACACAGGGCGATTTGCAGTACGCTTTCGTTGCTTCCACGCAGGCGGTTAGCCGCCTCGGACAATCTTCGTTTGCGGATGTACTCGTTGACAGTGAAGCCGGAGATTGCCAGGAACATCCGCTGGAAATGAAATGCCGAGAAATAAGCCCGGGCGGCAATCTCTGCAATCCGCAGTTCCTCCTGCAAATGTTCTTCAATGTAGTCGAGCGACTGCTGGATTCTGAAGTAATAGTCCATCGGCGTCATTCCTTTGCGCGTTGATTACAGCTTTAATTATGCGGGATATGTTGAAATGTTTTTTGATTCATTGTGCGGAAATTCAGCGGGTGATGTTATAATCATGTCATAGACTTTTCATTTATGGTCAATTTTGTTATGCTTATATCGTAACGATTACTAATTATAAGTTCAAGATATAAGGAAATTCTTGCGGAAAGGCGGGAGAAGCCATGAACCCAATTGCGAATATCAGCCAACAGTTTGCTGCGCAAAACTATAAATTGACGCCCCAGCGTGAGGCTATCGTGAAGGTGCTGCTTGATAATGAGGAAGAGCATTTAAGTGTGGAAGAGGTCTACATGCGTGTGAAAACCAGTTATCCTCATTTGGGGCTGGCAACGGTATACCGGACCTTGGAGCTGCTATGTGAGCTGCATATTGTAGAAAAGATGAACTTTGGCGATGGCGTGGCCCGTTATGATCTGCGGGATGATCATGCCCACATGCATCATCATCTGATCTGCAATGTGTGCGGAAGGCTGGAAGAAATCAAGGAGGACTGGCTGCTGGAGCTGGAAAGACGGCTGGAAGTGGAGTACGGATTTAAAGTCACCGATCACAGGCTCGATTTCAAAGGCACTTACAAGACATGCAAGCAGAACGGCTGCAAGGTGGACAAGCAAAAACAGGCGGTATCCTAAGGTTTCTGAAGATTTATATTGGGCTTAAAAAAGACGCAGAGCTCTGGCAGCCTGCGTCTTTAGGTGTATCATATTTTGGGAATAAATACTTAATTTAGTTATTTCTGCACATTGCCTTTAGCTTGTTTGGGCCAGAAAGTGTAGCTAAAACTTATAAGCGCATCAATCCCTACAATAATTGCCCAGACTTTTAATGTTTCGAACAGATTCTCTGTTCGGGAAGAATCACCAGTCACAACAATCATACCGTACATCACAAGTGCACCAATGGCAAAAGCGAGCAGATGAAGCAGCCAGCCGATTCTTTCATTGTGTGCATGTGCTGTGCCGTGTTTTGGCTTGGGAGCAGGTTTTGGACCTCCGGCAAAACGGTAAGCAAACCGTTCATCCGCCCATTTGATCATCCGGTGGCCCCATGCAATAGATACGCCGATATAAATGGCGGATAGACTATGCATGAATGTGGCTTCCGCGCCATTTCTCAGGTCAATTACCGCAACGGCGATAAGCACCAGATCAATCAGCGGAGTGCAGAACAGCAATATGGCTCCTAGCTGCTTCTTGCGGAGGATATAACGGAAGGTCAGCCCCGCCAGGACAAACACCCAAAAGGCGATCTCACAGCCAATAATAAATAACGCCATCTTCGTATTTTCCTCCTAAATAATACAAGTGTATTAAATCAATTGCTGTAAGTTTAGCATGGATGACCTTATAAATTCAACTGTGATATAATTGCCTTATGCCAAAAATAGTGAATCATGAGGAACGGCGCCAACAGTTAGCCGAGGCCGCCTGGCGAATTATCCGCCGGGAAGGGATGGAGGCAGTCTCCGTCAGAAGTGTAGCGAGCGAGGCCGACATGTCATTGGGATCGCTGCGCCATTATTTTGCCACCCAATCAGAATTGCTTGCCTTCTCCATGAAAATGGTGTCGGATCGGGTCAACGCGCGTATGGAAGCTATGGAATTTACGGATCATCCAATGCAGGACATCGAGCGGTTTATCCATGAGCTGATGCCGCTGGATGAAGAACGGAGTGTGGAGGCCGAGGTCTGGCTGGCATTTTCCGTAAAGGCTGTTACAGACCCTGAGCTGCAGGTGCTGAAACAGGAGGTACATAACGCTATGTATGATGGCTTTAGCCAAGCCATTGAATATCTCGCGGCCCGGGGATTGCTTAAGGAGGGATTGGACCTGAGGGCCGAAGCCATGGCGCTGCATGCCTTGGTGGACGGGCTGGTGCTCCATCATATCAGCCAGCCGGAGCAAGTAACCCGGAAAGACCTCAGCGCGCTTGTAACCTACCATT
Organism: Paenibacillus sp. EB106-06-01-XG199; assembly: GCF_058791575.1. Lineage (NCBI taxonomy): Bacteria > Bacillati > Bacillota > Bacilli > Caryophanales > Paenibacillaceae > Paenibacillus > Paenibacillus sp. EB106-06-01-XG199. The sequence continues at coordinate 429,544 of NZ_JBYTDQ010000002.1, read as the reverse complement.
TGCGGGGTCTGCTTCAATAACACAAACAAGCTGCCCTGGAATTATGGCAGCTTGTTTGTGTTATTATTTCTCAGGCTTAAGGCCGGTTTGGCACAAACGATTTGATCCATGTTCCGAAGCTTCCCGGATTGCGGGTCTGCACCAGCACCACGCCTTCGCCGCGGAATCTGCAGACCAGAGCTTCACCGCTGGTCAAGCTGTTCAGCCAGCCGGAGGCGGCTTTTTCCACCTTGTAGTCCATATAATCCGGCCAAGCCACCAGGTGCCCGTTGTCGATAATTATTTCCTCGCCAGGGGCGAGGTTAATCGCATGGATTGCCCCGAAGGAGGAGAGGAACACCGTTCCGCTGCCGCTGATTTCTATGATGAAGAATCCTTCGCCGGAGAACAGGCCGCGGGTCAGGTTCTGCATTTTGGTGTTGACCTGGATCCCATGGGTTCCCGCGAGGAAGCCGTCCTTCTGAACATACAGCTTGTACGACCCGTCAAGCTCAATCGCCTGGATATCGCCGATGGCTCCTGGGGAGAGCAGCACTTCGCTTTGACCCCGTGTGGCAGTAAGCTCTTGGAAGAAAAACTTCTCACCGCTCAGCATCCGGCCAAGTCCACGCATTAAACCGCCGTCTACCGTACCTCTGATCTCAACATTCGGCGACATGGCGACCATCGCGCCCATTTCCGCCTTGACACTTTCACCCGGGTTCAAATGCACCTTGAGCATGGCAAAAGCGCCATCATATAATACATCGTATTTCATTGATTTCTCCTCCGATTCTGCCTAGCTTTTATAACGGAATTCCTGTAAAACAAGGATACTATATTATACCATTTTCTGGTCTGCAAGCTTCTAGATTTAAGCGGGTACCAGATTTTTATAATTAACTATACCGGGAAATCAGGTCGCGAATATGTTAAAATTAAAGTATCGGCAGACGGCTTGCCGGTCATAACGATACAAAAGGAGTGTTGCTGCAATGGCACGCACGAAAACACAAAAAGCTCTGCTCAAGGCAGAACGCGCCGGAACATGGTGCGCCGCAAGAAACAGGAGATCAAATGATGACTACAGCGCAATCTCCCAGCATGTACGTCTTACTCCCAGCAAACAACAACAATTGAATAAGATCAAACACAAGGAGCGGATCTTTCGGGATGGTGCTCCTTTGCATTTATACGGGGCCTCATAACTAAGTCTGCGCCCTGCTGTGTATGCGGTACTGTTTTGGCGACATGCCAAACCGGCTGCGGAACACGCGGTGAAAGTAAGTATAGTTGGCAAAACCGCAGGTTTCGGAGACATGCTCCAGCGGCATCGGACTGAAGGTGATCCGTTCCCGCGCCATTTCCAGCCGGACGTCATTTACATATTTCACTATGCTGGTGCCAAAAGCTTCTTTAAAGAGATGTACCGCGCGGGAGACAGAAATGTCGACGTGGCTGGCCACATCCTCGAGCCGGAAAGAAATAGCGGCATGTTCTTCCACATATTGCTTCATCCGGTAGGAGAGATAACCTTTAGGTGAGATCACAGGCTGTTCGGTCATCAGTCTATCAATCTCCATACATAAAATCTGCAGATAACACGCTGAAATCTCTGGTGAAGAGTCGGAGAGCCTGCGCTGCTCCAGCACAAGCTGGCGGAATAAGCCGAGAAAATAATCGCTGCGCGGCAGGCGGAGAAGGGCAGGACGCTGTTTGCGTGTCCACCATTCCTCGATCCATGGGCCGCCGCAAAAAATATGGTAATCCCCGCTTTCAATCCGCGGTTTGCCTACAGGGTAGTTCTCTTTGTCGATGCTTAAATAGTAAGGATCATCCGGGGCGAAGAGCATAAGGTCGCCGGTCTCCACTGTGGAGATGACACCGTCAATCCGCGTCCGGCTGCGCCCCTCCGTCTGCAATCGCAGGAGATAATTCTGGAGGCCTTCATTGAGCGACGAATGGAAAGGCTTGCGGTGAAAAGAGAATCCCGCAGAAAATACGTGGCAGGCAGCAGCAGATGTCATGAGTCCTCCTGGATTATTGAAATGATAAGCAGATTGTTCATGTTTTAATCATATTATTCATTTTATTATATACGCTTTCATATTACCATGTAGCTAAGCAAAAACATATAAAAGATGCGAAGGAGGCTGTATGGCGGCTCTGGAAGCTACATAAGCAGGCGTGGGCTTCAAAGTCGCAGGAAATAGATATAAAGGACATTTTTGAATAACAGCCCTTTTGTTCAGGTGATTTCCATAGTGTGGCCGAAGCAGGTACGCCGTTTTGAATAAACGCAAGTTAACTCTACAACGACTAGGAGTGAGGAATTGATGCTGAAGATTGGATTACAGTTGTATACGCTGAGAGCAGAGCTGGAGCAGGATTTCGAAGGAACGCTGCGCAAGGTGGCTGAGCTGGGATATGCGGGAGTGGAATTTTACGATTTTTTCGGCCGGACAGCAGAGGAAGTAAAGGGACTGCTTCAGGAAACGGGATTGGTTGCTCTCGGTGCACATCGTCCATATGATGTCATGCTAAACGATACAGAGCAGGAAATCAGCTATAATCTTGAGATCGGCAACCGGAACCTGATTGTGCCTTATTTGACTGAGGAACAGCGTAACTGGGAAGAGGTTGTTGCTAATTTCCGCATAATAGGAAAGAAATGCAGAGCAAGGGGAGCAGTTTTCGCTTATCATAATCATGATTTTGAATTCACGGAGCATTTTGGAGAGCGCACCGCATTTGACGGTATCTTCGAAGAGGTTTCTGCTGAGCTGCTTCAGGTAGAAATGGACACCTGCTGGGTGTACTACGGCGGTTATGACCCTGTTGAGTATATCCACAAATATGCCGGCCGTTTGCCGCTTATCCACTTAAAGGATATGAAGAAGCTCGAAGATGGCTCGGCAGAGACTGTTGTACTAGGTGAAGGTGAAGTGAATCTTACCGCGATTCTGGAGGCTGCTGATGCGGCTGGAGTGGAGTGGGCGGTAGTGGAACAGGATTATTGCAGCCGTCCGGCGCTGGAAAGTGTTGCGGACAGTATGAAATGGGTTAAAGGCTATGCCAATCAAGGGGGAAAAGTTCATGTCTGATAAACTTAAAATTGCTATTATCGGTTGCGGTGGTATCGCAAACGGCAAACATATGCCAAGCCTATCCCGTCAACAGAATGCTGAAATGGTAGCATTTTGCGATATCGTGGAAGAACGTGCCCAGGAGGCTGCCAAAATCTATGGCGCCGAAGGTGCAGTAGTCTATACGGATTTCCGTGAGTTGCTAGCAGCGGGCGGATTTGATATTGTGCATGTATGTACACCCAATGACAGTCACTCCGAAATTACGGTTGCGGCGCTTGAAGCCGGTAACCATGTGATGTGCGAAAAGCCGATGGCCAAGACAACGGCGCAGGCTCAGGACATGCTGGATGCTGCCCGCCGCACTGGCAAGAAGCTGTCAATCGCGTATCAGAACCGGTTCCGTGCAGATAGTGAATATCTGAAGGGAATGTGCGAAAGCGGGGAGCTGGGCGATATTTATTATGGCCGTGCCATCGCGCTGCGACGCCGCGCCGTTCCGACCTGGGGGGTATTTCTGGATGAAGAGAAGCAGGGCGGAGGTCCGCTGATCGATATCGGAACGCATGCTCTGGATTTGACACTCTGGCTGATGGACAATTATAAACCTCGTGTAGTGGTCGGTTCTACCTTCCACAAGCTGGGGCAGCGTAAAAATGCCGCAAATGCGTTCGGTCCATGGGATCCTGAACAATTTAAGGTTGAAGACTCCGCTTTCGGTTTTATTACAATGGAGAACGGGGCAACCATCGTGCTGGAATCAAGCTGGGCACTGAATGTGGCTGAATTCGGTGAAGCGAAGACGCTGCTAGCAGGCACCGAAGGCGGTGCGGATATGAAAGACGGCCTGCGCATTAACGGAGAGCGTGCCGGACGCCTGTATGAAACGAAGGTGGACCTGTCTTCCGGCGGCGTTGCTTTCTACAGCGGGTCTGCAGAGACCGAGGCTGACCGCGAAGCCCGCTTGTGGCTTGAGGCGGTTATTGAAGACAAGGACCCGGTCGTCAAGCCTGAACAAGCGTTTGTTGTGACGCAGATTCTGGAAGCTGTTTATGAATCCGCACGCACTGGCCGTGCAGTCTATTTTGACGGAAGTTCTGACAACTAAGAGAATTTAACACGGATACTATAAGAAAAGCAGGAGTGGAATCCATGAGTTCAAACAAACATTCGGTGGTCATCGTCGGCTATGGTGGAATGGGAAGTTATCATGCACAATTAATCGGTGAGAATGAGCGCCTGGAAGTCGCAGGTACGTTCGATTTACTGGAAGTGCGGCGCGAAGCGTCAGTAGAAGCAGGTTATAAAGCTTATGCCAGCTATGAGGAAGTGCTTGCTGACCCGGTTGTCGAGGTGGTGCTGATTGCAACCCCGAACGATGTCCATAAAGAAATAGCCATCCGTGCGCTCCAAGCCGGCAAGCATGTCGTCTGTGAGAAGCCGGTAGCCATGTCCTCTGCTGAGTTTAAGGAGATGACTGCAGCGGCCGATGGAGCCGGACGCGTCCTGATGGTTCATCAGAACAGACGCTGGGATGAGGATTTTCGCGTGATCAAGCAAATGTACGAGACGGAAACGATTGGAGCACTGTTCCAGATTGAGTCCCGCGTACATGGTGCCAATGGCATTCCCGGCGACTGGCGCCATGTGAAGGAGCAGGGTGGAGGTATGTTGCTCGATTGGGGCGTACATCTGCTGGACCAGTTGCTGTTTATGATCGACAGTAAAGTGATCAGCGTAACCAGCACTCTGAGCTATATTCTCGGCAATGATGTCGATGACGGATTTGAAGCGGTGCTGCAATTCGCAAATGGCATCAAGGCGATCGTTGAGGTCGGCACGACCAACTTCATCACATTGCCAAGATGGTATGTGAAAGGGATTGAAGGTTCAGCAGTAATCGAAGACTGGTCGCTGACCGGAAGAATTGTTACCCGCAATAGTGAAAGTGAACACCGGGAGCCCACACCGATCCGTGCCGGTGTCGGCTTGACCAAGACGATGGCACCGCCTTCGGAAGGCTCGACCATTACCGAAGCACTGCCGCCGGCAGCAGAGCTTGCGGATGGTTTCTACAACAATTTTGTCGCTGTAATTGAAGGTACGGCTGAGCCGATCGTCAAGAATGCGGAAGTGCTGCGTGTGCAGAATCTGATTGAAGCGATTTTTGAGGCTGCTGAGAGCAATCAAGTCATTAAGGATTTTGATACTTACGAAGCTTAAAGAGCAGCGGAATATTACAATGTGAGAGGCGGCAGGGCAATGAAACTTGGTGTATTTATGGTGCTTTTCGGCGGTCGTAAGCTTGAGGATGCGTTGGATTATGTGGTTTCCAAAGGACTTAAGGCAGTGGAGATCGGTACCGGCGGCAACCCGGGCAACAGCCATTGTGATCCGAAGCTGCTGCTTGAGAATGAAACGGCGCTGAAGGAATTTAAGCATGCGGTGGAGTCACGCGGCCTGATGATCAGTGCGCTAAGCTGCCACGGCAATCCGCTGCATCCGCAGAAAGAGCTGGCCCGCAAGGACCACGAAGATTTCGTGAACTCTGTTAAACTGGCGCAAAAACTCGGGGTTCAGGTTGTAAACACCTTCTCGGGCTGCCCGGGTGACCATGAGGATGCCAAATACCCCAACTGGCCGGTTGCTCCATGGCCGAACGATTACCAGGAAATTCTGGCTTGGCAGTGGGAGAATAAGGTTATTCCTTACTGGAAGGAAATGGGCTTATTCGCAACACAGCATGACGTCAAGATTGGCTTAGAGCTGCACGGAGGGTTTTCCGTGCATACGCCAGCGACATTGCTGCGCCTGCGAGAAGCTGCAGGTGAAGCTATCGGGGCCAACCTTGATCCCAGCCATATGTGGTGGCAAGGCATTGATCCGGTGCAGGCCATACATATTCTCGGCCGCCAGGGCGCGATTCATCACTTCCACGCTAAGGATACAGTGATTGATCCGGTTAATGTGAATATGTACGGATTGACCGATATGCAGTCGTATACCAATATGCTTGACCGTGCCTGGCAATTCCGTTCAGTCGGTTATGGACATGACGTGAAGGTCTGGGCAGATATCATCAGTGCCCTTCGATTGGTAGGTTATGATTATGTAGTCAGTATCGAACATGAAGATGGACTGATGTCCATTGAAGAAGGGTTCTCCAAAGCGGTAGACAATCTTCGTCAAGTGCTGATTGAAGAGCCGCTTGCTGATATGTGGTGGGTATAAGTTCTATGGATAGCTTCACTAAAGTCAAATTGGATGACGGGCAGCTGGCACTGCTGGTTGAGACGGCTTTCGGCAAAGAAGCGGGGATTGTCTCTTGCTCGGAGCTGACCGGAGGTTTTTTTAATACGGCTTACGATCTTGAATTAAGCAATGGCCAGACTGTGATTCTGAAGATTGCTCCTGCAGATGAGACCGAAACGTTAAGCTATGAGAAGGATATTATGCGGGCAGAAGTAGAAGCCCTGCAGCTGGTCAAGGCAGCCGGTGATATTCCTGTGCCAGCCGTATACAGTTATGACGAAAGCCTCCAACTGATCCCATCTCCCTATTTTTTCATGGAGAAGATTGAAGGGCAGCCCTACAGTGAAGTGAAAGATACTTTGTCCGTCGAGCAAAGAGCCTCCATCGAGCAGGAGCTGGGACGGTACCAGCGGTTGATTAACGAGATTAAGGGACCGCGGTTTGGCCTGTTTGGACAGATGCCGGAAGGAACGGTAGCCTCATGGCGGGAGAGCTTCACTTCGCTGATGAATAACCTGCTTGCTGATGCCGCCAGACTGGAAGCCAAATTACCGGCGTCCCACGATGAAATTAAACGGGTGCTGGAGCAATATTATCCTGCCCTTGATGAGGTGACGGAACCCCGGCTTGTGCATTGGGATTTGTGGAATGGCAATCTGTTTGTGAAGGATGGAGTTATTGTCTCCATTATTGATTGGGAGAGAGCGCTGTGGGGCGATGTGCTGCAGGAGTATTATTTCCGGCACTTCGAGGACTCAGCAGCCTTCCACAAAGGCTATGGTCTCACCTTCGACAGCCCGAACGAGCTGCGGCGCAAGAAACTCTATGACCTGTATCTCGACCTCATCCTTGTGATTGAGTGTTATTCACGGCAGTATAAGGATGAGAATCATGTAAGCTGGACCTTGGATAACCTGGCGGAGAGCTGGAGAACATTCACCGGCAGCGGTGAGGCCATAAAATAGAACGCGGAAGGCCGGTCCTCTGAAGGGAGACCGGTCTTCTTGCTGCTCTGATTAACCGGAAACACATGTTTTGTGGGGATGGTTTACAAATGCTGAGTTGGCTGAATCTTCATATCGATACGATAAGCTTGTTGTGGTTGCTGCCTGTATGCTTCATGTTTCATGATTTTGAAGAAATTCTTACTGTTGAGTCTTGGGCAGGCAAATACGGCAGCCGCGTGGAAGAGACTCTTCCTAAGTACATGAGCACAATGTATAGGAGTACCATGCGCATGACGACGCGGGCTTTTGCTATGGATGTGCTGTTCGTGTATATTCTGATAGTAACAGTGACCGTACTTGCAGTATTCTTTTCTTTTTACTTGTTATATCTGGCGGTTCTTGCCGTTTTCCTGCTGCATGTTTTTACACATCTGGGGCAAAGTGTCTTTTTGAAACTGTATACTCCCGGCGTAGTAACCGCGTTGTTAGTAGCATTGCCTTATTCACTTTATGCTTTTTACAGGCTGCTGGAGACAGAGACCGTTAGCTTTGCGGATATAGGCTGGTCGCTATTGCTGTTGCTATGCCTGGCTCCACCGGCTGTCTGGGGCCTGATGAAGAGCAGAATGCGCCGCAATCAAGGGTGAAACCGCTTGAATCTCTAAAGACACATTTTCAGAAAGCACTTGACGTAAGACTATAAAGATAGATAAAATAATACTTATTGCCTTTCTATATACTGAGAATCATTATCATATCTTGAAAAGAGCAGAGAGGGTGACAGGATGGAGCGCCTTTTAGAGGTAAAGGACCTAGCAATATCTTTCAAAACACGCGGCGGAGAAGTGCAAGCAATCCGTGGCGTCAACTTCCATGTAAATAAAGGGGAAACACTGGCGATTGTAGGCGAATCCGGTTCCGGTAAAAGCGTAACTTCCCAAGCGGTCATGAAGCTTGTTCCTGAGCCGCAGGGCATTTATAAACGTGGACAGATTTTGTTCGATGGTCAAGACCTGATTAAGAAGAGTGAGAAGCAAATGCAGAAGATTCGCGGTAAGGAAATCGGTATGATCTTTCAAGATCCGATGACCTCGCTGAATCCGATGATGAAGGTCGGTAAGCAAATTACCGAGGTTCTGTTCAAACATGAGAAAATGTCCAAAGACGCTGCATACAAACGGGGTGTCGAATTGCTCAATTTGGTGGGAATTCCTTCACCTGAGCGTCGTTTCCAGCAGTACCCGCATGAGTTCAGCGGCGGGATGCGCCAGCGTGTCGTTATTGCTATGGCACTTGCAGCCAACCCTAAGCTGCTGATTGCCGATGAGCCGACAACAGCGCTCGACGTAACGATTCAGGCGCAAATTCTTGACCTGATGAAGGATATCCAGAAGAAAATTGATACAGCAATCATCTTTATCACCCATGATCTCGGTGTCGTGGCCCGAATGGCCGACCGTGTAGCTGTTATGTATGCCGGACAAATTGTCGAGATGGGCACAGCGGAAGAAATTTTCTATGACCCAAGACATCCATATACCTGGGGATTGCTCGCTTCCATGCCGAGTCTGGAAAGCAAAGGCACCAAGCTTACAGCCATTCCAGGAACCCCTCCCGATCTGATCAAACCGCCTAAGGGCGACGCCTTTGCCTTGCGCAGCACCTATGCGATGCAAATCGATATGGAGAAAGAGCCGCCAATGTATAAGGTTTCGGACTCCCATTTGGTGAAATCCTGGCTGATGCATCCGATGGCTCCGGCTGTAGAGCCGCCTGAAGTTGTGAAGAAGAGACAACGCGTACTGAAAAATGCTTATCCAGAGCCGGTTCTGGTGGAAAGCTTCAGCGTGAATTAGTTAGATCAAGTAATGGTATACTATTGAGCTTAGCGTCAGGCCTTCGTAAGGCTTGGCGCTTTTTTGCGTGGGAGCAGAAATATATATTTCATATATATTTAAAACGAAACTAATATGTATAAATAAAAGTATTGACTAATTGTTATTTTCGCAGCAAAATGTAAGGGTATACATAGGAGGTAAGATAATGAAAAAATACACATTGACCACATTGATTTCGTTAACATTATTGGCAGGCTGCAGCGGTGATGGCGGTACGCCGAAGTTCGATAATGTTTCAGTACATGATCCTTCTGTTATTAAGGTGAACAATACATATTATGTATTCGGTTCCCATTTGGCTTCGGCCAAATCCAAGGACCTGATATCATGGAAACAAATTTCCTCCGGCGTAGCAGACGGCAACGTGCTGATTCCCAACGTCACCGAGGAATTAAGCCAGACCCTGAGTTGGGCCCAGTCGGACACACTGTGGGCACCGGATGTGATTCAGCTGGCAGACGGGAAGTTCTATATGTACTATAACGCCTGCCGTGGGGATTCTCCGTTGTCTGCAATGGGTATTGCGGTAGCCGACAAGATTGAAGGACCGTATAAGGATCAGGGGATTATCCTGAAATCCGGCATGGCTGGTGTAGGCAATGACGGTGAAATTTATGATGCTGCTGTCAAACCGAATGTGGTTGACCCTGATGTGTTTATTGATAAAGAGGGTAAGCTGTGGATGGTGTACGGCTCCTATTCCGGCGGGATCTTCATTATGGAGCTGGATGCAGCTACCGGCTTCCCGTTACCGGATCAAGGCTATGGCAAAAAGCTGCTGGGAGCAAATCACGCCCGGATTGAAGGCCCTTATATGCTGTACAGTCCTGAAACCGATTACTATTATCTGTTTCTCTCCTACGGGGGACTGGACACCAAAGGCGGCTATAATATCCGCGTAGCGCGTTCCAAGAATCCTGATGGTCCCTTTGAAGATTCCGAAGGCAAAGCGATGATTGACGCCAAGGGCACGGCCGGCAAGCTGTTCGATGATCCGGCTTATTCACCTTACGGGGTGAAGCTGATGGGCAACTTTAAGTTCATCAATAGTTCAACTGAGAATGCTGTAAGCGAGGTGGGCTACTTGTCACCGGGACATAATTCGGCTTATTATGATGCGAAGAAGAAAGAATATTATCTGATCTTCCATACGCGTTTCCCTAACCGGGGAGAAGAACACGAAGTCCGCGTACATCAGATGTTCATGAACAAGGACGGCTGGCCGGTTGTCGCTCCTCATCGTTACAGCGGTGAGAAGATCGGGACTTATACTGCAGCGGAAGTCGCCGGAGATTACAAATATGTGAATCATGGCAAAGACATTACTGCAACTACAATTCAGTCGGAACTGATTCAGCTGGGCGGCGACGGTAAGATATCGGGAGCGGTAACGGGAACATGGACGATAAGCGGAGAACACAATGCTGAGCTGACAATAGACGGGACTGTGTACAGTGGTGTCTTCCTGCAAGAATGGAATGAAGCCGTTGAGAGCCAAGTCATGACGTTCAGCGCACTTTCTGCCGGGGGGATTGCTATCTGGGGAAGTCATGTCTCGCCAGCAGCAGAGAGCAAATAGATCTATTACTATGGATTTGACCAAAAGCTCCAGCCCACTGTAAAGAACGGTGAGCTGGAGCCTTTTTTTGAAAATATAAGCATTTATTTGCTTCATGCAATATATTATCCTTCAATCTCTCTCTGAAACGGACACCGTCCTTATGAGGGCGGAGGGCGGCGAAGCCGTTTCCACTTGCAGGTCGGATTACGTTATCCATTGTCGTACTTGCTTAGGGCAATAACGGCATTATGGCCGCCAAAACCAAAAGAATTGGAGATTCCAATCTTGAGCTCGCCTTTGCGGGCAATATTAGGCACATAATCCAGGTCGCATACTTCATCAGGGGTTTCCTGATTGATGGTAGGCGGAATGATGCCGCTACTCAGGCTTTGAATCAGAGCGATGGCTTCCAGCCCGCCGGCAGCTCCAAGCGTGTGGCCGGTCATCGACTTGTTGGCGGTAACCGGAATGCGGTAAGCCGCTTCCCCGAACAGCTTCTTAATCGCCAATGTTTCCGAGCGGTCCCCGATAATGGTGCTGGTTGCATGGGCGCTGATAACATCCACTTCCTCCGGCTTGATTCCCGCTTCGCGGAGTGCAAGCTTCATCGCCTGATAAGCACCGATGCCTTCCGGATGGGTGGCTACCATGTGATAAGCATCAGAGCTGGCGCCATAACCGATGACTTCTCCATGAATCACGGCATTTCTGCGCAAGGCGTGGGAGAGTGATTCCAGAATGATAATCGCGCCGCCTTCGCCGATAACGAACCCGTCACGCTTGCCGTCAAACGGGCGGCTGGCTCTCGCGGGCTCATCGTTGCAGGTAGATAAGGAAGTGGCGTTTCCGAAGCTGGCTAACGAAATCTCGCTGACCGCCGCCTCGGAGCCTCCGGCAATTACACAATCAGCCCCGCCGTAACGGATTAACCGGAACGCTTCTCCGATCGCCGTATTGCCGATTGAACAGGCGGTGACCGGGGAGAGAGTAGGACCCAACGCTCCCAGCTTAATGCTGATCGTCGCAGCCGCCATGTTAGAGATCAGCATGGGTATCAAGGTGGGACTGACTCGTTCCGGTCCCCGTGTCCGCAGTATATCCCCTTGCTCCATCAAGGTATGAATGCCGCCTACCCCGGAACCTACATATACAGCAAGCCGTTCTCTGTCAATCTGATCCCGCTGAAGACCGGAATGCGCCCACGCATCTTCGGCGGCAGCCAGTGCGAATTGGGTGAACCGGTCCATCCGGCGGGTTTCCTTGCGGCCGAATCTGCCCTCAGGATCGAAGTCCCGCACCTCAGCGGCAATTTTGGATTTGAAATGTGAGGGATCAAATGAAGTTATTTCGGAAACTCCCGATTCGCCTGCAGTCAGGCGGCTCCAGAATTGCTCTACAGTGTTGCCGAGCGGTGAGATCAAGCCCATCCCGGTAATTACAACGCGTTCCATAATTGTCTTCCTCCATCCTTGTATATAGGGGTTATACTAGTATTTTTCCACTTTACTTATCCTATTACAAGTTGTAGTTTATACTAGTATAATTACTACTATTTATAGGACGGTTTCAGAAAGGCAGGAACAGATATTGTCCAATCAGACGAGGCTTCAGGCATTATCAGATTTCTTAAAATCACGCCGGGCGGCGATCTCTCCCGCTGACGCAGGCTTGCCGGAAGGGACGCGCAGACGAACACCCGGGCTCCGCAGAGAGGAGGTAGCGCAACTTGCCGGAGTCAGCAGCACATGGTATACCTGGCTGGAACAGGGACGTGATATCAAAGTATCGGCCTCTGTGCTGGATTGCATTGCCTCCGCACTGCAGCTGACCAAGGATGAGCGAAGCTATTTATTCGCGTTGGCCCTTGAGAATGGTCCCGGAAGTATGCCATTTGAGCAGGTGGAGGTTTCCGTCATCAGCCCGCCACTACAGAAAATTCTGCAGGAGCTTACCACCTGCCCGACCCTTATTTCGGACCGGCGCTGCGGCATCGTCGGCTGGAATGAAGCGGCGGCGCATGTTTTTCTGGATTTTGCGTCGTTGCCGCAAGAAGAACGGAACATGATCCGCCTCTTGTTCGAACGCAAGGAATTTCAGCGGCTTGCCGTGAACTGGGAACAATTCGTCAGGGGTTATCTGGCTATTTTCCGGGCGTACTACGGGCAGTATGTTGAGGATCACTGGTATGATGATTTTATTGCGGAGATGAAGGGCAAACATCCTGCGTTTCAAGCACTTTGGGAGGAGAGCCAAGTTAGCTCAGCTCCCGATGTGGTGCTCGAATTCCGCCATGCCAAAGCCGGTAAGATGCTGTTTCATCTAACCTCACTTCAGGTTCACGGAAGCACGGATCTGCGCTGCAGCATCTATACCCCCGCAGGAGCTTCAAATACAGAATCCAAGCTGAAGCAGCTTATCGGGCAGCCTGCGATCCATTAACCTGATAAATTATTTTTATGTATTCATAAAAAACTATAAATATGCAATATGGGGTTTACAGCATATACTCCTAATATAGTGTTCAATTCCTATTGGATCGGAAAAGGGGTTAAGTGCAATGGCAACAGTAAGCGGGTTGGAAGGCGTAGTGGCTGGAGAAACAGAAATTGGTTTGGTAGACGGAGAAAAGGGTTATTTGGTTTACCGCGGATATTGGGCGAAAGAACTTGCAATAAGCCGAAGTTACGAAGAAGTAGCTTATTTGCTGTGGAATGGCCAGCTGCCAAGTTCGGAGGAACTGGAGATGTTGAAGCTGGAAATGGCAGCGGCCAGAGCGATGCCGGAGTATCTGTGCAGAATTGTTGATCTGCTCCCGGCTTCGGTTCCGATGATGCTGGTTCTGCAAAGCACAGTAGCTGCTTTAGGGGAGCAGGGGAATGCAACATGGCCGCCGACGCTCCGGCAAGCCGTGCGGTTAACTGCGCTATTGCCAACGATTATTGCTTACAGATACCGCAGGTTAAAAGGACTGCCTATTGTGGAGCCGCTTCCAGAGCTTGGGCATGCCGCTAATTATTTGTATATGCTGAATGGACAAATTCCGGAGGAAGCCCATGTGCAGGCACTAAGTGCGTATTTGATTCTTTGCATGGAGCATGGAATGAATGCCTCGACTTTTGCCGGACGCGTGGTTCTCTCCACTGAATCTGATATGTGTGCAGCCGTATGTGGTGCCATTGGGGCGATGAAAGGTCCGCTGCATGGCGGAGCACCCTCCGAAGTCATCTCGATGCTGGCGGATATTGGAACGAAGGAGCGGGCTGAGCCATGGATCCGTGAGGTTCTGGATAAAGGTGGCAAGATTATGGGCTTCGGTCATCGCATTTACAAGACCAAAGATCCCCGCGCCGAAGCGCTCAAGATTGCTACCGAGGAAATGATCGGCAAGGATCCTTCCTTTGATGTGGCGATTCATGTCGAGCATACGGCGATCCGCCTGCTTGAGGAATTCAAACCGGGACGCCGGTTGTTCACTAACGTTGAGTTCTATGCTGCCGCGATCCTGCAGGCACTGGAACTGGACCCGGAGATCTTCACCCCTACGTTTACGTCCGGCAGAATTGTGGGTTGGACCTCGCATATTCTGGAGCAAGCTGCCAACAACCGTATTTTTCGTCCGCAATCCATATATACGGGACCTATGCCTGAAGGGGAGTTCTAAGAACAAGCAGTATGTAATCTGTTTATCTTATAGCGCGCAAAACATCCCTGGCCGTTGAACGTCCAGGGATGTTAGCAGGGGGAGTGAAATGAGAGAGCATGGGCGGGATACTCTGGCATTACATTAGAAATCAGAGGCAGCTCTGCTTTCCAATGATAGAACATTATATTCTCCGTTTCTATTAATGCAGCAGCGAATGACTTAAGAGATTAGCACAATTTAGAACGTTCCGCGAACGGATCATTATTCCAATCATTGTGCTCTCCAGATTATATTGATACTCCTTAGCGCTGACGCGGCATCCGGTCTTATAGAGTTGCTGCATGTTCTCCCTTACGGCTATTTCTACCATAAATCCGGTAAAGAATGAGGCCAAAGATCATGCCGGTAAAGGACATTGCTGATACGCATAAAAAGAACGTTTTTCCCCCGAACCTGTCATAAATGGCACCTCCCGCATATGAGGCCAGGATGCCCGACACCCCAAAGAACAGAAGTGCCAGCACTGTCTGGCCCGTAGCCCGCCATTCCTCCGGTACAATGCTGTACAAGTACTGGATAGCCGCCGAGTAGAAGACGGGAAATGTGAGCAACTGCAGAACCTGCAGGTAAGTGAGCAGCTGCGGATCGGTAACCCAGGCAGAAATAAAGAAACGAAGGAAATAGAAGGCTCCCGCAAAAGCGATGATAATCAGCTCTTTGCCTTTGCGCAGCCACCAGAAGCTCAAGGCAAAGACAAGGATTTCGCTTATTGCCGCAAGGAAAAATGACTGTCCCACCAACGCCGATCCTCCGCCCAGATCAATAATATATACCCCCAGAAAAGTATCGTTCATTCTTGCCGGTACAGAGCTGACAAAGACCAGCAGCAGAAATAACAGCGTTTCTTTGTTGGAGAGGAAATGCTTGAGACTGTCCAGGGTGACCGGTTTCCCGGTAACCGGGGCATCCGGCATGTTCCAGCTGACCAGGAAGCCTAGCAGACTGCTGCCGGCAAACAGCAGTCCTAGACCTTGTGCGCCAAAATAATACATTACATATCCGGTCAGCAGCGCCATGATACCATAACCGAGCGCTCCATAGGTGCGGATCGAGCCGTAGCTGATCCCGGAAGACTCGGCGATACGGAAATTGAGGCTTTCTGTCAACGGATCAATCGGCATTAGGAAAAAGTAGAGCAGCATAGCGAACAGAATCAGTTGGCTGTAACTGCTTGAGATATACAGCAGGTAGCCGACAATGGCGGAGCACAGCAGCAGGAACAGCAGTACTTTGCGGATTGTTTTGGTCCGGTCACTGATCATTCCCCATAGCGGCTGGGCGACTATCGTTATGAAACCGCCGGTGCCGACAACGAATCCGATTTGTGCCGGACTCAGACCCTGATTATCCAGGTAGACCGGAAGAAAGGGAATGAACATGGCGAGCAGGGCAAAATATAAAAAGTTAAAGCTGCGTAGCAGTTTTGGTATATTCATCACTTATATGAACCCCCGCGTATTTTAGTAGATTGGAAGAAGCAAGCCCAGTTATTGTATCATGCCTAGCAACTCTAAACAGCTTATAATATGTTACACTGGGGATAATTCTAGTGAAATGTAAGGAGAATGACGATGATAAAGCTGGTGTCCTGGAATGTAAATGGTCTGAGAGCTTGTGTGAACAAAGGCTTTAACGATTTCTTTAAGGAAAGCGGCGCAGACATCTTCTGTGTGCAGGAAACAAAGCTGCAGGAGGGGCAAATTGTCCTGGAGCAGGGTGAGGAATATATGCAATATTGGAATTATGCCCTTAAGAAGGGGTATTCGGGAACGGCGGTCTTTACCAGAATCAAACCGCTCTCCGTACGATATGGAATAGAGGAGGATACAGAGCCGGAAGGCCGGATTATTACTTTGGAATTTGCCGGTTTCTATCTCGTAAATGTATATACTCCGAATGCCAAACGGGATTTGACCCGTCTGGAATATAGAATGGAATGGGAGGACCGATTCCGCAATTATCTGCTGGCGCTGGATCAGCATAAACCGGTTGTAGTCTGCGGTGACCTCAACGTCGCCCATCAGGATATTGATTTGAAAAATGCGAAATCCAACCGGGGGAATTCAGGATTTACCGATGAAGAGCGCGGTAAAATGACGACGTTGCTTGACTCGGGTTTTGTGGATACCTTTAGATATTTTTACCCTGACACAGAAGGGGCGTATAGCTGGTGGTCCTATATGCCGAAGATCAGAGAGCGCAATGTCGGCTGGCGGATTGATTATTTCCTGGCTTCATCACGGATGGCTCCGCAGCTGGTGGAGGCCGGTATCGAGTGTAATGTCCTCGGCAGCGACCATTGTCCGGTGGTGCTGACGATTAAGGAACTGGATTCCTAATTATATTATACTTTCAAAAGGCAAAGAGGCCGTGCGTCCCCGGTAAGGGGAACATGGCCTCTTTAGCTATTCATGAACAACTCTCTTAATTGACAACTGAATCTGTAACATCCTTAGCGGATTCCTGCGGCTTCTCCGGCCATGTAATTACATTGCAGGTCTGGCTTATGTTCTCATAGAACAACACTCGTTTTTTCTTAAAGATTCCGATAAATAGATGAACAATGAAGGCCATATCCCCTAGAAATACAGCAATACGAACAACTGTTGCTAGGGCAGGAGTCAGACCGTCGAGCTGAGAAGAAACAAGAATTAGGCGGTTCATTCCAATCAGGAGCCCATACAGCAGCAAGTATCTGGTGATCAGCATCCATAGCCGGAGCCGTTCCCCTTGAGTGCTTATGCGGATGCGCACAATCCATTTGCCAAGTGTTCTTCCTCCGGCCAGACAGGGCACCAGCAGACAGAAGACACTGGTTGATATCCAGAATGCTCCTGATACAGACAAAGCATTCAGCAGAGTGAGCCCGGTCAGCCATACGAAGGCATCCAGCATAAATGCGATGCTGCGTCGGGTGAAGGTGACTCTTTTGGCCGCCAGATCCTCGTGGTTGTCGAGCTGTTCGATCTTTGGGAGCAATCCTGAAATCCACAAGGCAATTCTGAATCCGATCATCCCGCCAAGCGTATTGGTGATCAGGTCGTCGACATCAAAGATACGGTAAGGATAATCAAAGATACCGTAAATGCCGGTGATCTGTGTGACCTCGAACAGCAATGAGAGCGAAAAGGACAGCAGAATGCACACCACCCACCTGGTGCGGAAGTAGTAGCCCAGGAACAAGCCGAAGGGAATCGTCAAGACGATGTTGAACATGGTCTGAAGAAATGCAGGCTCGCGCAGTAATGCCAGATAACTTGAGGGTTGCTGAACGGAAAAATTGCCTTCTTTCAGAATCTCCTGAATAAATTGCAGTGGGATATGCTGAATTGTATTGCCCGAAGGGGGCAGGTTGTGCCGGGACGCCGGCATCGGCAGCATGATGAGATATAAGGCGTTCAGCAGATAGAGCAGCAGCAAATAAAGAACAACTGCCCTGATCTTGTTGATATATCCATGCTTCCGGTATTGAACAATGAGAAAAGGCAGCGTGAAGAACAGCGCCGCTACAGGAAAGGTCATAAAGGCGTATGAGATCGGAAATAGATACGATTGAAACATGGTTCACCTGCCATTTTGTTAGTTTACTGAGCTTACCCGCACAGGAAGATACCCTTGCTGTTAGACGTTGCTTACTGGCGGAATCACTGCAGCAGAATCTATTTCATTATAGAAGTTTATGGAATAGGGCTCAACTTATTTATTGGCCTCATCCGGCATACATATGTTTGGAGAGGAGCGTGAGCAATCATGGAGAAGAAGGTTCAGCAGTATTATAAACTCAAAACAAAACAAAAGGAGCTTGAGAAGGAATTGGCCGAGCTGCGGCAGGATATTTTGTCTTACTGCAGTGAACTCGGGGAGACGGAGGCAGTGATTGGCAGCTACAAGGTTAAGCTTGTCACGCAGAACCGCAAGGAATATGATGATGAAAAGCTGTACAACACGTTGTCCGACCCGGAGGTTTGGCGTCTGCTCTCAAAGACTGATCCGGCAAAGGTGGCCAGTCTGACCAAACTGAATATCATCGCAGAAGAAAAGATTCAGCATACTTACGCTGTGAAGACCGTGACCTTGTTGCAGGTGGATAAACAATAGGCACTGATGTTGCACGGGTTAAAAGAACCCTTTGCCCTATCTATGAGAAACAGACAGCGGCTCCTGCATGGGGCCGTTTTTTTGTGAAGAAGTGAAACATATTCGCTGGTTCCGGCGTGTTATCAGTGAAGGGGGGAGACGGATTGGAGAAACAATTGCCCTGCACTGAGAAATACATAACTGAAATGGTCCGGAAACATTCAGACATGGTACTGCGGCTTGCCTTAGCTTATGTCAGGAATATGGCTGATGCGCAGGATATTTGCCAGGATGTTTTTATCAGACTGTTCCAGCATCATCCTGAGTTTGCAGATCAGGATCATGAACGGGCATGGATGATAAGAGTCACTATTAACCGGTGTAAGGACATGCTGCGAAGCCCATGGAAAAGGTACATCTCTGCTCTGGAAAGACCGGAATTGCCCATACCTGAAGCGGAGGAGCGGGAGTTGGTATCAGCAGTGCTGAAGCTTCCCGTCAAATACCGGATAGTCATTCATCTCTATTATTTCGAAAATTACAGCACGGCAGAGATCGCCGCAATGCTGCAGTATAAAGAAGGTACAGTCCGCACACAGCTGAAGCGTGCAAGAGAGCGGCTGAAAGCCGTAATGGGAGGGATGGAGGATGAATAAATATGTGACTGGGATGAGGAAAATTACGGCTTCAACAGAGCTTGCAGAGAGGATAGTGAAGAAAGCCGTTCAGGAAAAAGCTGAATCGGATACAGGTAAGCCTGTGCTAACCCGCCGTTATAGACTACAACCTGCCGTATCCATCATCACCGCAGCGCTGGTTCTTCTTTCACTGCTTAGTTTGTTTCTGATCCAGAGTAACGGCCAGCGCCAGCCGGGTCAACGCCCCTTCCTGTCAGACATCTTCGCGGTAACGGTGTATGCCGCAAACGGTGAGCCGCAACAGGTACAGCCGGAAATTAAGTTCCCCATCGGGGACTATCGTGTGACCAACAGCAGGTCGCCGGGATTTCCGATACAGATTACGGCTGACGGCGCGGATGAAATCAGGCTGCAGACAACAGAGGGCAGTTTTCTTCGCTGGACTCCGCCGGATTATATGGTGCATGAGCTCGGAACAAAGACGGCCATTGCATCCGGAGATACGATTTATTGGTCGCCATTACCCAGCAAGAATAGGGAGTGTGAACTGACCCTTACTGCCTACAGCAATCATACTGAAATTGGCAGGGCGCTTATTAGGATACAGTCTGACGAATCCGGTACTTACTCTGGTAAACTGGTGGGAAATGAGCAACAGTAGAGGTCAAATCATAAAGAATCGCAACGAGGATCATTTTGCGTTAAAATAACAAGAGCAGTTCGTTTGGATTTGTAGAACTACAGCAATCTTAGATATGGAGGAAAAGAAGTCATGAAGGATTTTGAAGTAATGCTGGAGAAATATGCGGACCTCGTTGTGAAGGTCGGAGTAAATGTACAGCCTGGACAAGTGCTGATGATCCATTCTCCCCTGGAGACAGCCGAGCTTACGCGCCTGATCGTAGGCAAAGCCTATGAGGCCGGTGCTAAATACGTCATGGTTGACTGGGATGATGAGGCGGTTACGCGCATCCGTTACGAAAAGGCTCCCGAAGACTCTTTTGGTTATTACCCGCAATGGCATGCGGATATGCTGGAGGGTTTTGCCGAAGAGGGTGGAGCAATCTTACATATTAAAGTACCCGATCCGGAGCTGTTCCGCGGCATTGATTCCTCGAAAGTATCAACAGCCGTCAAGGCTGCTGCAGTGGCGCGGAAGAAATATCAGAACTATACCCGGAACAATAAAATCAGCTGGTCCCTCATCAAAGCGCCGACGCGTGCATGGGCGGATAAGGTATTTGCCGATCTTCCAGCAGAAAAACGAGTGGAAGCGATGTGGAAAGCGGTATTCCAGATGAACCGCGTAGGCAGTGAGGACCCTGTTGCTGCCTGGCGGGAGCATATTGCCCAGCTGAAGCAAAGCCAGGACCGGATGAATGCCAAGCGCTACAAAAGCCTGCATTACCGCGCCCCCGGCACGGACCTGCATTTGGAGCTGCCTGAAGGCCATTTGTGGCGCGGCGGCGGCGGGGAGAATGGCAGCGGAGTATACTTCGTAGCGAACATGCCTACGGAAGAAATCTATACGATGCCGCGTCGCACAGGCGTCAACGGCACAGTGGCCAGTACCCTTCCTTTGAATTTGAACGGGCGTCTAGTGGATGGCATCACCGTTACTTTTACAAACGGCAAGGTTACCGCATACGATGCCGAGTCCGGGCGTGAGCATCTGACTTCACTTCTGGAAACGGATGAAGGTGCTTCCTATCTGGGCGAAGTGGCCCTGGTGCAGCACGACTCGCCAATTTCCCGTATGAGCCGGGTATTCTATAATACAGGCATCGATGAGAATGCTTCCTGCCATTTTGCGCTGGGCAGTGCCTACCCTGTCAATATTGAAGGCGGCGTTGGACTTAGCAGCCAAGAATTGCTGGCGAAAGGCGCCAATGTAAGTTTAACGCATGTTGATTTCATGGTCGGCTCAGCTGAGCTTGATATCGACGGTGAACTGGCGGATGGTACCATTGAACCCGTATTCCGCAAAGGAAACTGGGTGCTGTAAAATACATTTATCTTAAAGTCGTAGACCGCTGAAAGGCTGGGTTACGGCTTTTTTTTTGTCAATTTTCACTTTGCGGAGTGAAGAAAAGGATAAATTACAATTTAAGAAAACTGTTTACGTGCTCTCCCCGTCTTAACTATGTAAGGAAGGGGGAAGGAGGAGGAAAGATGACGATGTCCGGGGTAGAGATGAAGAGGGTTAGCAGCACAGTGTCGCGGGAAGAATCTGTGTTCTATGACACTGTGATGGAGCATAGTGAGCAGCTGTATCGCCTAGCTTACAGTTATTTGGGCAACCGGAACGATGCGCTGGAAGCGGTACAGGAAATGACCTGCCGGGCCTGGATCAAGCGGAAAACGCTGAAAGATCCCAAGGCATTTAAATCTTGGATCATCCGGATTCTGATATATGTCTGCATAGATGAGCAGAGAAGACGCAAGCGCAGTGTTCCGACAGCGGACGAACAAATGCAGGAGCCCGTTACAATGCATAATACCAGCAGGATGGAAATGCTCTGGGCACTTGAACAAGTGAAACCCAAGTACCGTCATGTGCTGCTGCTTAAATACTACAATGACATGACGTTGACCGAGATTGCGGAATTGTTGAATAAGCCGGAAGGGACAATCAAAACCTGGCAGCATAAAGGGCTTAAGCAGCTTAGGACGATTATCAGGAATCGGGGTGACTGGAATGATCAGTAACAAGGAAGAAGAGGAATTGCTGTCAAACGCGGTTCAGATGCACCAGCAGGTAGAAGTGGAATTGGAGCAGCAGAGCAGCGCGATAAGATTTGCGGTTCAAAAGGGGCTTGAGAGGGGTAAGCGAAAAAGCAAGATGGCTTTATTCTCCAGAAGCACATTCATGGGATTTGCCGCAGCTGCTGCGGTCGCCATTCTGCTGTTTGTTCTTCCCTATATCCAGTCAGAGCCGCAAACGGCCCGGCTGTTGCAAAGAATCGACTGGACAGGGCTGGAGGATTTCAAAGATCTTTCTTCATTTGATGTCGACGACGAAACCGTATATTCCGCACTTAGAAACGGATATATTCAAAAGATCAACAAATCGGTGAGCAGCGAAGGCTTTACGGTGACCTTGAACGCCGTTACTGCGGACGAGAATAAGCTTATTATGCTATACACGGCTACCACAGATAACGCTAAGGAGATTCACAGTATAAATAGTGCAAAACTTGAAGACAAGGCAACGAACAGTTATTTGAAAGATACGATGCGGGTGGCCAGCCATTTTAGGGGACCGGGTGTGAAGAGTTACAGTAAATTCATCGGGCGGAGCACATTCGACCTCGACCGTAACAAGCCATTCCCTGAACAGCTGGAAGCGGATTTTAAAATTGCTTTGGTAGATCCTGGCATGATGGAGGACCCCAATTCGGAAATTGCTTATGAAGATGTACAATATTCTCCCAGTCTTAAAATCAGTTTTACTTTAGCTTCCAAGTTTAAGGAGCATCCAACCCAAACCATATATCCCGACAAGACTTTTACACTTGAAGGGCATGAGATAACGCTGACCCAGGTTGAATTCTCTCCGTTAATGACCAGGGTGAATATGGCGATGAAGGAGAACGAGCGTGATCAATGGCAGATAAGAGACAAATTGTTTGTGGCGATCAGAGGAACGGAAATTGCCTCTGAGACGAAAAAGGATGTAGATCAGCTTCTCTCGTACTCCGGGGGCGGGACGGATGAGGGTTTTAGTTATCTGCTCAGCAGCAATCTTTTGGATAACCCAAGGTCTATGGAGCTGTTAATTAAGACTGGATCAGAGGAAGAGGGACTATCGGAGATCAAGCTTAAGATTCCTGTAGTTAATCAATAACCTTTGCCTTGTACACACTGAAACTATATAGATTGAACTTGTGGTTTTAGATTTTAGGACCAGTCGCAACTACAGTGAATATTTGGACTTCCGGCCGCTGTTGTCTTCAAATTTCTTGATTTTAACCGCTATAGCGGTAGAAATCCGAAGACTGCTTATGCCTTCAATGATGCTAGCTTTCCTTCGGAAAGCTTTCAGGCGGACACTACCGTTCCTCCAGTTCCAAAATTCCCCTCCGTTGCTCCTTTCCCTTTTCTCAAATTTTTAAGTTCAATCTATATAGTAATAAACTGGGTCAGCATGGTCGTGCTGACCCAGTCTCTTTTATCCCTGTAGATGAGAGGTATCATTAAATACTTGTAGGGAGTGCTGCTAGCCTTATAGATTAAGCTGGACCCAGTCTCTTTCAAGCATCGAATAGATTAGCTCATCACACCAGGTTTGATTGCAATATCTTGTCTCCCGGAGTACGCCATCCTTGATCATGCCCACCCGGATCATCAGGTTCTCAGAGCGGATGTTATCGGCGTTGGCATACGCTACGATTCGATGGGCCTGAAGCGACTCAAAGGCATAGCAGGTCATCAGCCTGACCGCTTCCGCAGCATAACCCTGCCGCCAATAATCCGGATGCAGCGCCCAGCCGATTTCCCATTCCCTGATTTCTGACCAGTTCAGCTTAAGGCTGACGCCACCTAAGGGTATGTTATCTGCAGTTCTGCAAATGATCAAATTGAAATGTTCACGGGGTTTGCACTGTGCATGTGATAAAGCTGCTTCAAAATCCTTTTGAATTTGTGCGGCATCCGGTTTGTGGTTCTCGAAACGGGTGGTCAGCTCATGACCCTCCAATTCCCCGAAAAAAGTACGGTCGCTGCCGGTAAAATCCCTTAGCTGTATTCGCTCGCCTATAATTTCCATTCTCTATTGCTCCTGTCTGTCTCCATTATTAAATCGAAATACCATCTTAGGCCCATCTACAGTCGTTTCAAGCTTCTCTTCATACTTGCCTTTGTCCGCAAGTTTGATCTGAACATTCATAACAGGCCAGCTTTCTCCAGTAAAGGATGGTTGTAATTATACCGAGTATATATTTGCCTGAAACCTCGTACAAGAGAGAGTTCAGTTAAAAAAGAAGTATGCACCTATTCAATAGAGAAAGACTGTTTTCTATCCGACTAGAAATGATAACGATTATCAATTAGAATAAAACAGTGAGTTGAAACAAGAGAATATGCCAAGCAAAAGCAGCAGAGCTAGAGGCGCTTATGGCATCATAGGAGGAATCATTGATGTTTATTCAGACCAGATCCATCGTCATTGAGAAGGGGAACAGCGATAAAGTGATTGAAAAGTTCAGTGCACCGGGGGCGCTGGAGGAAATGGAAGGGCTCATTGATATCAGCATTACGCTGAACAAGAAGAGCAAGGATACTGAGGAGGTCTTGCTCCTGATCCGCTGGGAATCAGAGGAAGCGTGGAAGAATTGGGAGAAAAGTGATGCTCATATCCAGGGTCACCGCAACAGCAGGGGCCAAGAGAAGCCGGCTTTTATCATCAGCACAACGGTAAATATGTATGAAGTACAGAAGATAAAAGAAGGCAAGGCCTACGGAAAACAAGTGTAGGATACAGACGGCCACGGTGGTTTGCAAAAGAACCGCCGACGGCTGGTTTGACAACTATGTCGGAAACGTTCCCGAAAACGACATTTACATAATATAGATAAAGAATTATAATTATCGTTAATATCGGGAACGTTTCCGAAAATAAGGAGGTATCTGATCATGATGCGCAGAAATGTGGTGTGGCTGCTCGGCACTATTATTGTACTCGCAGCACTGGCTGGTTTGTATCTGCGGAATGAGCAAGCCAAAGATATAGCAGACCCTGTGTTAGAACAGACAATACAGTCCTCTATGCCCAATACAGCGGAACCTGCCGCTGCAGAAGCCAGCATTGCTCCCGATCAGGCAGACAATCCGCTGACAGATTTAGTTGCCAAGTATAAGGACCTGGGTCTTATCGACGCCCATAATCATGATGCCAGTCTAATGAAGTATATTCTTATGCTAAAGACTTGGAAAGATCATGGGGTGCAGCAAGTAGTACTGTTTGGTGATGTGTCTGAACCAAGTGCCGTTATTTCCGATATATTTGCATGGAAGGCTTATCAGGAGCACCCGGAGACTATTATTCCGTATTTCTGCGGATTTGACCTGCATCGCGCAGAGAGCCTGACGGTAGTAAGAAATAATCTGGAGCAGGGATATATGGGCATTGGCGAAATCGTTGCTGCCTCCACGATGTCACCGGTTGTATCCCGGGTGGCCTGGAAGGCCAATCATCCTCTCGATGGCTATCTCCCGCAAATCTATGATTTGGCCGCTGAATACAAGGTGCCGGTGCTGCTGCACATTGATCCGCCTAGCGGTATGCCGGTTGAGAAGCTGGAGCAGGCACTGGAAGAGCATCCGGACACGATGATGATTTTTGCGCATATGAATGCCTACAATACACCGAAAGAGATTGAGCGGCTGCTTTCCGCACACCCCAATTTATATGCTGACTTTTTTGCCGGGTTCTCTATTTATAATCCAGCTGGGGGTGCGCCGGAACAATTCATTCCTGTCATGAAAAAGTTCCCCGACCGCTTTATGCTAAGCACAGACTCCGGGTATGGAATAGCGGGTGAAGAACAGGCAATAGCAGCGATGTACCAAATGCTTGAGCTGATGGAGGATCCTGTCCTTGCGCGGAAAATCGCTCATGACAATCTGGCCGCGCTCATACAGGATCAACCCGCAACCAAAACTCAGCGTCAAGCTCTGCGCAAGCTTGAGCAGGATACCGGAAAGGACTATCATGTGGAAACGCTCTTGAAGGTGGAGGCGGGTAAAATTTTGGCGGAAGCCGCAAAAGGATGAGATCAGGTTGGAAGTGACGATACAGCATATTGCGAAAAAGCTGGGCTTATCGGTCAGTACCGTATCCAGAGCGTTGAACGGCAGTTACGGTGTACATCCGAGAACCATAGCCCGCGTGCAAGAAGCGGCCCAGTCCCTTGGATACGTCCCCAATTTGGGTGCCAAGCAACTGGTCACCCGTAAAAGCAACCTGGTTGGTGTATTCATGCCGGAGATGGAAAAGGAGTCAATTCGTGAGTTCGACGATATTTTTACCACCTTAAGAAAGGCTTTACGGCTCTACCAGAAGGAGATTCTAATTTTCTCAGTGCCCTTTACGGAGTATAAGCCCAACAGCTTAACCGAATGGGTGCGGATGAGAAATCTGGAAGGCTGTGTATTCATGCCACCCTTTGCCAAGAATCACCCGCTTATTAAGGAAGCGGTAAAGCTGCAGATTCCCTCTGTAAATCTTGGCTCAGCTGTAGGGCCACGTTGCTCGCTGGTTGCCTCTGACGACCGGGAAGGCGGGAAAATGGCAGCCGCCTATTTGATTGGGCTAGGACATCGGAGAATCGGCTATATTACTGGCCCCCCGGATGTAAGCATATGCGAGGAACGCTATAAGGGCTTCAGCGAGATATTTTTATCCGAAACAGGGACTCTCCATGATTCCGCCCAGCTGGAATATGGAGATTTTGGCGGGGAGAGCGGAGCGGTGGCAGTCCTGAAACTGCTGGCAAGGGCACCTGAGCTGACGGCGGTTTGCTGCGCAAATGACTTAATGGCAATGGGTGCGGTTATGGAGCTTGCCCGCAAAGGCATCTCCGTGCCTCAGGATATCTCAGTAATGGGCTATGATGGAGCATTTTTTACCGCATATAATAACCCGCCGCTGTCTACAGTGCGGCATCAGTACGAACGCATGGGGACACTCGCTGCTGAAATGCTGCTTGAAGTGATGAACGGCGGAGCCGGCAGAACATTGAAGTTAGTCCCGGAATTGATCCGCCGGGAATCGGTTAATGCTAACCGAATTTCAACGGATTAATGAATTGAATAGAAGGGCAGTGAGGTCATCTCAAGTCTGCTAATTGTTCAGAGAAAATAAAGTTGCAGACTGAGAAAATAAAGTATTAGACTGGCAGGCGTTTCATAAGCTAACAGAAACTTTTCGTAAAAACTAATTTTGACATCTATTCCAAAAAAAACGGAACGGAGAGTTTGAATGATGAAAAGTCGATGGATAACTGTAGCTGTGCTATTTTTGTGTCTACTTTTGCTGTTAACCGCCTGCAGCGACAACACACCAGTAGCTGAGATGCAGAACACAGCAGGGGCACTAGATACATCTGAGGTGGTCGAGTCAAGTGCTGCTCCGATAACCGTGCCGATGGCGGAAATGGACTCGCCATCTAACGAAGCTGGGCTCACCTACGAAGTAACCCGGAAAGATGCAAAGGAAAAGGCAGATCTCCTCACGAAAACTTACGATACTAACAGCGTGCAATACGCCATTATTGATCATGGCAACATCGTTGTATCCGGCCAATCCGGCAAGAATGATGAGAAAGGACAGAGGCCGCTCACGAAAGACACGATGTATGGGATCGGTTCGACGAGTAAAATGTTTACCACGGTTGCCGTTATGCAGTTCGTCGATCAAGGGAAAATCGATCTGGATACGCCGATCGTCCAGTATATCCCAGAGTTTACGATGAAGGATGAACGCTACAAACAGATTACTCCGCGCATGCTGCTCAATCATTCTTCCGGGCTGAAGGGATCCTCGTTTACGAACGCCGGTTTATTCGAAGATAACGACACCTATGCCCACGACACACTGCTTAAGCAACTGGCCGGTCAGACCTTAAAGGCGGCCCCGGGCGCTTATTCGGTTTATTGCAATGACGGATTTACGCTGGCCGAGATTCTGGTTGAGCGGGTTAGCGGCATGGACTTTACCGCTTATATCCACCGGTATATTACGGAACCTCTGGGTATGACGAGTACAGTGACACCGCTCGATTCTCCGGACGAAGCGAAGATGGCGGGACTCTATTATCCTACATATGCAGAACAACTTCCGGGCGAGACGATCAACGTGATCGGAGCTGGGGGCATTTATTCCACGGCGGAAGATTTGGCTCGATTCTCGCAAGTTTTCACGGGGGAAGCGGAAGAAGTCTTGTCCGGTAAATCGGCTGCGGCCATGGCGCAAGACGAGTACAAGATGCCATTGTGGCCTGACGATGCGGACAACTCATTCGAATACGGTCTCGGCTGAGACAGCGTCAATCTGTATCCCTTCAGCGAATACGGGATGAAGGCGCTGACCAAAGGCGGGGACACGTCTTTCTATCACGCGTCGCTCGTTGTGCTTCCCGAACAGTACATGGCGGCAGCTGTTGTCACTTCCGGCGGGAACGGCACGTATGATCAGCTTCTGGCGAATGAAATCCTGCTTCAGGTGCTGAAAGAGAAAGGGACAATTACTGAATTCAAGCCTGAAAAGTCATACGGCGCGCCGGTAAAATCTGATATGCCGGAGTCCATGCTGCAGTATTCGGGAATCTATGGCGCAACCGGTACAACGATGAACATCAAAATATCCGAAGACGGCGTAATGTCCATCACTTCGGAGCTGTCACCTGATAATCCGGTCCAAACCTTCGAATATTCGGCGGACGGCATGTTCCATAGTTCGGATGGAAATTCGCTGATCAGCTTCGTGACGGAGGAGAACGGCCGTATCTACTTATGGCTTCGTCAATACACTTTAGTGCCGGGTCTTGGGCAGATTGCTATGTCTGTATATAATGCCGAGAAGCTCCAGCCCCAAGATATTCCGGCTGAGACCAAGGAAGCATGGATGCAGCGCGACGGGAAGAAGTATTATCTGCTGACTGAGAAGTATACGTCGATTTCTTATTTGAAAAAGGTAATCACCAACTTGAATGTGTCGAAACAATTGCCGGGGTATGTGTTGGATAAGCGAATAACCGGCCCGAATTCAGCTGTCTCCGAATTGCAAATTCCGGGATTGAACGGGCGGGATCTCTCAGATCTTATGTTCTTTACACATGACGGCGTTGAGTACCTGAGTATGGGTGGAATCATCTTAGTGAACGAGGACGCCGTGAAGCCTATGTACGTCGCTAAGAAGTCAACCGTTACGATTCAGCCCGACGGCTACGCCAAGTGGTATACGATAAGCGACAAAGACGGGGGTAAGACTATTAAGGTGAGCATGTCCCCGAACGCTTCATTCGCCGTTTATGATGCCAAGGGAAAATGTATCTATTTCAGTGTCATCGGAGGCAAGGATCCGGTCGTACTGCCCTTGGAAGGATCCATTGTTTTCGCCGGTGATGCCGGCACGAAGTTCGAGATTTCCGCTCAGTAACTTCGCAATAAGCATCTTGGCTGTTGCAAGGAAGACTGAAATTCGGCGTATTTTCATCATCTGTGGTGCTGCGCTTGCGCTAGTCAATACTTTATTTTCACCGAACAGCAATACAGTTAGGACGCGCTGAGTTTTGTACAGGGCGTCCTTTTTTGTAAACATTTATACAGCAGATTCCATAATTTACTTTTTCGAAACTGAGATTAATCCATATATTAACACTGCGTCCTTGAGTTGGCTGTGAAAAGCTGTTTTTTTAATAAGCCACTTGAAATCGCTAACACATGGATTTATAATAGGGCTATCGAAACGATTCGAATCAACCATCAGATGAATTAGCAATATGTTCACGAAAATGCTCATTCAACTCGAAAAATGTCTAAATATTCGTTTCATTCTACATTTTTTGGTTAATATTACCTGTGACTACCTCGGGGAATAAGAAAAAGAATGATAATATTCGAATTTTTTTTCGATAATAATCGAAACGTTTCGATGTAAGGGCTTTTATCATAGTTTTTTAAGTTTTGCTCATACTAAAACAGGGGTGAAAGAGAAATGAAGAAAAAAACTGGAGTTACGATGATGGCAATGTTGATGAGTTTCTCATTAGTTGCGGCGGGTTGCGGTAATAATTCCAACAATGCTGCTTCGGGAGACAACAAGACGCTTAAAGTATGGTTCATGGGTACATCTGATACCGTAGAACCTATTGCTAAAATGTATGAAGAAAAAAATCCTGGTATCAAAGTGGATGTGCAAGCGATCCCATGGGATACCGCACATGATAAGCTGCTGACCGCAGTCGCTTCCAAAAACGGCCCGGACGTTGTTCAGATGGGTACCACATGGATTCCTGAATTTGCTGCTGCCGGAGCTTTGAAAGATATGACTCCATACATCGAAAAGTATCCAAGCATGAAACCGGAGAACTTCTTTGACGGAGCCGTTGAAACGACCAAATATCAAGACCAGACGGTCGGTATCCCATTCTATGTTGAGACACGGGCGCTGTTCTACCGCACCGATATGCTTGGTGATGTTGGTTACCCTGAAGGTCCAAAAACTTGGGACGAGCTGAAGGATGCAAGCAAGAAGCTGGTGGCAAAAGGCGGAGCCGGACATTATGCCTTGCCGATTGAAGGTAAAGACTCTATCTACCCTGTAATTTTTGCTTGGCAGAACGGCAGCGAAATTATTGATAGCAACCGTAAGCCGCAGTTCAATCAACCGGCCTATGTGGAGACTGTTAATTTTCTGAAAAGCTTCTATGATGAAGGATTGTCGCCTAAAGGCACTGACCTTGATACTGTAGCAGCATTCAAAGACGGAACGATGGCTATGTTCATCAGCGGTCCTTGGATGATCCAGACCGTAAAAGAGAAAAACCCTGAAATTGACGGAAAATGGGCTGTAACGACATTGCCTGCTAAAGTAACCAACACCTCTTCCATTGGCGGTGCAGATCTGTCCATCTTCAACTACAGCAAGAATCCGGATGAAGCTGCAAAATTCATTGCTTTCATGGCCGAACAGGATGCACAGCTGAAGTATTTCGAAACCTCTAACTCCATGCCGGCACTCAAAGCAGCTTGGAAGAACGAAGCGCTTCAGGATCCAATGATTGCAGCGTTCGGTAAACAGCTTGAAAATTCCCGCCCGGCTCCAACGGTCAGAGAATATGAAGAAATTGCACAGGCTGCAATGGCTGCTTTCGAGCAGATTACCATGGGCGGAGCGGATACACAAACCGAGCTGGACAAGCTGAACGCCAAAGCGAATGAATTGCTGGGCAACAAATAATTATTGAAGTATTGTGTCAGGCGGACTGCCGGGATCTCCTTTTTACGGAGGTTCCGGCATTATGCCTGTATATCCTTCCACACGGAAGAAAGTGAAAGAATGCGAAGGGGTGTGATGTTGTGAGTTCATTTGTCAAGCAGTGGAACAAGCATAAGTATCCATATTTGTTTATCGCGCCCGCGGTAATCCTGCTGACCCTTTTTTCGATTATCCCGATAATTATCGCACTGGTCATCAGTTTTACGGATATGGATTTGGTGGGGCTTGCGGATTATTCGAATATAAGTGCTATTGGTTTTGATAACTATTTTAATATTTTCAAAGATCCTATTTTCTTAAAGTCGATGTATAACACACTTATTTATGTTGTTGTCGGGGTTCCCTGCGTGGTTATTGCTTCCATGGGGGTTGCATTGCTGCTGAATTACGGAACAGGCTGGCTGTTTAAAAGCTTCCGGGTGATTTATTATATGCCTTCCATTACCAACATTGTGGCCGTAGCCGTAGTATGGGGTTATTTATACAATGGTTCGTACGGTTTGTTTAACTATGTTCTTTCCTGGTTTGACCTGCCTGCGCAGCAATGGCTTCAAGATCCTGTGCTGGCGAAATTTTCACTTATCCTGCTGGCATTCTGGAAATCAATTGGTCTCAATATGATCATCTTCCTGGCGGCCCTTCAGGGAATTCCACGTTCGTATTATGAAGCTGCGGAAATCGACGGTGCAACCGGCTGGAAGAAGCTGCGCTACATCACCGTTCCTTTGCTTGGATTCGCTACTTTCTTTGTAACCATTACGACCCTGATCGGCTGGATTCAGTTCTTCGAAGAGCCGCTCGTGATGACAAAAGGTGGACCGCTAAATGCAACGATGTCAATGGCGCTCTTTATTTACAATAACGGGTTCCAGCTGAGCAAATTCGGTTATGCGGCTTCGGGTTCATTCATACTGTTCATCATCATTATTATTGCGACACTTATCCAATTCGCGGTCAAAAAGAAAGAAGTGGAATACTAAGCTTCAGCGTGATGCTGCAGGCTTAAGAAGGAGGGAACTAGCATGGCACTGAAGATGAAGAAGATGGAAAAAGGAATTATGATTACCCTGCTCGTTGTCGGAGGACTTCTGATGATGGTGCCGTTTATTTGGATGATCGGTTCATCCTTTAAACCAGAGAATGAATTTACGGTGATTCCACCGTCGCTTTTCCCGGCGCACCCAACGTTTAACAACTACCGGGATTTGTTCGTGAAGATGGATTTCTTAATTTACTTGAAAAATACACTGATTATCGTGTTATGTTCTTTTGCCGGACTGTTTCTGAATGCGATGGCCGGATATGCTTTTGCGAAATTTGATTTTCCGGGCAAAAATAAGTTCTTCTTTATTATCCTGGGTACGATGATGATTCCATCACAAGTAACCATGATCCCGACGTATCTGATTATTAATCAAATGCATCTCGTAAATACGATGGCGGGTATCGTTCTGCCCGGCTTAGTAGGGGCATTTGCGATATTCTTGTTCCGTCAGTTTATGACTACCATTCCAATGGATCTGCTGGAAGCGGCAAGGCTGGATGGAGCGGGCGAGCTGCGGATCTTTTTCCAGCTGATGGTGCCGATCGTGAAGCCGGTATTTGCGGTGCAAGGGATTTTGACGTTTATCGGGGCCTGGAACAGCTTCCTGTGGCCGCTGATTATTGCCAATGACGAGAAACTATATACACTTTCAGTAGGTTTGTCCTTGCTCAAAGGCCAATATGGTACAGCGTTTGGACTGCAAATGGCTGGTGCGGCCTTTATGGTCATTCCAATTATTATCATATTTATCTTCTTCCAGAAGCATATCATAGAAGGATATACGATCTCTGGGATAAAATAGTATATAGAGAAATAATGCAGGGTTCAGGAAGGGTTGAAATGGATGGCAACAATCAAGGATGTGGCCAAGCTGGCGGGTGTAGCCCTGTCCACAGCTTCGTATGCGATGAGCGGGGACAGCAAGGTTAGCGCAAAAACGAGAGAAAAAGTTCTGGCAGCAGCAAGACAGCTGAATTATCAAAAAAACGGCTTTGCCATGGATTTGAAGCGGAGCCGGACCAATACGATTGCACTCATATTAACGGATTTATCCGGTCCTTATTATTCGGAGCTCATCCGCAGCATTCAGGATGTCACGCTATCCAACTCCTATGACCTGATTGCCTGCAGCTCGATGGGTGGAAAAGATTCGACGGCTGTACGTTATTTACTCGAAAAAAGAGTAGATGGCGCTATTGTGCTGGCTCATAATATTACAGTAGATCTTCTTCATGCTGCTGCGGGTGCGCGTTTTCCAATCGTCGTGATGGATCGACTGATTTCCGGTGAAGGCCTTATCAATGTGGTGGTAGACAGCGAACAGGGTGGGTATAGTGCGACCCGTCATCTGATTGAAAAAGGGCATCATTCTATTGCTTATATTAGCGGACCTGCTAACTCTTATGACAATGCACTGCGTTATCAGGGGTATTTGCGTGCCATGCATGAGGCGGGTCTGAATGAAAAAACGAAGTGGAAGCTAAGCGGCAACTTTGTCCGTGAGGGCGGTTATAAAGCAACGAAGATGATGCTGGTGCAGGGTGAGCTGCCTTCGGCGGTGTTTTATGCCAATGACGAAATGGCAGTCGGGGGAATGAAGGCGCTGGAGGAAGCCGGAGTTTCCGTGCCGGATGATCTTTCGGTCATTGGATTTGACGATATCCAGTTAGCTGAATACCTTCAGCCAAGGCTGACCACCATCCGTCAACCGATGTACGAATCCGGTTCGCTGGCCGGACATCTGCTGTTCCAAAGGTTGAACGGAGATGAGGTCAACGATTTCTACAAGCTCAAGATCGAACTGATTGAACGGAACTCGGTTAAAATCAACAGTTAACCGGAGCTGGATGCGATAATCCCGCCGAACGCTTTGTTTTTGGCCAGCGCGGCGGCAAGCTTCCGGTTATTTATCGGGCAAGAGTAGATTCTGGTACTCCTACTGCTCTGTATTGCTGTCGAAATTAATAGAAACGTTTATGAAATATATACAACTCATACTGTAAGAGACCATATAAATAAAGAGATAATAGAATAGAAACGTTTCGTTTCGGTGGAGGGAACACAACCATGACTGAACATCTCTATCACAAATATGTTAAGCACATGACACTTGAAGAAAAGATAGCCCAGCTGCTGCAGCTCGCAGCCCCCTTTTATGACGAACCGGGCGATCATTCAGAAATCACCGGACCTATGGAGGAGCTCGGTATCGGCAGCGAGACCAAACTTGCGGCTGGTTCCGTACTTGGAATAGCCGGTGCGGAGAAAATGATGGCTGTGCAGAAAGAACATCTGAAGAATAACAGACTTGGCATTCCATTGCTGTTTATGGCGGACATTGTACATGGATTCAAGACGATATTTCCGATTCCCCTGGCGATCGGCTGCTCCTGGAACCCGGAACTCGCTAAACAGAGTGCAGAAATCGCCGCGCGTGAAGCCGCAGTATCAGGACTACATGTAACTTTTGCGCCGATGGTGGATTTGGTCCGAGATGCCCGCTGGGGCCGTGTGATGGAATCAACGGGTGAAGATCCCTATTTGAACTCAGTATTTGCCAAGGCATTTGTACAGGGCTTCCAAGGGGATGACCTGAGAAATGATGTATTCCGTGTTGCAGCCTGCGTGAAGCATTTTGCAGCTTATGGACTGTCTGAAGGCGGACGTGATTACAATTCAGTCGACTTGTCGGAACGCCAGTTGCGCGAATACTACTTGCCGGCCTATAAAGCAGCGGTAGACGCAGGAGTCGAGATGGTGATGACTTCCTTTAATATTGTGGACGGGATTCCGGCTACCGGAAACAGCAAGCTGCTGCGCAGCCTCTTGCGTGAAGAATGGGGTTTTGAGGGGATCGTCATTTCAGACTGGGCGGCTATTAAAGAAATCATTGCCCATGGCGCTGCCGAAGACGAAAAAGAAGCCGCCTTTAAGGCAATCTGGAGTGGCGTCGACATCGATATGATGACCACAAGCTATGTGAATCATCTGCCCGAACTGGTGGCAGAAGGCCTTGTGGATGAAGAGCTGATTGATGAAGCTGTGCTGCGGATACTGAAGCTTAAGGAAAAGCTGGGCTTGTTCGAGAATCCAATGCGTGGTGCGGATCCGGTTCTTGAACGCGAGCTTGTGTTCTCCGGCGAGCATCGCCTGGTTTCCCGCAAGCTTGCCGAGAAATCCAGTGTACTGCTTAAGAACGAAGGTGTGCTGCCGCTGGCGCCTGAGCAACGGGTTGCATTGATCGGTCCGTTTGCGAATAGCGGAGATATTCTGGGCTGGTGGTCTTGGACCGGTTCTAAAGAGACGGCAGTCAAGCTTGGTGCATCCATGCGTATACTCAGCAAAAATCCGGGCAATGTGATTATTGCTGAGGGAAGCGGCATCGACACGATCAGCGAGTTTCAGCGTAATGAGGCCTTGAAAGCAGCTGCAGATGCTGATGTAATCGTGCTTGCGGTCGGTGAATCTTCAGAGATGAGCGGTGAAGGCGGCAGCCGCAGCAATATCAAATTGCCGCAGGCGCAGCTGGAACTGATTGAGCTGATGAGAGGGCTGGGCAAACCTTTAGCTGTTGTCCTGTTTAACGGCCGCCCGCTTGATCTGCATGGTGTGTATGATCTTGCTGATGCTGTACTTGAAGCATGGTTCCCGGGAAGTGAAGGCGGTGCTGCGCTGGCGGATCTGTTATACGGAAAGGTTAATCCATCCGGAAAGCTTAGTATGTCCGTTCCTTATTCCGTTGGCCAGATTCCTGTTTATTATAACTCCTTCAGTACCGGCCGTCCCAAACCGGAAGAAGAGACAGGCAACCGTTATATTTCCCAGTACCTTGATATTCCTAACGAACCGTTGCTGCCATTTGGCTTCGGTCTAAGTTATACGGATTTCACCTATGAGCGACTTACACTTTCAGCGGAGACAATGAAGGGTGATCAGCCGATTGAGGCGAAGGTGACTGTCACAAATACCGGGAAGATGGCTGGAACAGAAACGGTTCAACTTTATATCCGTGATGTATCGGCAGAGGTAGTCCGCCCGGTTAAAGAGCTGAAAGGCTTCAAGCAGGTCGAGCTGGCTCCGGGAGAAAGCAGCGAGGTCGTCTTCCAGATTGACGAAAGTATGCTCCGCTATCATCACAGTGACCTGTCCGTAAGCAGTGACCGCGGCCAATTCCGCCTGTTCATCGGCGCTAGCAGCAAGGATGTTCAGGCAGCATCTTTCCGTTTGCTTAAATAATGCGAAATGTAAAACACAAATACTGACGAATAGCGGCAATCTGCCGCAGCAGATAAGGAAGTGAGTAGAAATGACAACTATAACAGGAACTGGCTCCAAGCTGTCGCTTCACGAGGATGGGTTGACTTTTACTTTCCTGGAAAGCGGCGACCTGTACCAGGCTGTCGGCGGGACGATGATGATCAATCAGCTGCTGTCTAATAGCGTAGACGGTGCGCCCGGAAATCTTTATGCGCGTTTGCACCTGCAGGATGGCATTCAGGCCTTTCCGCTGCTAGGTGTGAAATCGAGCAGCCGTTTCCGTCAGGATGGCAAACGCCTGGTGTGGCAAGGTGAAATTACTGCGGGTCCGGATGTGCCAGGGCTATTGACGGATATCCGTTATCAAGTGCTATTTACTTTGTCCAGCCGTGGGGTGTGGTTCTGGGATGTGAAAGTTGAAGGCAGCAATGTGCTGCTGGACGTCATTTATAGTCAAGACGTGGGAATTGCTTCCCCTGCAGCTGTCACCAGTAATGAAGCCTATTTATCGCAATATATTGATCATGCGGTATTTGAGGATGAGAAGTATGGATATGTGGTCTGCTCCCGGCAAAATCAGCCGCAAGGCGGCAAGTTCCCGTACCTGCAGCAAGGTACTCTCACCGGAGCTGCCGGGTATTCCACCGATGGCTTCCAGTTCTTCGGATTATCCTACAAGGAAACCGACAAACCGGAAGCATTGTACCAGGAACAGCTGGCCAATGAGATTTATCAATATGAATTTGCCTATACAGCGCTGAAATCCGAGAAAGTTCAACTGGATGGAGCCGCACGTTTTACTTTTTACGGACTGTTCCGTGAAGATCATCCCGCAGCCATTACAGAGCTGGAATTTAATTCGGCACTGCGTCAAGCGTGGGATGAGGCTGAAGCCCTGGGAGACGTTCAGGAAACAGGTCATTGGCTGAATCAGGCCTCCTTATCTTCACGTTTTGGAACGCCGCTGCAAACTGTAGACATGCTGGAGGAAGAGCTGAACTCATTGTTCCCGCAGAGATTTGAGGAAGAACGTGATGGCGGCCAGCTGCTAGCCTTCTTTACCGGCACCTATGAGCATATTGTGCTCAAGCGTAAGGAATTGCTGGTCGAACGTCCGCACGGGCATATTCTGATGAGCGGGGACAATGCTCATCTGGGTGCTGAGGTCATGACCACAACCTCGTATATGTATGGGATTTTCAACTCCCAGGTGGTAGTCGGTAATACGAATTTCAATAAAATGATGTCCAACCCCCGTAATGCGCTGAATGTGTACAAGACTTCAGGACAGCGTATTTATGTGGAAATGGATGGACAATACCGTATGCTTACGATGCCGTCGTTATTTGAAATCGGCTTTAACTACGTGCGCTGGTACTATAAAACTCTATCCGATACGCTTGTGATTACCAACTATACAACAGTTGATTCACCGGAAGTAAAGCTGCATGTACGATCTGTAAGCGGCCAAGCCTACCGTTTCCTCGTCAGCAACCAGATTACGATGAATGTGGCCGAGTATGAGGTGCCTTACCAAATGGCTCAGGATCCGAACGGAGTGATCAGCTTCCGCGGCGAGAAGTCCGGAACGAGTGCTGAGGTATATCCTGAGCTCACTTACAAGATGTTCCTGGAGGGTGCTTCTTACCGTCTGGGAGATGAAAGTCTGCTGGCGGACGGACCGGTTCAGGGCAGTGCTTCGCTTGCGGTGCTTGAACTGGAGGAGAGCGCAGAGTGGACGCTGACACTACAGGGCTTGCTGGACGGCAAGGAACGTCCGCTCTCCAATAAACCCGTCACAGAAGAAATCACCCGTTACCGTGAGTTTTTCTCCGGTGTCATGAATGGGTTCAAGCTGACACAGGAAAGCGGAGTCGAAGGCGGACTATTCAAAGTGAATGCGCTGGCCTGGTGGTACACTCACAATATGCTGGTCCATTACTCAGTGCCTCATGGTCTGGAGCAGTATGGCGGCGCAGCATGGGGGACACGTGATGTGTGCCAGGGACCGGTGGAATATTTCCTCGCCACACACAAATATGAGCAGGTGCGCGAGATTCTGCTGACCGTGTTTGCCCATCAGTATGAAGATGATGGCAGCTGGCCACAGTGGTTCATGTTCGACAAATACACATCCATTCAGCAGGAAGAAAGCCACGGCGATATTATTGTCTGGCCGCTTAAAGTGCTGGGGGATTATTTGCGGGCAACCCTTGATTTTGCTGTGCTGGATGAACAGATTCCATATACACGCAAGCACAGCTTTGACTTTACAGAAACGACAGCTTCGCTGCGGGAACATGCCAACAAAGAGCTGGATTACATTAAATCTCACTTCCTGCATGATACGTTCCTGTCTTCTTACGGCGACGGGGATTGGGATGATACGCTCCAGCCGGCGAACGCACAGCTGAAGCAGTATATGGTCAGCAGCTGGACAGTTGCACTTACCTATCAGACAGTGCTCGGTTTATCCGGAGTGCTGCAGAGCAATGATGAAGCTTGGTCAAATGAGCTGAAGCAGATGGCGGAAGGGATCAAAAGTGATTTCAACCGTTACATGCTGGGAACGGAAGTGATTCCAGGCTTCCTGTATTTCGAAGATCCGCAGGATGCCAAGCCATTGCTTCATCCAGAAGATCAGGAGACCGGTATTCAATACCGGCTGTTGCCGATGACCCGCAGCATGATCGGTGAGCTGCTCACACCAGAGCAAATGGAGTCGCATTATAAGCTGATCCTGGAGCAATTCCTCTGCCCGGATGGTGTGCGGCTGATGAATCATCCGGCGCAATATGCCGGCGGAGTCAGCACACATTTTAAACGGGCGGAGCAGGCGGCTAATTTCGGACGCGAAATCGGACTTCAATATGTGCATGCGCATATCCGGTTCGTAGAAGCTATGGCGAAGATCGGCAAGCGGGATCAGGTATGGAACGGACTGGCGGTCATTAATCCGATTGGGATCCGCGATGCCGTGCCGAATGCTGAACTGCGTCAGAGCAATGCCTACTTCAGCAGCTCGGACGGGAAATTTGCTAACCGTTACGAAGCGCAGGAGCGGTTCAATGAGCTGCGGAATGGTTCGGTAGCCGTTAAAGGCGGCTGGAGAATTTATTCCAGCGGTCCCGGAATCTACATGAATCAGCTGATCACAAACGTGCTCGGTATCCGTGAGGACGGCGGTGACCTCATCATTGATCCTGTACTGCCGGATGAACTGGATGGAACCCGCTTTGCCTTCGAATATGGCGGTTCGCCGGTATCGTTCATCTACCACTGTGCAGAAGGCAGTCTCCGCTCTGTAAACGTGGGCGGCAAGGAGGTTCAGGCCGAACGGCTTGCCAACCCTTATCGTCTTGGAGGATTGCGGATCAAACAGGCAGACTTTGAAAATCTGCGCACAGCAGAAGGTACTGTAGTCGATATTTATATGTAACAACAAGAAGGGGCCGCTGATTAAGCGGCCTCTTTGCTATTCACAATTATTCATCTGTTAAGTCATCAATTCCAGAACCTTTGTTGAAAGCATCTCGAGTTCATTTAAAATAATCAAGGCTCATGGCCTCGCGGACTTCGTTCATCGTTTCCTGGGCCAGAGACCGGGTATGGCGGGTGCCGGCCATTAGAATGTCATCGACAAGCTTCGGTCTGGCCGCATAATAAGCCCGGCGTTCCCGCATCGGTGCCATAAGCATTTCCAGCGCGGAGGTGATCCGTTCTTTGCAGGCCGAACATCCGATGGTCCCGCGTTCGCAGCCTTCGCGGATTTCAGCGGCGTCTTGCGGAAGAAAGGCCCGGTGATAAGCATAAATTGGACAGATATCCGGATGCCCGGGATCATTTTTATGAACGCGGGCAGGATCTGTCACTGCTCTTTTTATTTTGTGGGCAAGGTCTTCCGTTGAAGCATCGAGCGTTATGGCGTTGCCGAGGCTTTTGCTCATTTTCGCGTTGCCGTCTGTGCCAATCAGCCGGGGTGTTTCACTAATCAACGCCTGAGGTTCCACAAATATAGGCTTATACAGCTCGTTAAACCGGCGCACAACTTTACGGGCCAGCTCCAGATGCGGCAGCTGATCCTCACCAACGGGAATGATGGTGGCTTTGCAAAAGGCAATATCGGCCGCTTGGCTTACCGGATAACCGAGGAACCCATAATACATTTCATCCAGACTGCTGTTTTTCGATTCTGCTTTTACCGTTGGATTGTGCCGCAGGTTATTCACCGTAACAAACATAGAGAAGAAGATCGTCAGCTCGGCGATTTCCGGAATCATGGACTGTACATAAAGGGTTGTCTTACCGGGGTCAATGCCTACAGACAAATAATCGAGCATAATCTCGCGGATATGGCTGCGGATCAATTCGGGTCTATCGAAATGGGTCGTCAGTGCCTGAACATCCGCCAGAAATACATAGGATTCATATTGATCCTGCAAAATAACCCGGTTCTGCAGGCTGCCGGCGTAATGGCCAAGGTGAAGTTTGCCGGTAACCCGATCTCCTGTGAGTACACGTTCTTTCATCGTTAAAAAACCTCCTGGTATAATGTTGTTGTGTAGAAATTATAAATCGCCACCACCAGCCATCCTCCATGGCCATCACCCCCTTATCAATACAAAAAAACTCCGTCCCATAAGGACGAAGTTGTCGTTGTACCACCTTAAATGACCGTCCCGCTGCATGAATTGCAAGCGTTACAGTCTTCGCTATACGGTGCGGAGATCGCTAAATACATGATCTCGAGACCGCTCCCTTGATAACGGCGGGATGCCCGGCATTTCCCTACAACATTGTAGCCGACGGTTCGGGAAAGCAACTCCAAAGTCCATTCGATCATATGCCGGACACCGGTTCGCAGCTACCACCGGCTCTCTGCAAGTCCTCTCACATATGTCTACTTACTCTTCTTCTGTGTTGTTGTTATATATGTATATTATTACCTGATCCATGGAGATTGGTCAATGCTTTATTAGATTGGGGCAGGAGAAAGTATCAATTGTGATAAGTTATTTATCAAAGAAAGCCGAGAACACCCAACCTTCTATAGGTTGGGGATGAATCGGTGTTTTTTGCAAAGAAAACGAACGTATGTGCTATAATATCCCTATATACTTCGTCGAAAGGAGGTTGTGTTGGCATGCTCATTCATAAAGCCTATAAGTATCGCATCTTTCCTACAAATGAACAACAGCAACTCATTCATCAGATGTTCGGGTGTTGCCGTTTTGTGTTCAATCATTTTTTAGGCCTATGGAATGATTCCTATAAGACGAAAGGCAAAGGCTTATCCTACAATCGTTGTGCCACACAACTTCCTGCACTCAAACAACAGTTCGAATGGTTGAAAACCGTGGATAGCATTGCTTTGCAATCATCGGTTCGAAACGTGGCAGATAGTTTTGATCGGTTCTTCAAAAAACAGAATCAAGCTCCACGTTTCAAAAACCGTAAACACCCTGTCCAAAGCTACACAACGAAATATACCAACGGCAACATTGCTGTGGAAGAACGTCTACTCAAGCTTCCCAAGCTGGGATGGATGCCCTTTGCCAATTCCAGAGCTTTAGAGGGACGCATCCTGTCTGCAACCGTTCGCCGGAATGCGTCTGGGAAATATTTCGTATCCATCGTCTGTGAAGTTGACGTTAAGCCCCTGCCTCAAGCCAGCAAAGAGATTGGTGTTGACCTTGGCCTTAAAGAGTTTGCCGTCTGTTCCGATGGATTTCGGGTTCAAAATCCCAAGTGGTATCGCCATTTCGAAAAGAAGTTAGCCTATTGGCAACGCCGTATGGCTCGCCGTAGCAAAGGCGGCTCTAATTGGCACAAAGCCAAGCAAAAGGTCGCTTCCATTCATGAGAAGATCGCCAATTGCCGCTATGATTTTCTGCATCAGCTCACAATCAAACTGATTCGCGAAAACCAAACGATCAGTATAGAAAACCTTCGCGTGGCGAATATGCTCAAAAATCACAAACTGGCAAAGTCTATCGCCGATGCGTCCTGGAGTGAGCTCGAACGTCAAATCTCCTACAAGGCGAAATGGTACGGACGCACGGTTAAGATTTCGGATACCTTTGCCCCGACCAGCCAAACCTGTTCTGTATGTGGCTTCATCAACCCCGAAGTGAAGAACCTTTCAGTGCGGCAATGGGTCTGCCCAGGTTGTGATACAACGCATGATCGTGATGAAAATGCCGCACAGAATATTATAATGATGGCGGTTTAACCGTCTTGCAAAGAACTGTGGGAACCACAGGGATCGCTTGGTGTACGATTTTTCACATTTGAGAAAATCGATGCATTTTGCTTCAAGGAAGCAATGACCCAAGAATCCCCCACCTCTACAGGTGGCGGGAGTGTTCAAAGACAATAAATGAAGAGGGATGCAATTACATAAATATTCGGTTGTAATGATAATGACAAATTGCTTGGTATTATCGAGGCATTTGATTTTAATCAGAAAGTAAATATGGTATCGGTCGGCTATTTTTTGGAGCAAGCCCATTGGGGTGGGGTGGAATTCAAGCTGAAGTAATGCCTCCCAATAGGGCTTCCAAAAAGGTACTGCTGAACAACGGCTTCATGAAAGAAGGGACTTTGAGACAAGCCAATGTATGGTCAGGCAAAGGAATCGTCGATCTTGAAGTGTACAGCATCCTGAAAGATGACTACATCAGCAAACTCAAGGTTTTTTCACTTCGATTTTTGGCAGAGCAAAGCTCCAGTTCACATCGGTAAACCTTTTATCCGTTATGACCCGGCGGAGCGTCAGCTCCTCGGGCAGTTCAGTCATGCCTTTGGCAATAAGATAGGCTTCATTCACATGATTGCCCGTCTCACCGAATGTGACTGTCTCATCCATAGTGAAACCACCTCTAAAGATAACTTTGTATTCCTTTCCTT
This sequence comes from Paenibacillus sp. EB106-06-01-XG199, assembly GCF_058791575.1. Classification (NCBI taxonomy): domain Bacteria; kingdom Bacillati; phylum Bacillota; class Bacilli; order Caryophanales; family Paenibacillaceae; genus Paenibacillus; species Paenibacillus sp. EB106-06-01-XG199. The sequence continues at coordinate 386,191 of NZ_JBYTDQ010000002.1, read as the reverse complement.
TACCATCGAGGGCGACCCACTTGTCATTGGCAAATCTGTTGGTGAATTCGCCGCTGACCGACATCCAGCCGGATATTCCCGGTTCATCCTTAATTTCTTTGATCTCCATCTTGTTCACCTTCAGCACATCACCTTGAGCACTAAATACTGCGGGTTTCTCATTAAGCTCATGAGGATGGAACGTCACTGAATCGTTAGACTTGACGGGACTGTTGTAACCATCCAGGATGAACCGTACTTGCCGGCTGTCATATGGAAGGCTCTTGAAATAGTAGGTCCAGTGCAGCTTGCCGGCTTGTTCTGTTGATCTGACAGTGTAGCCGAAGGAAGTGTCGGTAATATATCCGGACTTGTAACGGTTGATTCTTGAAACTTCTTCACCTTTCTCATCCTCAAAATGGAACATGAGCCCAAGAGCGTTATTAAGATTGGCAGAAATAAGGCTGGCTGCCTCTCCAGTAAGCGAGGTGTTGAATTTCAGTGTGACACCTGCAGGTGTATGCATTACTTGATCCATCTCCAGCTTCATCCCATCCGGAGTTTTATAGACATGGTCCTTCAAATCTGTGGTTACCGATAATGCCTGTGCTGCGGTCATATCTGCTTCATAGCTAAAACTCCAGTCTCCGGCGACTACCTTTTCTGTTTCACTGTTTGAAGCCAGTTCATGAATATTGCCTTGAATAACTACGGTGCTTCCTGGGCCTTCATCAGGGAATACGTAAGTCAACAGCAGAGAGGCTTGACCAGAGTTTCCATAAATGTCACTGGCCAAGGGCATGATCTCTTTCAGTTCTCCGATGTTGTGTCCTTGTTCATCATGGATTTCCAATTGGCTGGTATTAAATTTGGACATTGCGTCGTTGGCAGCATGTCCGGTTTTATCCGTAATGCTAATGTTAAGCACCAAACGGGTAGGATCAGCCACTACGTCCTGCAGGACAAAGGTATAGCCTTTATCGGTTTTCTCTATGCCAGGCTGCTGCACCACTCCGAGTATTTTGGCGTCCAGAAGACCAAGCTCTGCCCACTGGTTGGCAAGGAGGAACGGCTTCTGTGGAGGGTTGGACAGCGTCTCTGACACTGTACCTGATTTGCCTATAAAGAACAGTAATGAAGCAATTCCTATCACTGCAGCAACAGTGCTGCCCCACTTTAAACCTCCTTTTAGGGTGCGGCCCGTTTGCATTCCGGATATCTCGGATAATTGTTGCCCGGAGGCAGGCAGTATCTCTGTATTGCGAACTTGTTCCATAACGCGCTCTGTGAAATCATCAGCTAGATTAGAGCTTGTATACAATTGTGAATCCGTCAATAGATCGTTATCAGTGCCGGACAAGTCATTGTGATTGGTGTAAGCCCATTTTTTCATTGGAACCCTCCCTGGATTTCGACCATTGTTTCTTCAGCTTTTGACGGGCGCGGTGGAGACAATTTTTGACCTGATGCATAGGCATTCCCGTTATCGCTGAGATTTCCTCATAGGATAATTCATTGGTATAGCGAAGCAGCAGTACAATCCGGTATCGTTCTGGAAGCTTGGACAATTTCCGGTGCATTTCAAGCTCGTCTTCCTTACGCATATACTGCTCTTCAGGGGTTGGCCCGCGATCCTTCTCCTCCAGTAAGTTACTGCTTGTTAGGCCTGGGGATTTCCGCCTTTTCAGTGACCTGAAGTGGTTGATCGCAATGGCGTACAGCCAAGCCGCAAAGCTTGATTGGCTATGATGCCCGCGGAGTTTCTGGTATGCCTTAATAAATGTTTCCTGGGCCAAATCCTGTGCATCCTGGTGACTGGCGCCCATACCGAGCAGCAGACGATACAAGCTTGACTTGTATTTGTCTACAAGTACCGCAAAGGCCTCCCGGTTGCCCTGCAGCACTTCGGCAATGATTTGTTCGTCGTTTTCCTGTGCCTTCATCCAGTGCCTCCAATTGATTTATTTGTATATAAGACGCACCAGCGCCACAATATTTCTCACTTTTAATAAAAAAGAAAGATTATGTTCAGATCATACTACACATTGCAGGGGGAAGAGAGAATGAAACAAGACGAAGCAATCCGTCAGGTAGGCCTGGCCGTAAAGGGTGATCCGGCAGTCAGGGCGGTATTTCTGAAAGGCGCACATGCCAGAGGAGAGCAGGATGCTTACTCGGATGTTGATTTGTACTGTTTGGTCCACAGCGAGGGCTTGACAGATTTTTTAGCGCGCAGAATATCCCATATGGAGAGCTATAAACCACTGATATTCTGGTCAAACGGATCTATGCACTATCGTAGCCAAACAGATACAGCGAACAATATTTGAATGTGAGAAAAAAGGAGGATAATGACTGCTATTGTCGAATTATAAATTTAGATAGATAATAAATACCAAAATATGTTTGTGATTCGGAAGCGCCAGCTGATGAACAAAGGCAACTCCGCCGAAAGGCGGAAGACGCAAAGCCACCGGTCTAAACCGCTCACGAAAGCGGCATGACAGCGGGGACGCTCATGTAGTTTGGTTTTTTGTTGTCTAAATACAACAAAAGGAGAATAAAAAAACATGTTTTTGAAGATTCGCCACAAATTGAGGCCAGGCTTAACGTTTATTCTGGCTGCGGTCTTGGCTGCAGGCCCCCTGATTGCCACTCCGGTCCACGCAGCTGCGAAGTACACTTTTACGGATGTCAAAACTGCATATAACATGCCGCTTGACTACAACTACAAGTTCACAGGTGACACGATCGCTTCACTGGAGAAGGATAGCAAAGGGGCTTATCAGCTGTACTTACATAACTGGAAGAAGAAGACGACGGAGAAGGTCACTTCAACTAACACGTTCAAAACGAACTTGCAGCTCCTGGGAGACAGTGTTTATTATTATGAGTCCACAATTGAAGTGACTAAGCAAATTAATATCTACCCGAAGAAGCTGGTACAGTACAATTTGAAAACCAAAAAAACAAGCGAGCTTCCGCTGGAAGTGAATAATCCGGAATTACTCGGTGTGGGTGATAAATATTATGCACACAGCAGTAGCTCATATTTTTACTTCACTAACAAAACGACGCTGGAAACCCAGACCATTAATGATCTCGGTTTTGATCAGGTCTACCAGTTTGTAGATGACAAGTTCATCTATAGCAAATGGGACACCGGCACGTTGTATCTGTATGATCTGCCAAGTTCAAAAACAACTGAGATTTATAAGCTGAAAGAAAATGAATCCTTCAACCTCGTAGCTTCGAATGGTAAAGATATTGTCTGGATGATTGACTCCAAAGAAGTGGATACTGCCGGCAAGACCAAAAATTACTTCATTTATATGACGATGGACCGCAGTAAAGCCGGAGCCCCGGTAAAAGTATTGCTTAAACGTGAATGGGTTATTGGCGACCGGAATGATCTATTAATCGTGGGTGACAATTATGCGGTGTTCTCGGAAATGATGAACAATAAACTGTTAGCCCGCGGAGTGAACCTCCGAAACGGGGAACTCTTTTTGCTTGGGGAACGAAACCGCAGTGCGGACAATTTTGTGTATTTTAATAAAGACACTTTGATCTCACGCGACGCGAATGACTATATTGTGCTTCGTACAATAGTCAGAACACCATAAATAAATTTTTAGAAACTATCAAAAAAAAGTGCAATTTGATGATAGCAGTAAAGCGGTAAATCTTGGGTATTAACCTATTTCCAATGAATCCCGCAATCACAAATTGAAAAAAACAACTAGAGGAGTGCGTTAAAAAATGATCGCAGAAACTAAAATGTACCCGGAATTCAACACCATCTTCATCAGCTTACATGGATTTGCCGAATTGGCTGAAACGGTAAAAGAAGTGGAAATATTCGAGGCGTCCATGCCGACCTTGCCGATTCACGAGATGTCTCTGATTATTGACTGCAATGATATGGCGCCCTTCAAGCCGGAGATATTGCCGGTTCTGGAACGCTGCTATGTGCTGTATAACGGATTTAAACATGCGGTTCTGGTGAATCCGAAGAAAGTGGTAGCCAAATCTCAATTACAGAGAGTAGCTCCAAGCGCCGGATTTAAAGGACATTTTGTGGACACGGTGGAAGAGGCATGGGCAATCGTTAAATCCTAAATCCTAAATCGTATATCCTAAATCTAAGCAGAGGGTGGTCGACCATGGCTAATGTCAAAATAATAAGCACCGAAGTGTACCATCCTGCCTATAAGATCAGCAATGAGGAATTGGCTCTGCAGGCCGGATCTTCAGCGGACAAGCTTATCGGCATTTGGGAGTTCTTTGGCCGTAAGAATCGTTATTACGCGGCGGACTATGAAGAGAGCACGCTTTATATGGCTATTGAAGCATCCAAAAGGCTATTGAAGAGCTGCGGGCTCAGCGGAAGCGATTTGGATATGATCGTATTCTCCTCAGGAACACATGATTTCAGCGCTCCGACAGATGCTGCATTTGTGCATCAGGCGCTGGAGGGTAAAGATTCCTGCATTATCTATGACAGCAATGCCAACTGTGTAGGTATGGTTGTCGCTGCTGACCAAGCAGCCCGATCCATGATATCCACTCCCAGAGTTAGATACGCACTCATTGTAGGGTCGGAGCAGATTGCCCGTTTCTACAAAGAAGGTGACCTGGCGTCCAAGGGCCTGTGCGGAGATGCAGCCTGTGCGGTTCTGCTGGAGAGAGTGGAGGATACGGACTCCGGCCTGATAGATTCGGCGTACTACACCAATACGCAGAAGGCGGAGGATATGCAGTTCCCTGCCGGAGGCATGACACAAATGTACGGAGAACATCTGTCGCTTGAAGAGAAAAAAATCTATCTTCATCCGGAGTACAATGTCAATGTGGCTTTCCCGACAGCGGTATCCAATATTGAGCAGCTGCTTCAGGAACATGGCTATACTAAAAGTGATGTGAAGCACTATATCCTTAGTCAGTTAAACTTGAGCGTCATTAAAGATATCGCGGGCAAGCTGGACGAGGAGCTCGTTAAATTCCCTTACATTGGGGATATTTATGGCTACACAGGCACAAGCAGTCCATTTATCACCCTTCACCATGCGATTAAGGACGGTACGCTGGTCCCCGGCGACTTGTTCTTTATGTGGTCGGTAGGCGCGGGTATTACGAGTTGTGCTACCTTGTGGAGACTCTAACATCACTATTACAGTAATGGAACGCGATAGAAAAACAACGAAAGCCTGCGCTTTGCCGCAGGCTTTTTTGTGTGTTTTCGCCGGGGCGAGCCATCTATATAAGTTGAACTAAAGAACTACCTAGAGGCAAAAGCAGCGGAGGGGGATTTTGGAACTGGAGGAACGGTAGTGTCCGCCTTTGTCTTCGGATTTCTACCGCCAATAGCGGTTAAAATCAAGAAATCTGAAGACAACAGCGGCCGGAAGTCCAAACATTCACCGCAGTTGCGTTCTATGCCGGCTCGGTAAGTCTAAAGTTCAACTTATATGGTCTTTATTTAAGAATTCAAGAATCAACTCTATAAATTCAGCAGGCTGCTCAAGATGCGGATAATGGCCGCATTGACGCAGCTGGACGAGTTCTGAAGCTGGAATATTCTTATGTACGTAACTGCAGATCTGCTTATTGAAGGGTAAATCCAGCCCGGCTTCCATAACAAGTGTTGGATGACTGATTTCATTTAAGCGACTGTAGGCCGGAGGCATTAAAGGACGATGCAAATTAGGCTTACCTTGATAAAAGACTTCATTACTGACATAAAGCTCTTGGAATTGGGTGCGAAGCGTCTGATCTTGTGGAACGAGGTAGTGCCAGAAGCTGTTCTTCATAAAATGCTCTGCAGCCTTGCCGATTCCAACCCGGCGGACTCTCAGGAAATCCTTCATGCCCTCCCAGGACAGCCGCAAGGGATACTTGGCGCCGTTAACTGAAGGGGCAACAAGGATTAGCTTGCTGACACGATCCGGATAGGCCAGAGCGAAGTCAATCGCAGCACTTCCTCCAAAGGAAGAGGCGACAACACTGGCACGGGTAATCCCAAGATGATCCAGAACGGATTTCAGATCCTGATAATAGGAGAAGGGAGTGGTGATAGCTTCGCTTTGTCCATATCCTCTTTGATCATACCGGATCACCTGATAAGCTTGAGCCAGTCTTTCCACATGGAGATCCCACACCTTGAGGTTGGAGTAGCCGCCATGCAGCAGCACAAGCGGTTCACCTGTTCCTTGTACTTCGATGTTAAAGTTTACACCATGGATGTTATGCAGTTCACTCTGATTCACTTTTTTCACTCCCTCGTTAACGCTGTTGATTTAACCATTCAATTGATTCTTTGCACCACTGCAGTCTAGCTTCGGTTGACAGGATCCCATAGTTCAAGGTTAACATCCACATCGGTAAATCCTCCGGTGATTGCTTCTGTGTAATTAATGCACTTTGTTGTTCGCGGTAAACCTCCATGGCATTTGTGAGCTCACCCAGCTCATGCTCGAACAAATCTCTAATGACTTCTCTATCCTGAGGGGTTGCAAAAAAAACCTTCAGCAGCAATTCATCCCGGTAGTTTAGGGCGCCAATGGGGGCGGACAGCCATTCCCGGAAATGCTCCATGCCTTCAGGCGTAATCTGATACTTTTTCTGCCCGCGTGTTTGATTGGGTGTGCTGGCTTCCACCGCATATCCTTGGGCAACAAGCTGCTTCAAAGCAGGATAAATCTGCCCGTAGCTTTCACTCCAGAAATGATGAAGTGAGCCGCTGAAATGCTTCTTGATGTCATATCCGGAATAGACTCCTTTCGTTAAAACACCCAGAACTGCGAACATTGTATTTCCCGATTTGGCCATAACCCTCACTCCTGACTATAATGTATCTATTAGATATATCATACAGCGTTGATCTTATAATTTCAACCCTTACAAGCTATCTCATCGGCACAAAAAAACAGAGCAGCGGAGGGTATCTCCCTCGATACTCAGGCTACTGACCACGATTCCATTGTCAAAGAGAGTGCGTGCCACCCGTTCCTTTTCATTTAAATAATCGTACAGCTTGACCGTCTGATCCGGCATAACCTTGTAGTTACCGGTGTGCAGCTGCATTTCCAGAATACATAACACCGGGTTTCTCTTGGTGGCAACTGTTTTAACTGGAGATGGTATAATAATACAAGTGCGCATAAATGTGCGCCTACGATTTGGTATAGGGGGGAGCAGAGTGCTGGAACGCTCAATGGAAAATATCATGGGTTCAGGAAAGGAAAGGAGGGATGCGAAAAAAAACAAATGAAATGAGGATGATTTTGAGATGAACAGAGGACAAGTGATGAGCAATGACGGTGTAAAACTGAATTATTTTGTACAAGGAACCGGGCCAAAGATATTGGTTATAGGCAGCAGCGTCTATTATCCGCAACTCTTCTCGGCAGATTTATTTGCACAATTTCAGTTTATATTCCTTGATCATATAGGTTTTGCCAGTCCGTCTGCAGCCTTGAAGCCGGAGCAGTACCAGCTGGACCGGGTGCTGGATGACCTCGAGCTTGCAAGGCAGCAGCTTGGCCTGAGTGATGTGGTCATAATGGGGCATTCAGGGCATGCTTTTATGGCGCTGGCGTATGCCAGGAAATATCCGGAGCAGGTTCACAAAGTAATTCTGCTGAATTCAGCGCCAAGCAACAGCCGGGAAAGGCAAATTCAGAGCGCTGCATTTTTCAATGAGACTGCAAGTCTGGAGAGAAAGACGGGGTTCGAACAGGATTTGGCTCTGCTAGAAGGCGACATCCGACTAGACCCGGAACGCCGCTTCGTTCACATGTGTATTCGAATGGGTGCACAGAGCTTCTACTACTATTCCTTTGATGCAGCCTATATGTGGGAACAGGTACAAACGAATATGCCGGTTATGGATTATTTGTGGGGCGAGGTATTCGCCGGGATGAATCTGCTGCAGATGCTGAAGGATGTCAGAATGCCGGTTTTTATCGGGCTGGGAAGATATGATTATCTGGTTGGACCTGTTTCCTTATGGGATGCTATCGACGACGAGACATACCCACATGTGAAGAAGATAATCTTCGAGCACAGCGGACATAATCCGATGTTCGAACAACCGGAGCTGTTTAATCAAACATTGATACAGTGGATGACACAGGGGTAAGGTTTGTTTAGATACGCTATATGAGTTGAACTAAAGAACTACCAAGAGGCTAAAGCAATGGAGGGGAATTTTGGAACTGTAGGAGCGATAGCGACCGCCTTTGTCTCCGGATTTCAACCGCAAATGGCGGTATAAATCAAGAAATCTGGGGACAACAGCGGCCGGAAGTCCAAATATTCACCGCAGTTGCGTTCTATGCCGGCTCGGTAAAACTAAAGTTTAACTTATATAATCGTTTGAAAAAAGGATCAGAGAAGATCGCCGACGGCGGATATTCCTGATCCTCCTTACGATTCCGGTTGCTTAAAGCTGACCTAAAAATCCATCCATATAGGCATAAAACTCTTCCTTATTGCTGAGATGTACATTATGGTCGGGATGGGACATTTCATAGGCATGACCATTCGCTAGCAGGGACTGCATTTTGTTATAATCCTCGTCCGGTACGCCCTCACTGTTCTTAGCTCTAATCAGTAAAACGGGACACTTGATCTCCGGCAGCAGGTGATACCAATCTGCATTGTAATGAATGTTGGCAGCCATCGCCTGGGGACTGAACATCATCTGGTATCCATCGACGGTTTCGATCAGACTGTTCATGAAATATTGATAGCTAAGCTCCGATTCCATGGCCTGCCGGATATAATCCATCGCTTCGTTTAGGCTGGAGAAGGGCAGCGGCCAATCCTTGGTTACAGGCTCAACACATGGTAGCTGATCCAATGGCAGCTGGCTTGGCGTGGCAGGCCCGGCTGGGGATTTATCCAATATCGCTAAGGCTTGTATGTAATTTGGGTACATGGCTGTCAGATATCCGGCTACCCTCCCGCCCATAGAATGGCCTACCAGAATGATCGAATCGATCTTCAGATGATCCAATAGTTCAATAATGTCCCCGGCCATTTCTTCACCTGTATACTTGGATACAGGTTTGCTGCTTAGTCCGTGACCTCTTTGATCGGGGGCGATAATTCTGTACTGTTTGCCGTAATGCCGCATGAAATCAACCCACGTTTCTGCTCTGCCCCATCTGCCGTGGAGACAAAGAATGACCGGACCTTCCGTACGTGTATCCAGATAAAACATTTCCAGACTGTTCAGCTTAGCCAGCTTTCTGTAGATTTTTGGATGCTCCAGCTTTTCCTCTAAGATTGAATCCCGCATATTTAACCTCCAAGTGAATCTAATGTATTTGGATGAATTATACCATGTGAACTAAATAAAGGGAACGTATGTTTCCTTTATTCGTGTAATTACTCCCAGTAGGGTGTGCATGTGAACAGGAACTGTTCTTTGTTAACATAATGCTTAAACTCTCTGGAGGCCAGTCTTTGAATATGCTCCTGCAGCCAATCCTTGGCATCAGGCAGCCCTATCCAGAAATTCATGGTTTCAAGCTGTGCGGCTATAACTGTCCCAAATGCAGCGTGTGTTAAAAAGTGGAACTTATGGTAGACAAAGCGGTCTACAAGTTGTAAACTGTGACTACATTAGTCTACGGATTGTAGACCCAAAGGAGTTCTGCAGAATGGATAAAATCAGACTGACGGAGATGGAAACTAAATTTGCGGACCTCATCTGGAGCCATGAGCCAGTCCCGTCGGGCGACCTCGTGAAGCTGTGCGAATCTGAACTGAACTGGAAAAAATCGACGACCTATACGATGCTGAAACGTCTGGAGAGCAAAGGGATTTTTAAAAACAATGAGGGTGTGGTGGCAGCGCTCATCTCCAAAGATGATTTCTCTGCCCAGCAGAGCAAGCAGTTTGTAGAGGAGACCTTTCAGGGATCGTTGCCGAAGTTTCTGGCCGCATTTACGAGGAGCCGTAAGCTGAGCGACACCGAGATTGACGAGTTTCTTAAACTCATTCAAGATCATAAGGAGGAATAACGGTGGAATCGCTGTTTTCGCAACTATTGAGTATGAGCCTTACCGGCAGCTATGTCATCGTATTTGTGATTGTGGCCCGGCTGCTGCTTAGAAAAGTTCCCAAGATTTTCTCGTATGCCCTGTGGTCAGTGGTGTTGTTCCGGCTCGTATGCCCGTTCTCCTTCGAAAGTGTATTCAGTCTGATTCCTGCCAAAGCGCAGGAGATTCCGCTTCAGCGGATCGCCATACAGCCGCCCCAGATACCTAGCGGATTAGCCGGAGGCGGGCAAGCATTAAATAACCTGCTGGCTGAACCTGCCGCTGCATCTGTGGTGGATACAAGTACTGCTGCCGATACGAATATCTGGCTGCTTGTGGGCCAATATGTATGGCTGTTTGGGATTGTGGTGCTGCTCCTCTACAGCATTAGGGCAACGGTGCGGTTAGTTCGGAGCTTGAAGCCTGCACAGCAGATGAGCGGAAATATCTATGAGATGAAAGGACTCGCAACCCCATTTGTGTTCGGGGCAATCAGGCCCAAGATTTATCTTCCGGCAGAGCTTGGTGAACATGAGCGGGGGTATATTCTGAAACATGAACAGGTGCATATCAAAAGACTTGACCATCTGATCAAACCTTTAGCATTTGCTGTATTATGCATACATTGGTTTAATCCGCTGGTCTGGATAGCTTTTGTTCTAATGAGTGAGGATATGGAGCTGTCTTGTGATGAAAGTGTTATCCGGCAGTTAGGCAGCGGCATCAAAAAGGATTATTCCACTTCACTTTTAGCACTTTCGGCGGGCAGACGGTTCATAGGCGGTTCACCACTTGCCTTCGGTGAGAATAATACGAAAGGACGCATTCTCAACATCCTGAACTACAGGAAACCCGCGTTCTGGGTAGTGATCCTTGTTATTATTGCCATTGCTGCTGTCAGTGTGGGTCTTATGAGTAATCCGAGACAAACCACATTAACTGAACGGGATTATGCTGAACAGTTCATTCAAGAAGAAATTGCGGGTTTTACCAGCAATGAGGCGAATAAGTTCAAAATTGTAGACAGCAGCATCACGAAGTTTGAAAAGCTGGCAGAGTTTGATAATCTGATGCCTGCTTCTTTGCAAATCTGGCACCTGGAGTATCGCCTGAAGCCTGATGATCCGGCTAAAGTAAGTGGGGCATTTGATCTGAAAGACGGAATGCTTATCGAAGAGGGCAGCATGGGCGACCCGATAATGGTTTTTTCCTATGAACAGGATACTCCGAATTATTTGGGCTCATTCCGGAGCGCAGAATATGATTTAAGTACAATTGCCGGCCAAGAGACTGCACTTCGTATGTTCCTCGAAGGCAAACAGCTATTGCCTCATGAGACCTATAGCGGGAAGCATATTCTGGTCAAATTTCCACTGACACTGGGTGAGACCAGCCAACTGTTATTATCACAGCCCGCGAAAGCAGGAGATAAAGGAATTTGGGCCGTTGAGCGCTGGAAGGATACCCGTGGCAATGAGTACTATCATACGCCGCAAAGTGATCTCCCGCCCGCAGAATATTATGACCGTTTGCAGGCACAAGCGGATCAGGGGGAAGAGTCCTGGCTCCTTGATCCTCAGCAGGTGGCCATCCGGTATATCAAAACTTTTATCGGGCCAACGGTTGCCAAGGATAAGCTTGAGGTGATTTATAATGCAACAGCAGCAGAGTTTGCCGTCTCTCCGGAAAGCACTACTTTAGGTTATGTTCTGAACTTCAGCTTGGACAGTGAATCCTTTGATTTTGACAATGTTGAGTGGCTGACTGAGGCGGATTCTGCACGGTTTAAGGATTTGAACATTACGGAGGAAGATTTGCCGGGCGGATTTTATATTCTTAACAAATATACGTTTACAGACCCCATGAAAGTAACCGGTGAAACGAAGTATAGCCTCCTTGACCAGGAGAACTGGGGCTCTTATAAAGACGTAACTAAGCAGGAATTCATTGAATTTCTCAATCAATACTCTGATTATTCGCCCTTATGCAAAGTTAATTACAAGGACAACGTTGTTACCGGCATTTCGGAAGTCTATCTGCCATAATCTAATCTAAACCTTCAATATAAGATTCTAAAACAGACCGTCTTCCAGTTAGGGAGAGGGTCTGTTGCTGTTGATTGAGCATATAGCGCAGAGTTGGCTGAGATCTTTGCATGTTTCGGTTGACCTTAGGTCAGACCTAAGGTTTATAGTAGAGATATCCAAAAGAGACAAAGGAGCCTCGCATATGAGAGATACCCTTACGATTAGCCAATTATCACAATTAATGAACGTTTCTGTTCATCAGCTGCGTTATTTTGAAGAAAAGGGGGTGCTATACCCGGCATTTACGGAAGACAATCAATACCGGATGTATGGGATCGATGAGATTTATCAGCTATCCCATGTTTTGCTGCTGCGCAAACTGAATATTCCGGTTAGTCAGATCGAGCAATGTCTCACTTCATACTCCGGCAGTCAGTACAAGCAGGTTTTTGAACAGTCGCTGACCAAAGTTCAGGAAGAAATCAACAGATTGGTTAAGCTGGAACAATTCATTCACAAGGTATTGAAGGAACAGGCGGACATGGAGGGACGTGATCAGGAAGTTGTGATGGTTTCTTTGAGGCCCCGGTATTTGAGACACTGGCTGTCTCTTGATGAGCATCAAGTGCTTACTGCCGGAACATTGTATGAGCACCGTCCAGCTCCGCCGGATTTGTATGAACAGGATCTGCATTACTTAACAGATAGCGGAGTGATCAAGATATGTTATGAGACCATGGAACCAGCCGATTACGTGCTTGAAGAAGGTGACTATCTGCTGAAGAATTTTTCTGTGCATCGAGTGGAAGAGCTCGAACAAGAGGTTTTGCAGCTGGAGCAATATATACAAGAGCATGGGTATACTCGCCAAGGTCAAATTGTGGTGATCGAAAAGTCTTATTTGTCCATGTTCAGCAACGAGCAGCTGCATTATCAAATCCAAGCCAAAGTGGGCATATCGGAAAGGGAGACTGAAAACTATGCATCTACCCCAGTTTCAGATTGAGCCATTTCATGAGGATGATCATGAGCAGGTGTGCGAGCTGCTGGTTGACTCTTTTCGAAGCAAATTTCAAGCCCTTGTTCATTTGAGTGATCGAGAGATGACTGAATTATTAATGAAGCTTTGGACCTTTGACAGCAGAGATGTATCTGTTAAACAATTTGTTGCCCGAAAAGACGGGAAGATCGCCGGTGTGCTCTGTTTAAAATGGAAGCCTTCAGAACCCCGGAGTAATCCGCAGAGCCAAGTGAATATAATCCGGTTTATCCGACAGTATGGCCCTGTAAAGGTTCTGAAGCTGCTGACAGGACTGGGTGCGCTGGGCTATGCTCCGCATGAAACTGAATGCTACATTGAACATCTTGCTGTCAGTTCCAAGGAGCGGAATCAGGGGGCCGGACAACAACTGTTGAATTATGCAAAGAACATGGCTGTACAATCCCGGTGCAAAGTGCTTTCTCTGCATGTATCATGCAGCAATTCCCAAGCGATCCAGCTTTATCGCAAGCTGTCATTCGACATCAGGAGGACCCGTTACAATGTGCTCAGGCATCTAATCTTCCGGGAACCAGCCTGGCATCTAATGACCTGGGAAACGAGTGAAATAACATGCAGGGAGTGAACTTACTTGAAGAAAGCGATGAAAATCACATTATGGATCATGGGCAGCCTGATGGCTGCCGCTGTTCTGTTTATCCTCTATCAGAATGACTACGAAATGACTGAAAAGAGCGTGCGGATTGAAACGCCGCAAGACATCTTAACGGGAACTTTGGTGCTGCCGGAGGAGTACTCCGGAAAGGTTGGGCTTGTTGTTTTTGTCCATGGAGACGGCCCGATTAATGCCGACCATGAAGAAGGGTACAGACCTCTATGGGAGGTGTTGGCAACTAACGGATATGCTTCCTTGTCTCTGAACAAGCCTGGCATCGGGGGTGCTCCGGGCAATTGGCTGGATCAGAGTATGGAGGACCGGGCGCAGGAGATTCAATCAGCAATAGAATGGGCACAAACGTTGTCTATGATCGATGCTGACAACATCGGTTTATGGGGGGCCAGTCAAGCCGGATGGGTCATACCCAAGGTAGTGAGAGAGAACCGCCATATTGCTTTCAGCATTCTTGTCTCACCGGCTGTAAACTGGATCACTCAGGGTCAATTCAATACTAAGGAGGAAATGAAGCAGGCCGGCATAAGTGCTCAGGAAATCATGCGGAAAGAAAAATACAATCAGCAAGTGCTGAACCTGCTAAAGGCCGGGGCAGCTTACAAGGAATATTTGAGCATAGCCGATCCTGAACATGTCATCACGGAAGAGAGATGGACCTTTATCAGCAAAAACGTTAAGTCTGATGCTACGGCAGAATTAACCTATTTTAATTCACCGGTACTGCTTGTTCTGGGAGGCAAGGACATCAACGTGGATGTGGAAGAAACAGAGCAAGTTTACCGGAAAGAGATTTCAGCAGGACTGCTGACAGTAGTCAAAATCCCGGAAGCCGACCACTCCATGATGAATGAGCCACTAGCGGATTCACAGCTGCTGACCGTGATAACTGCTCTTTTTGCACCCGGGAAATTGACCAATACCGAGTATTTAAACTCGATCTCCGGGTTTGTCACTCAGCAGAAAGCAGACTGATATCTTTCACCGTGGGCTGGATTTATTGGTTATAACCAAACAATCCCTTGTAAAATATGGATGGAGGTCTGAAAATGTATATTGTGTAATCATTGCAGTTGACAGCAGATCTGGAGGATTAACCTATGATTGTTTTGAACAAAGAGGAATATGGTAAGGTAAGACATCTTGTGGAAAGTCAGAACGAGTTATCCGTATTTTCGGTGCTGAACGGAGAAATGCCGGGAGAGGTAAAAGTGAATTCTGCAGAACATCCGGATGCCGTCCTTATTGAGACGAGTGAGACTATTTTGCTTGCCGGCAATGCAGGCGACACCGATTTTAATAAGGAAATTACAGGAGAGCTGGATTTTTGGAATAACGTAACCCCCGATTCGGCCGAATGGCGGGACAAGATCCCAGCCATTCACCCTAATAGATTCATTAGAGAGTATACAAGATATAAATACAGCCTCAGCAGCAGGGAGTTCATACACCCGGAGTTGTCGCTTCCTGAAGGTTATGTCATGGAGCCCGTTAACCTGAAAGACCTGAAGCAACAAAATTACGGCAATGCAGACCGGATCTTGGAGTGGGCCCAAGCCTGGGGAAGTGAAGAACGGTTTGAGGAAGGTGGCTGCGGCTGCTACATCCGTAAGGAGAATCAAATTGTCAGCTGGTCCTTAAGCGACTGCTCTGCAGGAGATGTCATCGCAGTGGGAATTCATACAGATGCGCTTTTTCGAAAGCTGGGATTGGCCAAGAAGGTTGTTGCCGGTGTCGTCCAGCTTTGTTTTGACAAAGGGTATAACAGGGTTGAATGGTTGTGCGTCTCATCCAATGCCGGCTCCCGGGCCATCGCGGAGGGACTTGGATTTAAGAAGGAGAACGAATACGCCTCCTTTTCCTCCTACCCGCCAATTGAGAACCAGAGAGACTTAAGTGAAGAGGGCTGGTATGATTGGGGGACTTATCTGGAGAGGGCGTCCAAGGAAGAGCCTAAGCTGGCTATGGATTGTCTGTATTGTTATATCAAAGCTAATGAAGTTGAAAAGACAATGACCTTCATTCGGGAACTCACTGCAAGTGGAGTGGAAATTACTCCGCAACGGTTGGCCGACGATATTTCCTGGTTTCAAAAAGAGGGATTATGTTCGGCGTTCAACAGTCCGCAGTGGGCCGAGTTTACCGCGGGAATGCTGCAGAAAAAGTAAATGTAACATACATCTGCATAGGTAAACCCAAAGAAGCCGGGCTGAACACGGCTTCTTTGGGTTGTTCTTTTACTTGATTAAGACGCCGGGCCTATAGCCTGCTTGCTGACCCGTTTGCGGTATAGATGCAGCAGAGCATAGGAGAGGACAAAGGCGGCGGTAACCAGCCACAGCGGAATCCGCGGGTCCAGCTTGTAAGCCCATCCGCCGATAATGCCCGCAGGCGAGGTGAAGAGAAGAATCAGCACGGACAGCATGGAAAAGACCTTGGCGCGTTTATCATCGTCGATGGCATTCTGGACAGCGGTCTCCAGATAAGGCGAACTGATCATTAGCCCCACTGCCGACAGGATGGTACTAAGGCCGATCCAGAGCAGGCTGGATGACGGGTAAAGCACAAGCATGACGCTTGATAAAGCGGACAATGCGAACCCCGCCATCATGGAGCGGTTCGCCCCCTGCTCCGGAATTTTAGGCATAATCAGCCAGAGTGTCAGCAGCATAATGATGGAGGACACAGCCGGAAAGAGCGACAGAATGCCGTTGTCCAGCTGCAAATAGTCTGCCAGATAAAGAGACAGATATGTCGTCTTCAATGTGGCCTGGAAGTTGAACAGAATGTACACGGCGAAGATCAGCAACAGATTGCTGTCAGCCCATAACTCGCGGAAAGCGCCGCTGTACTCGATCAGGCTCTGCTTTAGCCCAAGCTCGCGCGTCTCCTGTCTTTTTTGGATTCCGGCTGCGGTTTCGCGGGTGGTCAGATGACGGCCGACAAACTGGAACGTCATCAGGACAAAAGCGAGAACGTACATAATCCTTACACCTTGCACCATTCCGTACTGGGCGACGAGCAGACCGCCGAGCGGTGCGAACAGGCCGCCGATGACACTGATGATCTGCAGCAGTGTGAACACGTAGGTACGGTCGGCTGGCCGGGTATCTTCAACAATCAGGCAGTAGAAAGCAACATGCGGCACACGCTGAAAACCGTTGATGAAGGCAGCAGCCACAAAAAACCACAGGTTCTGCGAAAATGCCCACAACAGCGTAGCCAAGCTCCAGCTAATCAGGTCAAAATATAAAATCGCCCGCTTGCGGCCCAGCCTGTCGGTTAAATAGCCGCTGATAAAAGAAGACAAAACTTGAACGATAAGTCCAATTGTTGTGATCCAGCCGATATTCATCTCCGTAACGCCAAGCTCGTACATATATAAGGTTGCGTAGGTAGAGAACATGCTGAACGGGATCAGGAAAAAAGGCTCAAATGCGAGACAGCCCCGGCTGTTCCCCTGCAGACGGGCGAAAAACGGTCGTGCCATGATGGTTCCTCCGGATTGTTATAATTAATGGATTTAAGCTTTAATCGTATATGAATTTGCGGAAAAATAAAAGAAGGAAGTATACGTATTATCCGAGCCTATTTCTTGAAAAATGTTTACATTTCATGTGATGTATATATACTTGTAATTAAAGTTATTAAATTACCCGGAATTATCCGGCAGGGGAGGATCATCATGAGCAGCAACATTAGAATAGGTATTGTAGGATACGGCAATCTGGGAAGAGGGGTACAGCAGGCGATTCAACAAAATCCGGATATGGAGCTGGTCGCCATCTTTACACGCCGCGATCCCGGCCCGTTGGCGGAGGAAACAGGTGTCCTGACAGAACGCCTTTCCGATGCTGAAAAGTACATAGGCCGAATCGATGTAATGATTTTATGCGGAGGATCGGCGACGGATCTGCCGGATCAGACGCCGCAGCTGGTGAAGCTGTTTAATACGGTGGATAGCTTTGATACCCATGCCAAGATTCCGGATTTCTATGAAAAGGTAAACGCCGCTGCACAAGAGGGCGGAAAAGTCGGTGTGATTTCCACTGGCTGGGACCCTGGACTCTTCTCCATGAACCGCCTGTTAATGCAGGCCGTGCTGCCGGAAGGACAGGATTATACCTTCTGGGGTACCGGAGTCAGCCAGGGGCATTCCGATGCGATCCGCCGTGTGCCGGGCGTCAAGGCTGGAGTCCAGTATACTGTACCGGTGCAGGCAGTAATTGAACGTATTCGCTCCGGTGAGACGCCGCAGTTGTCCACCCGCGAAAAGCACCGCCGCGACTGCTTCGTCGTAGCGCAAGAGGGGGCAGATCAGGAAGCCGTACGGCGTACCATTACAGACATGCCTGATTATTTTGCCGACTATGATACGACGGTGACGTTTATTACAGAAGAAGAGCTTGCCGCAGAACATTCCGGCATGCCGCACGGCGGATTTGTCATCCGCAGCGCAGTCACGGGCAACGGCAGCAAACAAATTGCTGAATTCGGTCTGAAGCTCGACAGCAATCCAGAATTTACGGCCAGCGTACTTATAGCCTATGCCAGAGCCGCTTACCGGCTGAGCAATGAAGGGGCTGTTGGGGCGAAGACGGTATTCGATATTCCACTGGGCTATCTTTCTCCGAAAGCTGCGGAAGTCCTGCGCCGCGAATTGCTGTAACAGCAGCACAGACAGATCAGACGCGATGCACTTATCGACAGCTGAAAATATCATAACAAAAAGACGTGCCGGTTTGCGGCACGTCTTTTTGTTAGCTGATTTTAAGAATGTTCTTTAAGCAGTAGTCTGGCAGCCTGTCAGTCTTAGACGACTCCTTGGGCCAGCATAGTGTCGGCTACCTTCAGGAAGCCGGCGATGTTGGCACCGGCCACCAAGTTGCCGGGCACTTCGTATTCATCTGCTGCCCGGACGGCGCTGCGGTAAATGTTCTTCATAATCTGCCGCAGCCGTTCATCCACCTCTTCAAAGGCCCAGGACAGCCGCATTCCGTTCTGGCTCATTTCCAGACCTGATACGGCTACACCGCCGGCATTGGCTGCCTTGGCCGGTGCGAACAGGATTCCATGCTCCAGAAAGTAATCAATGGCCGGCAGTGTAGACGGCATGTTGGCGCCTTCGCCGACAGCCTTCACCCCACCTGCTACAAGCGTCCGCGCTGCCTCTTCATCCAGCTCGTTCTGCGTGGCACAAGGCAAGGCTATCTGGCAAGGGATAGTCCAGATGGCTGTGCTGCCTTCCGTATATACTGCATGGGGATGCTCTTTGACATATTCGCTGATCCGCAGCCGTTCTTGCTCTTTTAATCGCTTGACCGTATCGACATTGATGCCTTTCGGATCATAGATGTACCCTGCGGAATCGCTGCAGGCGACAACGAGTGCACCAAGCTGCTGTGCTTTTTCCATGGCATAAATCGAAACGTTGCCTGAACCGGAAACAACGACGGATTGCCCATGGAAGTCTAGTCCTTGCGCGGCCAGCATTTCCTGCACGAAATAAACGAGACCGTAGCCTGTAGCTTCTTTTCTCGCCAGGCTTCCGCCGTATAACAAACCTTTGCCGGTAAGCACACCTGCTTCATGGCCTCCGCGGATCCGTTTATATTGCCCGAACATATAACCGATCTCCCTCGCGCCGACACCAATATCACCGGCGGGGATATCCGTATCAGGACCGATATGGCGGTATAGCTCAGTCATGAAGCTCTGGGCGAAGGCCATGATTTCCCGGTCCGACTTACCCTTGGGATCGAAATCGGCACCGCCTTTGCCTCCCCCGATCGGCAGGCCGGTCAGAGCATTTTTGAATATCTGCTCGAAGCCCAGAAATTTGACAATTCCCGAATAGACGGATGGATGGAAACGAATGCCGCCTTTATATGGTCCGATAGCACTGTTGAACTGGATCCGGTAGCCGCGGTTGACGCGGATCTGACCGGAGTCATCGCTCCAGGGAACACGGAAGGAAATGCTGCGTTCCGGCTCAACCAGCCGTTCCAGAATGGCATGCTCCATGTAATGGGGGTGGCGGGCCAGCACGGGTACTAGGCTATCCAGAATTTCTTTGACAGCCTGATGGAACTCGCGTTCCTGAGGATCGCGGCGTTTGACCTCTTCATAGATACGCCGTACATAACTTTCGGCCGAAGCTGAGGCTTCCGGTGTAAGGGTAGACACTTGATGAACACTCCTTGTCTGTATAGTGGATATGGATAAACCCATCATTTACTAAGAATTTAAAAGAATTTTACTAAAACCTGACATCCTTTTGCCAATCAATTCTTTTTTGATGGCCTATCAATAATTTCTATGAAACTGACAAAAGGTGTTATATTTATGCATTGGACAGCATTTATTCTGCACCCGCCGCAGTATAAATATACGTGTGATCCGGCAGGGAGAAGACGATTACAGCGGGAAATGCGGGTGAAAGTGTAGTGATTATACACGGCAATCCACCTATGAAGTAGAGCCAAAGGGTCAAGTGTAATTCTATTGAAGGATGTTTGAGAGGAAAAGAACTTCCAGGAGGTTATTTGATGAATCAATGGATCACTTGCAATTCAAAATGGGGCTTATAATTTATAGAAAAGCCTACGATGACGTTCTGCTGGAGGGAACGGGAAACAACAAAGTGTGGTCATCCTGGAACAGCTGCTGCCCATGCTGGATGCCACGGGCAACAAGCTTACTCCTGAAATTGAAGCCTTTCTCAAAACAGCATTAAAGCCTATTAGCGCTTCAAATCTTTAACGGGCTTATCCGATACTTTCGACGATATTTCCTTCACTGTCTTTGATATGGGTAGGTACGATACTCACAATGAGTTCCGGCCAAGCTGGAACCGCGAAAGATCCGGCTACCGGGGTAAGCAGCAGGGCAATTGCTGCCGCCGAAGCAGGATCAAGCTTAATTGTGACTGAATCCTCCTGTTCCTGTACTTCTCTGGCCTCACCCGGCTCGAAGACGATCCGGGTCTCCGGGCCGGATAAGGTCAAGTTACGCTTTTTTAAGATTCTTCCCCGCAGCAATTTACCAACAACCTCAGCCTGCTTTGCGCCGATGGTCAATGTCTTGGACATGCCCCCGGCAGGTGAAGGATTCCAGGACAACTGATCAACATAGAGAATTCCGGTATTTGAACCCTCTGTCTCACTGCCAATCCGAACGGCTTCAGAAACCGCAGGGAGGCTCAGCAGCGAATCTCTCAGCAGATTAGTTGTGTAGAGCGGTATATGCTCAGAGATTGCCGAAAGAACGCCAAGCGTATTCCAGACCTGCATAGCCAGCAGCTCTTCTTGCGTAATGCCGATCATTTGCAGAAACTCCACCCGCCCGTTAGGAGTCTCGATCTCCGGTAGCTGGGGATCAGCAATGAAGGAGAGGGCAGTCAGAAGCGTATCTGCTCCCTGACAAATAGGTCCATTCGCGTCCATGTAATCACCAGGCCGGAAGATATTGCCGCTGCCAAACACATATCTCCCCATATTCTGAAGGAGATTCAATGCCCAGGCCGGGGGCTCATCTTCGTTGTCTGATTTGGACAGCCGGAAGGTCAATTCAAATCCATAACCGCTGTATTCAGGATCGCTGCTCTCTTTATCGTAAAGCTCTGAGAAGCCGTAGGTAACAAAATGCCAATGGGCTACAGGCTCTTTCACTTCATACACACTGATGCCATTCAGAGGATCAGGGCCTCCCAGCGTATACGGAATTATAGTTCCGTAGTGTTTGGGCTCTTGGTCTCCATAGATGTTCTGTAAAGCCGCGTCTATAGCGTCCCAACCCGAAGCGTTTTCTACTTCACTCATTTTTCTGCAAACCTCCTTGTTAATGTGGAAACAACTGTTTTTGCAACAACAGCCTTAATTCGTCTATGCTTGCTACACGATCTCTTGGGATGTCACTTCTTTCGAAATAATCCTTCAAGATGAAACCACAGAAAAGATGAATAGAAAGGCCTTTAATTAGTGCATCCAGAAACAATTCGCGGTCTTCTTCCCCGATATATACCGCCACCAGCTCTTGATCGCATAAGAACAATTCAAATATGATTGCAGGCAGCTCGTAATAGGCTGGAGCCATGATGCAGTCTGCAAAGTCGATTAGCGTAACGGAGCGATCAGTACCAATGATCAGATTATCTCTCGTGATATCACCGTGTACCAAAACCACTTCATCATAATCCAGGTTCTCAGCGCATCTTGCCAGCTCTTTGATGAGATTCGGATTCAACCCATCCATGCGGTTCATTCGGTTGTCTTGAATTCTGAGGTCAATACGGGGCAGCAAGTTTTGCGCCGGCTGATGGAGTTTAACAGAGATCTGTTTGATATGATTTACAAATTCTTTCTTCTCGGATGAAGAAGCTAATAAAAGTTCCTGAATGGAAAATGCGGCAGGTACATAATCCATAATAAGATAACGAAACAAATACTTGTCCATAAACTCACCGTGCCCGATGATCTTGGGGATGGAAATATTGTGATTCATAGCAAATTCCATTACTGCCAGTTCAGTAGCGTAGTCTTGTTGCGTATCCAAGTTAGTTTGTATAGGGGCGTAGATTTTAATGATTAGCTCATTGGCTTTGAAGACTGCGTTGGTGCCTGGAGGAAGAGTCTCTAAGGATTTTACCAAAGGTAATCCTTCTTTATCGAAGATCGCCTTGGCTAAAGGGAAAAAGGCTTCCTTCGATTGGAAAACGCTGCTCCAGGAATCCCACCCGTTCAAATTATGTTCAAATAACAATAAATTCTCCTCCGAACCTTCAGATTTTAGTTGGCATAGAAGACTTTTAAACTGGTTTGGCTATTCAAATAGAAGGATTTATATGCTTCACGCTAAATTATCCTTCTATTTCTCACTGAAACGGATTCCGTCCTTTTGTCCGACGGTGAAGCCGTTTCCGCTTGTATACTCATTAGGATACACATTTTGTATCTATTTTCCAAAGGAATATTTCACTGTTAGCGGATTATTGCCTAATTCTCCAAATCTACACTTTGATACATTATACAGATTTACAATAAATTGTGACAGAATCAGGTCTGGAGGGTAATCAATAAGGAACCTGGATTTGGTTCAGGAATATATTCTCTTGAAGAGAGGCGTGATCCGAAGCATGAAGGCAGTTGTGATTGAACAATTTGGCGGACCTGAAGTATTGGTGGGCAAAGAAATTCCCAAGCCGGTGATTGAACCCAATCAGGAACTGCTGGAATCGCTCGGTGTCGATCGTTTTATTGATTATAAAGAAGAAGATTTTTCGAAGGTCCTCTCAGACTATGACCTCGTGCTGGACACGATGGGCGGGGATATCCAGCGTAAAAGCTTTGAGATCTTAAAACCCGGTGGCAGGCTGGTCTCTCTTGTTGAGAAACCCGATAAGCAGCTGCAGGAGAAATACCAGGTCACCGGCGTTCAATTCATGATGGAGCCCAGCGGCAGTCAGCTGGAGAAGCTTGCAGAGCTAGCCGATCTAGGCAAACTGCGGGCGGTTATCGACAGTACCTTCTGGATGAACGAAGAAGGAATCAGGCAGGCGCATAAAAAAAGTGAAACGCATCATGCAGCTGGTAAAATTGTCCTCCGTGCTGAGCAATAGGGGAAAGGCTGCGGTATTGCCTAGCGGTGTATTTCGCTGTGGCAACTGCGGGCTGTGAACCTCCGCAAGTACGCCGTACAAGCCGGAGGCAGTTTAAGGCAGAGCAGCAATAGGCTGCTGCTCTGCCACAGATATACTAAGAGGGACGGACA
Source organism: Paenibacillus sp. EB106-06-01-XG199 (assembly GCF_058791575.1). Classification (NCBI taxonomy): domain Bacteria; kingdom Bacillati; phylum Bacillota; class Bacilli; order Caryophanales; family Paenibacillaceae; genus Paenibacillus; species Paenibacillus sp. EB106-06-01-XG199. The sequence continues at coordinate 362,695 of NZ_JBYTDQ010000002.1, read as the reverse complement.
ACATTTTCCTGAGATATTCTTCTTGTTCATTTCCGTTACACTCCTCATAGGGTTACTGGTGACTCTGCTTATCATTATGCGGGGAAGCAGAGTGCTGGAGGTATAGCATTTGTCGCGGATTATTGCCTAATTCTCCAAGCTGGATTACAGTAAAGAGAGAGGAGGGGGCTAAGATGAACCAGACACAACCGGAAGAAGAACTGTCCTTAGAAGGGCAGAGGGAACTGGCTTCCTTGATTGAACGGCATACAAGAACCGATGGAAAGCACCAGAGCGCAATACCTTCGCTGCATTTATTCCGCGCTTCCTGCGGGCAGGAACCGCAGTTCGCGATCTATGAGCCGGCTCTTTGTATGATTGCCCAGGGAAGCAAAATGGTAATGCTGGCCAAGGAGAGCTACCGTTATGACTCGAGGTCGTATTTGCTGGCATCCGTACATCTCCCTGTCAAAGGTCAAATCCTGGAGGCGACGTCAATTCGGCCGTATCTGGGCCTGCAGTTAAATTTTCAACCGGATCAAATTGTCGATATGCTGCAGATGCCGCGTTCTGGCGGGGAAGCCGGGAACCATTCCAGCCGGGGGCTGGCGGTGGGTTCCCTCAGCTCCACTCTGCTGGACGCCGTCATTCGGCTGATCCGGTTGCTGGATAACCCGGAGGATATTGAAGGTCTGGCGCCATTGATGATCCGGGAGATTTTGTATCGGGTCATTCAAGGGGAACAGGGAGCGACTATCAAGTCTTTTGTTGTCAGCGGCAGCCATGCCCAGCGAATCGCAGCCGTTATAGACCGGATTAACCGTGACTACAGGCAGCGACTTCAAGTGCATGATCTGGCCAAAATGGTCAACATGAGTGTATCTTCACTCCACTATTATTTTAAAGAAGTTACTGCGATGAGTCCCCTGCAGTATCTGAAGCAGGTCCGGTTGCAGGAAGCCCGGCGGCTCCTGTTGTCAGAGACCACAGAAGCCGCTGAGGCAGCATTTCAGGTGGGATACGAAAGCCCGTCGCAATTCAGCCGGGAATATGCCCGCCTCTTCGGGCAGCCGCCCATCAGGGATGTCAATCAGTTGCGGCATAGGCTGTCAAGAAGCTGACACCGCAACTCTTCTATTTGACAATGATTTTGCTTTGCCCGGCCAGCAGCCGGAGTTCACGCGGAAGCCGGTCGCGTTCATGTTCGGGGATGTCCAGCTGGACGCCGTAATAATGATTATCTGCTTCCTCACGGCCCCAGCGCAGCGTGCCCTCCAACTGCAATGGTTCTTCATGCAGGACGAGGTTTAAGCTGACCCGGATTTGATTGCTGTCTACTCTAAGCGCAAGCGGCATCTTAAGACCACAACCTGAACGGCTGATGTCATACATGAGCGCCTGTACGGGTTTGGCGGGAGCGGGTATTCCATTTATGCTTACAATAAACAAGTTGAAGGAGACCGGCTCCTTAAAGGTGTATCGGAAAGGTTCTTTTCTGTGGTTGATCTTCATCGGTACCTCCATAATTTTCCTGGCAATATCAGCATATATCTATCATCGTCAGGAAACGTCCTGTGATGAAGAGTAACACTTCAGTTCCATAGGGGTTCCTAAGACAAAACCACAAATTTAAAGAAATTAGTGTTGACGTCTGCTCACTTGCCGTGTAACATATGAACAGTCGAAACACAGAAAACTACATACTGTTCTCGTATAACCTCGCAGCCATTTGCTACATACAGGGCGAGGGTTTCTACAGGAAGCCTATTCTTCCTAACTACGATGACAAGGATCTAATGTTATGATCCTTGTCCCCGGAGTTAGGATTTTTTGTGTGCAGCGGCCGATTCAGAAGATTCAGGAGGATTAATAAACATGAAAGATTTGAAATACCTCATATCCGTCTTAGTGGGGGCCATGAGCTATGGTATCCTATCAACAATTGTTGTGCTGGCTTACGGAAAAGGATATCAGCTCGGGGAAGTGGTCGGTACACAGTTATTGACCGGCTGCATACTCGCTTGGCTGCTGGCTATCTATACAAAAGTCAAAGAAAACCGCAAACAAAAGAGCCACGGCATTCCAGCCGCAGCAACGCAGCGTGTGTCAACAGCACTGACCTGGAAGCATAGACTGCTGCTCATGCTCGCCGGAGCTCCGACGGTGTTGACTGGTCTGCTGTATTATCAGTCGCTCCGTTATATTCCGGCATCGCTGGCGATCATCCTGTTGTTCCAGTTCACATGGATCAGTGTGCTGATTCAAGCTGTAAGCAAACGCCAGCGTCCCGATAAAATTACACTGCTGACTTTGCTGCTGCTGTTCGGAGGAACATTGCTGGCCGCGGGGATTTTGGATCAAGGTGCCGCCCATTTCAATATCTTGGGGCTCACTTTAGGCCTGCTGTCTGCGGTAAGCTATTCGATGTTCATTATATTCAGCGGCAAAGCCGTTCCTGCCGCACACCCGGCCTACCGGAGCGCCTGGATGATTACCGGCGGATTTATATTATTATGCATTTTATTCCCGCCAACCTTCATCTTCAACGGTTTGCTGTGGGGACAATTGCTGCTGTATGGTTTCCTGCTGGGTTTGTTCGGCGCCTTTATTCCGCCTGTGCTGTTTGCAATCGGTGTTCCCCATATTGGCGGCGGAATGGCAGGGATTCTTGGTGCCGCCGAGCTGCCGGTTGCAGTTCTGCTGTCCTCATTTGTACTGCATGAGCATGTAAGCTGGCTGCAGTGGACTGGCGTCATTATAGTGCTGATCGGAGTTGTGCTTCCTGAACTGTATAAGCTGCGCTGGAAAAATACACGCGTAATAACGTCATAATCTTATTGTTCCTTTGTCAAAGGCCGGTATCCACTCAGGAGGAGTTGGACAACCGGCCTTCTTTGATATTGTTACTCTTTTGCGAATATCATCTGTGCCACGCGCACAATTGTACGATCTCGGTTACAATAAAATAAACGGACAAGGAGATGAATTCAAGATGAACAAAAAAACGCTGGCGGCTGCTGGAGTAGTTGCTATCGCGCTGGGGACATACCTATTTGCGGGAAACACCGAAAAACAAAAACCTGAACATGACATAGCACCTAATATTAAACAAATGGTACATGATTTCAGTACAGGCAACACAACGGCCCAATCGGCTTCTATCACTTCCGGGCAGCTTATCGTGACTGGTGACAATTCAAAAGAAATCACCTACAATCTGCCTGAGGATGAGTTTTTTCTGTCCATCGCGCCTTACATAGATAAAACACACCCTTGCGCAATCCATAGCCTCACTGGCTGTCAGGGCGAAATGACGGATGAAGAGTTCAGTGTAGGGATTGAGGATTCAGAGGGGAACTCCGTAATGGACAAAACTACAATGAAATCACAAGACAATGGATTTATTGATCTGTGGCTGCCGCGTGACAAAACATACCATATAACGGTGGAGCATGACGGGAAAACCGCGGAATCCGCCATCTCTACTTTTGAGAACGACGACACCTGTATTGCAACCATGCAATTAAAAGACAAAGAGAGCTTGTAAGCCCCCTTGAGAAGGAAGCTGTTTAGCTCTAGTTAATGATCGGGGGCAATCCGGCACAACTGGAATGCCCCCACGATAAACCTCCTTATGTCCTGCTATTGAGGATTATTTTGGTGCGTGCAGTAAAATTGTCCGTCTCGCTCTATCTCCTTCAACACTGCATATTCATGGCCCCAGTCACACATTGTATTTAACACGGGCACAAAAGATTGGCCCAACTCCGTTAGACTATATTCTACTTTTGGTGGAACCTCCTGAAAGATCTCTCTTTTTACAAGTCCGTCTTTTTCCAGCTGACGCAATTGATCGGTTAATACTTTTTGTGTGATCCCCGGAATGTACTCATAAAACTCCTTGGTTCTGACCGGATTCCGGCTCAAAAAGAAAAGAATTAAACACTTCCACTTTCCGCCCACAATATTCATAAATATATTTATCCCTGAATTATATTGGACCAAGTCCCGTTCCTCCCCAATAGGCACTTAAAAGTGGGTAAACCACAATTTTGTGCGTTATTTTCCTGTGTAATCTTTACTACTATAATTTGAAAAGCAAGATAAATAAAGGTGGGAGTGAATAACATGAGTGTGAAAAATATTTTAGAACATCGGAATTCAGTCCGGCATTATGATCCGGATTATAAAATCAGCCCGGAACTGCTGGCTTCATTCATTGAAAGTGCAAGCAAATCACCCAATGGAAATAATGTACAGGCTGTCCGGTACCTGATTATTGATGATCCTCAAATTCAAAAATCATTATTACCTATAGCATACAATCAGCAGCAAGTGGTAGACGCCTCCGCTGTATTGGTGATGCTTGGTGATTATAAAGCGTTCCAGGACGACAACATTATTCAGATTCACGAGGAAGGGTTTCAAGCTGGTTATTTCGATGAATCTTTAAGAGACTACCTGGCAAATGCGGCCATCGGATATTATGCCAGTAAATCAGACGAGGACCTCCGGATGGAATTAACCAGAGATGTAAGTCTTGCAGCTATGTCATTGGTGTTGCTGGCGAATGAAGCCGGACTGGACACAATTACAATGTCAGGTTATGATTCCAGGCAGCTAAAGGAAACTTTGGATATTTCCGAAAGATATCTGGATGTAATGCTTATTGCTATCGGTAAAGGGATTAAAGCAGGGCATCGGACGGTGAGACATGAGGTAAATAAAGTGATTTATAGAAATAAACTAACTTAACTCACTAATTGAACGCGGTGCGGATGTAACTCTCGCCGAAAAAGACGGAGAACGTGCATACACCATTACAGCACGATTGAAATGAAGTCCGGCCGGCAAAAGCTGCTGCGCCTGTCGGCAGAAGTAGACGATTACACGGATATCCTTATCGTGTGGCATCCGGGCTCACAAAAGATCGGCTACTACGATGTAGAGCATCAGGAATATGCTCCTTTGGCTAAATTCGCGGAGTTCATGGCCGATCCGGCCCTGTATATGACCAGAATTCTGGAAGGCTAGATTGCAGCCCTACAAACTGCACATGGGATCAGCTGGAGTATAATTCTATTAATTTCTGTGTCTGTAAACAATCTTTGTTATTTACAATAGCAAAATAGGGTAATTGCCAGCTTTGTGTAGCTATAGCTTGTTTGCTGGTGGGGGTATCCCAACTAGGGTAGACTCTAATGGCCATTTTTCCATTTGCCTTAGTTGTTGTAAGGATATTATGTTTCACAAGAACATCTTTTGGGAAAACGAATTGTCCAAAGCGATTATTAGGTGCATCAAAAGTATTAATAACCAATAAGTCTGTGGCCTTTTCATATGAAAAGGCTTGGTTTTTATGATGACAATCTTTTTCCCATATTGCGACAAATTGTCCTGTTTTGGTTGGTGTTATTTTGGCAACTCTGAATCTGACCGATTTAGAATTCAGCTGGAATACACCAGCCCCATAATCAGAATTTTGGGGTTCTTCCCGGACGGATGCTATCGTTAATTGATTAGGTTCATACAAAATTTCTTTTACATAGGATAGTGCCTCAAAAAATCTATTCATTTTACAACTCCTCATTTTACTGCTTTAAAGAATCCCCCACAAATACTAATCCCAGTCCATAAAAAATGTGGACTCCAACTGTCCGTGTTCACACTCCGGGCAACTCAAATGAACAGGCACCAAGTGTTCCAAGGGTGTAAGCCTCAGGGTATCCATGCATCTTTTACAAGTATAGATCGTTACAAACTGAGATGTGTCCGAGCACATTTTCATAAATAATTCATTTCGGACAGCATTACAGGATGGGCAGACATATAAAGCCTTATAAGCGTCGAAGGTCGTGGCAGGATCTTTTTGAAAATGTTCAATCTGTTGTTTGAGCGCAAGGTCTTTTACAAATGAGGCAATGGACTCCAAGCTGAAATAATAGAAACCAATTCCAATATATATATCTTCAGTATATGTACAGTGATCACAGGTCAGTTTGTAGCCTTGTCCCATTTTACGCACCTCTTGGATTTATTTCTGTATTGGCTTATATGTGATTTTAGCACAGTTTTTGGCCAGGAGGATGGACGGATTGAGTAACTGTGAAGTTCAACACAATGTAGCGCTCATCCAGTTGTGGACAGACAAACGTATATTGACAAAAGCGACAGTGGTGTCATAAAATCAAAAAGCGACAGTCGTGTCACATTTTTGAGTGGAAGTTCTTTTAGCGATTGGAGGAATGAGGATGGCCAAAAAATCAGTGGAAAAGAGACAATTGATTCTGAGTAAAGCACTAGAGTTATTCGTTCGCAAAGGATTTCATGCTGTGACGATGAGCGATATTGTAGAGGAGTGCCAGATTAGCCGAGGTGGTTTGTACCGTTATTACAGCTCTACAGATGATATCTTCCGCGAACTGTTGCGTGCAAATGCCATACATACAGAGGAAATCTTTGAATCTATGATGGGGGCAGGCAAGCCCTATCGTGAAATCATGGAGCTGTTTTTGTCCGGGCAAAGAGCGGAGCTACGCCAGATTAATAACAGCATGATGACTGCAGCCTATGAGTTTTTCCTCTCACACAAAAGCAAATCAGACAGGGAGTTCTTACAGCAGCAGTACATACAATCAGCGGCTTTTCTCAGCAGGCTGATCCAGTACGGCAATGAACGGAAAGAGACGGAGTTAGCCTCCCCGGATATAGTTGCCAATCAGTTGCTGATATTTTTAGAGGGCCTGAGGGTGCTGGGTTTATCCGTTGATCTTACAGATGAATTTCTGGAGGAGCAGTTCAAGTGGTTTCAAAATAATCTGTTCGGAGGCCATCCCCCTTATGAAAACAATCCTTACAGTTAACGAGGTAACGAAGCAATACAGGAACAATGAACTCATTCTCAAAGAGGTTTCACTGGAAATAGAGGAAGGAAGCTTCACGGTTATCATTGGGCCAAGCGGGTCAGGAAAATCCACCTTGCTCAACATCATGTCCGGATTACAAAAGCCGAGCAGCGGAACTGTATTCTTCGGAGACAAAGACATTACACAATTCAGCGAACATGAGCTTGCTGATTTTCGCAGACAAGATATCGGTCAGATTTTCCAGCAATATTTGCTGCTCTCCCATCTCACGGCAGAAGAGAACATCAGGATTGGTGCGCCTGCATCGGGTGGAGCGTATTCTGTGCAAGAATTGGCGGAGATGCTGGATATATCTGGTGTTTTGGACCAATATCCAGGCGAATTGTCGGGAGGCCAGCAACAGCGGGTAGCCATTGCCAGAGCTTTGATCAAGAAGCCGCGTATGCTGTTTTGCGATGAGGCTACTGGGGCTCTGGATGAAACAAACAGCAGAAAGGTTATTTCTTTGCTGCATCAGATTTGTGTTAAATATGGTGTAACTGTACTTTTCATCACCCACAATTACGAAATCGCGAGAACCGCAGATCGTGTGATTACGATTAAGGATGGATCGATGATTAAAGATATACATCAGAAGAATCCTATTCCTGTGGAACAAATGAGCTGGGTATAGCGCGTGCAGACTGAAGGGGAATGGGGCGGAATTGGATTGCACTATTTAAAAAAGCAAATAGTTAGCCTGTTGAAGCAAAACCGTGCTTATGGAGCAGTGCTGCTGTTGATTATTTTGTTAACCTCTTTTATGTATTTTTTCGTGCAATTTTCAGTTGACCGGAATGTAACGAATATGGAGTACTACTTGAGAAATCAAAACCAGGAAGATGTCAGATTCCAGTTCACCGGCACAGCAGACAAGAACAGGGTATTGAAGGGGTTAGAGAATAAACTGATTACCGAGGAACGCAGCATTAAGAAAGTGAAGGGGGAGAACAAGACTTATTTTCTGCTTAGTGAACCTCAGCGGCTGAATATGCCTTATATCGTGAAGGGCAGGCTGCCGGAGCAAGCAGATGAAATTGCGGTCTTGCCGCAATTTCTGCAACAGAATAACCTGCAAGTTGGCGATTCATGGAGAATCGGAGAAGTAAGCTTTACGATTACTGGTTCAATGTATTTGCCGGATTACTTATCGTTTATACCCTTTGGTGAGGTTCAGCAAAATTATTCCGATGCTACGTTCGTTCTTGTCTTACCGGAAGTCTATGACAGACTAGAGGGGCAGGAGAGTCAATATTATGCCGGAGCCTTGCGAGAGGGCGTTGATCACCTATCAAAGGAAAGCCTGCTGGCAGAACCAGCTTTTTCTTATTTAGCATCGGCCGCTGAGATAGACAGCGATACAGAACTGCAAAAGGCGCTGGAATCAAATAATGGACTGGCGCAGTCTTTTTTGATTGTGCTCGGTTTAATATCTTTTTTCATCTTTTATATGTTTTTTAAACGATTCATGTCGCTGCACAAGCAAGATTTGGGCTGTTTAAAAGCACTTGGCTTTACCGGGAGGCAAATAACTTTTGTCCTGATAAGGTTTACCTTCGGAATTGCAGGCATAGGTTGCCTCTTGGGGATGGGGTTAGGATATCTTGGATCCAACGTGCTCATGGGCATGCTGGAAAGCACTTATTCCTTCCCGTTTTTTGAACGGGGGATTCATTTCGGGTCAGCCGTTAAAGGCATCTTATTTCCAGTCGGGGGAGCAGTTCTTATAACGTGTTATGCAGCGGTTCCGTTTTTGAAGCAAGAAACCCATGCTTTGTTAAACATTTCAGCGCAGCCGCGGCCGGTCAAGGGTGTCTTGCGGGCTGCCAACCGGGTAGTTAATCTATTGCCGGAGAAGTGGCGGTTGCCGTTCCGTGTTGCACTGCGAAAATGGAATGCCTTAATCCTTAGTGCTTGTGCGATTCTGCTGACTACCTTGTTGTTCTTGCTAAGTTATTCCTTATATCAATCCAGCGGTACAGCCTTGAATGCCCAAATGGCTGGCATTGATTATACCTATGACATTACCTATCCGGAATTTCAGAATGATGATGCGAATGCCAGATCCTCCCGGATGTATTATCTCCAGCAACAAGTGCAACTAAAGCAAAAGAAAGGCAGTATCATCTCAGCGCAAATGCTGGGACTCGATAGCGGGGGGACGCTGTTCACGCTGCTCGATGCCAATAATAACGGCCTCAGGATGGATAACCTGAAAGGAGTCATTGTCAGCCGCTCATTCAGCTGGTTATATGGCATCAAGAAGGGGGATACTCTCAACCTTATACTGGATCGGCAAAATGTGGAGGTTGTCGTTCAGTCGATCAGTCAAAACGGGGATACGGATACGATATATACTTCCAAAGATAACCTCGCTGGTTGGATGAAGGTGGAGCGTTCACTGCATTCGGGGGAGTTAAGTGATGAAATGAATTCTTCCGCCAACGTTAAAGTGGTAACTGCTGCGGATAAAAGAGCTGCGCTGGAAAGCAGCGCTGTTTCAAGTCGTTCAAGTGCTGTCATTAATCAAATGATTGGCGTTGTAATTGGCGTTTTACTGATATACCTGATTCTCCTGCTTAATTTTCAGGACAGTACCCGGGATATGAAAATACTCCGGCTGCTTGGTTACAAATCAGCCGAAATCAGCCGTTTGCTGATTGACGTGTACAGACCGCTGCTGGTATTGCTCTATGTTATTACTCTTCCGTTTGCGGTGTTTATTACAGAACGGATTTTACGGATTCTATCTCTTCAGACTGGTGATTATATACCGTTTAACCTGAATATATGGATGCTGATTCTTCCGCTGGCGCTTATTATGCTGCAATATATGCTGGTTATGCCGATATTCAAGGGTAAGCTGCGCAGAGGAAATAGAGACAACAACAGTATTGAAACGAATACCTGTTGAAATTTTGGTGCTGCGGATCAAAAAGATAAATTAACACAAACAGCGCGCGCCGATGGAATATCGGTGCGCGCTGCCTGCTTAGCATGATTCTGTTATTGAGTTAACAGGGGATAACTTGAGCACTATTCGACCTGGAACTGGTTCAACTCATCCTGAAGTTTTTTGGACAAATGACTGAGTTGCTGGGATAGTTCAGCGACCTGTTCAATGCTGTCCAGTTGTTCCTGCGTGCTTGCACTAACCTCTTCCGTTGAAGCGGAATTCTCTTCTGTAGTGGAAGAGATGATTTCCAGTGCCTGGAGAATTTCATCTTTATGTTTATGGACCTTGGAAGTGTTGCTGCTGATCTGAATCATGCGTAATTTCAAGGCCTCCAAATCCTTGTTAATGCTAAAGAATACCTGCTTCGTAGCCTCCACGGATTTTGCATTTTCTTCAGCAATTTCAAGACCCTGTGCTGTGTATTTAACGGATGCAACAGTTTTTTCCTCGATTTCATGTACCTTTCTGCCAATCTCCTGTGTGGCCTGTGCGGTCTGCTCCGCCAGCTTGCGAACCTCTCCGGCAACAACGGCAAACCCGCGGCCCTGTTCTCCCGCACGGGCGGCTTCAATGGAAGCATTGAGCGCCAGCAGATTGGTTTGTGTGGCAATTTGATGTACTGTATCCACAATGCTTGAAATTTCATGGCGGCTTAGATCAATATCATGAATAGCTGACGATATCGACTGGGTGGAGTTGTGATTTTCTTCCGCCCACTTGGATAACTGATCCAATACACCCAACCCCAGCTCGCTTTGGTCAGCAGAAGCTTGCACCATCGTTTCTATGGCTATGGCATCACTGGCGATTTCGTCAATTTGGCCCGACAGAGATCCGGTTTTTTGCAATATAGTATCTGTTTCGATCGACTGATAGTTGGTCGCATTGGCAATCTCATTAATGGCCGTCGCTGTATCGTTCATGGTTATAGCCGTTCTGGAAGAAATGGATTGCAGATCCTTGGAAGACTGGTTCAATACCTCAGCGGAGGTGCCGACCATCTGGAGCATACCTTGAATTTTCTGGACCATATTGAAGATTCCGTTTGAAATTTGTCCGATTTCGTTGTTGGAATGGGCATCAAACTGAACTGTCAAATCCCCGTTTTCCACCCGCTTGATTTTAGTGAGCAGTATGGGGATTGATCTGAGCAGGTAACGGAGCGTGAGATAAGAAAATAGAACGAGCAGGATCGCAGCTGCAGTAAACCCGCCAAGCGTAACCCAGGTGAACTTTTTTAATTCTGAGAGCACTTCACGCTCCGTAATGGTCAAACCTACGGACCATCCGGTATCTTTACTGATAGCATAGCCAATGTACCGGCTTTCTCCGTTGTCATCAATCAGTTGTACCCCGGATTCGCCAGCTATCATTTTCTTTCCGATTCCTCCAAGATCGCCCGGGAACTCATTAATCTTTTCCTTGGATACCTTAGTCTGGTCAGGGTGATACAGGATATCACCTGTTTTGGAGACCAGAATGGAATAACCTGTGCTGCCAAGCTTGTAGCTTTCCATTATGGCAGGGATGTCTTTAAAGGCTATATCAACCGCTGCAAAACCGATTAATGCATTGTTATCATCCTTAATCGGATAAAAGATACCCATCAGCGTATCGCCCGAAGTGATGTCAATATAAGGATCGGAATAGTACAGTCCGTCTGCTGCGGCTACCGGTTTGTAATATGGCCGTTCCTTAATATTAAAGGCTGCATCGGATGCCTTGCCGTCATTCAAAAGGTAAAAACCTTTGCCGTCAATACTTGCAATCCAAGCATCTGCAAAAGAGGGTTCTGCTTTTACAATGGCTGCCAGAGTCTTCACTACTTCATTGGCATGCGGGGAAGTTATAGCCATTTCCGGAGATTCAGTGGTTTCAATGTATTGTTTAAATATATCATTCGTTGCCATTTGTTTAACTTGTGAGCCCTTTTCCTTAAATAGAGCATCGAATTGACTTACGAGTGCCTGTGTCTTGGTCTGCAGCATAGATTCTTGTTGTTTCACAAGTATGCTTCGAGTGCTGGAAAACATAAATGTTCCCAAGATCGAGAAGACGACAACAATAATAACTAAAAGTACAATGGACAAAGTATTTGCTATGCTTGGTGAACCGAATCGCCATTTCTTTATTTGCTGCAACATATTACCATCTCCCCCGAATCTTTTCTGAGCTAAAAGCTCATAAGAATATGTCGGAAGATTGTAACCCTTTTAATATAGCTTTTATCTAAATGAACGAAATTTAATTTTAAAAAATAAGGATTTGGGAACTTAAATTCGTTAAGTGCGATATATGCTGTCCTTATTCTGGATGGGTTTCCAGACAGGTGGAAGGAGATGGGCTGACTGTGGTTCAACCATGAATTTATATGGTCAACAAAAGCTCCATGGCGGAGCGTTCTCTCTGGGCAATATCGCTTAAAAGCTCGGATCCCCGTCTTAGCTCCTGCTGATTTCCGGTTCTTCCCGCATTGTCAATTGACGCTGATACATTATTCCACAAGAGGGCGATTTCCGTAAACAGCAGATAAGCCTTTTCTATTTTTGAATTACTGAGCAAGTCCACACATTCTTTGAGGAAATCTCTGTATAGGTTGCGAAATAAGGCACCGCCGGTTCCGGCCTTTTCCATTAACATAGCAGTCAAACATAAATCTTTCTCCAAGTCCTTACTGCGAGCAGGCCATTTCAGAATTTCATTGCTCATTTTTTGGATGCCTTTATTGCCCATATTGCGGATCGGCGGATTCAAATAGTCGTGCGCATTATTAAGAATAGAGGATCGTATTGCAGGCAGAAGCGGTGGAAGGTCACCTGTCAGTTCAAGCGTAAAGGAACGGTTCCTGGAACTCATGGATCCCTTTGCGTTCCTTGCCATGGCCAAACTGGATAACCGTGTGGCTACGAGCCCGCCTTGTTGGCCTGTGTCTGACATATAGGCGTATTCGTCATCCATACCGTAGATCACGGCATAGTGGGCGGCAAAGTGTATTTTATTCGTAAAGTAATCTAAATAATATGAATCTAATTTAAGGCCTACGGGAACACCTTGCTCTATGCAGCTTTGCACATTCTGCCATGCTTTTGTGACAGAGGAAGTTTCCTTCACCTTCATGTTTAACTGGAGCCGGGATGCCAGGCATGCAGACAGTTCATCAGGCTTCGCTCTGCCTCCAATAAAAGGAAAGTCCATTCCCTTCGAATCCCAATATATAAATCCTAATCCTTGTCCAATTCCGAATAACATCGGCTCCGATAATTGAACGCCTGCATGTTGAAGCAGATTACCCATAGCTGTGGTCTCGCAGTGTTCTCCCTGATAAGGAGCAAAGTTTTCAATCCTCATGATTTTGACCCTCCAATTCCCCTATTAGTTCGTTGATCAGATTGGCGACAAAAATTTTTTCATTCTCGATGAGACTCATCGGGTGAAGAAAAAGAGCCCTGACGTGCAACGGCAACCGGTAGCCGCCTTGTGATTCATATTTTTGCGCGATGTTCCTCAATGACTCCTCCAGAAAAATCTGCCGTGTCTGCAATGCTTCTACAGCTTCATTTATACCGATAAAAGGGAGAGCCGCCAGCCCGAGATCGAAACGGTTATCCCGTTCCCGTGAGGTAGTTAGGCTAAGGATGATTTCATTTCTCAAAGTGTGCATACCGTCTTCCAGCATGACAAAAGTGGACGGGAGAGGACCTTTACCAGACTTGTGGCCGGATTGTTCGGATCGGATCAGGCCTTTGTCTTTCAATTTCTGCAAACCATTGTAAATAGAAGTAGTGCCTATGTTCGCCCATTCCCGGTAACCCCGCTGCTCGATCAGCTTATTAATCTGGTAACCTGACGCTTGCTTGGATTCCGCAATAATTTGCAATAAGATGAATTCCACGTTGGAGAGACTATACATTTTCTTCCTCCTTATATTACATGAGTGTAATATAACACTAGTGGATTATAACGTCAATAGAGTTAATTTGGGGAACGGCCCAGTTTCGCCGGAAAACTCTGAACATGCATGAAACCTCGCAGATAAGAGCTGCTTCTGGTTGACATAAATGAGATATACTTGTATATTATTGGAATTGGATTACAATTGTAGTCATGGAAACGGGTAGAAGGGCGGAAAGAATATGTCTACGGAAACTCCAAGAATCTCGGATGCCGAGTGGGAAGTAATGAAGGTGCTGTGGGCAGAGGCCCCTCGCACTGCAGGTGAAATTATTGAAGTGCTGGAAGGCAGCCGGGACTGGAACCCGAAGACGGTACGGACACTGATTAAGCGTCTGACCGAGAAGCGGGCCGTCGGGTACAACCAGACAGGAAGGGTGTATTCATATTACCCGCTTGTACGGGAAGAGGAATGCGTTCAATCGGAGACCCAATCGTTTCTGAAACGGATCTACGGCGGAACTCTGCGTCCGATGTTGGTCAACTTTTTGCAGGATGAGAAGTTGTCCCGGGAAGATATTGATGAATTGAAGAGAATTTTGGATGAACGAAAGGACTGAGCTGCTTGCTGGAAGCTGCATACAATCTGTTCGTCAAGGTAGTGTCGCTGTCCGCTATGGCGAGCGTGCTGACGCTGCTGATCCTGGCTGCCCGGTTTCTGTTCAAGGATCGTTTAAAACCGGCCTGGACGTATCTACTATGGATACCGCTGATTGTGAGGTTGGCCATTCCTTGGGCACCGGAGAGCGCGTTCAGCATTTTTAATCTGCTGCCGCTGGAGAAAGAACTGGCGCAGACTACCTCCATTCCGTCAATGCAGCCGATGGTCGGCATTAAGCTTGAGGCCGGGTGGACCGGTGGAGAATCAGGCTCCCCGCCTGACGCTGGAACAGCAGGTGCCGGACTTTCACCGCTAACGACGATACCGGGTCTAATACCGGATAATCCGACCTCGCCGGTTAGTGTTATTCAGCCGGGGACAGGGAATGCTCTGGCTGCAGATGCAGGCTGGACGCCGCTATATTTGCTGGGACTGGTATGGCTTGGTGGAGCTGCAGTGGTACTGGGCCTGTTGGTCCGGGCGCAAATGCGCTTCACGGCGAGGGTTCGGCGGGAACCGGAGGTCATTTCTCCGGACATCCGAATGTTGTTCGAAACCTGTCTTTGCGAACTGCAGGTGCGTCGTCCGGTGAAGCTGATCGAGACGAGGCAGATTCCCGTCCCGGCGCTGCTCGGTGTTATTTGGCCCAGGCTGCTGCTGCCGGCATCCACGCTGCATACTCTGGAGGCAAGCGGGCTCCGCCATGTATTTCTCCATGAACTGGCGCATTTGAAACGCCGCGACATTCCACTGAATCTGCTGACAAGCTTGCTGCTGGCCCTGCATTGGTTCAACCCGCTGCTGTGGTATGCCGTACGCCAAATGAAAGCGGATCAGGAGGTCGCGTGTGATGCACTGGTCTTGACACATCTTGAACCGGAATGCCACAGAAGCTACGCGCTGACTCTTCTCAAACTGTTGGAAACATTACCTGGCCCGATCAGTCTGGCCGGAGCAGCTGGCATTTCAAGCAATAAAAAGGAAATGGAAAGAAGGATAATCATGATCACAAGGCATAAGAAAATCACAGCAAAGAACACGCTGTTGGGCCTGGCCGTAATTATGCTCTTAAGCGGCTGTAGCCTGACCGGGGCCAAGCTGAATTCTGCGCCGGTCCCGGAGAAGAGTACTCCTGCTGCTTCCCCGGCAGCTTCACAGGATAAAGATACCACTGCATCCGGTGTCAAAGGGACTCTGTTGGGAGAAAAAAACGGGATCACTGTGACCGCTAAGCCCACAGGGGAGAATACGCTTTTGCATGAAGTCACAGTTAATGTACGGGGTGAAGTGAGCCGCACGTTCTTGTGGGATGCCGGTAAAGACGAGACGCGGCCTCCGATCATTGATGAAGCTGACCTGAACGGGGACGGTACTAAAGAAATCTTCATTCGTATTACGACCGGCACCGGCACAGGACTTTATATGAATGACATTCATGTTCTGCAGCCTGTTACCCTGGAAGAGCTTGTGGTGGAGGATCCGGTCGAAGCGCTGAATCAGAGGCTGAAATCCTCCATTACACACCGCGATAACCATACCTATGTCTCTGCTGAACTGGATGGAAAGCATATGAGCAAAGTTTATGATTACACTGAGGCAGCATGGGGGGAGAAGGTCGGATTTGGTGCTATAGTTTCGTATGAGCTGACAGGCGGCCGTATCGTGGCCCGCTTGTCCGGCGCTGCGTCTATGACTGAGTTTCCGCTCGATGTTGTTGTTGTTTACGGCAAGGACCTGACCCTTGACAGCGTACAGATGTACTATGGCTCGTTCGTTGCTCCGCCGCTCAGCGAACAAGAGATCAAGTCCATGATGGAACAAAGGCTTCCTGCAACCGGCTGGACCTTTGGCAAAGACGGCGACCAATACACTGTGGATTTCACTGATCCGCCGAACGGCGAAGGGCAAGGTAACACCTATAAAATCAATCCGTTTACCGGAACGGTTTATGACGCTATCTCCGGCAATCCCTTGAGAAGCCTTGTAAACAGGGAAGCGATAGATTTGTGGGAGATCTCTGACGGCAGCAAATACCAGAAGGAGCTGTATAAGCTGCTCCAGCCCATTCTGGATACCGAAGGCTTCGAGCCGGTCAGCAAGGACTGGATTTCCGGCTTTACCGGGGATGGTTATTTGTTCGGTGAAGTCAGGAAAGAGGGCAGGGAATTCACGATTAAAGCCGATGTCTTTACCAGCCAGTGGGAAGAAATTCCTGATCCGTATAAATAGTTAAGCCGCATTTCAGATTTGCAATACGGTTACTAACTCGTTGTTACAGATTTCGCCGTTGTCACGGAAGCCGAAACTTTCATAAAGCTTTTGGGCGAAGGAATTTTCGCCTGCATAAGGGATCCAGCAGTAATTTGCAGGCCCGGCTGGAAAGGTGCGGATAAATTCCAAAATCTTTGTCATAGCTGCCCGGCCATAGCCCCGATTCTGGAATTGCTTGTCAATCATTAGCCGCAGGATGCAATAATTACCGTCTGCTACTGACGGGAGATCGTATCCGGTGATTCCATAAGTCAGCATTACAAAACCGACAGGCTGTTCATCCGCATAAATAGCAAATGGAAACGGATGACCCCCATTGGTGGTCAGAACATAACATGAAGCCATACTTGACAGATTGGACGCAACATAACGGCGTTGGTCTTCTGAAACCTCCAGATTAAAGATGGCACGCCGGTTTTCCAGCGTGATTTTTCTGAGCGTAATCATGTAATGTGTCTCCCTTCATTTTTCGTTTTGCGCCGCGGCCGCTTATATAACATACAATTTATACAAAAAAAGTAATAGACTTATATTGTATTTTTTTATAGACTAATATGTATCCATGGCTTTTTTAGATATCGTCTTATTTGGCAGTGTTGGCTACCCCCCACATAATTGTTCCGCTTTTATTATTTCGTTAACGTATAGCTTTACGCCGCCAGAACCTTGGCGGTTTTTTTGCATTCTCCGCGAAAAATACTTCTATATAGATTGAACTTAAAAACTTGAGATAAGGAAAGGAGGAACGGAAGATTAAAATTTAAAGAGAGTTATTCATAAAATTTAAGTTCTCCTGCAGTTATTCCGATATGTATAAAAGGAATATCCACAATCTGGATGAGCATAAACGGAAGGAGAAATATAGTAATGATTAATATCATCGATACATCTTGCAGACTTGGGAAAGAAGGCTGCTTGCTATCGAATACGCAGCAATTTATCCGGAAAAGTGCACCGAATCAACTATTAATTGAAGTTTTCCAGGACTGTATATTCAATATTAAAGAACATCTTTCCGGCACTTTTTTATTTCTTCTTACGGATGAAGAGGGAGTTCTGCTCGCGATGGATTACAGCCCTAACTTGGAGAGAACAGTGAGCAGGTCGCCTATTCACTTAGGAATGCTTTTTACAGAGGATCATTGTGGTGTAAATGCAATATCAGAGGCCATTGCCCAAGGCTGTCCTGTGTATTTACCGCCTGAAGATCATGAGAACCCTTTTTTTAAAGATTGGCATTGTTTTTCGATTCCTTTAATTGTTAATGAAGAAATTGTTGGTTATCTCGATGTCTCCACGATTAATTCGGATATGAAAAGTGAATTGATCGCGATTGCCAAGCTGATTCCGGCAGATATGTTGATCAATTACCAGGACCAGCTTGTAAATCAGGCCGCTGAACAGCTTTCAGCACAACTAAGTGAACGTCAATTAAACGTACTTGAACTGATTTCTCAAGGACTGACAGGAAAAGCGATTGCTTCAGAATTAAAAATCAAAGAGTGTACAGTGAATCATCATAAGAAAATTATTTTTGATAAATTGGATGTTCGATCCAGCTCAGAAGCTGTTTCTGTCGCGACCCGGATGTCATTGTTTTAGCACTTCCCTATAGTTTTATATAGTGGGAAATGATGGGGCAACATGCTAAAATTATCTGGTGTTTAAAAAAGAGAGAGACATCAGGAGGGTATAATGAAGAAAAAAGTTGGATTATTATCAATGGTAATGGTTTTAATGCTGATGATGGTTACGGCATGCGGGGGGAAAGATAAAGAAGTAAGCTTAGGTGTGACTGAAAGTGGTACATATAAGAATGATTACTTTGGTGTGTCCCTTAACTTCCCAAAAGAATGGGTTTTCCAGAACAAAGATGAGATGATAGAGACTATGGAGGCTGGCTTGGAAATTGTTGCCGGTGATAATGCAGACAAGAAGAAAAAGTTGGATCTGGCAAAAACCAAAACACTTAACCTGTTGATGGCTTCCAAATTTTCGTTAGACTCAGGTAAAGTCGGACCTTCCATTGTCTCTGTTGCCGAGAAGTTAAGCATGCTCCAAGGTATTAAGGACGGTAAGGACTATCTGGAAGCTTATATAAAGCAGGCGAAGGCAAGCCAGCTGCCGTATGAATTTGCAGAAATCACGACGGTAAAAGTCGGTGGCAAAGATATGGACATGTTGAAAGGTACCATTGATAACGGAGACTTGGGAGTAGTCACACAAGAATATTACAGCACATTAATTGAAGGCTATTCATTCAACTTTATTCTTACATACGTAGATGATGCGTCGAAGGCTGAAACGGATAAGATTTTGGAATCTGTTTCGTTTAAATAATAGGCTGGCCTATAAGTCCAAACTGTAATAAAACACAGAGCAGCGATTCTCCTGTTACCGGAGAACTGCTGCTCTGTGTTTTTTGGGTCATTAGCGGCTTGAAATGGAGGGAATGACATCTCTTTATTGGCGAGAGAGCTGCTATAATGACGTGGAGGAATACTTGAAAAAATTTGGACGACGTATATAAACTGGGTTTTCCTGAGAGCAGATTGGCATTTATTATGAGAGGGGACAATCAGATGGTTACATTGAATCATGCGGCGTGGAGCCGGTTATCCGGGCCTGAAAAACAACAAATGCTGCAGGAACGGCTGCCGAAAGGCTTCTCGTTCTGTCGGCTGGAGCGCTTTGAACGTTATGGGCAGAGTTTGGAAACGGGAGTGTGCGCCTATGAAGGGGTCGAATTTGTATTTGTTCCCGGCAACGAGGTAACCTTGGGCTGGGACGGATGGTCCGGGGAGCCGGACAGTACAGCCTCCAGGGTTATGGAAGAAAGTTTTGCGCTAATCAGGGTGGCGTCCGAGAAGGTGGAGGAGAGGCTGCGCGGAATAATGACTCCAGTCAGAAACGCTGTCATCCAGCCGATGTTGGTAGAACGTAATACCCAGTCTGTTGGCTGGACAGAAGTGACTGCCCGGGAGCTGGATGCAGAGAAACACGCCGAGCTGTTCGAGCGGTTGGATACGTTCAAGAACAATTCTAACGGAAACCGCGAATACTATCCTTCCTATCGTCTGGATCGTGATGGTGAACAGATCCGCATCTATCTGTTCAATGAAAGTGAGGATTTCGAGGATTGGGCCGATTACACATTGAAGCGGGAATTTGACATTCCGACTGAAGACGAATGGGAGTATTTGTATGGCGCTGGCTGCCGGACCTTGTTCCCATGGGGAGACGGAATGAACGATTCCATGCATCTTGAGCTGCCGAATGCTTTCGGGCTTTACTTTCTGGGAGATCCATATCAGAAGGAGCTGACCAGGACTGGAGACGGTGGGTCGATTGGCAAAGGAGGCGACGGTATGGTTATTCACAGCGGCGGTCCGGGCGAGTTTTTCAGTTATTTGACAACGGCTGTATATTACCATGACCATCATGAAGACGAACAGGAATGGATGGATTGGCTCGATCAGCTGCATTACCGGCGGATTGTGAGGCTGTAGTCTATACCTGGTAGATTTTAAGCTCCTGTTGAAATATTCTGTCTCCATAACGGAGGGTAAGGGGATATTGCTCAGGTCTTGTCAGCTTATAAAGTACAGACTGGCCTTCATGGTAAAAGACTTTGTGTTCGCACTCATCATACAGTTTTCGGGACAACTGCTGAATCAGCTTATGATTATGGGTAGCACGCCATCCGAACTGTACCATGCCCAGCTGGTCTATCGGATCTTGATAGGTGTCCAGGATAATGTAAGTTCCAGGTTGATCCTTATGGACATATTTAAGCACATGACCAGTATGGACAGGCTGTTCCAGAGCATATTCATAGATGTCATGGAAAGGGATTGTAATGTCCAGAGCGTCCATGATGTTCTGAAAGTTAGGATGTACCAAATATTCTGCCGCATCTTCATCCGGCCAATAAGCCAGTTCAGATAAAGGTGCCATTATTAAAAATTGTTGCTCCAAGCTGCTTCCTCCTTTTATTTCATAGTACCTTCAAGTGTAAGAGAACAAGGTTTGCTTGTAAAGGGAGGGGGCGTACTGCAGAGGCATTAATTACTCAGGGGAGGAAATATGATGAACCTAACTAATTTGTCAAAAAAAGAACGCGGGAGCCTGGCGATTGACTTTACGGAGGCCGAGCAGAAGGTTGGATTTCCATTATGCGAGGGCATAAAAAGCTTGTATACTCGCTCATTTGGGGAGATGGACAGCAGTGTTTTAAATCTCAGAGAGAAAGTCCATATCAAACCGCAAGGAACTCGCTGGGATACTTGGTTTTCGTTCAACAATTGTGAAGGAAACTGCGAGGTCATGTTGAGTATGCCCGGCTCGGAAAAAGAGCTTGCGGATTTTATTGCATACGGGTTTCGTGAATGGACCGGCGGCAATGATTTTGGCAAACGGATGATGATCGGTTCCTTGTTTGTCAACATCGGCGATATTTGTATCCTCCTTAATAATGACACAGGCAAGGTTGAGTGGATTGATTGCGGTTACGGTTATTTTGACACTTATGACGAAAATCCAAACGGTGTTCTAGCGGATTCGATTGAAGAATTTTTGGGGTTTTTCGAGTGAGAGGTAGAGTTTATCAAGCGATTCAAGCGAAACTAAATAGCCAGTCGCCACTTCCGGCGACTGGCTTCTTTGACTTGTAAGGTGTTTTGATCCCAGTCTCACAAACGGGGGGCTTTCCCATTGCTGTGGAAGAATTTTATTGTTTATATGGAATATAATGAAAAAATATTTTATAACCGATATACATAATAAAGGAAAAAATGGTTCTTATGTCTTGAGGATATAATTGGAAAACTGGCGAATCGAGGTGGATGGATGGGACTTTCCATGAGAATTGAAGGGCTGGATACGGAAGACAACATCATTGAATTGTATGAAGAATCGTTAGTATCTACCGAATATCTACACAATACTATTGGGAATGCGATGGCAAGGACCGGGGATACGGGGTATGTCCTAAGAATAGTCGGAAGAATAGAACCTTCCCTTAAGAGTGAACAGCGGACTACTCAAAAAAGTATTTTGGAACTCACCAAATGGGCGTATTTACCCTATGCTCCCGAAGCGGACTTTTACCGGAAGGTGTCTATTGTCTATGAGAAAGGAGAACAGATTGTACGTGAATTAAACTTTACCAAAGCTTATGTACTTAATTATGAAGAGAATTATGACAACCACACCGGTACAGGCAGCTTCCACTTAACCTTAGGGCAAAAACGGGGTGAACAGGGCAAGATCAATTTTGGTGAGCAAGAACAGGCAGACGCTGCAAAAGTGTTTACTCCACTATTACCTAACGCATTTCCTCCGAAGCCCCCGGCTTATTATGATCTCCTGAAGATAAGGATACCCGAACCTGTGGATGCAACCTCGGGAGCCGCACCTACGAGAAAAGAGCTTATTGAAGCCTTGTTCATTAAGAAGATGGGGACCTTTTCCGGGATGGCAGATCATGATACATATCTTAAAGAAGTGATTAAACGATATATGAAGGGCACACCTATTGCGCAGGAAGTATTTTTGAAGTATGTGGAAGATGACTCAATGAAAGAACTCACGGGTGTTGATGATGGTTCTTATTATCGTGATTCCAAGGAGAAAGTTTTTCTGAATATTAGAGGTGATTTTACTGATAAAGGTACAGGTGTAGTTTTCTTTCATGAGTATGGCCATTACATTGATCATGCTGCGGGCGATTTATCCGATGATAAGACCTTCCGGGAGAATTTAAGAGCTGATTTTAAAAATATAATGGAATCTCGTGCGAATGCAATGTATTTAAGCGAGCTGGATCCTAAACTAATATCGAAGCTAGGCAATACAAAAATAAGACTCGAAGACATTATGAATCCGGATTATTGGAATGGGAAGGAGAAATCATTAATTGATTACAAGAAATTATACGAGAAAATAAGTAAGGAATTAATGCCCAATAGCCTTTCTGCGGTATCCGATCTTTATAGTGGATTAAGTATAGTAAAGGTAAATAAGAATACCAAGAGAATCCTGGGGAAATGGCAGCATCCTGTGAAATATTGGACAGAAAATCCTGATAAAATATATATAGAAGCTCTTGCTCATTGTTATGAAGCTCAATTTGATCCAACTAGGCGCGCTAATTTTAGGAAGTATTTCCCAACTGCCTATAAGAGATTCGAAGAATTACTGGAGGGAGCTCATGACTAAGAGAAAATGGAAGCTTTGTGGAGTAATTGTATTCATCGTCTTAATTACAACTGGCGGTTGGTTATGGTATAGCCACTCCAGGCCGGAAGTTCGTTTATCTGGGGAAGCGGCAGAACGTAAGAAATTAGAGGAATCGCTAAGAGCGAAGGAAAAGCAGGTGGATTTTTATTTTCATGAAGTGAATGAATTGATACACGAATTGAATCAGGATAAATTAAGAGATGATCTTACAAAAGGAGGAGAAGAAATGAGCATAGACGGGCGATTGGTATGGGATATGTTGGAATCAGAGGAATATAAGAATATTTTGGAAGAATATAGTGAACATTATGGTGTTCTAAGTGAACATAAGATCCCTAAGACAGAGACAATAGAAGGTCTGCACTATAAGGTTAAGGAAAGTAGTGATTATGGCTATAATTTGTTACCCAAGTATTATGGCTGGACTGAAGCTGTGAATAATATAGATACGAAAGAGTTTCGAGATTTAAACACCCTTTACAATGAACATTTTGATGATGGTATTCCTACCGAGATGATCTTCGGAACTATGGAAGAGTTAATCGATATAGTGAATAGAAGTGTGAAAGAAGGCAGGGATTTGCTGCCAGAGTATTATCGGTACTAAAGTAGGATGAGACCGTATTTCCGTAACTTTAGCTGGAGATACGGTCTTATTATTATTCTACAAGAGATTCGGAGAGTTACTGGAGGGAGCTCATGACTAAGAGAAAATGGAAGTATTGTGGAATAATTGTGTTCATCGTCTTAATAACAACCAGCGGTTGGTTATGGTATAGCCACTCCAGGCAGGAAGTTCGTTTATCTGGGGAAGCGGCTGAACGTAAGGAACTGGAGGAATCATTAAGAGCGAAGGATAAACAGATAGATTTTTATTTTCGTAAAGTGAATGAATTGATACATACGTCGAAAGATCAATTGGTGTGGGATATGCTGGATACGGAAGAATACAAGGAGATTCTAGAAGAATATAATAAACAGTACGGCTACATGGACGAGGACGGCATACCCAAAACTGAAACTCTTGGAGGATACCGATACAAGGTACGAGAAAGCATTGCTGAGGGTTATAATCTGTTACCCAAGTATTATGGCTGGACCAACGTCTTGATGAGTTTGGATACGAAAGAGTTTCGAGATCTGAACACCCTATATGATGAACATTTTGGAGAGGGTATACCTACCGAGCAGATATACGGAACGATGGAAGAGTTAATCGATATAGTGAATAAAAGTGTAAAAGAAGGCCGGAATTTACTGCCGGAGTATTATGGACTCTAAAAAGCAGGTAAGACCGTATTTCCGTAACTTTAGCTGGAAATACGGTTTTATTTTATTCTATAAGAGATTGAAAGAGTTGCTGGAGGGCGTGCATGACCAAGAGGAAATGGAAGTATTGTGGAATAATTGTGTTCATCGTCTTAATAACAACTAGCGGTTGGTTATGGTATAGCCACTCCAGGCAGGAAGTTCGTTTATCTGGAGAAGCGGCTGAACGTAAGGAACTGGAGGAATCGTTAAGAGCGAAAGATAAACAGATCGATTTTTATTTTCATGAAGTGAATGAATTGATACACGAGTTGAATCAGAAAAAATTAAGAGATGATCTTACAAAAGGAAAAGACATGAGCATAGACGACCAATTGGTATGGGATATGTTGGAATCAGAGGAATACAAGAATATTTTGGAAGAGTATAGTGAGTATTATGGCGTTCTAGATGAATTGAATATCCCTGAGACAGAGACAATAGAAGGGCTGCGCTATAAAGTTAAGGAAAGTATTGATTATGGATATGATTTGTTACCCAAGTATTATGGTTGGTCTAGAGCAGTGATGAATATAGATACGAAAGAGTTTCGAGATTTGAACACCCTATACAATGAACATTTTGGTGATGTTATTCCTACAGCGGTGATCTCCGGAACGATGGAAGAGTTAATCGATATAGTGAATAGAAGTGTGAAAGAAGGCAGGGATCTGCTGCCAGAGTATTATCGATATTAAAGCAGCGCATGACCATATTTCCGTGATTTTTGCTGGAAGTGTGGTTTTATTTTTATTCTTCTATAAGAGATTTGAAGAGTTACTGGAGGGAGCTCATGACCAAGAGGAAATGGAAGTATTGTGGAATAATTGTGTTCATTGTATTAATTACAAGCAGCGGTTGGTTATGGTATAGCCACTCCAGGCAGGAAGTTCGTTTATCTGGGGAAGCGGCTGAACGTAAGGAACTGGAGGAATCATTAAGAGCGAAGGACAAACAGATAGATTTTTATTTTCGTAAAGTGAATGAATTGATACAGACATCGGAAGATCAATTGGTGTGGGATATGCTGGATTCGAAAGAATACAAGGAGATTCTAGAAGAATATAATAAACATTACGGTTACATGCATGAGATAGACATTCCCAAAACTGAAACTCTTGGAGGATACCGATACAAGGTACGAGAAAGCATTACTGAGGGTTATAATCTGTTACCCAAGTATTATGGCTGGACCAACGCCTTAATGAGTTTGGCTACGAAAGAGTTTCGAGATCTGAATACCCTATACAAAGAAAACTTTGGTGAGGGTATTCCTACAGAGGAAATCTACGGAACGACGGAAGAGTTAATCGATATAGTGAACAAAAGTGTGAAAGAAGGCCGGAATCTGTTGCCGGAGTATTATCGGTACTAAAGCAGCATAAGACCGTATTTCCGCGATTTTAGTTGAAGTGCGGTTTTATTTCCATCACAACGAGCCCGCGTACTACGCGAGCTCGTTATACCGATAAATATAATGGTTAAAAAACTTATATAAATTCCAGCAAACAAGCTTATCGAAAGAATTAAAATTCCTTATTCCTATGTATCTGTACCGATAGGAGATAAGATGCCACAAACATTACAACCGCAACAATTAAAGAGGCAATTCCTACCTCGCTGCCATTAAAATTTACATTATCCCATACCATTCTTAGAAGAACCCACACCACAATTCGGATAACCACTGACAAGCCTGACGACACAAAAATCATCATCTCACTTTTCTCAACTCCGAATCTTAAAATAACCGGATATAAAATGGAAATTGTTGAAATAGAGAGTGACAGGCCCATAGTATACCCAGATGACAAATTCAAATAACTAGTAGTATCTAAATCTCTTAAATAGAAAAGAACCGGAGTAAACAAGCTGATTGCAGTACCCATTAATATCAACATGATAAATGAAATGTATTTGGCATTGATAATAGTTTTCCTTTTTATTGGCAAGGTAATTTCTATCCTACTCCATTTAGATGCTTCATCGATCTGCAGAGAAGAACCTACATTCACAGGGAAAACCATAATCTGTGCAGCAATGACCGCATTAAGTACAGACGTATCGCCTGCCACAAAAGAAACAAACAACAAACATAAAGCTATTCCAAAGGATGTCTTTATGTTGTTCTGCATGGAATAAAAATTGTTCAACAGTAACCCTTGCACGTTATTCCTCCCCCTTTACCAGGAGCAGCATAATTTCATCAATAGATACATTATCAACAATAATACCGTCATATTTTCGCTCGAACTCTTTTTTATCTTTTACAAGAACGTCTGTTTGAAAATTCTTTACTCTGTACGCAAGTCTATCGGCTTTATCAATACGATTGAACTGATCTATTTTGCAGCGGGCCACTCCGTATCCATAAATCAAATCATCTTTCTTCGCAGTAAGGATAATTTTTCCTTGATGAATAAAGGTTATAAAATCAGCGATTTTTTCCAAGTCACTTGTGATATGGGAAGACATAAGGATTGAATGGCTTTCATCCTCCACGAACTCCAGAAAAACCTCCAAAATTTCTTCTCTGGTAATGGGGTCTAAACCGGAAGTTGCCTCATCTAAAATAAGTAACTTGGGATGATGTGATAATGCGACTGCAATAGCAAGCTTCATTGTCATTCCTCGTGAAAATTCCTTGATCTTTCTATCCATAGGAAGGTCAAACTTACTCGTGATATTTAAAAAGAAACCCTGATTCCATTGTTTGTAAATTCCGCCCATAACCTTTGCAAGTTTATTGGGTGTCACAACACCTGAAAAACTCGCAGCATCAAAGACAACTCCTATGTCTTCACGAATTCCTATGTCTTTGTCTGTCATAACCTGACCCAGAATTTTAATAGTTCCACTATCTTTTTTAACTGTGTTCAATATGGATTTAATGGTCGTTGTTTTTCCAGCTCCATTTTCACCAACAAATCCCATAATTGTTCCACAAGGAATAGAGAACGAAACATTATCTAAATGAAAATCAGAATTAGAATAGGTTTTAGTTAGTCCTGCTATTTCTAGACTATGATTCATTTTTTATCCTCCGCATAAAAGACAGTCAGCATTTCTACCATCTTTTCCAATTTAATTCCGCTCGTTCGGGCAATTTCAGCTGCAATAGTTAAGTGCTCTTCAATTTTCTTCTGTTGCTCTTCTTGAAAGACATCTTTATTGGAGGCAGATACGAAACTTCCACGTCCAACAGTTGTTTCAATGAATCCATCCCGCAGCAAATCTTCATACGCCTTTTGGACAGTAATGACACTGACTTGAATAGATTTTGCTAACGACCGCATGGAGGGAATAGGGTCTCCCGCTTGCAGTTCTCCACTCATAATCATTGTTTTTATTTGCGAGGTTATCTGTTCATAAATGGGCTTATTCCTATTACTGCTAATAATAATTTCCAAAAAAGTCCTCCTTTCCGCGAACAGTGTACTTAATGTACCAGTACAATATAACTGATCTGCTTGCTTTTGTAAATATTCCCTGTGTAGGAAGGTGTAAGTTTAAGTGGTCCCGAAGTAAGTCTCCTTGCTTCCAGAAGCTGTAGCTTAATAAATAATTATCGGGTTGATGCTTGTAGGATAACGTAGCTAATGAAGGGAGGGGGCCTTGTGAGTTTTGGTGGCGAGTGAAGTCACATCAGTCTCAATCAACTCGTGTAACCAGCGCTGTGACGCAGAGCCGAACGGCTCTGCCGTGCGGAATATCGGCGTGGAGTGTCTTCTGGCTGATTATGGCTAAATAACACTGGTAGCCAGTGTCACAGGTCGTAGGATTTGAGTTGCTGTTCAAAGACGGTATTGTAGTGGAAAGTTCGCGAATATGGGCCTTTTCTCAGTATATGGTAGAGTACACTCTGACCTTCCTCGTAGCGAACGGCATATTCGCATTCATCATAGAAGTGCCTGGACAACTGCCGTATAGTCTCCCCTCTGTTCACGGTGCTCCAGCCAAACTGTATCATATCAAGTTGGTCCAACGGGTCTCGATAGGTATTCAGGACAATGCATTCCGAGGGTTGTTCCTGATTGCGGAATACCAGCATATCGCCAGTATGTACAGGATTGCTGAAGTAGTGTTCATGAATCTCCTCCACAGGAACGGTTATACCAAGTTCATTCAAGATCGCCTGGAAATTCGGGTGTGTCACATAGTTATCATCCCACTCATCGGGATAAAACACCAAATCGCTGATCGAAGCTGTAATCCAAAATTCAATATTCATTCTGTATGCCTCCGTACTCGAACTCAAGGGATAAATTACTTGGAGATCATTATAACACCAAATAGATAGGGGGATTAAAGGGTGAATGAAACAGAGAGCGCGAAAGCACAGCAAATGGAACAACTGTCCGTTCACGGAGTGTCTTCTTCATCAAGCCTAACGTTGATCCTACTAACATAAGGGCTGATCCAAGTAGCCATTTCATGGCTTTGGGTCAGCCCCTGCATAGAGTAGCTTACTGCAATTGGTTGTATTCTGCGATTAATTCACTTAAAGACTTGCTGAATTTCTCGGGTGTGCCTGACTGATTTTCGCGGAAGAAAGAGCTTTTCAAATAAAAATCTTCTACACGCTGCTTCTTGTTGACACGTTCGATAATTTCAGCACCTGAAACTTTGACTTTCTTGGCTGCATCAACATATCTTTCGAGCGAGTGGCTAGAGAATCCTTCCGATACGACTCTTGTCTCGTCTGCCGCATATTCCATCAGCAGCTTGAGATCTTCCGTCAGAACAGCGTATTTCGCTTTGAATTTCGCCATATCCAGCTTCAGAATGTTGTCCGCCAGAATTCCCTGGTCATCCATCTCCGTTGCCAGGCCTTCCGCATCCAGTAAAAAGAGCATCACGGTGTAATTCAGATCCTGACCGTTATCCTTGTATTCTTGAAGACTGTTTCTTGTGCGTTCATCCTCCATCTCGCCAAGCAGCGAGAAAAACTCGCTCGAAGCTTCTTCATAGGCAGCCTCTGCCTTGACAATTCGGGTATGCATCGTCTTGCTTCCGGCAAACTGATCATCGACATAGCCTTTGATCTCGTAATACTCATGCGCTTCAGCCAGTGCGGCAAGCAGTTCTGTCAGGATTGGCTCCAGCAGGCTGACCTGGGCGTCCAGTTTCCCGAAGCTTGGCTTGTCGGTAGCGGCGGCGAACGCAGTCTGCATGGCCTTCTCACCGGATTCGCTTAGAGAGAGCATTGTGGCGCTGAAATACTTGTCAATCACCGGCTTGGCCTCATAACCGAACTCTTCAAAATAATCATTCAGCACATCCTGGAGCCGTCCTGTCATTGCGTTGTTCAGGTCTACATAGGCATTGTATTTGGCCAATTCCTGGGCCTCGAGTTCTAACTTGGCGGCTTTCTCGTCGATGGCCTCAGTGGGGGCAGGCGCTGAGCTTGAAGCTTGCGCGGTTTCCACGGCTGCCTTGGAGTTGTTGCCATTCGCACCTGTTTCATGTTCGGACTTGCTCATTGAACAGGAAGTCATTAGGGTGCTAATAAGTACTAAAGATGCAATCAGTGTAACATGGGACTTCACGATTATTATCCTCCAAATCTCTCAAAACAGTTAATATTATGTATTAAACATAATATATTCTTCGGCTGCTAATCCCTGAAAGTGAATATTTGAAAGAAACCTACTTTAGTGTTCCCGGTGATAGAGTCGGATTCGGGGAGAGAATAATTCTCATTTTTTTGAATTGAAGCACAGTTTATTTATGGATATACGCATGATCAAGGATTTATCAAACGTCAGATTAGAAACCATTTTTCTTGTTCATAAGTAGTTTTGACTTCATTGAAAATTTACATTTGTGCAGAATATGAAGGGATATTTTGTATGATGTCGAATTATGTATTACGGTATAACTATTAAATAATAATACCACTAAGTTTAGATTAAAATGGGAGAATAAGGAAAGGAGGTACTAAGTCCCACCTGTTGCGGATGTTCCATTACGGAGTCAACAAATTATATAGTGGTGATCCTTGGCCTAACTGATAGGAGTTAAAAATGCGCGCGAAATTGAATGCAATCCTCTTAGCTATTATGATTTTATTAACGTCAGGCAGCCTTCCAAATACAGTAGAGGCGAAAACAGCAGATGTAACATCATTAGCCAGTACAATGGGAAAGACGGTTATCTGCATAGATGCGGGACACCAGAGTAAAGGTAATAACTCTAAAGAGCCCGTAGCGCCAGGAAGCAAAACGGTTAAACCAAAGGTGTCAAGCGGTACGCAGGGCATAGCTACTGGTAAAACCGAATACAAACTTACACTGGAAGTGGCGTTGAAATTGGAGCAAGCCCTTCAGAAGGATTACAAGGTGGTAATGATTCGCCGCACTAATAATGTGGATATATCAAACAGCGAGCGTGCCATTAGATGTAATCAGGCAGGTGCCGATATGACCCTTAGACTACACGCAGATGGGAGCGTTAATCGCGAGATTCAAGGCATGTCCTTTCTCTATCCTTCTACTGAGATCCCATCTACGAAGAAGATTGCATCGCAAAGTTTGGAGATCACCAAGGTTCTGTCTAAAGCGGTGCTGAAAGAAACGCAGGCGGCATCGCGCGGATTAATTCCTAGGAGTGATCTTACCGGGTTCAACTGGTCAACCGTACCGGTTGTGCTTATCGAAATGGGATTCATGACGAATCGTAAAGAAGACATGAAGTTAAGTGAGGATGAATATCAGGACAAGATTGTTCAAGGAATTAAAAAAGGTCTGGATTCGTATTATAAAGTTGCTGCGAAGAATTAAACTCTATATATGAATCCCCCCGTCCATATTTGATGAACGGATTTCTTTCTGTCTTTTGCGGTTTACATAGAATATATATAAAGGGGAATACCAACATATTTAAGACAATTACAATTAAATTATCAATTCTTTTAATGATATTCATGTGTTTTGTAAGTGTGACAAGTGTAAATGCTGCAAGTAACGAAGTTACTGTGAGGCTCGATGGTACGAATTTGCAATTTGATGTTCCGCCCCAAGTAATAAATAATCGTGTTATGATACCGATGCGAGTTATTTTTGAAGCATTAAATGCTACTGTTAAATGGGATGATGCTACACTATCGATTACAGCCTTATCTAAAAACGGTGATGTGGTTAAGCTCTCAATAGGAAATGAATATATTTATAAAAATGATAGAAAAGTGACTATTGATTCCCCGCCAGTATCGATAAATGGGCGTACATTAGTGCCCGTTCGTGTTATCGCAGAGTCATTAGGCAGAGCCGTAAGTTATAGATCAGATTCACGGACGGTTATTATTGAGCCTGTTGACACTTCAAAAGAAGACAATTTAATAGAAGACACATCAATAGATACTTCAATAAATACTTCAATTAACACAACAACACCTGTACCTACAGAAGAGGCTGCTTATGAAAAAATGATTGCCCTAAAGGAACAATATCCTGAGGGAATGGCATGGACAAACGGTAATGTTTACGCGTGGAATGGTGGCATTTATAGTAGAGGTTATGGCTGTGTGGGGTTTGCTTTTATATTAAGTGATGCGGCATTTGGTAACTTACCCGCTCGCAAGCATACGGATTTTAACAATATTCAAGTTGGAGATATTGTGAGGATTAATAATGATACCCATTCAGTGATTATTCTCAGCATAGATGACACAAATATTACCCTTGCGGAAGGGAACTATAATTCATCTATTCACTGGGGACGTATGTTTACTTTGGAACATATAAAAGCTGTAGGCGATTATATTATCACAAGATACCCTGAGTAAAAATAAGGGCTGGCTCCCGTAAAGGGGCCGGCTTTTTCGATCTGACAAATGAACATTTATGTGAAAATGGGGCTATAGATTAAATGAGAACATTACATGTTTTTCTACTGTTACTGTTGTGTATTACGTTGAACGGATGTACTAACTTCCAATCAAAACCGGATATAGGTTTGCCCCGTATTAACGAGTCGGACTCAAGCGGTTCCTATCAACGTGAATTGGAACAATTGAAAATTAAACTAAGTAACAGTAAAAATCAAGATTTAAAGAATGAGATAAGACAAAGTAATCTGGATCAGTTTATTTCGGGGTTAGTTGCTCTATTAAACATGCAGGACAGTATTAAAATAAAGGATAGTGAACTTAGTAACAAGTTTGATGAAGTAGTTTTTGCATCGACTAAAGCGGTAGTACATGAAGGCGGAAAATTTAATATCAAAGTTGTTAATTTCCAGGCGCCTCTAGGTCTAAAGGGTAAGCTCGAGGATAAATATACAGTTATTCAGTGGTGGAATGATGAGCAGCATGTACATGCCCAATTAGTTGTGAATGAAGATTCAGAGATAGTTAGAGATTTTGTGATTCGTACTTATAACGATAAGATAGAGCTTTTATTAGGAGGTTACCTTTCTTTGTATTCACCTACGCCCGTATTTGTATCGTCGTGGGAGCTGGACAATCAGAAATGGACTGAGAAGAAACATAGTTTCACTAACACAATTAGCTCTAATGATTTTTGGGACCTGAGTATTGTAGATAACACACTTATTGTTGAAAACCAGCAGTATATAGGAATGAATATAGAGATCTCAGAGCATACAAATGGATTTGTAATTACAAGTGATAAAGATGCAAGTGTAACCGTACAATTTTCTGGAAAAGGTGTTGAGGTACGGCAAGCACTGAAATCATTTAATGTTGATGGGGCAGAACCGCAAAAAATAGACATCAATCAATACACCGTAGACAAAGACCAATCCTTTACTACCAATCTAAAAGGCTGGGGGAAAGTGAAGTTTGTATCCACCGTAAGGAACACAAATGGTATGGATCAGGCATATTTTTTCCTGTTGGATAGTGAAGAGCATATTTTGTATTCGTTTCCTGTATTTAATGGAAACAGCAGAGGAACGCTGAAGGCGATCAAGGGAGTATCTTTCAAGGATGTGAATCTGGATGGATACACTGACATTGCGATCATCGGTGAGTACATTACAGGGGACGGCACTGAGGGTGTAACTCCATTCCCCGTAGCAGGTATTTATTTTCAGCAATCAGACCATAGCTTCATCACACGGCTCGAACTGGATGAGGAGATCAACGGGAAAGGGCATAACCGGACGCTTTATGATGTGATTCAATATGTAAGTAAAGCCGTATCGACCTCGTAGGCTCATATCGAGGACAAATCCATTTGGCATTATTGGTGTGTTAGATTTGGGTATATATTGGTAGAAGTACATATAGCCGCATTATTGGCGCGATCACGAGATACATTATAAATGAGAGAGGCGGAAGAATATGCACTCATTATCTGTAGCAGAATTGGTGGATTTGGAGAATCATGCTTGGGAAGAAGTCAGAGAGCTGCTGAGTCAAGGTACTCGCACCTATCGGCTGACAGCAGCGGAACCGGAAACAGCAGCACAGACGCTCGTTCGCTTACAGGTGAGCACCAAGTCTTATCTGGGAGCGATTGCTTACGAGACCGGAGGGATCGTTTTTGAGCATGGCTGGATTACACTTCTTGGCTCTGGCGGCGAAGGCATCTATGGGAGTCTTACTTCCTGGAATGGTCTTGCAGCCTCACAAGATATTCCTGCATTGCCCGGCCTGCTGATTGTGGCTTATGATGCTGCAGGCGGTTTTTTTGGACTTGATGTGGGACGGTTCGGGCAGAGCGGGCATGTATATTACTTTGCCCCGGATACGCTGGAATGGGAGTCGACCCAATTGGCCTATTCCGGGTTCATCGGCTGGCTGGCGGAAGGGGATCTTGATCTGTTCTATGAGACATTCCGCTGGGAAGGGTGGGAAGAGGCGGCCCTGAAGCTTCAACCTGGTCAGGTCTTTGGCTATTATCCTCCGCTGTGGGCTAAAGAAGGCAGCGGCCAATTTAGCCGCAAAGCGCCAATTCCTATACTGGAGGCTTGGCAAGAGGCGAGGAGTGAAGGTAAAGCGTGAGCAAGAGAAAGGCAGGAAAAACAGGCAGAGCAGCGCTTAAGATCGTAAGTATTGCCGAAGAGCCGCTTGAGCAAATTCCTTATGTCAGTGCTGCGGCGGGCGGCCAAGGGATCTCATATGAATGGCTTCCTGTATATTGGGGAGAAATTCTGGGACTCCCTCAGGATGTGGATGCGCTGATAGTGGCATCGGATCTTCAAGGTATGGCCATTCATAGCACAACCGGTGAATATGGCGACTCACTGCTGGGTGAGGTACTTCCTGAATCGCTGGAGGTTTTGCTCCAAATCCACATGCCGGCCGTAGATCCCGAGAAGGTGCTAGTCTGTTTATGCGGTGATTTATACGGTGATCCCGCCAAAAGAGGTTCAAGCGGTGACCCGCTTCCGGTATGGAAGGCATTCCGCAACAAGTTCGGCACGGTGCTGGGCGTTAACGGCAATCATGATTTGTTGTCCCGTGAAGGGCAAGCCGAGCTTGCGTCTCATACCGGATCTGTTCTCTGAACCTGATATTATACGGCAGAAGGGGCTACATATAGCAGGTCTTGGAGGTGTGACCGGAAGAGGGGATAAACCGAACCGGAAGCCTGAAGGTGAATATCTGGAAGCGCTGCGGAACCTGCTGCATCGTGACCCGGATGTGCTTCTGCTGCACCAAGGCCCCGAGGTTCCCGAAGCCCGGCTTCCGGTCCATTCAGGTATCCGTGAACAACTGGAATCCGGGCCCGAACTCTTATTGTTTTGCGGGCATGTCCATTGGGACCAGCCCCTGGCGGAGCTTGAGAATGGCACCCAGATTCTAAACACGGACGGAAGGGTGCTGCTGTTCACCGCTGCGAGTCTGCAATGAATGGATAACTGCTGAGACAATGCCGGCTGCTGCGATTTATATCTATGAAGGGGAGAGTCTACGCTTCGCTTCGGAAAACATTTTCAGTGTAGGATGTATCGAGCGTTCGCTCTTAGCAGATCAGCCGTTATTTCGTGCAGCAAATGGGCGGCAACGCGATTATCCTTGAAAGCTACGCTGCATCAATATTTTGAGAGCTTGAATATCGGCCTAATAATCATGCGAATCCAATAAGCAAATACAGTCGTTCCTGTCCATGAGGTTCGCTTATTCTGTAGGTATTGATCATTGATAATATAAGTCCGGGTGGAAGCCGGGCTCTTAAGACCGAACTTTTCCCACTCAGCAGGGTCATTTGAACCTCCGAGCCTTTCAAGCATATTCTCCGACGCGCTATTTATTTTAGAAGGAATTTGCTCGTAGGCTTCGGTGATTTGCGCATGAAATTCGTCGATCGGATTGCGGCTGGCAAGGCTCTCCAGGTGAATCCCTTCGCGAAGGTAAGACACATATGCAAGATGTTCAGCCCAGAACTCGTCGATATAATAAAGCCTGACTCGCTGCTCCGAAGGACTCATCGGCTTCTCACCTCTCAAAATTCGGAGCCGCTCCTCGTATAAAAGCCGCCTCTGATCCTCCACCATATCCGAATAACAGTTCAGTTCCTTGTGGATATCGAAGTTTTGGCCCATAACAATACGCTGAATACTGGTGATCTTGCTGCTGAGCCCCGGTGCTTCAAGAGCCTCATCCTGCCTGGGAGCGCGAACCGCTTTATGGATGCCGAAGCGAAGCAGCAACTCGTCCTCCAAGCTTACATAAAAAACGGAAGCTCCCGGGTCGCCTTGGCGGCCGGAACGCCCGCGTAACTGGTCGTCGATCCGCACGCTTTCGTTCACATGGGTGCCAATCACGTACAACCCGCCAAGCTTGGCGACTACCTCTGCTTGTGCGGGGGCGCCGCCGCCGAGCCGGATGTCGACGCCGCGTCCCGCCATATTTGTAGACACCGTCACTGCGCCGGGTTCTCCAGCTTTGGCGATGATGCCAGCTTCTTCAGCGTCATTTTTCGCATTCAGAACATGGCAAGGTACGCCGGTAACGGCTAACGCCTCTGCCAGCATAGCAGACTCTTCGACGCTTGATGTACCAATGAGAATTGGACGTCCCGTCTCATGGACTGATGAGATCTCTTGTACCAGTGCCTTAAGCTTGGCTTCTTTATGGGTATAAATCCGGTGTCGGTGGTCGATCCGGATGTTTGGCCGGTTCGGCGGGATTTGCATGACCTGCATTGCATAAATATCTTCGAATTCTATTGCAGAAGCATGCGCGGTAGCCGTCATCCCACAAATCTGCGGATACAGGCTGATGAAGTGTTGAATGGTGATCGTCCCGAGAATTTTCCCGCTGGCTATGGAGTACAGCCCTTCTTTGGCCGTAAGCGCGGCTTGCAGCCCGTCCGGCAAATACCGGTTCTCCGCCACGCGGCCGGTATATTCTTCGATCAGCTCGATTTTGCCGTCCCGGACGATGTAATCGACGTCTTTTTTTAATAACGATTCCACATGCAGCGCGCAATTTAATGACGTTAGCAAGTGACCGTTATGGCTATCGTACAAATTGCCGCATCCCAGCAGTGATTCCGCTTTTGCAGCGCCTGCTTCATTTAAGTAAACGTTCCGCTGGAACTCGTCAAAGTCGTAATGCTCTGCTTGCTTGAGCTGCCGAGCCACTTCTGCGAAACGAAAGCTGTCGCTTCTGGAAGAGGCCGAATCGCCGCTGATGACCAGCGGCACCCGCGCCTCGTCGAGCAGCAGCGAATCCGCTTCGTCCACGATAACGTAGTGGAAGGGACGATGCACGGTATCGGCTTCGCTTAGTGCGATTGTGTCGCGCAAATAATCGAATCCGGCCTCTTTAGCCGTAACGTAAGTTATATCCGCGGCGTACGCTTCCCGTTTCTCAGGCAATTTCATGCCCGCTTGAACCGAGTATACCGTTAACCCGAGGAAACGATAGATCGGGCCCATCCACTCCGCATCCCGCTTGGCCAAATAATCGTTAAAAGTCAGTACATGAACGCCTTTGCCGGTCAGTGCATTTAGATATGCAGGCATAACAGCAGAGAGTGTTTTTCCTTCACCGGTATGCTGCTCGATCAGAAATCTCTCATGTAGAGCTATGGCAGCCATGATCTGGACATCGTAAGGCTGTAATCCGAGCGTTCTCTTCGCTGCCTCACAAACTAGTGCATAGGCATCGACAAGCAGCTCGTCCAAAGGCGTACCTGATTTTGCTTCTTCTTGCAGCCGGAGGGATTCCGCTTGAAACTGCCCATCGTCCCATGCTTCCAAATTCCGTTTCCTGATAAGCTCCGCTTTGCCCTGGTAAACTTTCAGCTTTTTCTGGTTATCGAGGTCTTTGAATTTTTGCATCAACTTGACGGCTATATTCATATTATTTTGCTCTCCCCTCGGTAGAAATACGCTTATTTCTGTACAATATTTACGATGATGCCGGGAAACAATGGGGTTGAAAGTAATGGCGAACACATAATCCGTTTTAACATCTTTTATAAAATACTTCCCCGACGGGTAACTTGAAAGCTGCGGCAATTTTAAGAGAGAGCGTAATCGAAGGGGAGCAATCTCCTTTCTCGATTAACCCTACTGTCTGGCGAGTGGCTCTGATGTCATCCGCTAGGTCCTGCTGCAACTATCTGAAGCGGGCCCTCAGTTCACGAACGTTGTTAACAAGCACACGAGAGTTCCTTTCCAGTTATTGGTTGGGAGTGATTGTAACTTATGTATTGTAAAATGTAAACACTATATTGCATTTTGGAAGCCATCTTAGTCATATAAAAGCCAAAAGAAGACGGCAACACGTTAAATCTGGCATTCCCCTCATAACTAAT
Source organism: Paenibacillus sp. EB106-06-01-XG199 (assembly GCF_058791575.1). Taxonomy (NCBI): domain Bacteria; kingdom Bacillati; phylum Bacillota; class Bacilli; order Caryophanales; family Paenibacillaceae; genus Paenibacillus; species Paenibacillus sp. EB106-06-01-XG199. The sequence continues at coordinate 324,745 of NZ_JBYTDQ010000002.1, read as the reverse complement.
CCAGTCACTCCAGCTGTCGGATATACGCTGAAAATGGTTTCAGATCAGGAACGTTGGGCATGTACAGAGACTTGTGATCCGCCAGCGTCATTGCATTGCCGCCCACGATGATCGAGGGTCGTTGCTTCCACCGCCAAGACCAAGAGCCTGGTTTGTGGTACGCCAGCGCCATTGGCTCGGAGAGAACGGAGCGAACCGCTCAGCCAACTCGGGTGCCGTAACAGTCGCCTTTTCCAATAAAATATAAATCATTTGAAATAATCTGCTGCTTTGCATCCGCTTACCTCTTGGTTTCAGTATAACTATAAAACTTGACAAATACATGTCAAGTTAAGACTTCCTGTATGAATCAAGCCGTATGCTGCTGCTAATAAATAATGCTTAGAAGTTGACAGTGGAATGTCCTGCTGGTGAGGGGCAAGCGGGATGAAAATGATAAAAACCGGTAGGTTCTATTTGAGACTGTGCCTGTGACGATGGCTTTGTCTTCCGGGTGATCCTATTATCATCGATAACGAACAACGGCTCCTCAATCCTTTCAGACATCTGCACGACTTTGGTTTAAAGCACTTCTTCGTCCCACTTGCATTCGGCCAGAAAGTAGCCGATCGTGGCCGATGACAATCGCTGTGTTCCGCGAGATCCACCACTTTAGCGCGAATTTTTTCCGCGGTCGAGGCCGCCAAATACGATGCAATAGTGGGATAAACGCATCAAAACCGATCATCAACGTCATTGCATATTCTTGAACGCCTGAGCACAACGTAAAGAAGTACATCGCTGTTCGAGCGATGTACTCCAGATTACATACTATTATGCTGATTACTCCTTCTCCTCGTCCCCCACCGCAATTGAATTCCCCTCATAACTAATAGATTCGCTCGCATTACCCCCATATATAATTTCATTCTGGAGTATGAACGAGGAACCTTGATCACTTTACTACCGTTATTATACGTGGTATATTATCGGTAGTAAAATTCATATTTATCATAGGAGGCTAATTTATGTACAGATCAGGGCTAACCGTATGGTACAGCGTATCCAACTTAGAGCAAACAATAGCGTTTTACTCAGGCAAGCTTGGTTTCGAAGTTATCTTTCATGATGCGGAGAGTGGCATGGCCATGGTGAATACCAACACCAAGGACTGCGTAATTGGTTTTTCAGTGGCAGAGACCGTAGAACCAGCTACTTCTTCGACCGTATTTGAAGTATGGAATATCGAGGAAGCGATACAGCAGCTCGAGAGTAAAGGGGTAACTTTTATTGGTGAAGTCGAACATATTCCTGAGTTGACCAAGCTGGCCACTTTCGTGGACCCCGACGGGCATAATCTGATGTTATCCGAACCGCTTACAGAGTCTTGAGCAAGAAAGAAGAAGTGCTAAAGCTGAGTCGGGAGCTAACCGGGCAATGGACATTGCCCATCCTGCTTTCGCTTGACGAACGTGGCGGTCGCTTCACCCCGCTGCAGAACAAGCTCGGTATCGCGCCTTCCCGGCTAACCGCTAATTTGAAGAAGATGATAGCGGATGGTTTGCTCATTCATCTATCTCCGCAAGAACGGCGGCATCCGCTCCTCCCCGAGTATGTGCTGACCGACAAAGGACGGCTCCACCGCGAAGCAGCCCGTGCCGTCCAACTCAGCGAAGAGCAGATTGGACATGGCAGACTATCAGACAAGGCCTGGGGCTTGTCTGTTCTGCTAACGCTGAACTATAATCACGAGCGGTTCCAGGATATCCGCCAGTCGCTCACCGGCATAACGCCGCGCCAACTATCCTTGCGTCTGCATGATTTTCATGACGCCGGTCTTATTCACAAGCAAGTGTCCGAAGAACCGCGACCTTCCTTCCTGTACCGGCTGGGACAGCCTGTTCAGCAGCCGATTCACCGGCTGTCTATCGATCTGGCATCCCTGATGTGAGTACACTGCTTATCAGATTCTACAGCGATTATGAACAGCGCCGCTCACCGAGGAGAGCCAGAAAAACCGGCTATTGTTCAACAGCCTTCTGACTCGACAACCTAGCTATAGCTAGTTTTTGAGTAGCTGCTGCAACTGCTTGTTGGCAAGCTGTTTGCAGAGAAGACCGAAAGGGCTGTGGCAACCTGCCACAGCCCCCAAACCCGCGACCACCGCGACCTTTCAGATCTTACTCTTCTCCCGTTGCAATCGGATTCGCCTCATAAGAGATTGTGCAACGATCTCCCTTGGCTACACTTGAGAGGACTTGTGGAGCAAGAAGCCCGTGGAGGACGGGTCTGACTAAATAATACGGTTTGAGCTAAGGCGAAGTATACAACGTAGTTGGGTCAAGCCGTACGGATCGCTCTTTTTCCGTTGATCGTATTACAAGTTGAATTCGTTGTTGACTTAGTGTTCATTCAAAAGGAGCCGTAAAGTAAACAACGAGTAGTTAAGGGCCGATTAGCCTTTCCCATGGGGCGGGGCTGATCGGTCTTCATTATGTGTGTACAGCGGCGAGGACGTACGTGTGCGAGGGGTCTAAAAGGTACATGAAGGAGCATACCAACAAGCGCTCAGCGCGTGGTTTCCTGAAAATATTTACAGAGCGCGCATGTTAATTTCGTGTTGACTTCGAGCATAAAAAATACATCGCCTAAAGCAAGTTGCCCATATGGCGATGTATTCAAGATACGCATACTGCTATGCCTTGTCCGGTTGTTCTTCATCTCCGACAGCTATCGGGTTCCCCTCATAACTAATCCAGTCACTCCAGCTCCCCGCATATAACTTCACCATCCTATACCCGGCCTTAGTTTACTTTTACAATATTATGCGGTTATGTGTGAAGATATTTGTTAGAATAGGAGAACTGCAGGAGTTTACTTGACTAAAGGAGAGGTCTTATTGTTAAGAAGAGGATTTACACTTGTGTTCTCAATACTATTGTTACTATCCGGTAGTATTACAGCATTTGCTGCGGAGATAGGTAGCGGCGGAGCAGGGGGAGCAACCCCTTCCGGGATTCCGCTGGCAGGTTTGGAAGCTTTTGTCGATGATTATGTAAAAGAGTACATAGGGCAACAATCCGTAGGTGCGTCTATTGTTATGGTGAAGAATGGCCAGGTGGTACTGTCCAAGGGTTACGGCTACGCCGATGTGGAGCAGCAGATCCCTGTCTCACCGGATACAGTAATGGAGTGGGGTTCGATCAGCAAGCTTGCAGTTTGGACATCTGTGATGCAGCTGGAAGAACAAGGGGAAATTGACCTGAATGTAGATATCCGCAGCTATTTGCCGGAGAATTTCCTAACCAAACTAAAGTATGATGATCCCATAACGATGCTCAATCTGATGAACCATAATGCCGGATTCGAAGAGTATATGTTCGATATGGCCTATCAGTCCCCTGAGGAAGTGCGTTCGCTGGAAGAGGGGCTGCAGCTAGCCCAGCCGTCACAGATTTACAGACCAGGTGAGGTTGTAGCCTATTCGAACTATGGCAACTCACTGGCTGCATATATTGTGGAGAGAATCAGTGGTCAGCCTTATCATGAATACGTTCAGCAGCATATTTTTGACACACTGGGCATGAGGGATTCTATTGCTCATTCCGTCGTAGAGGACCGCCCGGAGCTGCTGGAGCATAAAGCTAAAGGTTATTTCTTCGATGGAGAAGGGTCCTTTACGCTGGGATCATGGAATTATATGTCCATGTACCCCAACGGTGGTAATAACGGCACTGCGGAAGATTTGGCTAAGTTTGCAAGGGCATTCATGCCTGCAGCCGGGGAACAATCCCCTCTGTTCGAGAAGCCGGAGACGCTGGGCACGATGCTGACCCAGAGTTATGCCTCAGCTGAAGGAATGCCGGGCATTGCACATGGATTCTGGGAATATCCCGGAATGCACCGGACGTTGGGACATGGCGGGAATACGATTGCTTTTGCCACCAATCTGCAGATCGTGCCTGAAGACCGGTTTGCGCTCGTAATTATGACTAATCAGGCCAGTGAATCTAAAATTGTACATGGTCTAGCCAAAGCGATAGTGGGCACACGTGAGCAGGCGGATGCTGTTGATCTGCCGGATACGTCTGAGGTTCAAGGTGAGTTCATGGCTGCGCGCCGCCCTGGACATGGCTTCATGACTCTATTCCCCTATCTTACGCTGATGAAGCTTGAGCCGCAGGGAGTGGACCAGCTCCAGGTATCACTTGCAGGCATGACTGGAAGCTATAAGCAGGTTCAACCTTACCTCTATGAGAAAGTGAGCGGAGACTCGGCACTCGATGCCTGGCCAATGCTGCATGCCAAGGTCAGTAATGGTAAGGTAGAGGCGATCTCGGTATATACCACTGATTATTTGCCGCTGCCTGCAAGTAAATCAATGCCGGTGCTGCTCTTGAGTGCCGCGTTGGCGGTGCTGGTCATCGTCTACTTCATTATCGCCCCGTTAGTATTGCTGGTGAAGGCGATTTTGAATAAGCGAAGAACCAGAACACGCCCTGCACCTCGAGCGTTCAGCCGCAAACTGGAGGCTGGCCTGACTTTAACGGGAACCGGAATTGTGGTGAACAATCTGGTTCTGGCCTTGCGGATGCTCAGTAACAATGAGCGTGCCTATGACGAAGTCTATCCTCAGATTTTGGTAAATTATGCTCTGACCGGATTGGCTGTATTGTTCTTAGCGGCGCTGCTGCTATCCTGGATGAAGAATCGGTTTGCTTCGACTGCCCGTGTCAAGTGGTTGGCCATTCTGCCTGTGGCGATGATGGTAGTTCTGGTGGGGGAGCTTGTACTCTGGCAATTCTACAGTTAAGCAGGCAGGGTGTGCTTGATGTTGTGACTAGAAGCTGCAAGGGTTGCCCATTGAAGGAGCGTTGTACAAAAGCCGCCGGAAACCGTGAAATCGTCGTTAGTCTGGAACGAATACGGTACCAGAACCAGGCTCGTGAGATTCTACGGGTGAAGAAGGTTGCGCCTTGGCCGTGCGCCGGATGACGGAACCGGAGAGTGTGTTTGGACAACTGGAGAATAACCGGGGCATCCGGCGATTTTGCCGATGCGGCATCGAAAAAGTGACGATTGAAGTCGGGTGGCTTTCCCTTGCCCATAATCTGCTAAGGCAAGCCACCCATGACCAAAAACGCAAAGCAGCGATCCTCCAATAACGGGAGAATCGCTGCTTTGCTCACTTTTTGTGGTCTTAAGAATGAAGAAAGCTGTGTCTAAGTCATAGAAATTCTACTTATGGGACAACCCCTTCAATTTGTTATCTCTGGCTGCTCCGGTGGCAGTATAGGACAGCTACTGCAGTATCCATGATCCGCTCTGAGCTGATAGGCCAGACAGCAGGTCGCCTTAATAGATATAATGCGGTGCGGAGGGTTGGGGTCCGTTCTGAATTTGGGCATGATGCGGAACGGATTGACGGGAAGTCCGAATACCTCCGGTTCGAGTTCCCAGGTCACAGATTTGAATTGCTCGATGATAAGGTTGCGTTGGCTCTCACCTGCTGCGTCCCGGGCTTCCTCTTCCATATAGGTATATAGCTGATTATAAATATGCTTCCATAGCATCACTGCCTTGGTCTGTGCGGCTTCGGCAAGAGCAAGAATAATCGGTCTAACATCATTCTTATAGAACAAACCAAGCTCATCTAGTAATTCTTCCCCAGAACTATGTTTTTGGCAGAGATCGTCCCGATTTTCATGGACAGGAAAGGAGAATATGGGGAATCCCTCAGTGCGGATGAGCTGTACAGACATGTTGCTCAGGCACAAGGCACGAGCCATCGGGGGTGAAGCCGTGAGCAGTGCATATTTGGCTCCGCAAATTCCGGCATACCAGCTGCAAAAGATAGCAGCTGCCAGACGCTTGTCATCTGTTCCGAGCATGGAAGCATAAGTTATGAGCAGATGCTCAGCATTTGCTGGCTGGCTTAATTCGGTAAGCGATAAAGTAACCACTGCATTCTCCGCAGCTTCCGAATGGATGAAAAAACGTTCTCCCAATTGCAATTTTTCGGTTTCGCACATCCTTAAATCCCCTTTATTCCGTGTTGCCTTCAAAGGCTTGGAGAACCGAATCAATCGCATAGCGGTTCGCCAGCGGAGACATGCCCACGTTAAACCAATCCTTGCCCGCCATCGTATACACCTGATTCTTCTTGACCGCGTTCATGTTCTTCCACAGAGGACTATCCAGCATGTCTTCATAGGTTTGCTTAACCTCAGCACTGTCTTCATTATTCAGCTGAATAATGAGGTGGTCGGGATTATACTCCGGCAATTTCTCAAGTGATATGGATAATGACAGATCTTTATCGGGGAAGTTCGGAATCATCTCCAGCCCAAGCGTGGTATGAATAAACTTTCCGCGATCGATCTGATCCCCATAGAGAATGAGGCTGTTAGGCATAACCATCATATACAACACGGTTTCATTGCCAACCAGATCATCAAGCTTCCGCTTGGCTTCAGCTTCTTGGGCTGCCAGATCTTGAATGACCTTCTCTGCAATGTCCTTCTTGCCCAGGACCTCGCCTATATCCTTCAGTTCATCACGCCAGTCATCGCGCTGTGGCAGCAGAACCGTCGGTGCGATCCCGGATAACTGGTCATAGTCCTTGTCAGACCACCAGACGGGAGCAAGGATAAGATCTGGTTCAGAGGCCAATATCATTTCAAAATTTGGGGTTTCTGCAATGCCCATTTTAAGGGTATCCTTGAGCGGTTCTCTCAGATAGGTTGGTAGATCCGTTTGGTAGTTCTGTACTGCTATGGGTGTAACGCCCAATGCTTGCAGAAACTCCGGATAGACTACGGAGAGTCCGATGACTTTGGTTGGATTGGCAGGGATCGTAGTCTCGCCCTTTTCACTTTTCACTACACGAGTGTCCGCTTCAGCTGAGGCGGCAATCTCGGCCTGTCCACTGTTATTTGAGCAAGCTGCCATTACCAATACCAGCACAATAGTCATACAGAACGCCATTCCTGTTCTTAACTGTATCATTTATTATGTAACCTCCTGATTTTCGATACCTTAAATCTCACTTGCGAGTGAGAATCAATATCACTGTTAGGAGTATAAAACAATCTTTTAGATTCGACTATTGACAATCACGCCAATATTTTATGTTCGATTACGCCAAAGAGACAACGCTAGGTCGAGAATCAGCTCCTGTGTGAACGATGTATACTCTGTCCAGGGAAAGGGAGGGAGATGGTCAATACGCGAATATCCGGCGGGATCAGGCTGCTTCCACGACTTCTTGTCCCGGAGCTCAGACCAGACGGCCTGCGAGTGGACATCCTCATCCACAATCAACAGGAGCCTGTCCGCATCCGCAGACCCCAGCTCTTCCAGCGTCAATGTCTGATAGCTAAGCTTGCGGTTAACAACGGACGCCGGGAGTAAATGCAGATCATCGTAGAGTACTTCACCCAAGCTTCGATTAGACAACACGGTAATCTTCTGACCGGATATTCGGGCAATAAGGAGCTTGTCCTTGGCGAGTTCATGATCTAAGTCCGCCCGGACAGCCTCGGCTTTGCGCTCATATTTGTCTAACCATGCCTCTGTTTCCTTTGACTTGTTAAGACATTTTCCGATGAATCTTAATTGCGTCCGCCAATCCATTCGGAGCCAGGATACGAAATAAGTGGGTGCAAGCTCTTGAAGCTGCTTCAGTATGTCCGGACTTAGCGATTGCTCCAGCCCCAGAATAAAATCAGGATGGAGGGAGGTGAGTTGCTGTATTCTGGTATCGTCATCTTGGGCAAGAGGCAGTACCGCACCAGGCTCATATTTACGGCGGTAATATTCAGTCCAAGGATGGTCAGCCGGAGCTGCGCAGGGAATAATATTCAGGGTAAGCAGTGCCCCAATCAGGCTGCCGTGGTATGCAACAATTTTCAGCTTGGCATTTCGCATGAATGTTGCCGGAGCTACACCGGTAATTTGCTTGAATTTGCGCCGGAAATAAGGAATGTCCTTGTAACCGACGTAAGCGGCAATATCCTTCAATTCATAATTCGTTTGCGGCAGCATAAGGCTCCTTGCTTGTCTGATCCGGTATTCGGTCAGGTATTCAATCGCGCTGAGACCATATTTCTGCTTGAACAGTCTGATGAAATGCCTTTCGCTAGTGCCTGCCTCGCCAGCCAGCAGACGAATGGAGATATCTTCGCGGTAGTGTTGCTCTATATATGTCTTGACCCGCTCCATAACAGCATCAGTATCGCTCAGATGCAGCTGGCTGGCATCGTTCAGCAGACTATACAGTAGCTCATAGAATCCGCTCTGTGCATGCAGCCATTGCAAGGGGTTTATGCTTCCCATGGAAGCGGCGATGGACTCACAGTGTTTGCTGTAAGTAATAGTTGAAGCAATTGCTGTTTCTCCTTCCAAGGGGAAGGGGATATGAAGCTCCGATGAGCTTGTCTGTTCCTGAAGTTCAGGCAGATCACGCTGACCAAATACATCAAACCGCAGAATGTATAATCTCTGGTCTCCTGTACCCTCTAGACGGGCTTCGATCAATTGCCCTGGCAGGCATACAAATACAAATCCCGCCCTGAGTTCACTATACTTGCCATCTACCGTTATCCAACCCCGGCCAACTATTGGAATCAGGAGCATATGCGATTCAAGAAATTGCAGCCGAAGTGACCACTCTCCATTGGGTCTGTTGTTCTGTGCGATGCTTCGAAGTCTGAACCACAACTGATCAAGCTGTTCGAATGTTCCTTCAGGCGGGACGCCATCCTTACTGTTCATTCTTAGCACCACCTTCCGCTATGCATCAACGGGCCGATCCCGGAATCTGAGGCCGCAAGCAACCGGGATAAGGCAGCCTTTTCCCGGTTGAAGCCAGTGATTGGCTGAACAGAATAGCTGCTGTTTACTGGTGAGAGCTTCATGCTTCACACTACTTTCCATTCAAATTTGAAACAAAAAACGGGACGTTTATTTTCTATCCATATATTATACTATTTCTTAATCCGGAACTTCAGCAGACTTCACAGCTGTAAAAACCATTATTTTCATAACCAAAGGGGAGAGTGTAAAGAAAAAACGCCTGCCTATACCGGCAGCCTTGCTGGTTATCGTGATGCTTGTGGAACAGCTCGAACTGTATCCTTAACTGTCAAAGCAGCCCCAGATTCAATTGAACCGTAAGTTGGTTAGTAAATTAGTCCACCGTAGCAAAATATGTCGTGTAGTAGGACGAAATATAAACAATCCATTGACAATAACAAAGTTATCCTATAGGATTTAAAAAAGACAACTGACTGACTAATCAATCGGGAGGAGGAGATGGATTGCCTATTGATGAAAACAACGGAAACATAGATCGTAGAACTCAACTGATGAAGATAGCGCTAGAAAAGTTTGCCCGACACGGATATCATCAGACGAAAATATCTGACATCGTTCAGGGAGCGGGCGTAGCCCAAGGAACCTTTTACTGGCACTTTAAGAGTAAGGAAGCCATTGCACTGGAGATTATCGAAACAGGCAAGGAACAGCTGCTGCAAGTGATATCCCAAGGTTATCGTCAAGATCCCGGAGATATTACAGATATGGTAAAAGCTTCAGAAGTTCTGTTCCACCGGTTGTTCAGTTTCGCCGCAGATAACCGCCATCTTATGGAGATCCTCCTGATGGGAAATGGGGCCGACCAAACAATAAGGAACCGTATTTCGGCTACCCGAAATGCGATGGAGCAAGCTTTTCGCCACAATATAGAAAGAGCGATAGAGCTTCAAATGCTACCTGAGGGAATAGAGGTTGAGCTTCGCGCTGCTTTGTTGATGAGTATGTGTGACGGTTTGCTTTCACGCTGGTTATTTGGCTCCGAAGAAATTCATACAAAGGTTGCGCAAGCCTCTGCACAGCAATTAGCTACTGAATTGGCCAATTTCGAATTTTACGGATTGTTGGGAAGAATATAGATAAAGGGAGAGAAACGATATGATAAAACGTAAATTAGCTGTGGTTACAATAACAGCTCTAGCAGTGTTCGGCCTGGTTTTAAGCGCTTGCGGGGGGAACTCGGACTCGGGAATTAAAGCTGCAAATGAACTGGAACAAATTAAAGAAGCGGGTGTGATCAAGGTCGGTACAATGGGGACCTATCCACCGTATACCTTTTTGAATGAAAAGAAAGAAGTAGATGGCTTTGACCCTGATATCGCCAAGGAAATTGCCAAACGTCTTGGAGTGACAGCAGAATTCACGACTCAGGATTTCTCCGGGCTGATCCCAAGTCTGCAAGCGAAGAAATTCGACATCGTGATTAGCCAGGTTACGATAACAGATGAACGTAAGAAGCAAATTGATTTCACGGATTCTTACATCACGAACAATGTCAAAATCATCGTCAATACTAAAAATACAGATATCACGAAGCTGGAAGACTTCAAAGGGAAGACGATTGGGGTTGGACTCGGAACGAACGATGAAACCTACCTGCGTACCGAAGTGCTGCCAAAAGTAGGTGATTTCGAGATCAAGACGTATGATGACGTCATTACCTCACTGAAAGATCTGGATGCAGGACGGATTGATGCTACCATTAATAATCTGTATGCCTTGAAACCGGTTGTGGATGAGAATGGCTTTCAGATTAAAGCGGTTGGTGAAGCGATCAAATCCGATATGGCGGGTGTAGCTCTTCGCAAGGAGAATACAGAACTGCGGGATGCAATGAATAAAGCTTTGGCGGATATGAAGGCAGATGGCACCTACGATACTCTTTTTCAAAAATGGTTCAATGAGACACCCGCAAAATAAATGTTGGAGCGCGCGCCCTATGGCGGGAAGGGGATAGTATCTATGCAACTCGTGTTCGACAACCTGCCCTTCTTGTTGAAGGGAGCCGGTTTTACCTTACTGCTGACGCTTGTCTCCATGTTCTTCGGTCTGATCATCGGACTAGTGGTGGCTATCGCCCGCCTCAAAGGGAATCTGCCGATTCGGTGGATCGCCCGTTTCTATGTGTCTATCATTCGCGGTACACCGCTCCTGGTACAGATTGTAATCATTTATTATGGGCTTGTGGATTATGGAATTACACTCGGTTCCCTTACAGCAGCCTATATTGCGCTTAGTGTGAATGCCGGGGCTTACTTGTCTGAGACGTTTCGCGGGGCCATTCTGTCTGTTCCGAAGGGACAATTGGAGGCTGCTTATTCAACCGGGATGACGCCATGGCAGGCAATGCGCAGAATTGTGCTGCCCCAGGCCATGCGTATTGCCATTCCGCCTATGGGGAATACGTTTATTGGTATGCTGAAGGAGACCTCACTCGTTTCAGTTATCACGGTCAGCGAACTGCTGCGCCAAGCACAGCTGCTCATTGCCCAATATTATCAATATATGCCTTTTTATCTGGGGATCGGAGTGATGTATTGGATTATGAGTACAGGGCTGGCCTTCATCCTGGAACGGTTCGAACGGAGATTAGCCAAAGCTTACTAAACATGGAGATGACGTTAACATGATAACGACTACAGGCTTATCCAAGCATTTTCAGGATCATGAAGTGCTGAAGAGCATTAATATAGAGGTGGCAGCACAAGATATTGTCGTCGTCCTGGGACCGAGCGGTTCAGGAAAAAGCACATTGCTTCGCTGCTTAAATGGTCTGGAGGACATCTCGGGTGGCAGCTTTGAAGTAAATGGTATTGTAGTGGATGCCACAGCTTCCAGACGTTTGCGTCAGCAGGCCACCAGGAATATCCGCAAGCAGAGCGGGATGGTGTTCCAGCAATTTAATCTATATCCGCACAAAACAGCGCTCGGCAATGTGATCGAAGGTCTGATCACCGTGAAGAAGCTGCCGAAGGATCAAGCTGTAGCTATAGGGCGAAAGCTTCTGGATCGCGTTGGACTGGCGGACCGTGAAGCATATTATCCTTCCCGGCTCTCTGGCGGACAACAACAAAGAGTGGCGATTGCCCGTTCTCTGGCTATGGAACCCGCTGTAATGTTATTTGATGAACCTACTTCTGCGCTTGATCCCGAGCTTGTGGGTGAGGTGCTGAGTGTGATGCGTGAGCTAGCTCAGGAGGGCATGACGATGCTGGTCGTGTCGCATGAGATGAAGTTTGCCCGTGAAGTGGCGACCAAAATCATTTTGATGGCAGATGGGAACATCATCGAAGAAGCGGCTCCGCAGCGGTTTTTTGAAGATCCAAAAGAGGAAAGGACGCGGAGATTCTTGCGCCAGATCAACGAAATTTAAGGAAGAAGGTAAAAATATAGTGAAAGTTTCGACAATTTGGAAGGGTAAACGGATGTTTAATTCTATAGGACCTTCAGGTTATTCTGTAGAGATGGATGCAACTCCCAAATACGGCGGGAACGGCGAAGGCATGACTCCCATGGAATTGCTGCTGGCTGGTTTGGGAGGCTGTATGGGCATCGATATCACGATGATTCTGGATCGATTCCTATCTGGGATCACACGTCTTGAAATTGAAGCAGATGGAACACGCAAGGAAGTGAACCCTTCCGGATTCACAGCAATTGATCTGTTCTTTCATATCGATGGGGATGTCCCCGATTACCGGCTCTGGAAAGCCATCCTGATGGCTGAGGAGAAGTATTGTGCCGTCTCTGATTCACTCAAGGCAGAGATCCGCTTGCATTTAATCCTCAATGGAGTAGAGGTAAAGAAACCAGAGAAGGCAATCTAATGCTATGATTGGACTGAACCAGAGACCTGTGAGACTGCTGGTTCAGTCCTCCAAATTCCTTATACATATATCGTGCTAATTTTACTCTTCCCCGGTAGCCACCGCATTCTCCTGATACGAAATCCAATCACTCCAGCTCCCGGGATACAACCTCACATTATTGAATCCCGCACGCTCCAGTGCCAGTACATTCGGGCAGGCGGTGACGCCGGAGCCGCAGTAGACGATGATCTCAGCGTCTTTGTCCAGCTCGGAGAAATGCTCCTGCAGCTCCTCGGCACTTTTGTAGCTTCCATCAGCATTCTGCGTTTCTTTCCAGAAGAAGTTAAACGCACCAGGGATATGTCCGGCTTTATTGTCCAAGGTTTCTTCCAGACCCAGGAAGCGTTCCCGGGCGCGGGAATCGATCAGGACCGGAGTGAGGCCGGCCGGAGAAGCCGAAGGCTCCATATTAGCAGATACCTGATGTACTTTGTTCACGTCAACCAGCATCTGCAGCTGCACATTTGCCTGAAACGAGCTTGGCACCCGCACCGGCTGATGCTCCGTTACAGGGAATTTCTCTGCCTTCCATGCGCTGAAGCCGCCTTCCAGAATGAATACCTGTTCATGCCCCAGGTAACGCAGCAGCCACCAGAGCCGCGCAGCATTCATGCCACTTTCGTCATCATAGGCGACAATGCGTGAATCATTTCCGATTCCCAGCTTCGAGAGGCGTGCTGCAAGTACCTGCGGGTCGGGGAGGGGGTGGCGTCCGCCATGTTCTCCCACAGGGCCTGACAGATCCAGCTCCAAATCGAGATAGACCGCACCCGGAATATGCTCTTGTTCATAGCTTTCCCGGCCAGCCTGAGGTTTACCGAGCGTAAACCGGCAGTCTACTATGGTCTGCTCCGGCTCATAGAGCCTTGCCAGCAGCCATCGTTTGGAAACAGTTGCGTCCATATGAATCCCATCCTTTGCATATATCAATATGAAATTTATTATAGCGGAAAAAATCAGAGGGTGCTCAAGATATGCTCCAAATATACTAATCCCGCTCCATAAACTGCGCTTCAACGGTATCGCTTGCTGGCGGTAGCTGCATTCCTTGCTTCCAGATCAATATGGGGTTGTCATCCTTGGGTCCATAATAGATGGCTTGAATCTGAGTGGAAGGGTCTGTACGGTTAGCGTTTAATTGTTCGAAATTTACAAAGTCGTACCCGTTGCCAAGCCCAATCGCAGCAGACTTTTTGGTTTTGATGACAGGCCGCATTGGAGTTATATAGTAGATTCCGTCCCCCTCCAAAAAACCCATAACCTGATTTACCAGGTAGCCATCGGTCATTCTCACATGATAAGCGATTTTTCCGTCTTTGAGCCGGCTAACATCAGTGATCTCGATGACACTGGAGGGGACTTCGGCAATATTCCAGCGGAATAAGCCAACATACCCTAGAATGATAACACCGCACAGGGCTGTGGCCAGAAGCAGACCTTTGAGAAATGCCGCAGCTTTGGAGCGGTGCCAGTAGCCTTTGAAGCTGACCAGACCGGTGCTTTCCTGTTTGTTCTTCACTATGACCTCAAACGGCAGATGGCTACTCTCTTGCAGCTTGTGCAACGCGGTTGTACATTGCTCGCAGGTAGCTAAGTGAGCCTCAATCGATTCCCTGGTATCTGCGCTGCACACCTCATCATAGTAGAGCGGCAGCAAATCCCCGACGACTCCGCAGGACAGTTTGTTCATCAATTTTCCTCCATTAATAAGTCTTGTATGATGTTTCTAGCGCGGTGAAATGTAACCCTGGCCCAGCTTTCCGTTCTGCCAAAAACCTGACTGATATGGTCAAAGGATAACTCTCCAAACACCCTCAGTGTAAAGACTTCCTTATAAGGTTCTTTCAGACTGTGCAGTAGCTTGTGGATTCGCAGGGCTTCGGTCTTGTCGATCAGCTTTTGTTCAATCGTGAAACTGTTCTTGTGTATTTTTTCCTGCGGATCGCCCGGTTCGTAGCGCTTTTGTTTGTCCATATAAGTGAAATAGGTGTTTTTGGCGATTTGACACAGCCAGACACTAATTTTACAATTGCCTTTGAACTGGTTAATATTTTTCACTGCTTTTACAAACGTTTCTTGCGTAATCTCCTCAGCAATCTGCTTACTTCTGCTTAAGGATAGCGCAAACAAGTATACGTCCTGAAAATATTGCTCGTAGATTTGTTCTACATCGGTCACATGTTCACCACCTTACATATAAGACCCGCTCACGGGAGATTCGTTACAAAACAATTAAGAGAGGGGCATAAGCCTACGGATACTATTGTAAGCCAAGTTTGGCCGGAGTGGAGTGGAACGTTGAGGAAGCGGAGCGGGGGTTGGAATAATACAACCTATTTTGTAGAAAATAGCACACGCCGCGCCGTGCTGCGAATCTATGATACACATAAAGATAGAGAGAAAATCGAATTCGAGCATGCCGTACTGCAAAAGCTGGGGATGTTGTCTTTACCCTTCAAAGTGCCTGTTCCTATCGGGACACCGGCCGGAGAAACTTTGGTTCAGCTGGAGGACGGGGCTGGTAAATTTAGCTGCTTGTTCGAATACATAGACGGAGATTCGCCCACTGAGCAGGAGTTTGGCTATTACGAATCCTTCGGGGAGGCGGCAGGTACATTGTCTGTAGTGCTGGCAGAGATAAGTCCCGGACTTGCTCCGGTCTACCGGCCTTATTATGAGCTGCGGCAGGCTTATCCGCTATGTACCGGAGAAGTAATCCGTGAGCTGTGTCTGCAACCGCCAGTTCCCTTTACTGAACTTGCCAAGGGATTGGAGATCCTTTACAGCGCTTATGAAAATATCGCGGGTTCGCTGGCTGAACTTAAGGGGTTGCCGCATCAGCTGGTGCACGGAGATTTGAATGCTTCCAATCTGCTGGTGGAGACAAGCGATCACCGGCAAGTAGCTGCGCTGCTTGATTTTGAATTTTGCACCTTTGATGTGAGGGCGATGGAGCCTGCGGTAATTCTGTCGGGGCTATTGGGTCATGCGGAGGAAAGAGCAGCGGTCCGGGATTTTTGCCGGGGGTTCAGCACAAGGGTCCTTCTTACCGAAGCCGAAATCAAGGCCGTTCCCGTGCTGATGCTGCTTAGGAAAGTTGATGTGTTCCTGCACTTTGTCACCCGCTATCTGGAGGGCACGGATGAAGCACATGTGCTTCATGAACAAGTGAAACAGTTATCCGCAGAGGTAACCCAGCTGTCAGTTGGAGCTGTACAAATTCAAGAAATTCTGCTGGAAGAGCAAGGCGGAGCTTGATGCAGCTGTCTCCCGGTATGGATCATGGGTCTGCGCTCCACAGCCAGCACCCCCGGTTAAGCGCATTATCTTAATCGTCGAGCTTCAACTCCATATAGAATTACTGCCAGCTTTCCGCTGTACGGAGGTTGACGATTTTTCTGGAAGACGGAAGGTAACGTAAGGCAGTTACTTTGGACTCGTGGGCCAGAATCAGGCTGGTCATATAACCGTTAACATGAAAAGCCCCTTGGGCCGAGGTTGTAACAAGCCAATTCAGAAAACTGAAATAATAGAAAAACCGGTATCCCCTTTGAATTAGTGTATTGTTGGACCTTTGATTTGTGGGATGCCATCAAAAAATTACGAATATCGCTCAAGGCTTAGGAGTGAGAAACGTCTGAATATATCGTTGTCGAGGAGAAGAGCAGCTTCTAACATGGAGTTGGAGGAGTGTATGTTAAAAAGAAGAGGTGTGAAAATTACACTCTGCCTGCTGGTTGCACTGATTGTATTGGCCGGGTTAGGAGCCGCATATCAATGGTATGGTTCCACACAGGACAGGAAGAATTATTCACCCGCCGGAGGTCTATATCAGGTAAAAGGAGGTAAAATGCACCTATATACTGAGGGTGCGGGATCAACGACTGTGGTGTTTGCAGCCGGGTGGGGAACAGCAAATCCTTACGCCGATTTTTCTCCATTGTACGAGGGGCTGAGGCAGCATGCGAAAATTGCGGTCTATGACCGCTTTGGTTACGGATATAGTGACTTAACCGGCAGAAAGCGGGATATTGACTCCATCACCGACGAAGTTCACGAGCTGCTGCAAGTTTCCGGTCAGAAGCCGCCTTATCTTTTTGTTGGCCATTCGCTAGGCGCGCTGGAAACCATCCGTTATGCCCAGCGGTACCCTGAAGAAGTGAAGGGGATTCTGCTGATTGACGGGGGAAGTCCTGAATACTATGAGTCTAGTCCGGAGCTTAAACTTGTGTCCGGAATATACAAGGGGCTTCGGGCGACCGGTATATTACGGGCATTATATCATGTGAATGGATTCGCAGAATGGGTAGCGAGTGACAGCAATGGGGATAAGCTGCTGCCCGGGAAGCTAAAGGAAATAAACCGCAAGGCGGTACTGCTGCTGGCGGGCAACCGGAATATGACCGATGAAATTCGCCAGAGTCAAGAGAATGCCCGCGTTGTGCTGGCTGGCAGCAAACCGCTTCCGGTTCCCGTCACTGTCTTAACTGCAGACTATTTCGGCAAGCTTGACGATGATGCCGCCTGGATGGACAGCCAAGCTGTTCTTCCTGCATGGTCCGTTAAGGGCAAACAAATCATCGTGCCTGACAGCTCCCATTATATTCACAGCTATCAGCCTCAGCGGGTGGTTGAAGAGCTGCTGCAGTTAGTTGAAGGGGAATAGCTGATTCATGTAAAAGAGGGTACACCTTAGGCCGGGGTGTACCCTCTTTTTGATATAACGGCAGCCCATAAACTCTAGATCAGACGATATCCGGAAGGCAGCTCTCCGCTGTCGCGGATATTGCGGATTTGCGCTAACGTCAGCCTTTGATTGGTGGAGATGATTGATTCCACGTCGTTGCCGTTGATGTAATCATCCAGATCACGGATACTGTGATTTCCACGCAGTACACGGAAAATGCCTCTGAAGCGGGTTCTGCTGAACAATACAAGCGTAGCATTGCTGCTGGTGGAGAAGAAGCGCAGGCTTTCGATCCCGTCGAGAATGTTGTCTGTATTACGGATCCCGAGATTGCCGGTATAAATTCTGCTCCGTCCTCTGTAGTTCTCCTCCGAGTATACAGTGAGCCGCGGGTAAGTCTGCGAAATATGAACCTCTCGTTTCATTTTCATTCCTCCTAAAAGTTTTGTGAGCATTGCTTCCAGAATCTTCAGCGTACAAAACTGATTTCGGAAGCATGGGTTTAAGCTCTGTGAAATCAGCGTGTGTTGAAGCTCATTCCACTACTATTCTATGTTTGCTTGAGAGGAAGTCTTGGACGAGGGGCTATAGGGCCGCCTTTTAATGGAACCCAATTCCTAAAAAATGGCTTTACATCACAGTGATACTAGTGTACTATGTAACTAACACACCGATACAGTATTTCTTTCTCCAATATTTTCACTTTTTCAGGGAGGTTGCTATGAAACAGTCAATGAATACACAGGGACTTACAACACAAGGGAAAGATTCCATTGTGCTGCAGATGAATCAGGTGAGTAAGGTTATCAAGGGAAAGGCGATAGTAGATCAGCTGTCTTTTGACATCCGCAAAGGAGAAATTGTCGGGCTGCTCGGACCTAACGGTGCCGGAAAGACAACGACGATCCGCATGATGACCGGCTTGATCAAGATGAGCGAAGGGGATGTGCTGGTTCAAGGACATAGCATCCGTAATGATTTCAACCGGGCAATAGCCCATATCGGAGCGATTATTGAGAACCCTGAGTTTTACCCGCATATGACCGGGCTGGATAATTTGAAGCAGTATGTACGGATGAGTGATGATGTTCCGGAATCGCGGATTGAAGAGGTTGTGCAGTTGGTTGGACTGCAGGAAGCGATGAGCAAGAGGGTAAAAGCCTATTCGCTTGGGATGCGGCAGCGGCTAGGTATTGCCCAGGCACTGCTCCATTCGCCGAAGCTGCTGATTCTGGATGAGCCGACGAATGGTCTGGACCCTGCGGGAATACGCGAAATGCGTGATTATATGCGGACAATCGCTGAAGTTGAAGGGATATCCATTCTCATTTCCAGCCACATGCTGGCGGAGATTGAACAAATCTGCCATCGGGCCGTTGTCATTCAGAACGGGAAGCTGGTGACAGTAACCAGGCTGGGTGCAAGGGATGAGACGGAAGGAGAAGTGTCACTCACTGTTCGGGTAGGCGGGATGGAAGCCGCACAACGAGTTATACAAGAGATGCAGGGAGTGGGGCTGGGCAGCGTGGATGAGGCCCGTTCTGAACTAAACATACGGCTGCAGGACATCAGGGTGCCTGAGCTTGTTGAGGCATTGGGAAGAGCCAATGTTGGCGTGTACCGGATTACGGAGAACAAACAAAGCCTTGAGGAAGATTTCTTGAAATGGACGGGGGGCAACCGCATTGCGTAAATTTAATTATCTGGTGCTGAATGAGTGGCTGAAGCTGTCGAAGAAACGTTCTTTTTTCGTGCCGCATGTACTGCTCATTCTGCTGCCGCTTCTGTTAGGCTACATGATCAAAGCTTTTTCCGAAGCTTCATTCGCCTCTGCTTCCGAGTTTACGGCGGTGATGCTGCAGCCAACCGGAATAGGCCAGGTCGTCGCAATACTTGCCATCATTGGAACAGCAGGGATTGTATCCAAGGAGTATAGTCAAGGAACGATCAAGTTTCTGCTTATCCGCGCACGCAGCCGTATGGCTATTCTAGCCTCCAAGTATGTAACGGTGCTGCTGTTCGCGCTGAGTCTGACTGCAGTTGCCGCCGTGGCTGTCTATCTCTCGGGTGTCATTTGGTTTGACGTTGGCGGGGGAGAGTCGGGAATAAGAGATATACTACTTTCGCTGCTGTACGGCTGCGTGTACACGGTCGTATATGTAACGCTGGCGTTTATGATCGGGGTGCTGACGACCTCCACGGGAGTGACCATCGGGATTACGATGTTTGCACTGACCTTGGATAAAGTAGTAATTTACCGTGATTTTTACAAATACTTTCTGTTTCCGAATATAAATCTTAGTGTCTACCACAACAACGCAGCGCCGTTGCCGGGAATGACTCTTGGCTTTTCCATTGTTATGCTGGCGGTCTATCTAATTGCGTTCCTGCTGGCGGGGTTTGTGGTGTTCAGACGAAGGGACGTTGCTTGATGACCATTGAATTTGACAACAACCAGCCCATATATATTCAGATTATGAATTATATCAAAGGCGAGATTATCACAGGCAAGCTGAAACCCGGCGATAAAATCCCCTCGGTGCGGGAACTGGCCGCAGAATTGCAGATAAATCCAAACACGGTGCAAAGAACCTTTCAAGAATTGGAGCGTGAAGAGATTGTGGAAACACGGCGGGGAATGGGCAGATATGTTACGGGGAGGGAAGAGACCATTATGACCATAAAAAAAGAGATGGCCCAGGACGTCTTGGACCGTTTTATCCGCGGCATGGAGGAGCTGGGTTTCCAGGGGGAAGAGATCTTGACGGTCGTGGCGGAGAATATTGCGCAAAGGAATAGTAAATAGGGGGATTGCCAGGGTGGACAGTATACTTCAAGTACATCAGGTTACTAAAAAATACGGCTCGAAACAGGCGCTGCGCGGGGTTTCTTTTGAACTCGGTGCAGGAAGAATCACCGGACTGCTCGGCAGCAACGGCAGCGGGAAAAGCACACTCATGAAGCTGATTGCCGGGCTGGCACAGCCAACCTCAGGCAGTATGTCTGTGCTCGGTGTTCCGGTAGGGGAACAGAGCAAAGCATTGGTTTCGTTTATGCCGGACCGGCCCCTGACAGATCCTTGGATGAGTGTGGGAGATGCAATAAAATTCCAGCGCGACTTCTATCCGGATTTTGACCCGGTCAAAGCCAAACGTATGCTGGAGTTTATGAAGCTTAGTGAACGGGATAAGGTGCAGACGCTCTCCAAAGGGATGAACGAACGGCTGCAGCTGACCATGGTCCTCTCGCGGCGGGCGAGTTTATACATGCTGGATGAACCTATTGGCGGAGTGGACCCTGTGGCGCGGACGAAAATTCTCAATGCGCTGATGGAATTTTACGAGGAAGACAGCAGCATTTTGCTCTCGACGCATCTGGTCACAGACATCGAACGGATCTTTGACGAAGTTATTTTTATAAAAGAAGGAGAAATCGTCCTGCAAAGTGATGTGGAGGAGTTAAGGCTGCAACGGGGAAAAAGCATTGACGAGTTGTTCAGAGAGGTGTATGCGGAATGCTGAAGCTGATAAAATACGATTTTAGACGGAGCCGTGACCGGATTCTTGCGTACTTTGTAATCGCAGTTCTGGTGCATGCCGCCACATGGTATTGGAACAGAAACATGGGGGTTCAATTGGTAGCAATCAATCTGACCACCTATGTCGTAGTGGGAATCAGCCTCCTGCTCACTAGCGCGATTACCTATGGCCGCAATTTGAAATCCTATCACCGCCGGCTTCTGCCAGTGAGTTCCCTGTATACTATCTTGTCACCGCTGCTGCTTCTCTGGGCGCTGCTATTATCCGTTGTTATCATCGCAACCCTGCATCTTGGGATCTATATTCTCGTATATTCGGCGGATTTCCTCCCGGGAAATTTCTGGCCGGTATTCCTAAACTGCATGCTGCAGCTTATCTGGTTCTCCGGTTTAACGCTGATCTCCATTATGTTTGCCATCACGTTGGCCAATAGTCTGCGGGTCAAGGGCAAGATATGGATTATTATTGCTGTATTGGTGGTATTCCAGAATGGGCTATCTTATCTTGAACAGCTATTGTTTAAAAGCTCCCTCGCGAGTGTGGAGAGCATGTTCGAGTTTGATATTCTTGAAATGGACTCGGTTCGCAGCGGGATTACATTCTCCTATCCACATCTTAATTACTGGCCGATGTTATTTGAAGCGGTAATTGCAGTTATTCTAATCTATGCGATGAATGTGCTGCTGAAGAAAAGGGTTGAGGCTTAAAGCGCCACTCCATTTGTGAGGGAGGCAGAGGATACTAACTTATCATGCTGCATTTGGCTGAACAAAAGCAGGGCTATTAGCCCTGCTTTTCGTGTTTGCACACCAAAAGACGTCCTTGAAAGAGGACATTCGGTTGTGCCGTATTATCCATTTTGCTGGGCGCTGCGCGTGTTAGTCCAGCTTTCCAGCTCCCGGAGGAGTTGCTCTTCTTCATCCTCCTGCAAATCCAGTCTTACCCCATATTGATATTGGCCAAGTCCGAACATCCAGCCCCAGCGTACACTTCCTACGAACTGAAGTTTGTCTTCTGCCAGCTGAAAGTGGATAATTATCTTCGTATCGCCTGCAGTGAAGCGGAGATTCAGCGAAGTCCGGATTTTGCACCCTGAATGGCTAAGGTCAAGCAGTACGCCCTCCGTAAGCTTGCCTGCCCCGGGACCGTTGTTACCAGCAGGAAGTTCAAGCCAGCATTCGATGGGCTGGTTCATTACATATCGGAACGGTTCTTTTCTGCTGGAGTCGTCCATTGTTCACCTCCGCTAGTTTATTTGCTATTATAACGAAATGGTATCATTTGAACAATCTCCTAAAGTGCTATTTTTAAAAAAGAAAAGTTTTACTTATTTGTTGAAACGAGAGAGGAGCAGATACCCCGTGTATCAATATGACAATGAAAATTTTACCGGGCATAATTTTGATTACGCCGAATTGCGTGATGGAGAACTGAACAGCTGTACCTTTGATAGGTGTTCTTTCAAGGGAGCTTCTATGGAAGAAATGACTTCCAGCGGCTGCCGTTTTGTGGATTGTGATTTTACCGGCGCTTTGCTGAATGCCTCGCTCCATAAAGGAGCGGCGTTCACCAATTGCAAGTTCTCGGGAGCAAATCTGTTTGTGTCTAAATTCGAGGATTGCAAAATGGTCGGCTCCGATTTCTCCAATGCATATATGGACGGCATTACGCTGATCAGCGGGGATTGGTCTTACACCAATTTGCGGCATATTAACCTCAGCAGGCAGGACCTGCGCGGCATCCGGTTTGCTGAGGCGGACATGCTTGGCTGCAATTTGCAAAAAAGCGATCTGCGCGGTGCAGATTTAAGCCGGGTACAGCTGGCCCAGTGCAAGCTTGCGGGAGCGGATCTAAGGGATGCTAAACTCGAAGGGATTGATCTGAAAAGCCTGGACTTAAAGGGAGTTAGGCTCGATGTGGAGCAGGCGGTGCTGCTGGCACGCTCGCTGGGGGCTAAAGTCGGCTGATATTGGATACGCGAACAGCTCCACTCTGTAAGATAAGGGCGGAGCTGTTTCTCTGTCTACTACGCTGCTTTTAAGATTGAAGATTTATAATTTCTGCGGCTTTATCCGATAAAAAAATTAACGACACTATTCTGCGAAAGATATGGGGAGAATGTGCATGACGTTTAACCTGCGGACTTTTTTTGCCAGTGCCTTTGCGGTAATTATTATCTTGCTGACTGCACTGCTTATTTATGTAATCGGGAATCAAGCTACGAAATCTGTGGAGGTAAGTATCGGGGGATCGCTTGCTGCAGAGGCATATCAGATGTCGGAGAAGCTGGATCATTTCATGTGGTCGCGTTCCGGGGAAGTGGAAGTGCTGAGCAAGCTTAACGCTTTCCAGAAGCCGCTGGACACTCAAGAAATCAGCGGATTGCTGAATCAATTGAAGAGCAGTTTGCCGGTGTTCACCTGGGTCGGTTACCTTGACCCGAAGGGAACTGTGCTATCCGCAACGGACAACATTCTCCTTGGAAAGGATATCAGCCAAAGACCCGTATTTCAGGAAGGCCGGAAGGGTTTGTTCACGGGTGATGTGCATGATGCCGTGTTATTGGCAAAGCTCTTGCCTAATCCAACCGGAGAAGCCTTGCAATTCGTGGACGTGAGTGTCCCGGTCTACGACAAGTTAGGAATGCTTAATGGTGTACTGGCAGCACATTTGAGCTGGGAGTGGTCGCGTGAGGTAGAGAATTCTATTCTAGACCCGCTCAAAGAACGGATGAAAGATGTGGAAATCTTCGTAGTCAGCCAGAAGGATGATACTATACTGCTTGGGCCTTCTGGGCTGGCGGGAAAGAAAATGCCGAATGAAACGCTGCAGAAAGCCCGGAACGGCGGGAATTCATGGATCGTGGACAGCGGCAGCGGAAAAGATGCTTATCTGACCGGATACGCTTACGGGGACGGTTATTTGAATTATCCGGGTTTGGGCTGGTCAGTTCTGGTTCGTCAGCCAACAGATGTTGCTTTCGCAACGGTACACCAGCTCGAAAGATTTATCATATTAAGTGGATTGGCAGCTGCCGTGATTTTCGGAATTCTGGGCTGGCTGCTTGCCGGGTGGATTGCCCGTCCCTTGAGTCAAATTGCCAAAACGGCAGATTTGCTCAGCTCGGGTGCCAATGTGGAAATCCCCGCCTTGTCCCGCTTTAAGGATGTGGCCATCTTGTCAACCTCACTGCGGAATCTGGTCAGCAATCTGACCAAAACAGAGAATAAGCTAAGCTATATGTCGGATATGGCTCTGCACGATGTGCTAACAGGGCTGCCGAACCGTGCCGGATTGAACGAATTTTTGGTTCACGCGGTGAACAAGGCCAAATTGAACCGGACAACCCTCAGTTTTCTATACATGGATCTGGACGGATTCAAAAAAGTGAATGATACTTTCGGCCATGCTACCGGAGATGTTCTACTCCAGCAGGTGGCTGTGCGGCTGCGGGAGTGCACCCGTGACAATGAAATCGTTGCCCGTCTGGGCGGAGATGAATTTGTGATCATTCTGAATACTTCTGCAAGCAAACCCATGCAGGAATCGGAGGTTGTTGCAGCGCGCATCATCAGCAAAGTCAATCTGCCGGTCGTCATTGGAGGCGATACCATACAGGTCGGATGCAGTGTCGGAGCAGCCGTATGGACTCCAGAATGTCTGGACACGGCCGAAACTCTGCGGCTGGCAGACGAGGCTTTATATATTTCTAAACGCAGCGGCAAAAATCGGATTACATTTGAAGCCGCTTGCTAATAGGCGCTGTACGCCCAAAAAACCTTTCTGTGTAGATATAGCGGTTAACCTGCCGCTGTATCCTAAGAAAGGTTTTTTTTGTGTTGCTATTCAAATGAGATTCTTAGTTGTAAGTAAAACCCTCAGCGCAATTTTTTTCGGGGGGAAGCCCACCATTTGATCCAAAGGCTCCCTTCATCATCATGAAATAATTTAATGCCAAACCATCTAAGGGGTGTCCACAACTCTTTAAAATAATATGATGGCATAGTCCAATAGACCCTCCTTAATAGTTAATTTTCACTATATACTACCCCAATTTTTAGTAACTAACAATAGCTTTTCTATCAATTTCAGGTAAAGTTTTGGTAAAATCAGGGCCGTTTATCTTTAAACTGGTTACTCTATGTATGGTGTAGGATCAACAATTGATAATTCATTACCCCTTTATTCATATAGCTAAACAGCTATCCTGAATTCATAGGAATAAGCACAAGCTATTTGGCAGAATGCGCATTTAATATAAGGAGAGGAAGTGATGAGAGGACGGAGACCGGATTCATTTCCAGAATTATACCCTAGCAACCGAAGATATGAAGCGCAGCCATATTGCGGCAGCGGGATATGCGACTGATCCCAAGTATGCGGCAAAGCTGTTTCAGATAATGAATACCTATAACTTGTACGCATATGATGAAATTAAGGAGGAGGATGAGATGTCGGCGGAAGATAAGCAAAAGCTTGCAAGTCTGGAAAAAGAGCTGAAAGAGCTGCGGATTTTGTTGTCCGATCTTACTGCCAGCAGAGATATGCTGAAGACAGATGTACAGGAGCAGGGGCGGGCGATCACAGGTGTGATTGACCGCCTTTCCCTAATCGAAGGCCAGATGGTGATGAATGTACCGGCATGTGCAGTGCCGGCTTTCAGTGCTGCAGTGACGGCGGGGCTGTTGGATACGCCCACCGGAGGCAGCTTGGATTTCTACCGGGTTCTAACAGTACTGCATCCGGCGGGTTTGCTGTTATCCTTGAAGGAGGGATGAACATCATGTATAACGATGCGCTTAACAATGTGCTTGCTTTCGCATCGGTATTAGCCGTGTTTGTAATGGCTCTTGTTCAGCTTGTGAAGAATAGCGTGAAGCTTCCGCGCAACCTTGTACCGGCGGTTGGCCTGGCAATAGGATTATTAGTCGGGGCCATTGCCTATCCTTTTACAGATATGAATCTGGTGCTGCGTCTGTGGGCAGGCGGACTGGCAGGATTGTCTGCCACGGGCCTGTTTGAACTGGCTTTTAACAAAAGAGATGGAACAACTAAAGATTAATATCTTTGCCTGACGATTCTTCCGAATCTATTTAAGATTTACTATTAATTATTGAACCTAATGGTGATAAGTACAAGCAATCGGTAAGCTCTCTTAATATGATGTGGTATGCAAGAAAGGAAAGGGGGTGCTCATCATGGGAACTTATCTTGATGCTCGAACCTCGCAGAATGCGAGCATAGCGAACTCAATTGCGATTCCGATTTTGTTGCTGAATACTCCGCAGCTGTTCGGACAAATTGGCTTAGTCACCGAAGGTGCAACAACGAATCCGCGAGTATTGTTAAAAGGAACCATCTCTTTGACGCTTCCGCTGGCGCTTGCTGGTATTACAATTACAATAGTGAGAGGAACACTTAGTACCGATCCGGTTGTATATTCTGCTACCTCTACGTTTAGCCTTAGCGTCTTGGCGCCACAAGTCATCACGTTTTCAGCTGCAGACTTTAACCCGCCGATTACTCCTCAATTGACGTACACTGCTTTCGTTAGTTCCAACCTGCTCGGCACGATTCGTGTCGGTCCGGAGAGTTTTGACGGCATTCTGGTCTCCGATTAATTTAAGGTTACTGTGTCTTGTCATGCCTGTAATATTGGGCATGACAAGATGTAGATTTTGTTTGAAGTGCATATCAAAAGAACCGGTGGGAGCCACACCATATATGGATGAAGCTATGCCTCAACATTATTTTTTGTTATGGCCTAAATTTAGACCGTTTCGCCCAATCTGTTAAGCCAGTCAATACATATTCTACCTTGTAGTAATCATTATGAAGGAGGTAATCTCATGGGTGCAGATTGCGGATACGGTGGTAATGTTGGTGGCGTTCAACATTGTCCGGTAAGTCCTTTTACATCAACAGGTGCAATTCTTGTTCTTTATATCCTGTTGGTCATTATTTTGAGTGCCTGTTTCATCTAAGCTGGATAGCACATCGGCGTGTTCCCGGGCTTTTTGCCGGGGACGCGCTTTTTTCTGGTCTAGTCCGATTTACATAAAGCACCAAAACATTTATATTTGAGGATAATGGCGAAACAAGGAGATCATTATGGATTTCAGGAAAATAAAAAACGGTGAAAGTCTGCCGCTGGAGCTGCTGCTGTCAGCTGATCCTTCTCTGCCGAAAGTGGAGGATTATGTAAAAAGAGGTGTTTGTTATCTCGCAGTTAACAAAGAGGACGTTGTGGGAGTGTATGTGCTGCTGCCGACAAGACCTGTTACGGTTGAACTGGTAAATATTGCGGTTGCTGAAGAGCAGCAGGGCAGAGGAATAGGTAAACAAATGGTGATGCACGCCATACAGACTGCCAGACGGGACGGGTACAGTGTGATGGAAGTGGGCACCGGTAATTCAAGTATAGGGCAGCTTGCGCTGTACCAGAAATGCGGCTTCAGAATAGTAGCCGTGGATATGGATTTTTTTACAAAACATTATCCTGAAGAGATCTATGAGAATGGCATACAGTGCAGAGATATGCTACGGTTATCCCGAGATGTATGATGGGGATGTGAGATGCCCATTCTTGTACAATTCGCTGTATCATTAATTTATTGGAGGAATTGTTGTGACAACTATTTATAAGAATCTAACCGATCTGATTGGCAATACACCCCTGCTGGAGCTGGCAAATTACAGCAGTTCCCATGGGGTTGAAGCTAAGCTTATCGGGAAACTGGAGTACTTTAACCCCGCTGGTAGTGTAAAGGACCGTATCGGCTTTGCAATGATCAAAGATGCTGAAACCAGAGGGCTGATCCAAAAGGATTCGGTATTAATTGAACCTACCAGCGGCAACACTGGGATTGGTCTGGCTTTTGCGGCTGCTGCACTTGGTTACAGGCTGATGATCGTGCTGCCTGAATCGTTCAGCGTGGAACGCCGCAAACTGCTGAAGGCACTTGGAGCTGAGCTTATTTTGACCCCGGCGGCTGATGGGATGTTAGGCGCGGTTACCAAGGCGGAAGAGCTGGCTGCAACAATCCCGAATTCTTTCATTCCGCAGCAGTTCAGCAATCCGGCCAATCCACAAATTCACCGCGACACAACTGCAGAAGAAATTTGGAAGGATACCGGCGGGGAAGTGGACATTTTTGTGGCTGGGGTAGGTACTGGGGGAACCATTTCTGGTGTCGGAGCAGTATTAAAAGCAAGAAAACCGGGCGTGCAAGTAATTGCTGTTGAGCCGGCAGATTCGCCGGTCCTTTCTGGTGGTAAGCCAAAAGGGCATCAGATCCAGGGCATTGGAGCCAATTTTGTGCCCGATAATTTTGACCAAGACGTGGTGGACGAAATTTTTCAGGTTAAGAACGAGGAGGCATACGAAACGGCGCGCAGTCTGGCCAGAACAGAAGGCCTTCTTGTAGGGATTTCCTCCGGAGCAGCTGTTTATGCCGCATCGCAAATAGCTAAACGCCCCGGGAATCAAGGGAAGAACATTGTTATTATCCTGCCGGATACGGGAGAACGCTACTTGTCCACACCACTTTTTGATGGCGAGGAATAAATTCTTCTGCAGGACGTAACTCGGACGACCCAATTTTCCCAAGTAGAACAAAAATCGAGGCCCTATATCCAGGGCCTTTACATATAACAACGATAAAAGAGCTGGATAGAATATAAGAATCAAAGCCGTACAAACAAAAAAATATCTGGACAACTATTAATTTATTCTTTTTTATCTTTAACAAAAAACAGGAAGTGCTAACAAGTGTAGATAAGCCAAATAGAATAATCGATGGTCAAAAGTTGGAGTCAAAAGGTATGAAAAACAATCCGGCTATAGCAAGACCATATTGTAATCGAGTAAGATAAATTCTGGTTTGTTCATAAATATCCCTCCTAACTTTAATTAATACGATTATAGAGAGATACACAAATGGCGGTGGTTACAGCTACAGTTATTTTAAGGGGTTGTTGGAGCCCACAATGCCCTGTTTGTCGCCGCCGCAGTCACTATAGTGCCTGCTGGCTGCTCTAGAAAAGGCACAACAACAGGAGGGGGAATGGATCGGTATTGGCAAACGGCTATCAAAATTAGTACGGAGTTGCGACTGAATTTAGTAGTAATAGATTATTATACTTCGCTGCATGCTTCTGCTCATCGAGGTTAATTCAATACAAAGCATCCTTATAAACGCCGTATGGAAGGCCGAATCATATCTTTCGATATTTTTCAACAGCAGACAATTCACCTTGGAAGGCTTTTTGCAACCCGGCAATATACAAATTAACATGTTCAGGAACTTCGCTGCTAACTCCTGTCATTTCATGTCCTGTTAATTCCCAGTACATTTGTCGGAACATTTGATTATGCCCTCGTTCATCATTCCGGAAAGTTTATCATTTCGCTCCCCTTGGGCTGAATTCCTCATTTGTGTTGTTGAACTAACGTTTCACGTTAGCTTAGATTGTTTTTTTAAAAGATTAACTGACAATCCTTATGCTCCCATACATCAAATAAGTTTCCATCTAGGTCCTCAAAAACAAAAAACTTGCCGTAAATGCCTTCATTGCTAATAGGTCTAGTCGTAACCTCCTCAGATGTTAGTTTCATGTGTAATGATTCAATGTCATCTGTAAAAAATGTTACAACCCACCGTGACCGTCCGTTTACTTCAAAAACTGCTCTTGTATCATTATCAGATTCAATTAAATCAATTATTGGACGGTTATCCCTAAATAAACTTATATAATTCCCTCTATCGTTTCTGATGTTAAAACCAAAGTGTCTGACAAACCACTCTGCAGATTTTTTTGCATTTTTAACCGGAATTACATTGTAGGCGATTCCTAAGATTCTCCCATTTACCATACTATTCAGCCCCTGTCATAAATTTATCTCTAAAATTATTTCAAGGTGGCTACCATATTATCCTGCCCGCTAGCTTAAAGAAGCTTTTTCATGGAGAGACATAGTGATTGTTGCGCAGTGCGAAAACACTGGCGGTAGACTCATATAGCGAAGAAAGGGATGAATGAAATGACCCAAAACACATGGGGATTACAATTCGTGAAAATCGATACTGAAGAAAATGAATTTAAAACATTACTGGCTTTGAACAATGGTTCCGAAGCCAAGGCTCGGAAAGGTATTTAACCAGATCAAAGCGGAGCTTGCAGAGAACCAGGGAGAGCCTGATTGAGTAGTTGATTTGCTTGATGAAGATGATAGCATTGTGGATGATTTTGCGATTACCTCCGACCAAGCTAAAAACAATAGCGTCATTGCTCCGACATTCAGTTATTGCGTAGAACGAGAGTACCGGAGAGTAGACGCATTTAGCGAATCAATATAATCAAGTTGTCCTGTTTTTCAAGAATGAATAAATCACATAACTAGCTGTACAGGCAATGAGGTACGAAACGTAGGTAAAGCCTATGTTCCAGTCATTTTGATAAACAACTTTCCCTGTAAAAACAAGAGCGCTTTCAAGGAC
Source organism: Paenibacillus sp. EB106-06-01-XG199 (assembly GCF_058791575.1). Classification (NCBI taxonomy): domain Bacteria; kingdom Bacillati; phylum Bacillota; class Bacilli; order Caryophanales; family Paenibacillaceae; genus Paenibacillus; species Paenibacillus sp. EB106-06-01-XG199. Next base: position 294,297 of record NZ_JBYTDQ010000002.1, on the reverse strand, counting down.
AGTTTTTACGAATGTTACTACAGGGATAACAATCCAGGCTCTTCCAACTTTATTTGTCAAGTGTAGCGTGAAGACAGAAAACACTGCGAAAATCCCGAAATTGTAAGGAATAAAGGATATAGTGCTGTAATCTTTAGGTGTAACGTACCACCAATTCATATGGAATCCAACATCATTGAAGAGGAAGGCGAGTAGTGCACCAATTATGCTAGCTTGTATTACAAAAGGCTGATTCCTTTTAAGCAAATGTAGCCCAAACAACCAAGGAAGAATGAATCCCAAAAGTATATTTAATAACACCAAAATCACCTCAGATTAATTATTGCCACAAGTTGCAGTGTATAGGCATAATTTAGCTTTTTTAAGCAAAGAGGAGACTAGGGTAGGGGAGGAAGCCCAATGACACAAAGGGACTGGCAAAAGGAAGTTGCGACAAACGGGCCATTTGATGGATTATGGCGGCATCGTTGAGGGATACTCACCAGAGTCTGTTAAAATTGCCGGAGCTTACTTCGTTAGGGAACGATTTGAATTTAGAGCATACATAAAATAACCCGCCGGGCCGGCGGGATTTTCTTTTTTGCCATCACCTTTTTTGAAGGCATCAACTATTTGACGAAGTTGGCAACATATTAGTATGGAACTCCTGATATCAATCTGGATAGAGCCATTCTGAATATATCGTGGTCGAATACTTGGTATTGTCGATTTTGATCAAGCAGCCAATTCGCAAAACCTGCGGCTGTTCGATAGTTAGCGAAATCTTCAGAATTAACCCCATATTCAGCTAATTTAATCATTATTGCGTATTCCTCATCAGATAATTGAATGCCTAGTTGAGAAAGTTGTCTCTGACGGATTCTTCGTGCAGAATCATCTTGTATTACCCGGTGTTTATTGGACACTTGTCCTTCATGAGGCCGATAGTACATTAAATTGTGAGGGAGATTTGCGAATTTCACGCTTGAGGAAAGCCTGTTCCACAATTCGTAATCCTCTGCATGAGGGTAATTATAATCATAACGAATCCCGAGTTGATCTATAGAACTTCGGCGCATCATAACAGAAGGATGTAGAATGCAACTGTAAAATAAAAGCCAGACCTTAATTTCTTCGTGATGCATAGGATTTAACTTGACGGGCCCGAGGTAGTTCGTTGTATATCCTGTTCCGCAAATATCTATGGTGGGATTAGTGTCCATAAAATAAGCCTGCACTTCCAAGCGATTTAGTGCGGCAATGTCATCACTGTCCATACGGGCGATGTACTCACCTTGGGCCAGATCGAGTCCTTGATTCAGCGAAGTGACAATCCCCATATTTTCACTATGAAATATCTTTTTTACTCTAGTGTCCATTATTTCATGTATAATTCCCGCTGATCCATCTGTCGATCCGTCATCGATTATTATCAATTCTAGGTCGTTTAGCGTTTGCAATAAGATTGTGGTAACTGCTTCTTGTAAATACATAGCGCTATTGTAGACAGGCATAATTACAGATATCCTTGGCACCCAGCATTCCTCCTAGTTTCGGTGTGTCTTATCATCACGTTATGATGAAACAAACTAATAAGCGACAGGAGGAAAGAAAAAAGGGCTTAAGGTCAGTGTGTCTTTGCTTATATGATAAACTCCGTAAATACTGGACTTCGCAACATTCCTGATTTGGTCCAGTTCCTCATTCTAACTTTTGCCCGCAGTCGCGGTTCCAGATGAATAAACTCTTTGTCTTCGCCTTTCACAAGCTGCTGGGCTACTCCACGAAATGCTTGCTTGTGAAGCGGGGATGCTCCGAACTCAATAATCCCCGCCGGGCGCAGTTTACCGGACGTGCCGGACGGGACCGCAGCAAGCCAGCCAAACTCCTGTTTGCGGTAGCCAGTGATATAAACCTCTGCATAGGTCCAGTTAATGACCTTCTGCCATGCGTGGGATCGGCGTCCAGCCTCATAGGTGCTGTTCTTTCGCTTGCCCACCACACCCTCCATACCTCGTGCCTTGATCTCCTTAAACAGAGCCTCGCCAGCACCGTTTATATGCGGCACAACGCCGTAACTCCCAGAGGGGAGGGATAAGCTTGTTAGTATCTCCTTGCGGTGCAGCAGCGGTAGTCCGCGCAGATCCTTACCTTTGTATTGCAGGATATCAAAGATAGCGTAATAAGCCGGAAGCGTGGCCGTGAGTTGCTGAATCTTGTCTGCCCGCCGTGACTGAAATCGACTCATGACGGACTCAAAATCAGATACGCCGGTTGCCGGATCTATGCAGGCGACTTCACCGTCTAAGATTATATCGTCATCAAACGGAAGCTGCAGTTCCGGGTACTGCCGGGTGCAGTCGTTATCATGTCTAGTGTATAGCCGTACTTTGTCGCCTTGTTGGGAATAGATCAGCCGATGCCCGTCTATCTTTGGTTCGAATATATATTCACTGTGGCTAAAAGGACCAGCAGCAGTTTGTAATAACATAGGGGAAATAAACATAAAAAACCTCCTCTATCCAATTATAGCGCTTGGCTATAAGGGAAAGAGGAGGTAAGTGATGGTAAGGATTATTCTGATGCTGTATATTCACTTACTTCATAGGTAAGTATTTTATCAAATACGACATAATCTTTACGCTTTTTGAAGGGGCCTTTGTTGTTGGTATGTTTATCAATTGCATACATCCCAGGGCCTCTACCTGCATCACGGGCATCATACCAGGTTAAGAATGCATCTACTTCAGCGATCGGGAGATCGTATTCCTTTTCTACTCCATTTGTCATCGTAATCACCAGTATAGCTCGATCACCTGGTTGTTCTGGTGTCGGAGTTGGCGCTGGCGTAGTACTAGAATTGTTTACACATCTAGTGATGGCTATTCCTATCTTAATTATAGTTCAATTTTCGTTGACTTGGATAAATGTACTGAAAAAACAAGAGCAAAGAGACTAAAGGCGATCTATAACTCTGCGTACTCCACGTAATTTGGTCCTGTTACCTATTCTGGAGTATCGATTGAGTTTCAAAAGCCCGTCAATCTAAAACTTGTCGGCGGGCTTTTTTTGTGGATAAAAGAACGTGTGTTCGCATAAAATAAGCTCATGGAGGCGATAGTTATGGGCGTGAACACTGGCGAAAAGATGCTCACGAATGAAGAGAGGGAAATGGTTCGGGACTTAATATTGCTCCCTTACATAGATACGATGGTCAGCAAGAGCATGAAAGAAATTCAACACTCGGGTAACATCCTTAGCCGATCATACCTATTGGCTGGCCGCTATGTTCAGAAGCGAGTTGTGCAGGATGTCTACCGACTGAGGCAAGAACTTAAACGCCGGAACATCAAAGTGATCGAGGATACCCAGGATGATTTCATTACATATAGTATGATCTACTTTCGCGGCTATCAAGAGCGTTTTGGCATGACTCGTGACGTAATGCGTACTGAGATCAGCTTAAGGCTCACTCGATACACAGCTGATCTCGGCGATGTCTTAAAAGAGCAGATGATATGAGCAAAAAGCCCCTACTGGCCGTAATGGCCAGCAGGGGTTTATTTATTGACCGAAAGGTGGCGTAATATCGGATTCAATTATAGAAGAAAACAGTATGATACAAAATGCCACCTCATTACAGAGAGATTAATGATATGCCACCTTTTTTGCCACCTTTAAGTATTTTTGAGGGTGGTATTTCTCATGATATTCAATTAAATCGCGTAGGTATGGGGTTCATAAAACAAAAATCGAGGCTCCCTTTCGGGAGCCTCTTTCATGGGAGAGGAGAAACCGGACGAAGAGCTTATGGGGAAACGTAAGCCTGCTCCGCGGTTGTCTACGACATTTTGTGATGTCGATAGTTACATGATGTCCCGGTTGCTCCAGTCTTATACCTGTGTACGTTAAAAAAATCTGCCGGCCTCATGTGACAACGGTAGACAATCTTTTTATTTCAATAGACAATTGTGGTACTATAGGCTTGGACTTGTGCCTCAATCGGCATAATAAATAGAGACATAGAGCAGGTGGATAATCGGTGAGAGTTGTATCGGGAAGTGCAAAGGGGAGGCCCCTGAAGAGTGTTCCGGGCAGCGGAACGCGGCCTACAACCGACAAGGTAAAAGAAGCGTTGTTCAGTATGATCGGTCCTTATTTCGAGGGTGGAGCAGCGCTTGATTTGTTTGCAGGTACTGGCGGTCTAGGTATTGAAGCCTTGAGCAGAGGGATGGACAGTGCGGTATTTGTGGATATGGAGCAGAAAAGCATCGACACAGTGCGTGCCAATCTGAAGGCGGCTAAGCTGGAAGCGCAAGCTGAGGTTTACCGCAATGATGCCGGCAGAGCCCTTAGCGCGCTGGAGAAGCGGGGACGTTCGTTTGATCTTGTGTTCCTGGACCCGCCGTACAGGCTGAAGTATGGGGATGAGCTGATGATGGCGATGGTGCAAAAAGGTCTGCTCAGATCAGACGCGGTCATCGTGCTGGAGCATGAATCAAGCTATGCCTATCCGGAGGATATTCCGGGGTTCTATAGAACCAGACAGGCCGTATACGGCGAGACGACAATTTCAATTTATCAGTATGAATCCGCTCTGCGTGAAGAGGCTGTGAGTGGTAAGGAGGGGAATGATGAGTCTGCAAATTAGAAAAGAACGTGTTGCCATTTATCCCGGGAGCTTTGATCCGGTTACGATGGGACATATGGATATTATCCGGCGTGCAGCCAAACAATTCGACAGACTGATTGTTACCGTGCTTAACAACCTAAGTAAGAATCCGATGTTTTCGGTAGAAGAGCGTACGGAGCTGCTGCGGCAGGCCACTGCGGATATTCCGAATGTGGAGGTTGACAGTTTCCGCGATCTGCTGGTAAATTATCTTCGCCAAAAGGATGCTCAGGTCATTGTCCGCGGCATCCGCACGGTTACCGACTTTGAATATGAATTGCAGAATGCATCCATTAATCATAATTTGGACCCTGAAGCGGAAACGATCTTTATGATGACCAATCCGAAATATTCCTACCTTAGCTCAAGTGTGGTCAAGGAAATCGCCCACTTTGGCGGGAATGTGTCGGATTTTGTGACCCCTGAGGTAGAACAGGCAATGAAGCTTAAATTCAGCCGTTTAGACGGCGGAGCCAAGTAACAGCAGATACAGCGGCAGACAGAGCGATGATCATCATCAGCAGCAGCGATTGCAGGCCAAGCAGCTGGGGGACAACGCTCCATACGTTCAATGCTCCCAGTGTTGCGGTCGATTCGGCAACCTCGGGAACCGCCACTGCCGGCAGTACGGTTTCACGGAGATTCATCAGCGGGTTCCATAATAATAGGGTAAAAGCAAAGGCAAATACTCCATGCAGCAAGCGGACGGCGGCATAAGGCAGGAAAGAGATTTTCGCCCTTTTTAGCAAGGTAAGTGCTTGGAGCTGGCCGCAAATTCCGCTCCAGCCGAGAGCGGCTGATAGCAGGGCCAGGCCTGTGATCCCCATGGAACTAAAGTCGTGAGGTGCTGTCAGTTCTGAGGTCAGAGCATTTGCTCCGAGATGAATCTCCAGAAAACTTGCCGCCAAAGCAGGAGGCAGCTGCGGTATTAGAGAAATAGCAATATTTATGACAACAGCAAACATAATCATGTACCCGCCGATGACCATCAGGTTCTGAACGGCAGTTGAGACGGATTCCCCGAGCAGCCTGCCAAATCCGCGGCCATCTCTTGCCCGGGCTTCTGATACAGCCTGATGAATCCGTCTGGGCAATGAAGCCGTTTTGCGCTGTGATGGAACTACCGTCGGAGCTTCGGTTTTCGGCTGACCTGTGAGCAGGGTCGCGGTTACGCCTGCGGCAAGTCCCGAAATCCAGTGGATGGCCAGCAGGGTATATCCGGCGGCAGGACTGTGCAGAAAAGCAACGCCGACTACAATGAGCAGTGTAACCGGACTGGCGAAGTGGGCGATGGAAGCCAGGCGTCCGGCCTCCTTGTCCGTAATGCTGCCCTGCTTATGCAGCAATTGCACACCGCCTGCTCCAGCCGGGAAACCGGCGGTCATTCCGAGTGCGAGTGTCCAGCCTCCGGACCCCGGAAGGCGGAAAATCCTGGTCATCACCGGCTCCAGCAGTACTCCGAGTCCATGCACGAATCCCGTGGCTGTGAGCATTTCTGATAACATCAGAAAGGGTAGAAGCGCCGGGAAGACAAGTGTCCACCAGAGCTTCAGACCCTGAAGGGAAGCCTGGAAGGAGGACTCCGGCGATAAGATAATCGCAATGGCGAGCACAATGGCAACGGCCCCGGACAGAAAGGGAACCGAGGCTGAAGTGAACCGGCGTATTTTAAAGTTATTCATTATGAGCATCACCTCTTCATAACTTAGGACATGGGCTGAGACTGTTATCAATTTATGCAGGGCAGACAACCATCATGCCACAGCGGAGAGGATACAGCTCCGAAGTTTATTTGGAGACATAAGCATAGAGCCGCGGGGAAAGAAGGGAATTGCATTGAGGCAACTGAAACGCCGGGTAGGCGTTCGCGCCATAGCCTACTTGTTTACTTTTGTGGTTATACTCTATGTGGCAGTATTTATGAATACTCCATATCTCGTGTATCAGCCGGGCAGTGCCTCAGAGGTGGCGCCGATGATCAAGGTGGAGAATGCTGATCCGCAGGAGCAGGGCACATTCATGATGACGACCGTATCTGCGAGCTACGCCAATGTTGCCCTATTAGTGGCTTCTGCGTTTAATTCCAATGCGGAAGTCGTATTGAAAGAGGCAAGGCTAGGGGATAAGAGTGAGCAGGAATATGCGGCTGAGCAGGTATATTATATGAGCAGCTCCCAGTCTTCTTCCGTTCAGGCGGCCTATCATGCTGCGGGCATTCCTTATGAGGATGTTGTAGACTATCTGTATGTATTCTCGATTCCGGAGGAAAGCAGCCAGGAGCAATTTCAAATAGGCGACAAAATCATCCGTGTTCAGGGGCAATCTGTGCCTGATCCCACTGCGCTCTCTAAACTGCTCTCCTCAAGCAAGGTTGGCGATCAGGTAGAAGTCGTGCTGCAGCGGGACGGTAAGGAAGTCAAGGAACAGGTAACACTGGTGGAGGTTAAAGACAAGGAGACTGCAGCGGGCCGTCCTGGATTTGGGGTTGTGATTGGCGCGGTGCAGAAGGTACAGCCGAAGGAAGCAGGAAAAGCGGTCAGCTTTGTGGATACCAGTGTTGGAGGACCCTCGGCAGGCCTTATGTTTACGATGGAAATTTATAACCAGCTTACCAAAGGCGATTTAACCAAAGGTTATCGGGTAGCGGGAACAGGAACTATTGACGCTGAAGGCAAGGTAGGAGCCATTGGCGGAGTGAAGCATAAGATTGTTGCTGCAGACCGGGAGGATGCGGAGATTTTTTTCGTGCCGGTTAAGAATTATGATGAAGCCAAAGCCAGAGCGGATAAAATAGGCACATCTATGAAGCTGGTGCCTGTATCCACTCTGGATGAGGCACTGAAATATATGGAAGAGCTGCCGGTCAAACCCTAACCGGCGGCAGTAAGAAATCGCTGTACAAATCAGCACGCTGAGGATTGGTGAAAGCTCCGGCATACGCGGCGGAGGCTTGGAGATCGCGTTCAAGCATGGGGTGTGAGAAATGGGCAGGACTCAGGACAACGGGAAGTGAGGCACTTCTCTTCATGTTCTTGAGCAGCTTTCTGCCGCTCTCGCTGAACCCCAGAACCCGAATGTAACCGGGGCCTTGGGCCAGACGGGAAGGGGGCGTTTCCTCCCTGCTGTGATTCAGCAGGGCATGCAGCAGCAATCTCTGCAGCCGTGTATGCGTGTAGCGTCTGCTCTTTAATAGTTGTAGCAGTGCGCTGACCGAGAATTGTTCAAGCTGCGGCATGACTCTCAGCAGCCGGTTCTCAAGCCCTTCATTCATATCCTGCAGGGACCTCAGCTCTGCGGCAGTATGCGTAGTCAGCACATGACGGAGCTGGATGCGGAAGTCTTCCAGGTTCAAAGGACCTCTGCCGGCTGCATGCTCTCTTTCCAGGATGGACACGCTATATTCTGGCATGAATTCTGCAGGTGAGCCGCCTTCATTAAGAAGCTGGCGGATCGCTGTGGCGCTGGCAATCGAAGACCCCGCCTGCAGCGGGTCATGGAAGCCTGCGCCAGTGCGCGGCACAGTAAGAGGTCTGATGACACTGCCGAGACGCCGCAGGGCGATCAGGTAATGCAGGCCGAGACTGTTGTTTGGCTGCCGCAGCAGTTCTTCGGCATCGAAGGGTTTCTCCTCTCCAAGGAGAGACCCTTCCCAGACTGCCGCCGCTGCTGCGCTATATGCGGCGGGGAAACTCGTGCCTAGCGCCATGAGGCGGCGGATCTCGCTCTGAAGCTCGCTGCTTTCTTCGGCCAGAAATCCGGCCAGCGGCAGCAGCTCACCCAAAGTGCCGGCTTCGGAGCCGAAGCACAGGCTGTCCACGACCCCGGTCGCTTCCAGCAGGGATACAGCTCCGAAGGCGAACCACTCTGCCGGTTGAAGCGCATAAGCGACCGGCAGTTCAATCACGAGATCGGCGCCCATATGCAGCGCCATCTCCGTACGGGCCCGTTTACTGACCGCAGCCGGCTCGCCGCGCTGGGTGAACGGGCCGCTCATGACGACGATTACGCTGTCCGCGCCGGAGATTTTTTTGGCTTCGTTGAAATGATGGACATGCCCGTTATGTAAAGGGTTGTATTCTGCAATTATGCCGACGGTTGTCAAAGCTGCTTCACTCCGTATTCTGAGAAATATGGTGATTTAATAGTTATATCATAATTGTCCCTCTTCCTGAAACAATATAAAGGGAAAGTGGTTGACAAAGTTCGGTAATAATAGGTATAATAAATTTTGTTTGTTTGGAGTGATGATTATGAAGATTCACTTTCGCAAAATGGCAAATGCCGATGAGCCACTGAATATTCATGAAACTATGGATGTCAGCGAGCTTGTCAAAGGGCGAAAGGATATACTTGCTGTTGCACCGCTCTTGGTGGACCTTAAAGCGCTGCCCGCGGATACCGATTGTGTGAACGTGGTGGGAAGACTGAGTGGAGAGGTGGACATGTTATGTTCACGTTGTCTCACCGAGGTCAACAGTAAGCTGAACATTCCTTTTGCGGAGACTTTCAAGTGGCTTAAGGAGCCAATTCTTCCCGAAGATGAAGATGATGAACTCATTTACATCAAAGATGAGACTGTGGAGCTTGTCCCGTTCGTGGAAGAAAACTTCGTACTGCACTTGCCGGATTCGGTATTGTGCAAGGCAGACTGTCTTGGTCTTTGTCAGAAATGCGGACAAAACTTGAACGAAGGCACCTGCAGTTGCGACAACACAGTGATCGATCCTCGACTCGCTGGGTTGAAAGACTTTTTCAAATGAAGTATGACTAAGACCAAATCCCGCGATAGGCGGGTTAAAACCGAATTAGGAGGTGTAACACAATGGCAGTACCTCAACGGAGAACGTCCAAAACACGCCGTGACAAACGCCGCACCCACTTCAAACTGGTTGTGCCGGGCATGGTGAAATGCGAACAATGCGGAGAGCTGAAACTGGCTCACCACGTATGCAAAGTTTGCGGAACTTACAAAGCAAGAGAGATCATCAAACAATAGTTTCTAATAAGAGTAGCACTTCATCTAATGGTGGGGTGCTATTTTTTTGGGGATGGGTAAAAATCCCCTCCGTTACCTGTGTGGCTGAAGCCGCGTGGTTATGCCGCTTTTCAGGCAAAGCTTTATTTTTGCCGCAGCATGCTTTATACTACATATTAGTACCAGGTTCTAAATGAAGTTTATGACCTTTATATGGATTGATAGCGGCCTTCTCGCGGCCGGATGCTAAGTTCAGCATGTGCCAGGAGGTGAGCCGCCATAGAGCGGATGTCCAAGAAAGAGCGCCAGCAGCAGCTGCTGGGTATTATCGATGGCAATCCATTTGTGACCGACCGGGAGTTGACCCGGCAGCTCAAGGTGAGTATTCAGACCATCCGTCTGGACCGGCTGGAGCTGGGGATTCCGGAGCTGCGTGAACGGATGAAGCAAATGGCTGAACATTCTTATGATCAGGTGCGCTCCTTGCCTGCGGATGAAGTGGTCGGTGATATTGTCGATCTGCAGCTGGACAAGAGCGGCATTTCCATATTTGAAATTCGTGAGGAGCATGTCTTCTCCAGGAACGGGATCGCTCGCGGCCACTACGTGTTCGGACAGGCCAATTCGCTGGCGGTTGCCGTGATTAATGACGAAATTGCCCTGACCGCTTCAGCCGACATCCGGTTTGTGCGCATGGTCCGGTTAGGCGAGAAATGTATTGCCAAAGCGCAGGTGCGTTCGCTTGCTGGCCGGAACGGCAAAGCTGAGGTGGACGTATTTACGTATGTCGGAGAAGAACTCGTGTTTCAGGGCCATTTTGTAGTGTACCGGTCCGCAATTGAAGAATACAGCGAAGGGGGAAACCGCAGTGCTGATCGCCATTGATGCCATGGGAGGCGATAATGCTCCTGAATGCAATGTGGAAGGGGCATTGTCCGCGGCCGCGGAATGGAGCGATACGCAGATTGTGCTCGTCGGTGACGAAGCCAGACTTGAGCCGCTGCTGAAGAATAAGCCGTCCAATGTGATGGTGCGTCATGCGGGGGAAGTGATTGGCTCCGATGAAGAGCCGGTCAAAGCAGTCCGCCGCAAGAAGGATTCATCCATGGTTGTGGCTGGACGCATGGTGCGTGAAGGGGAAGCCGATGCTATGATCTCTTCCGGGAACACAGGCGCACTGATGACCACGGGACTGCTTGTGGTGGGGAGAATGGATGGAATAGAGCGCCCGGCGCTTGCTCCGATGATTCCGACGCTCGATGATGTTGGCGTACTTGCCCTTGATCTGGGGGCCAATATGGATGCCAAGCCCCAGCACCTTGCACAATACGCGCTGATGGGCAGCATCTACCGCAGCAAAGTGCACGGAATTGCTAAGCCGCGCGTAGGGCTGCTGAATGTGGGGACTGAGCCGGGTAAAGGGAATGAATTGACCAAAGAAGCGTATCCTCTGCTAGCTGCTTTGCCGGGGATTCACTTTGTCGGCAATGTTGAAGCACGTGATGTGCTGACGGGCAATTGTGATGTGCTTGTTTGTGACGGGTTTGCGGGTAACATTCTTTTGAAGACACTTGAAGGTACGGCGGGCGCTATGTTCTCTCTGCTGAAGGAACAGTTCAGCCGTTCGCTCAAAACCAAGCTGGGTGCGGCTATACTAATGCCGGAGCTCAGAAGCCTTAAAGGTAAGATGGATTACAAGGAGCACGGCGGAGCGCCGCTGCTCGGTCTAAGCGGTCTGGTAGTGAAGGGGCACGGTTCATCTGACGGCAATGCGGTCAAGAATGCAGTGAGACAAGCGCGGATTGCGCTGCAGGCGGGTCTCGTGTCCAGCATATCCAAGGAAATTAGCGGGAAGTGAGTGACGATATGAAACAGTTGCGTCCGGTAGGAATAATTGGTACAGGAAAATATGTGCCCGAAAAAATATTAACCAACAGTGATTTGGAAAAGATAGTCGAAACGAATGATGAATGGATTGTCAGCCGGACAGGGATCCGTGAACGGCATATTGCCGCTCCGCATGAGGCGACCTCGGATCTTGCTTATGAAGCTGCGCTGAAGGCGCTGGAATCAGCAGGCATGAAGGCGGAGGATCTGGATCTGATTATTATAGCAACAGTCACACCTGACAGCTCGTTTCCGTCAACAGCCTGCATTCTGCAGGACAAACTGGGGGCCAAAGGAGCAGCGGCCTTTGACTTGTCCGCAGCCTGTTCCGGCTTCGTTTACAGTCTGGCAACAGCAACCGGATTTATCCAGAACGGGATGTATAACAATGCTTTGATCATCGGAGCGGATACCTTGTCGCGGATTACGGATTACACGGACCGCAACACTTGCGTGTTGTTCGGAGACGGTGCAGGAGCGGTTATTCTCGGCGAAGTTCCGGAAGGCAGGGGGTTCCAATCCTTTGATCTCGGTGCCGAAGGCTCCGGAGGCAGTCTGCTGAAGATGGAAGCGGGCGGTTCGCGTATGCCGGCTTCCCAGCAGACGATAGACGACAAGAAGCATTTCATCTACATGAACGGCCGTGAGGTGTTCAAGTTCGCCGTTCGGGTGATGGGTACTGCTACCGAGCGTGTGCTTACCAAAGCAGGTCTCACGAAGGAAGACATTGATCTGTTCGTGCCGCACCAGGCGAATATCCGCATCATTCAATCGGCTATGCAGCGTTTGGATCTGCCGGAAGACAAATGCGTAATCAACGTGGACAGATACGCCAATACGTCTGCGGCTTCGATTCCGCTTGCGCTGGTTGAAGCAGCGGAAGAGGGCCGGATGAAGGAAGGCGACACCGTGCTGATGGTTGGCTTCGGCGGCGGCCTAACTTGGGGTGCCTCGGTACTGAAATGGTAAACATATAAACGAGCAATGAATTCAAAGAACTCGGTGTGCCTGCCGCTTGATTTGCAAGCCCGGCAGCTGCACCGTTTACGGGAAGGATTTCGAACTTATGGGTAAAATCGCATTTGTCTTTCCCGGCCAGGGTGCACAGGCAGTTGGGATGGGTAAGGATGTATATGACGCTCTGCCGGATAGCCGTGCGGTGTTCGAGAAGGGCGATGAAGTGCTTGGGTTTCCGCTGAGTAAACTTGTATTTGAAGGTCCGGACAGCGAACTCAAGCAGACGGTAAACACTCAGCCTGCGCTTGTAACAACCAGTGTAGCTTATCTGGAAGCACTGAATAAGCATGGACTGAAGCCAGACTACGTTGCGGGTCACAGTCTGGGTGAATACAGCGCTCTTGTGGCTTCAGGCGTACTGTCTTATGAGGATGCAGTCAGTCTCGTACGTCTCCGCGGACGTTTCATGGAAGAGGCGGTTCCTGGCGGACAGGGCGCTATGGCGGCTGTATTGGGTGCAGAACGCGAAGCTTTGGCTGAGCTGTGCAACAATATTTCCGCAGAGGGCAACCCGGTTGAATTGGCAAACGTCAACTGTCCGGGTCAGATTGTAGTGTCCGGATCGCTCGAAGGTGTGAATGCTGTCGTTCAGCGTGTGAAAGAAGCCGGAGGCAAGCGGGCGATTCCGCTCGAAGTCAGCGGACCGTTCCACTCTTCTTTGATGAAGGAAGCTGCCGAGCGTCTGGCAGCTGAACTGAAAGGTGTAAACTTCAATGCGCCTTCAGTTCCTGTAATTGCCAATGTTACTGCCTCGCCGGTTACCGATCCCGAGGAAATCCGGAGGCTGCTGGTACGCCAGGTGTTCTCGCCAGTACTCTGGCAGGACAGTATAGAGTGGCTGATTGCAGCCGGTGTGGACACCTTTGTTGAGATTGGCTCTGGCAGTGTGTTGGCAGGACTGATCCGCAAAATTGACAAGAATGTCAAGGTGATCAATATCAACAGTCTGGAAAGCATCCAGACAGTCAATGGCTTAGCTTAACCACAGCGAAGGATAAAGGGAGGGGGAATACAGAATGTTCTCAGCATTAAGAGGCCAGACAGCCCTTGTAACCGGTGGCTCCCGCGGCATCGGCCGCAGCATAGCGCTTGCACTTGCAGAGCATGGCGTAAAAGTGGCCGTGAACTATTCCGGAAGTGAAGCTGCAGCGCAGGAAACAGTAGCCCGGATAGCAGAGCTAGGCTCCGAGGGGATTGCCCTGAAGGGGAATGTAGGCAAAAGCGATGAGGCGGAGAATCTCGTCAAAGAGGTCTTGAACACTTGGGGCAAGATTGACATCCTCGTTAATAATGCCGGCATCACCAGGGACAACCTGATTATGCGCATGAAGGAAGAGGAATTTGATCAGGTCATCGAAACGAATCTCAAAGGCGTGTTCAACTGTCTAAAAGCAGTCACACGTCCGATGATGAAGCAGCGTTACGGGCGGATCATAAATATTTCTTCGGTTGTGGGTGTGACGGGGAATCCTGGGCAGATTAACTATACTGCTGCAAAAGCAGGGGTAATCGGCATGACGAAAGCTGCGGCCCGCGAGCTGTCTTCACGGGGAATCACCGTGAACTGTATCGCTCCCGGTTTTATTGACACTGATATGACCCGTGAGTTGTCCGATGAAGTCCGCAGTGAGCTGATTAAGGGAATTCCCCTTGCTGAGCTTGGGCGGCCGGAGGACATTGCTATGGCGGCGGTATTTTTGGCCTCGGAAGGGGCTGCTTACATGACCGGTCAGACACTTCATGTGGACGGCGGTATGTACATGTAAGACCAAACCAGCGTATAGGGATTAAGGGAGAAGCGGGAAGAAGCGCCCGGAAAGCGTTTTTTACGCTCTATGGTATTTTGACTTCATATCTCGTATAATACCAAAAGAGGAGGTGAACCGGATGTCCGATGTATTGGAGCGTGTAAAACGCATTGTCATCGACCGCTTAGGTGCCGATGAAGCTGAGGTAACATTAGAAGCGTCTTTCAAAGATGATTTAGGTGCTGATTCTCTTGATGTAGTAGAATTGGTTATGGAATTGGAAGATGAATTCGATATGGAAATCTCTGATGAAGATGCAGAGAAGATTACGACCGTGGGTGAAGTTGTGAAGTACATACAATCTCATACCTAGAGTCATATGATTGAGGGTCCCGTCCCTGCTAGGGCGGGACTTCTCCTCATTTTACAGCACAAATGAAATGCAAAAGGATGCATATTTGCACCTTTACGGGGAAAATAACAGAACCGCAGAGGGGTTGATTTTTGCGGCGACTGCAGTTTATATAGACTATTCAGAGAGCATGTATGTTCAATTATGTTGAAGTATACAGCCTACAGATGGGGTGATTGCGTTTGAGTCATAGAGTGGTTATTACCGGTATGGGCGTGATGACGTCACTGGGTAAAGATTTGGATACGTTCTGGGATAGCCTCATGAGCGGGAAATCCGGTGTTTCCAAGGTTGAAGCCTTTGATGTCAGTGAATACACTACGCAAATAGCAGCTTCGGTTAAAGACTTTGATGCGGAAGAGCGTTTTGGCCGCAAGGAAGCCCGTAAGATGGACCGTTTCGTTCAGTTCGCGGTAGCAGCCGGAGAAGATGCGCTGAAGGACAGCGGACTTAAGATTGGTGAAGATATTGATGCGGAGAGAATTGGTGTGTCCGTCGGATCAGGTATCGGAGGTCTGGGTACTTGGGAAGACAATCATAATCTCCTGCTGGAAAAGGGACCAAAACGGGTCAGCCCGTTCTTTATTCCCATGATGATTGCCAATATGGGCTCCGGCCAGCTGTCGATCAATCTTGGTGCAAAAGGTCCCAATACAACAACTGTGACAGCCTGTGCAACAGGAAGCCACTCCATAGGGGAATCCTTCCGCCTGATCCAGCGCGGTGACGCGGATGCGATGATCTGCGGCGGTTCCGAAGCTACCATCCGCCCGACAGGGATGGCAGGGTTCTGTGCCATGCGGGCGATGTCCACCCGTAACGACGAGCCGGAGAAGGCCAGCCGTCCATTTGACAGCGGCCGTGACGGTTTTGTAATGGGTGAGGGTGCCGGGATTCTGATTCTGGAATCGCTGGAGCATGCCGAGAAACGCGGGGCGAAGATCTATGCCGAAGTGATCGGCTACGGTCTGAGTGCGGATGCCCATCATATGACGGAGCCGGATCCTGACGGCGCAGCACGCTGTATGAAGATGGCGATCCGAGATGCCGGTATCGCACCGGAAGAGATTGATTACATCAATGCGCATGGCACTTCTACGCCAGTAGGCGACAGATCGGAAACGGCTGCCGTGAAGAAGGCGCTTGGAGATCATGCTTACAAGGTTGCAATCAGCTCCACGAAATCAATGACAGGTCATTTGCTTGGTGCTGCCGGCGGTGTGGAAGCAATCATTTGTGGTCTTTCCCTGCAAAATAACATCATTGCGCCAACCATCAATCTGGACAATCCTGATCCGGAATGTGATCTGGATTATGTTCCGAATGAACCGCGCAAAGCTGATCTGAATATTGTTATGTCGAATTCGTTCGGATTCGGAGGACATAACGCAACCGTAATTCTCAAAAAATATAATCAGTAAGGGGACAGTGCAGTGAAAGGAGACCTGAAGCAGCTACAAAGTCAACTTCAAATCCAATTTCACGATGCTGTACTTCTGAAGCAGGCCTTTACCCATGCCTCTTATGTGAATGAACACCGTTTCAATCAGCATCAGGACAATGAGCGTCTAGAGTTTCTCGGAGACGCTGTTCTGGAGCTTACGGTTTCTGAATATTTGTATAAGTTGCTGCCGGACAGACCGGAGGGGGAATTGACTAAGCTGCGGGCCGCTATTGTATGCGAGCCTTCACTGGTCAAGTTCGCTGAGAGCTTGGGTTTCGGCAAATATGTATTGCTGGGCAAAGGGGAAGAACTTACGGGCGGACGTACTCGCCCGGCCTTGCTGGCCGATGTGTTTGAATCCTTCGTGGGAGCGCTTTATCTCGACCAAGGGCTGGAAACGGCGCGGCGGTTTCTTGATCATCATGTATTTCCACTGGTGGAGACGGACGGCAAGCTGCAAATGCAGATGAGCGATTTCAAGACGGAGCTTCAGGAGCTGATACAGCATCACGGATTGGGTACGCTGGAATATCGGATTATTGAAGAACGGGGACCGGCGCATGAGCGCGAATTCGTCTCTGAAGTATATATGTCCAGCCAGTCACTCGGCAAGGGCAGCGGCCGATCCAAGAAGGAAGCGGAACAACAGGCTGCGGCTGCAGCACTTTTGCGTCTGAAGGAAGACGGCGCCTGAGTGATGTGGAACTTAGATAAGGTAGCTAGCAAAGAGCGGTAAAGGTCTGAATCCGGCAGGAAAAGCGGAATTTAGACCTTTGCTGCTCTTTTTTAAATATAGTTAGATTGAACAAGCTTTTTAGGAATTAATGGATATCATGTAAGAAGTGGATGAATTCACGTTGAAATGAAAGGATTTGCCCTTTTTTGTGGTTTGACAATCTTTATTGGATAGGTTTAACATGTAATTAATTAAATAAATTACCATAATAGGGATGTTGAGGCTGGGATGTAGTGATGCCTGAGACTGTATTTGAATGTCAGGAGAAGATGCGAAGACTTGCAGTTAAGATTGTGAAGCATTATCGCGGCAAAGGTCCGGAGAATGTAAAGGTTAGGATGGAGTATGAGTCCTTAATCATTATTGAGATTCGTGGAATTCTCTCTAGTTTATCTGAAATTTTGCTCAAAGAAGGTGCGGTACATTTAGTTACAGAATACTGGAAAGTGCTGAAGCCTTATTTGGAGAGAGAGTTTATGGCAGAGATCGTAGAAACGCTTGGCAGCCCCTTTACATATACATGGAAGATCGAAGACCCAAATCAAGGGGATAGGGCAATCATTATTCAATTGAATAAATCGGTTTGATTAGAGAGAATGGACTTTTGCTCCTTAGCTTTTTAATAAGCCAGTACATTGTGTATTTCTGATTATACCTTGTATTGGCTTATTTTTGTGTTGCTATAATTGTGCAAAAAATCACAAGGAGTGGTGAGGAACTATGGAGAATAAAGTGCTGACTGTATGTCCGTATTGCGGAAGTGGTTGTCAGATGAATTTACTTGTTGAGGAGGGGAAAATCGTAGGCGCTGAACCAGCGGATGGAAGAACGAACGAAGGGAATCTGTGCCTTAAGGGTCATTATGGATGGGATTTTCTGAATGATCCGCAGATTCTTACCGCCCGTATCCGCAAGCCGATGATTCGTAAAGCAGGGACACTGGCAGAGGTATCCTGGGAAGAAGCCATTCAGTATACAGCCGAGAAACTAACAGCAATCAAGGAAAAGTATGGACCGGATGCAATCATGGGAACCGGTTCAGCCCGTGGCCCGGGAAATGAAGCCAATTATGTCATGCAAAAATTTATGCGCGCTGTTATCGGAACCAATAATGTTGACCATTGCGCTAGGGTATGTCACGGGCCGTCCGTAGCTGGGCTTACCTATTCGCTAGGGGATGGCGCAATGTCCAATTCAATTCCTGAAATTGAGGACACGGATCTGTTGTTTATTTTTGGATACAATGCAGCGGTTACCCATCCCATTGTGGCGAGAAGAATTGTTAGTGCGAAGCAGAAGGGCGCAACGATCATCGTAACCGATCCCCGCAAGACGGAGTCGGCCCGCATTGCAGATACTTGGCTGCCCCTTAAAGGCGGAACGAACATGGCGCTTGTCAATGCCTTTGGTCATGTGTTAATTGCTGAGGAGTTATACGACAAGCAGTATGTTGAGAAATATGTAGAAGGTTTTGCGGAATATAAAGCCAGTGTACAGAAATATACACCTGAATATGCGGAGAGCATTACAGGTGTGCAAGCGGCTGAGATCCGCAAAGTAATGCGGCAATATGCGAGTGCGAACAAGGCGATGATCCTGTACGGTATGGGGGTATGTCAATTTGCCCAAGCCGTGGACGTTGTAAAGGGTCTGGCCTCACTGGCGCTTCTGACCGGCAACTTTGGCAGACCTGCCGTCGGGATTGGTCCGGTCCGCGGCCAAAATAATGTACAGGGTTCCTGCGATATGGGGGCATTGCCAAATGTCTATCCGGGATACCAGTCTGTTACGGATGACAAGATCCGTAAAAAATTTGAAAAGGCCTGGGGAGTGGCTTTGCCTCGCAAAGTCGGGTATCGGATTACCGAAATTCCTCATCTCGTTCTAAAGGAAGACAAGGTGAAGGCCTATTATATTTTTGGCGAAGATCCGGTGCAGAGCGATCCGAATGCCTCAGAAGTGAGAGAGACGCTGGATAAATTAGAATTTGTAATAGTCCAGGACATCTTCATGAACAAGACAGCCCTGCATGCCGATGTGATTTTGCCGGCCACCTCCTGGGGTGAGCATGATGGGGTCTACTCTTCAGCCGACCGTGGATTCCAACGGATCAGAAAGGCCATCGAGCCTCCCGGTGAAGTAAAGCCCGATTGGCAAATTATCAGCGAGCTTGCCACGGCGATGGGATACCCGATGTCCTACCGGAACACGGAAGAAATATGGGATGAAATGAGGGGGCTCTCCCCGTCGTTTGCCGGAGCCAGTTATCGGAAGATGGAAGAACAGGGCAGTGTTCAGTGGCCTTGTCCGTCAGAAGATCATCCGGGCACACCGTATTTATATGAAGGGAACCGGTTTACCACTTCCAGCGGCAAAGGACAGCTGTTTGCCTGTGAATGGAGGGCACCGCTGGAACAGCCGGATCAAGAATATCCGTTGTCCTTGTCCACAGTGCGTGAGGTAGGGCATTATTCGGTTCGGACGATGACCGGCAACTGCCGTGCCCTCAGTCAACTGTCGGATGAGCCTGGTTTCATCCAGATGAGCCCGGCGGACGGATCAAGCTTAGGGATTGAAGACGGCCAGCTTGTACATGTTGTATCCCGCCGTGGCAGAGTGTTAGCCCGGGCACAGATCAGCAACCGTGTTAAAACCGGGGCCACCTATATGACCTACCATTTCTGGATTGGGGCCTGCAATGAGCTGACGGGTGATTATCTGGACCCGGTATCCAAAACCCCGGAATACAAGTATTGTGCGATCCGCATTGAGAAAATTGCAGATCAACTGCGCGCAGAACAACAGGTTCAGCAGGAATATGAGGCGCTCAGAGCGCAGATGCATGTGGAGGCGAGACCGGTATGAATAATGTACAGCCGAATCCGTTTGTCATTGCCGAAGCGGGCAAATGCATAGGCTGCAAGGCGTGTGAACTGGCATGTTTCGCAGTTCATAACGATCACAATGGGGTTGGGGCGGCTGTGGGTACCGTTACGGTACCGGTGATTCCCCGCCTGCATGTCATTCGAACAGAGAGCTTCACACTGCCGGTCCAATGCCGTCAGTGCGAGAATGCGCCTTGTGCAGAAGCCTGTCCGGTTCAGGTGATCCGGCAGGAGGAGGGGATAATAGTTATTCATGAAGAGAGTTGCATAGGCTGCAAAGGCTGTGCCATGGCTTGTCCGTTTGGTGCCATCAGTCTGTATAAAGCATACAGCAACGGCAAGGTAGTCCCGCAGATTCAACTAAAGGAGCGGCAGCATAGTGCGATGGTACGTAGCGCCAAAGTGATCGCCTATAAATGTGATTTATGCCAGACCAGGGACCATAAGGACGGAGCTATGGGGAACATTCCGGCTTGTGTAGAGGTCTGTCCGGTAGAGGCACTGTCACTGGTTCATCCGGATAACAGTGTATCCAGGTCGCGGACAGCAGCAGCTATGCGACTGTAATACCACTTCAATTCAGAAAAGAAGGTTGCACTATGCCGTATAAGGATCCAATCATTCATATTGACGAACAATTATGTACCGGCTGCAGACGTTGCGCGGCTGTATGTCCTGTAGATGCCATTATTGGCGAACCGGGCCACCCGCAGACTATTGATGCTCATCGCTGCGTCGTTTGTGGACAGTGTGTGCAGATTTGTACCGCTTATGCTGCGGACAACGAGTCGACGGCAGCCTCACGAGCGGTAAAGTTACAGGAAAGAGGACAGCTCCCCAACGTGCGTGAGCCTTTGTTCGCTGCTTATTCGTCAGGGGATATCCAGAAGGTAAAAGCTGTTCTGGCTGATCCGAAACGGTTCAAGGTGGTGCAGTGCGCTCCTGCGATCCGAGTATCTCTGGCGGAGGAGTTTGGGCTGCCCTTCGGCACTTTAACCCCGGGGAAAATGGCGGCTGCGCTGAGACGGCTGAAGTTTGACCGGATTTATGATACAAATTTTGCTGCGGACGTGACGATTATGGAAGAGGGCTCAGAGCTGATTAGCAGAGTGATGTCAGGAGAGCGGCTGCCAATGTTCACCTCCTGCTGTCCAGCCTGGGTGAAGCATGCGGAGACGGCAGCACCGGAGCTGCTGGAGCATTTGTCCAGCTGCAAGTCCCCGATGCAAATGGGTGGAGCCTTGTTCAAGACCTACGGAGCGGAGCTGGATGGAATTGCACCTTCGGATATTTTCAGCGTCGCGGTTATGCCCTGTACCTGTAAGAAATTTGAATGCAGCAGAGAAGAAATGAGTGTGGATGGTTGCCGGGAAGTGGATCTTGTTATTACTACAAGGGAACTGGCCAGCTTAATCAAGGATCAAGGCATCGATTTCATTCATCTTCCCGACGAGCCATTTGATTCACCGCTGGGCAAATACTCTGGAGCAGGCTCGATCTTCGGCGTCACAGGCGGTGTGATGGAAGCTGCGATACGAACGGGGTATGAACTGATCACCCATGAGCAGATACCCAATCTGCAATTGGATTTTGTCAGGGGAGAGGAAGGCATCCGGACGGCAGAAGTTCAGATTGGCGATTTGGAGCTCAAAGTGGCAGTAGTTGCAGGACTGAAATATGTGGATGCTGTTTTGGCAAAAGTTGCAGATGGCACCTGCCCGTATCATTTCATTGAAGTGATGGCTTGTCCCGAAGGCTGTGTCAGCGGCGGCGGACAGCCCAAGCTCCTGTTGGAAACGCAGCGGAAAATTGCTTATCAGGCCAGAAAGAGTGCCGTCTACCGCCACGACTCTCATCAGAAGGTCCGCAAATCCCATGAGAATCCAGATATTATCAAATTATATAAGGACTTCTTAGGTGAACCGTTAGGCCATACTTCACATCATTTGCTGCATACCAAATTTGTTGACAGAAGTCTTAAGGAGGAGATGTCATGAACGGGTTTGTCATTGCCGATCCCGATAAATGTATAGGTTGCCATACTTGTGAAGTGGCCTGCGTAGTTGCACATTCCGGGAATAATATGTTCCTTCAGGAAGAGAGCGGTGCTGACTTCTATCCACGGTTGACTGTCGTCGAGACCGACGAAGTTACGGCACCGGTGCAGTGCAGACATTGCGAGGATGCTCCTTGTGCTAATGTGTGCCCTAATGGGTCCATTACGAGCAAAGACAACAGCATTTTCATCAATCAGGATAGCTGCATTGGTTGCAAGACCTGTATGCTGGTATGTCCTTATGGGGCGATTACGATGGTTCCGGCACATAAAAGTGGCCAAAAGCAACTTCAATCCGGGCTTCGTTCCAATACTTCGGGTGCATGGAGCTGCAAGGAGAGAATCGTTGCGAACAAATGTGATTTGTGTGAAGACAGCGGCAAGGGCCCGGAATGTGTGCGGGTATGCCCCACAAATGCTCTCCAATTTATCGTTCCAAGCCAGATTGAGGATTCCATTTCCCGGAAAAGACTGGCCAGTGCGCAGTCATTGCAGCAGTTCGGCGGTTTTTCGCGCCTCTAATTCAGTCACTATTACGCAGAAAGCAAGGTGGAGCGTTTGTCCGATATCTTGGTCGATCACTTTGGTCGTTTACATAATTATGTACGTATCTCCGTTACTGAGCGCTGCAACTTGGGCTGTCAGTATTGCAATCCGGGCAGAGTAGAAAAGGCTGTGGAGAGTAACCCGCTTACCTTTGACGAAATTGAACGGATCGTAAGGGTACTCGCTGAGATGGGGGTAACCAAGGTGCGTCTTACCGGAGGAGAACCGTTGATGCGTCCGAACCTGGAAGAACTGGTGGCCAGGTTAAGGGCCATCTCAGGGATCGAACGTGTCGGTCTGACCACGAATGGACTGCTGCTCGCCCCCAAAGTGCAGAAGCTGCGTGATGCCGGGCTTACAGATCTCAACGTCAGCCTGGATTCTCTAATTCCAGAACGCTATTCCAGAATCACTGGGGGCGGCGATGTCAGCAAGGTGTTGCATGCTTTAGCAGCTGGTTTTAAGGCTGGCTTCGAGGTACTCAAGCTGAATATGGTCTTGATGAAAGGTGTAAACGATGATGAAATTGAATCCTTTCTGCAGCTGACTCAGAAATATCCGCTGCACGTACGCTTTATTGAGTATATGCCCATGGGTCATGATATCAACGGATGGAAAGCGGGATATATGCCTTTGGATGGAATACTGGAGCGTTGTGCCAAGGCTGGTTTTAGTCTTGAAGCAGGCCCGGACTCGGGTAGGACAACTGATGAGCCGGCTGAAAAAGCAGCAGATTCCGGCCCTGCCCGTTATTTTCGCATCCAAGGTGCGCCAGGGCAATTTGGCTTGATTCATCCGGTCAGCCAGCATTTCTGTAATTCGTGTAACCGGCTGCGTATTACAGCAAATGGCCACGTTAAGCCGTGCCTCTTCTGGAACGAAGAGCTGTACATCCGGCCTTACATCGCTCAATCAGAGCTGCTGAAGCAATTGTTCCTGCGCGCCTTGGAAGCCAAACCTGGCCAGCATATTATGATGGACCAACCGGGCACCAAGCCACCCCAGAAGGCCACAATGCGTCTGATGTCGCAAATTGGGGGGTGAAAAACAATTGGACGACGATCCAACGTTTCGGGTGGAATCGGATGCTTTAGGGAGTGAAGCGGTTCCCAGTGGGGCTTATTATGGAATTCACGCGGTAAGGGCGCGGGATAATTTTGCGGTCAGCGGCCGGCAGGTGAATCCGCGGATCACGCGGGCCATTGTAATGGTGAAGAAAGCGGCAGCCAAAGTGAATGGCAGGCAAGGGGGGATTTCCGAGCAGGCGGCTGCGGGTATTCTATCCGCTTGCGATGAAATTCTGCAAGGCCAGATGGATAAATACTTTATTGTGGATGCGTATCAGGGCGGAGCGGGAACGAGTACGAACATGAACGTTAACGAGGTTATAGCCAATCTGGCCATCGAGAAACTTGGTGGGCATAAAGGGGATTACCGGCTGATCCATCCGATAGATCATGTGAATCTCTATCAATCTACCAATGACGTGTATCCCACTGCCATGCGAATTGCGATGATTCCGCTGCTTCGCTCGCTTAGTGAAGAGTTCGCCTCTCTTCAGGAGGCATTGCAGGAGAAGGAGCGGGAATACGCCGATGTGTTAAGGTTAGGACGGACTCAACTCATGGACGCACTGCCCATCATGGCCGGACAAAGCTTTGGTGCTTATGCCAAAGCGGTTGCACGGGACAGGTGGCGGCTGTACAAGGCGGAGGAACGGCTGCGGGAGATTAACCTTGGAGGAACGGCAGTGGGCACAGGAATGAATGCCTCCCTTGCTTATATTTATGCCATTGCGGAAGAGCTGCGGGAACTAACCGGAATGGGGCTGTGCCGCAGCGATTTTCCGATGGATGGCACACAGAATATGGATGTGTTTGTGGAAGTCTCAGGTTTGCTCAAAGCCGCTGCGGTGAACTTGCTGAAGATATCCGGCGATTTCCGGCTGCTTAATTCCGGGCCCTCCGGCGGAATTGCAGAATACATCCTGCCGCCTATGCAGGTAGGTTCTTCGATCCTGCCCGGTAAAATGAACCCGGTCATCGCAGAGATGGCCGGGTCAGTCGCTATGAAGGTGATCTCCAATGATACAGCAGTCACTTTGGCGGCGGCCAGCGGACAGCTGGAGCTGAATGCCTTTGCCCCTTTAATCGCAGAATCTCTGCTTGAATCTCTTGAAATTCTTACTGGGGCTGTACGGCTCTTTCATGAGCGATGCGTGCGTGGGTTGAAAGTCGATACTGCGCATTGTCTCGAGCATTTGGAACGCTCCGGCGTCATGGCTGCCGCAGCGGTGACGTATCTGGGTTATGACGCCGCGGCTGAACTGGCTACGTCTGCGGCGGCCTCGGGCCGGCCGTTAAAAGAGATATTGCTGGAACGCGGACTGATGACGAAAAAGCAGATCGATGCCATTCTGCACCCGCTGGAGGTTACCAAACCAGGCATCCCTGGAAGATTAGGAGATTTATAAAGGTTCTAGGATAACGAAGGAGCGCATGTTATGAGCTTAAATAATACCCCGCGTGGAGAACGAATGCACATTGCAGTCTTTGGACGGCGGAATGCCGGCAAGTCCAGTGTGATTAACGCTTTAGGCGGTCAGGAGACATCCATTGTTTCTCCCGTAAGCGGGACAACGACAGATCCGGTCTATCAACCGATGGAGCTGCTGCCGGTGGGACCGGTAGTGCTCATTGATACCGCCGGATTGGATGATAGCGGAAGTTTGGGCGAACAGCGGATTCGCAAAACAAATCAGGTTCTGAGCAAAACCGATCTGGCGTTGCTGGTGATAGATGCTGTCCACGGAGTAGCCGGATTTGAGCACAACCTTTTACAGACCCTGTCCGTGAAGAAGATTCCGGTCATTCTACTATTGAACAAAATAGACTTACTCGAAGAGCATGGTAACGGTGAGGAACACACTGTAGTGGCGGCAAAGGCAAAGGTAGAAGAGCAGCTTCATTTGAAGCCGGTACTATTCAGTGCTCTCAGCAATACTGGGATCACGGATTTAAAAGCCGCAATCGTCAGGGAGCTGCCGAGGGACGAAGACCGGTTCCGGCTAGTGGGAGACCTGCTGAATCCCGGAGACTTGGCTGTTCTGGTAGTGCCGATTGATAAGGCAGCACCCAAAGGAAGACTGATTCTGCCCCAGCAGCAGACCATTCGTGACATCATGGAATGTGATGCGGTTGCTGTTGTCACCAAGGAACAGGAGCTTGGACACACACTCAAGACGCTGGGGCGCAAGCCAAATGTGGTCATCACGGATTCACAGGCATTTCTTAAGGTTCAGGCAGATACCCCAAAGGATATCCCGCTCACGTCCTTTTCCATATTGTTTGCCCGCTACAAGGGGGATCTTCCTCAGCTTGTACGCGGGGTTCGCGCTATTGGTCGTTTGCAGGATGGAGACCGGGTGCTCATTGCGGAAGCCTGCACGCATCACCGGCAATCCGATGATATTGCTTCCGTGAAGATTCCCCGCTGGCTGCGGGAACTGACAGGCAGGCAGCTTCAAATTGAACATGCCGCAGGCAGCGATTTCCCCGCAGGACTCGGCGGTTATTCACTGATCATTCACTGCGGAGCGTGTATGTTGAACCGCAGGGCGATGCTGGGGAGGCTTGAAGAGGCGGAACATGCGGGTGTTCCGATTGTGAATTATGGTGTATTTATTGCCTACGTGCAGGGGGTATTCCCAAGAGCCATCGAAATGTTTCCGTCCGCAATGCTGGCCTGGGAGGAGGGGGTATATAACCATTAATGCATATATTAAAGCGGGGGTGCTCCAAAAGCCATCTGGATGGCTGCTGGAACACCCCCTTTTTGTGACAGCGTACATTGGGTGCGGCCTAAAACCGTAGATCTCGTTCGCCGTTATGGATACGCTGAAGTTGCTTTAAGGTCGCTTTTTTGACCGATTCCTTGGGAATGCGCTCCAGATTGTCATGAATCGTCTGCTCTCCAATGGCCCGCATCTCCTCATCGGCGTAATCCAGCAGGTATTCCTGAAACGTCATCAGGGAGTTCGGCTGGCAGACATTATGGATTTGGCCGGATTTGGCCAGCTGCATGAAACGGTCTCCCGTTCGGCCTTCCCGGTAACAGGCGGTGCAGTAACTCGGCACATACCCGTCCTGGCAGAGATTTTTGATAATTTCCATAGGGGAGCGGTGATCGCCGACCATGAATTGCGGTTTGTCATCTTTATCTTTGTTCACACTGTATGCGCCAACACCTGTGGCGGAGCCTGCGCTGATCTGGGAAATGCCGAGTTTGATGATCTGATCCCGAAATTCAGCGTCTTCGCGTGTAGAGAGTATCATACCTGTATAGGGAACGGCTATTCGCAGAACGGCGACGATTTTGGCGAAATCCGGATCGCTGACTAAGTACGGGTAATTGTCCAGGTTCACATTCTCTGCTTCGCGCAGGCGGGGGACGGAAATCGTATGCGGTCCGCAGCCATAGGCCTGTTCCAGATGCTCGGCATGTTTTAACATAGCTATCGTTTCATATTTATAATCATAGAGCCCATACAGAACACCAATACCAACATCCTCGATACCGGCTTTCATGGCCCTGTCCATGGCGGTCGTATGCCAATCATAATCACTTTTGGGTCCTTGCGGATGGTATTGCTTGTAACTAGGTCTATGATAAGTCTCCTGAAATAAAATATAAGTTCCAATTCCCGCCTCAGCCAGCTTGATATAGTCATCGAATGTGGTTGCAGCGATGTTGACATTGATCCGGCGGATACTGCCATTGTCCAGCTTCGTATCGTAAATGGTCTTTATGCAGTCGAGAATATACTCGATGGAACAATTGCGGGGATCCTCACCCGCTTCCAGCACAAGCCGTTTGTGTCCCAGAGACTGCAGAACGGTAACTTCCTGGGCAATTTCATCTGAGGTTAAGCGGCTGCGTGTGAATTCAGAATTGGAATGTTTGTAACCGCAGTATACGCAATTATTGACACAGTAGTTGCTGACATAGAGCGGTGCGAACAATACAATCCGGTTGCCGTAGATCTGCTCCTTGATAGCTCTGGATACCTGATAAATCTCATTGAGTGTTTCCTGATCTTCCACATTTAAGAGGACAGCTGCTTCTTGTGAGGTCAGTCCTTTACATTGTCTGGCTTTCTCAAGAATTGCGGACACCTTGGCCCGATCTGATCCGGCATTTTCTCCAAAGCGCAGCGCTTCTTTGATCTCTTCGTCCTGAATGAAATCCGCCGGACGACTTTCATTAACTCGGCTCACGAACATCCACTTCTTTCTGGGTTCATTAATAGATTGACAAGCAGACTTGGACTCTTCCAACTCGATTTCGAGATGACAACAGGCTGATTCGGTGGCTTCCTTACAATGGAACATGCTGTGCAGAAGAACGGGATAGATGATTCAGACTATCTCCCCGGCCCATATCCACATGGAATCCGGCAGCTTCAATCCGCTGTTCAAGACAGAATCTGCATTGGGCGGATTCGTCGCCCATACAGATTTTGTTATTGTAGAGCGTATATTGGGCTCGTACAGTCAATGGAGAGAGATTAGGCATGACCACATTTGCGCCTGCTTGCAACGCCAGCTCCCGCCCGTTCGGGTGAGCGGTTCCCATGGCTGTTGTAGCAGGGATTAGGGCATTCGGCACGAAGAGCCGGGCAAGAGCAATCATATCCAGTGTATTTATTACTGTTCCGGCCGGCTCGTCCTTTAAGGGTGTGGCCTGATGCGGCAAAAAAGGGCCAATGCCGATCATATCCGGTTGAAGCGCCTTAAGATACAGCAGGTCTTCAGCTAAATCTCCGGGCGTTTGGCCTGGTAAACCAACCATGAAGCCTGCACCCACCTGATAGCCGAGGGACTTGAGCGCCTCCAACCGATTCCGGCGGCTGTCAAAGGTCATGGTCGGGTGCAGGGCTTGGTACAGCTTACGGGAGGCCGTCTCATGGCGCAGTAAGTAACGGTCAGCTCCGGCCGCGAGCAGTGTAGCGTACGTCTCATCATCCCGTTCACCAATCGACAGGGTTACCGCGGTATCCGGATAGAGCGTTTTGATGCGTGTAATGAGCTCGGCCAGCTTCTCAGTGGTGTACCAGTCGTCTTCTCCGCTCTGCAGAACAAAGGTACGATAGCCCAGTTCATACCCTTCCCGGCAGCATTCCAAGATTTCTTCAGGTTGGAGCCGATAGCGGCTGACTGTCTTATTGCCGGAGCGTATGCCGCAATACAGGCAGTTTTGTTTGCAAATATTGGAGAACTCGATCAGCCCACGCAAAAATACACGGTCGCCATAACGTTCCATTCTTTTCAGATGGGCCAGGTGATGAAGCCGCTTTTTTAGATTTTGGTCCGGGTTCCTCAGCACAGCAATGATCTCTTGAGCTTCCAGTGATTCTTCTTCATATAATCGATCCAGCAATTGTTCCGTTGACATCACTCCCTATCCTGGAGGGGATTAATCATATAACCAAAAAATAACAATTGCGAACCCCTAGAAAAAATTGTAACAAAAGTAAAAATAGAGAACAGTGAGTTTTGTGCTTGAAATTTGAGGTTCATGGAGGAGGGAAAGTGGGACAGCCAGAGATACGATCCGGACGGGTATACACATTACATGAATTCTGACGAATAAAACCAACGGTGGTGATTCCCAGCTGTTCCGCCAGCTCAAGTGCTAGTCCGGTGGGGGCAGATTTGGACAAAATCATTTCACAGCCTATTTTGGCTACTTTCAATAAGATTTCCGAAGAGATCCGTCCGCTGAAAACAACAATTTTGTCATTGAGCTTCAAATGTTGCTTCAGGCAGTAGCCGTAAATTTTGTCTAGTGCATTATGACGCCCAATGTCACTGCGGGCCAGCAGCACCCCGCCGGTATCGCAAATTGCAGCAGAATGAACGCCACCGGTGCGGTGGAACAGCTCTGATCCGGTTTGCACCTCTTCCATTAAGCGGAAACAATCGCCGAAAGAAAGTGACACATGTACCCCGTCCGCAATTTTGGCCGTTCTGGCATCATTAATGTAGACGAAGCCATGCCGGCTAGACCCGCAACAGGAAGTTACATATCGCTTGGCGAATAGCTGACGGTGTAATGGGCTTAAGTGGTCTATAGTTACGTGGACGAAACCTTCTTCTTCCTGACTCCAAATCGCCTTGATATCCTGGAACCCTCTAATGATTCCTTCGGATGCCAAATAACCGATAACCATGTCCTCGATATATTCAGGCGTGCATACCAGAGTAACGAATTCATCACCGTTTATTTTGATTGTGACCGGATGTTCCGTAACGATAAGATCTTCCTCTATCGTGATATGGCCACTGCGGTAACGTATAATTTCCCCATGCCGCTCGGATCCCAGTTCCAATGCAATCACCCTTTTTCGTTAGAAATTTGAATATCTCAAAAATACCTCAAATGATAAATAATACCATCTAAAAACACACCCTTACTACATCACTTTTTCTAAAAAGTGTCAATTTAATATCTCACACACTGCCTTTGCGTTCATCATGAATCAGAGCTATTTTAGGAGTTGAACGCTATGGTATAATGGGTCAGAGGTGATAGGCGAGTTATGTTTTTGAAACGGATTGAATTAGCGGGCTTTAAATCATTTGCCGACAAAACGGAAATGGAATTTGTACGCGGCATAACGGCCGTCGTTGGCCCGAACGGCAGCGGTAAAAGCAATATTTCCGACGGCATCCGCTGGGTGCTCGGTGAGCAGAGCGCCAAATCGCTGCGCGGCGGCAAGATGGAGGATATTATCTTTGCCGGAAGTGATGCACGCAAAGCCGTGAATTACGGTGAGGTGTCGCTCACGCTGGACAATGAGGATCATGTCCTGCCGCTCGATTTCAGCGAAGTTACAGTAACGCGCCGTGTGCACCGCAGCGGTGAAAGTGAATATTTAATCAATAAGCAGGCCTGCAGGCTGAAGGATATCACAGAGCTGTTTATGGATACCGGCATCGGACGCGAGGCTTATTCGATTATCGGACAAGGCCGGATTGAAGAAATTCTGAGTACGCGTTCCGAGGATCGCCGCGGTATTTTTGAAGAGGCCTCAGGTATTGTTAAGTATAAATCTCGCAAAAAAGATGCGGGGCGGAAGCTGGACGAAACTGAGCAGAATCTGCTCCGGATTCATGATTTGATCAGCGAGCTGGAGGATCAGGTAGGCCCGCTCAAGGATCAATCAGAGAAGGCTATCCGCTATAAGGAGCTGCGCGAGCAGCTGAAGCAGCTGGAAATCTCCGTGTACGTGCACCAGATAGAAGGCATTCATACCGCCTGGAAGGAAGGCAATGCCCGGCTTGAAACGCTGCAGGTAGAACAGCTTGAGCTGTCCACTGTCGTTTCGGCCCATGACGCTAAGCTGGAGAGCGGGCGTTCTGAGCTTCGGACGCTGGAGGCGCAGGTAGAACAGCTGCAGGAACAGCTGCTTCGTTACAGTGAAGCCAACGAGAAAAGTGAAGGTTACGGCGAAGTGCTGAAGGAGCGCAAGCGCAACCTGGAGAACAACCGCGAGCAATTGATGCTTACACTCGGCTCGGTAGGTGAACGCTCAGAGGGTAGACAGCGCGAGCTGGCAGAGCTGGAGCATAAGCTGCAGCAGTCAAGACAGGCTCTGGAGGAGCTGCGCGCTCAACTGGCAGATGAGGAAGCCCGGCTGGAAGGAGTGGCCGGCGGGATTAGCCAGAGCAAGGAAGAGAAGCTGAAAAGCGCCTTGCTTGAGCTGATGAACCTGATGGCCCAGGCCCGCAACGAAATTCGTTACGCGGATCAGCAGAAGGAAGCCTTGGAGCGGCGGATGAGCCGCAGCGTTGAGGAAAGCGGCAAATGGGTTGCGCGGCTCGCGGAGCTGTCTGCTTCGCAGAAGGGTCTGAAGGATACCATTGCCACTCTCGGCAAAGAGATTGGAACGCTGCGCGGCGCCTATATCACGGAGAGCGAGCAGACCAGTAAACGCCAGAAGCTGCTGGAGGAAACGCAGAGCGGACTCCGTAAATGGGAACAGAAGCGTGAAGCCCAGGTTTCCCGGCATGAGACGATGAAGGAAATGCAGGACGATTTTGACGGATTTATGCTTGGAGTCAAAGAGGTCCTTAAGGGAGCGCGCAAAGGCCAGCTAAGCGGTGTGCACGGTGCAGTAGCGGAGCTGATCTCCGTGCCGGAACGGCTGGAGCTGGCTGTGGAAACAGCGCTAGGCGCATCGCTTCAGCATGTGGTTATGGATAATGAAGCCGTCTCCCGTCAAGCGATTGCCTTCCTGAAGCAGCGCCAGCTGGGACGGGCTACATTTCTGCCGCTGGATGTTATCCGGCCCCGGCAGATTACCGGCAGCGACCGCAGTATGGTGGAAGGTGCCGAAGGTTTCGTTGGCATCGGCAGTGAGCTGGTCGGTTATGAGGACAAATACGCAAGCATTGTCGGCAGCTTGCTCGGAAATGTCGTGATTGCAGAAAGTCTGGAACAGGCTAACCGGATCGCCGCCAAATGCCAATACCGTTACCGTGTAGTTACGCTGGAAGGCGATGTTGTCAATGCCGGCGGTTCGATGACCGGGGGCAGCCAGCATAAGAAGAACAACAGCCTGCTGAGCCGTAAACGCCAGCTCGACCAGCTGTTCGGTGAAATTGAAGAAAGCGAACGTCAGATTGTCAAGCTGAAGCAAGGCATGGCCAAACTTCGCGAGGAGCAGGAGAATGCTGCGAAGAAGCTGGAGCAGCTGCGCCATGACGGTGACGAGAAACGTCTGGAGGAGCAACGGGTCTCCGGTGATTTGAAGCAGCTCGAACAGGAATTGCGCCATGTTCAGGAGCAGGTGGATGGTGCGGGTGCCGAGCGCAGCGGATTTGAGAGTGAAGTCCGCAGTCTGGACGAGAGCCGGAATCAGGCGGTTGCCGAGCTTGCACGGCTGGAGAAAGAAGAGAAGGATTCCCATGAGGCCATCCGCAATGCCGAATCGGAGCGTAAGGCGAGTGAAACGGCTAAGGAAGAGCTCCAGGGTAAGCTGACCGGCATGAAGGTAAGTGAGGGTAAGCTGGACCAGGAGATATTCTCACTGGAGGAACAGCTTAGACGCATGAGGCAAGATGCCGGATCACAGGATAAAGAGCTACGCCAGAGCCGCAGTCTGCTTATGACCATTGAGAAGGATCTCGAAGAGAATTCACGCGAAGCGGTTAAACAGAAGGAAGATCTGAACAACTACCGCCTGAAGAAAGAAGAGACGGCGGGTACGCTTGACTTGGCGCGCGCTGAACGCGCGGCGTTAACCCGTAAGCTGGAGCTCGCCGAAGGTGAAACCAAAGACCAGCGGCAGGCTTTAAAGGCCGTGGAGGACAAGCTGCGTTCCACCGAGGTAGCTGTAGGACGGCTTGATGTTGAGCTGGACAACATTCTCCGTAAACTGAGCGATGATTATGAGCTGAGTTATGAATTGGCGAAGCAGCGTTATCCGGTTCCCGAGGATGTGCCGGCTGCACAGATGGAGGTGCAGCGTCTGAAGCGCAGTATATCTTCGCTTGGCGAAGTGAACCTGGGGGCCATCGAGGAGTATCAGCGCGTGCATGAACGTTATACTTTCCTCAGCGGCCAGAAGGATGATCTGGTCGAGGCCAAGACAACACTTTACCATGTCATTCATGAGATGGAAGAAGAGATGTCCAAACGCTTCAAGCAGACCTTTGATGCCATCCGCCGTGAATTCGGCACGGTTTTCTCGAAGTTGTTCGGCGGCGGACGGGCGGACCTGATGCTGCTTGATCCCGAGCATATGCTCGACACAGGCATAGATATTGTCGCCCAGCCTCCCGGCAAAAAACTGCAAAATCTGCAGCTGTTGTCAGGCGGTGAACGTGCATTGACCGCTATGGCACTGCTGTTCGCCATCCTGCAGGTCAAACCGGTGCCTTTCTGTGTGCTGGATGAGGTGGAAGCGGCACTGGATGAAGCGAACGTAGTCCGCTTTGCCCAGTATCTGCGCGAGTTCTCGGAGCAGACACAGTTTATCGTGGTTACCCACCGCAAAGGAACGATGGAGGAAGCGGATGTGCTGTATGGTGTAACGATGGAAGAAGGCGGCGTATCGAAGCTTGTCTCGGTGAAGCTGGAGGATGAGGAAGCGGAGATTGCCTGAATGGAAGCATTGTATTTCGGAAATGAACCGGGGAATCTGGTGTCTTAACGATAAGAGGAGGAAGAGCATGAGTTTTTTTAAGAAACTGAAAGAAAGTATTTCCGGTAAAACCGAAACGGTTACCAAACAGTTCCGCGACGGTCTGGAGAAGACCCGCAAGGGTTTCGTTGAGAAGGTATCCGACCTCATCACCCGCCGTAAAAAAATAGATGAAGAGTTTTATGAGGAACTGGAAGAGATTCTGATCGGTGCCGATGTCGGGGTAAATACGGTAATGTCACTTGTTGAAGAGCTTCGGGCTGAAGTGAAGCAGAAACGGATTGAGGATGCGTCGGAGCTGCAGCCGATCCTCTCCCGCAAACTGATGGAGCTGCTGCGCGGTGATGACGACAACAGTCTGAAAGAGAATCCGGACGGAATCACCGTTATTCTGTTCGTCGGCGTAAACGGTGTCGGCAAGACAACAACAATCGGCAAGCTGGCACACCGCTACAAACAGGAGGGTAAAAAGGTTCTTCTTGCCGCAGGCGATACCTTCCGGGCCGGAGCGATTGAGCAGCTTGAGGTCTGGGGCCAACGGGCCGGTGTGGACGTCATTAAGCAGCAGGCGGGCTCTGACCCGGCTGCAGTAATGTTCGATGCCGTGCAGGCAGCCAAACAGCGGAATGTGGATGTGCTGATTTGCGATACGGCGGGAAGACTGCAGAACAAGAGCAACCTGATGGAAGAGCTGAACAAGATCTTCCGGGTCATTCAGCGTGAAATTCCCAGCGCCCCGCATGAGGTGCTGATGGTGCTGGATGCGACTACCGGTCAGAATGCCTTGACGCAGGCGAAGCTTTTTGGTGAAAAAAGTGGAGTTACCGGCCTGGTGTTGACCAAGCTGGACGGGACCGCCAAAGGCGGAATTGTTGTGGCGATCCGCCAGGAAATGAATCTGCCGGTGAAGCTGGTTGGGCTGGGCGAGAAAATGGAGGATTTGCAGCCATTTGATTCCGGACAGTTCGTCCATGCCCTGTTCG
Source organism: Paenibacillus sp. EB106-06-01-XG199 (assembly GCF_058791575.1). Classification (NCBI taxonomy): domain Bacteria; kingdom Bacillati; phylum Bacillota; class Bacilli; order Caryophanales; family Paenibacillaceae; genus Paenibacillus; species Paenibacillus sp. EB106-06-01-XG199. Next base: position 259,748 of record NZ_JBYTDQ010000002.1, on the reverse strand, counting down.
CCGGGATGATCTCTGACGAAGATCAGAAGGAAGCGCAGGAGTAACTCGCCGCAGGCGCTTCAAACGAGGATGAACTGTGATTACCATAAAAGCCCTGCAGAACGGTCACGTTCTGCAGGGCTTTTATCATGACTGATTGTGTGAAAAAACAACTGCCCCCAGGTTTTTTTGTGAAAAAGCTGGCCCTTTTTAAATAGAAGGAACGGATGCTTTTACATTTGGATACCTATACTAAAAAAACATTATATGAAAAATTCATAATAGTACTGCTTGTCAGCTCACCTGCATACAATTCAAAGTATAATTCACTTTCGTGCTCCCGAAAACTAAACTCATGAAAAAGGAAGCGATTCCACGATTATAGATGGGGTATAAACTCCATTTTGTTGTTATATATATTGACATGAACAATATTATTTACGTATTATGAGAGTAGTATTTAATATTTTCATACTTAATTCTCAAATTACGAACCAGCTTGTCAACAAACATCACACATTATAATGATTCGAAAGGAGTCGGGCTCATGTCCAAACTTGATCCTTTGCCCGGTCTGTCTCCGTATCCGCTACAGCATTTCTATGATGAAATGTATGCCGGTGAACGAAGCATCCGTCCTCATTACAAACATGTGAACCGCATGTTTTCCGGGATGAGCCCTGAAGAGCTGCAAGGTAAGCAGAAGCTGCTGCAGCGCCGGATGATGGAAGAAGGTATAACCTTTACGCTGTACAACCCGGCACAGGATCATCCGATGGAACGAACGATTCCTTTCGATATGATTCCGCGGATTATCCCCAAGGGGGAATGGGAGAGGCTTGAGGCTGGCATTGTCCAGCGGATCTCGGCTTTGAACCTGTTTATCCATGATATTTACCACGAGCAATACATTGTAAAGGACGGGATTGTCCCGCGCCGCATGATTATCTCCAACTGTTATTTCCGGCCGGAGATGGCGGGACTGCGAGTTCCCGGCGGTGCTTATGTCACTACCTCCGGCATTGACCTGATCCGCCATCATGACGGAGAGTATTATGTGCTCGAAGACAACCTGCGTACTCCTTCCGGCTTTTCCTACCTGTTTAAAGGCAGATCACTCATGAATCAGCTTTTCCCCGAATTGTCTTTCGCCAGCTCCATCCGGGATGTGGATCATAGCTTAAACCGTTTTCTGTCTGTGCTGCGGAGTTTATCTCCGTCGAGGACCAAAGATCCGGTTATTGCGCTTCTGACCCCGGGAGAATATAACTCCGCTTATTATGAACATGCTTTCCTGGCACAACAGATGGGCATTCATCTTGTAGAAGGCCGTGATCTGGTGACCCAGGACCTCAAAATTTATCTGAAAGAAATGAATGGGCTGCGCCGTGTAGATGTGTTGTACCGGCGTTTGGATGATGACTATATCGATCCGCTGGCGTTCCAGCCCAGCTCCCTGCTTGGTGTCGCCGGACTGATGAATGCCTACAGGGCAGGCAACATTGCCATCGCCAATGCACCGGGAACCGGAGTAGCCGATGACAAAGCCATATATGTCTATGTTCCAGATATGATCCGGTATTATCTCAATGAAGAGCCGATTCTGGGCAATGTCCTCACCTACCTGTTATCACGTCCGCAGGAACGCCAGTATGTGCTCGATAATCTTGCGGAGATGGTCGTGAAGGAGACCTCACTCTCCGGCGGCTATGGCATGCTGATTGGAAGTGAAGCTACCAAGGAGGAACTGGTTGATTTCCGGCTCAAGATTCTCGCTGACCCTGCCCGTTACATCGCTCAGCCGATTATGTCGCTCTCGAGAGCGCCGGTATTGTCAGGAGGGACAATGGCTCCGCGTCATGTTGATCTCCGTGCATTCGTGCTCATGGGTGCGGACCGCAAACCGCATGTGATTCCCGGAGGGTTAACCCGGGTTGCCATGAAGGAAGGCTCGCTGGTCGTGAATTCTTCACAAGGCGGTGGGGTCAAGGATACCTGGGTAATGGCCTGAGGGAAATGCATATGGCTTCTGGAGCATAAAATGCCGAATCACTATGTTAGATGAGGGAGTGGCGAAGATGCTGAACCGTAATGCGGAGGCTTTGTTTTGGATTGGCCGGTATATTGAACGGGCAGAGAATCATGCGCGGCTTATCGATGTGCATTATCATATTCAACAGGAAGCGGACTTCCAGGCGGAAGGGAATAAATGGTCAAGGCTGATTGATGCGCTCGGTGTCAGAAATGAATACCTGCGGCAATTTGACAGCTTTTCGGAACAGGATGTGTTGTCCTTCATTACGCTGGATCTGGGCAATTCCAATTCGTTATTCTCTTGTGTTCATCAAGCGCGCAACAATTTGCGCACTCTGCGTCAGCATTTGCCAAGCGAGCTGTGGGATATAGCCAACGGTTTTAATCTGTGGCTCGCAGAGCAGTCGGTAGCGGATATTATGCGGGGTCCGCATCATTTCTATCAGCAGGTCAAAGAGCGGGCGGCGATGTTCCTCGGGGCAGAGATGTCTGTCATGCTGAGGGGGAATGAATGGCATTTTATTGAGAGCGGCCGCTTTCTGGAACGGGCAGAGAACACGACGCGGATTCTGCAGGCGGTCACTGTACAGTGCAAGTCTAAGGATATTAACGCGATTTATACCCAGCTTCAGGCGGTGCTGAAATCCGTGAGCGGATATCAATCCTTCCGAAGGTATTATGCAGATGCCATGTCACCGGAGAGTATTCTGGAGTTCCTCATTGTGAATGCCTCTTTTCCCCGTTCGATCCGCTTTTCATTCCATAAATTAGAGGAGCATTTAGCTAAACTCGAGCTGGATACTTCTGAGAAGGGCTCCGGGCATGAGAAAGTCATTCGCCAGGCCGGAAAGATCAAAGCAGAGCTGGATTATATGGAAAAAGAAGAAATGTCCGGTGATCTCGTCGAGGATGTACGGCATTCGCTGATGTTATCATGCCAGAGACTGGGGAAAACGATGGAAGGCGCCTTTTTTCGCCGCGAAGGAGTGCGGATATGAAAATTCAGATCCATCATACGACCACCTACAGCTATCCCGAGCCGGTTACGGACAGTGTCAATGAAATCAGGCTGACGCCGCGCACGAATTACCGCCAGTCCTGCTACCATCATGAGGTTGAGGTGTTTCCCCCCGCCAATTTGCTGACTTACGAGGATTTCTTCGGCAACCGGGTTCATGCTTATTCCGTGAATAAGCCGCATACGGAGATGGTCATCCATACAAAGGCGACCGTAGTGACTTTAGATAAAGCACAGGGTAACGATCTGCCGCATCTTCCGCTGGAAGAGCAGGTGAGACTGCTCAATGATGAGAAATTCCAGAACCGCTATGTTGAGTTCATCTTGCCGACACGTTATACGGAAGTGACTCCTGAGCTGGTTGAATTTGCTTCACAGCATCCCTTTGACGAAGCCGATGATATGTACGAGTGGACCAAAAAGCTGTCTTCGACCATCTACGAGCAATTTACGTATGATCCCGAGGCAACCAGTGTGAACACGACTGTGAAAAAAGCATTAAAGCTGAAGCGCGGCGTCTGCCAGGATTACGCACACTTGATGATTGCAGTCTGCCGCAGTGTCGGTCTGCCTTCCAGATATGTTAGCGGGTATCATTTTGTCGGTGATTTGCAGGGAGCCAATGCCAATTTCGAGCAGGCTTCGCATGCCTGGGTAGAGACGCATATTCCCGGCACGGGCTGGCTTGGTTTTGATCCCACCAATAATGCGGAAGTAAGCTGGCGTTATATCAAACTTGGGCATGGCCGTGATTACAAGGATATTGTACCGGTCAAAGGTGTCTACCGCGGAGTATCGGGCACGCTCACCGTGAAGGTGGATGTCCGTCAGCTGGGAAACTAAATGTGCAGAATCCAGGCCCCACATTGTGGGGCTTAGTTTTATATCTAATTGAGACAACCGGGTCATATCCTCTTGTTTTGTGCATTTTTAGTGCAACTTGCTGCTGGTTTGCACAAATTTTGCATAACCTGATTATAATCAAGGCCGATTTGGGTAATCTTGAAACAGAGCCACTTAGATGGACGAATCGGAAGGAGAGTGTACATATGAGCCCAAATATAGCTAAAAAGCAGCGTTTTCTTGGAAAAACAGCCATAATCACAGGTGCGGGCTCGGGAATCGGCAGAGCGACGGCGATTCAAATGGCGCGCGAAGGGGCAAATGTAGCCTTGTTTGATCTGGTGAATGAGCGTACTTCGATCCTGGAGCAGAAGCTGAACAAGCTCCGCAAGGATTGTGCACTGGCCATTGACGTAGACACCTCGGATGAGGAACGGATGAAAGAAGCAGTGCGCAGGACTGTTGAGCATTTCGGAGGTCTTGATGTTGTGTTCGCCAATGCTGGAATCAACGGAGCAGTGGGTCCGATTGAGGAACTCAGCCTTAGTGATTGGGAACGTACTATATCGGTCAATCTGACCGGAACCTTCCTGACGCTGAAGTACAGTATTCCCCATCTGAAGGATAAAGGGAAAGGCAGCATCATTATCACCAGCTCGATTAACGGCAACAGCAGATTCGCCAGCTTCGGCTGGTCCCCATACAGCACAACTAAAGCCGGTCAGGTAGCCTTTGCCAAGATGGCGGCACTGGAGCTGGCCAAATTCAAAATCCGGGTCAATGTAATCTGTCCGGGGGCGATCTCCACCAATATTGATGAGAGCACGGAATTTAATGAGGATATGGAAGCTATCGTGATTCCAATTGAATTTCCGGAAGGGGCACAGCCACTCGCAGATGGACCGGGCAAGCCGGAAAATGTAGCGGATCTGGTTGCTTTCCTGGCCTCGGATGAATCCATTCATATAACGGGTGCGCAGATTGTGATCGACGGTGCAGAATCCCTGTTGTCCTAACCCATAACGCAGCGGGTGATAAATCATCTGCTTCCCAGCAAACAGCCTTAAACGGTGATCAGATCAATGATCAGGGTTGAGGCTGTTTGCTGTATTTTTCTTGTTGTAAAACTTACAGGTTATGGTCCATGCCTGGATTGACCCGGACTCATAAGTAATATTATGCTATACGGTTGATTATGAGCTGCTGGGTGCATTGCTGAAACAAGCCTCGGCTACACTCTAGGGTATTTCATAGAATCGGATGCTGATCAATAAGAGGAATGAAGCACTGCCGAAAGGTGGTGTTTTTTATTTTTTCACAAGAATAAAAACTAAACAATCTAATTAGATGGTTGTAAAATAACAAACAAAATGATAATATGTCTATATTATATAAAGTGGATTGGGTGATTGAGTTGCCGGAAGGAAAGGGTTCAGTCAGTATTTCGGAAAAATTCTGGAATGCCTCGATTGAGGAGCTAAAGCAAGGTTATATTTATGAGACGCGAGACCGTTCGGGAATCTATACCTGTCTGGTATGCGGTGAAGAATATGAGAAGGGTATTATCTATAAGGTTGACAACCATTACTATGAGGCAGAGAAGTATGCTGCGCTTCATGTGGCCAATGTTCATGGCACCATGTTTAATTGGCTGCTCGGAATGGATAAGAAGCTTATAGGGCTGACGGATCTGCAGAAAGGGCTGCTGCTTGCATTTCATCAGAGCCTAAGTGACGGAGAGGTCGCCAAGGAGCTTGGAATCGGCAGTACTTCCACGGTGCGGAATCACCGGTTCACACTGCGTGAGAAGGTCAAGCAAGCCAAATTGTTTCTTGCCGTCATGGAGCTGGCTGAGGAGAAACCGGGTGTTTCTTCACCATTTGTAAGTATCCCGCGCTCGACTTCCATGGTCGATGAACGTTTTGCTATTACGGAAGAGGAGAATGCTGAGATCCTTGGGACTTATTTTAAGGAGGGACTGGATGGCCCGTTATCCGAATTTCCCAAGAAGCAGAAGCGGAAAGCCGCCATTCTTCGCCAGCTGATTAAGAGGTTTGCCGCCGGCCGCAAATACAGTGAGAAAGAGGTTAACGCCATTCTGGGTGAAGCCTTCCCCGATCATGTCACACTGCGGCGCTATCTGATTGATTATGGCCTGCTGGACCGCGAGGATGACGGCAGCAGCTACTGGGTTAAATTATAGAGCCTGTGCCCCGGGACAGAGCTTATTATTGAAGGAGAGATCAGGAATAATGGAAAAAGCAAGACGCAAAGAACTGGCCTATGATTATGCCCACTCTCATCGGCCGATGGGTGTATACCGGATTGTGAATACGAAGAACGATAAGTCTTTTGTAGGCAGCAGCCTTAACCTGGAAGGCGTATGGAATAAGCATAAATTTATGCTCGATATTAACAGCCATGACAATAAATCGCTGATGGCCGACTGGGTAGCGTACGGGGAAGAGTCCTTCCGTTTTGAGATTCTGGAACAAATCAAACCGGAGGAGGATTTTGTGGCATCCGTGTCCGAGCTGGCCAAATACAGAAAGCAGCTTCCTGAGCTGGAGAGCAAATGGATGGATCAGCTGTCTCCCTACGGAGACCGTGGTTATCATAAACCGAAGCAGAAATGAAATGACGTAGCGCCTGTGTTAAAATAAGAAGCAAAACGGGTTGTGAACACAAGGAGCGGTACGATATGGGCATGCTGTCATGGCTGGCGGAGCAGCGGATTCAGGAAGCGATGCGGAGCGGGGAATTCAAGGATCTTCCCGGGTCTGGAAAGCCGCTGGAGCTGGAGGACTTGTCGGGGGTTCCTGAGGAACTGCGGATGTCATTCAAGATTATGAAAAATGCCGGACTGCTGCCGGAAGAGGTCACACTGCGTAAGGAATGTGTAACCCTTGAGGAACTGCTGGCAGCATGCCGCAATAGCGGGGATACTGGTTCCGGTGAGCAGAAAACGCTGGAGAACAAGCTCTCCATAAAGAGACTTCGGCTGCAGGAACTGCTGAGGCAGCGGGGGCTGGAGAGCAGCAGCTCCATTCTGGAATACGGCGATAAAATTCGTCAGAAGCTGCTGAGTGAAGAAGAATAAGTCTGCGCCCGGAGGGGCGCAGGCTTATTTTGTTGTCTTTCGGCATATCTGTATCCGGTTGGGAGAGTTCGAATGCAACTTTATGAAGCATCTTGAAATTTAAGATCGTTTCGCCCATGATGATTAGGCAGGATAGATGCAATATGCGCTGCCAATTATACCAAGTTAATCACAGATTATGGAGAGAAAAGATGAAACAGCTTCCTATTATGCAGGTGCTTCCTGACCTGAAATTGATACTGAATAAGAAAAAAGCAGCTGTACTTATTGCCGAACCCGGTGCGGGGAAGACGACCGGAACCCCTCCGGCTTTTTTGGAGGAGCCTTGGATGTCTGGCAAGAGTATTCTAATGCTGGAGCCCAGAAGGCTTGCAGCCCGTTCAGCGGCTGTCTATATGGCAGCCTGCCTTGGAGAGAGTGTGGGACAGACGGTAGGCTACCGGATGCGTATGGACAGCAAGGTTGGCAAAAACACACGGATTGTTGTTGTGACCGAAGGTGTGCTGACTAGAATGCTGCAAAGCGATCCTTCGCTTGGCGATGTTGGACTTATTATTTTTGATGAATTTCATGAGCGCAGTTTACATGCTGACCTCGGGCTGGCACTGACGCTGGAGGCCCAGTCTGTGCTGCGTGAAGATCTGCGTATTCTCATAATGTCGGCTACACTGGATGGAGAACGGGTGTCGGCGCTGCTTGGCGGAGCGCCGGTAGTGGATTGTCCCGGCCGCACCTATCCGGTGGAGACGATTTATGTTCCGGGATCAGGCACCACGCAACTGGAGCTTGCTGCGGCTGCGGCAGTCCGCCGGGCCCTGGATGAGCAGCCCGGTGATGTACTGGTGTTCCTGCCCGGCGAACGGGAGATCCGCCGTACGGAACGTGAGCTGCAGAGCGGGGCGCTTCCCCAAGGGACGGTGCTGCGGCTGCTTTATGGCCAGCTCCCACAGGCCATGCAGGATGCGGCAGTGGCTCCAGCCGTGCCGGGTGAGCGCAAGGTTGTATTGGCGACTTCCATCGCCGAAACAAGCTTGACCATCGAAGGGGTGCGCACGGTGATTGACACCGGACAGCGACGTACGCAGGTATTCTCTCCGCGCACCGGCATGCCGCGGTTGACAACAGTGCCGGTCTCGAAGGCATCGGCTGACCAACGCCGTGGCCGTGCCGGGCGGACTGCTCCGGGAGTCTGCTACCGGCTGTGGAGCAGCGAGGAGCATCTACGTCTTCCGGACGACAACGTACCGGAAATCATGGAAACCGACCTGGCGCAGCTCGCGCTGGAGCTGGCGCTGTGGGGCGTACGCGATCCTGCCGCGCTGCCCTGGCTGGACGCGCCGCCCGCCGCGCCTTACGCGCAGGGCGCTGCGCTGCTGCGCCAGCTCGGCGCGCTGGATGCCAGCGGCGCCATCACGCCGCACGGCCGCAGCATGGCCGCGCTTGGCGCGCACCCGCGTGCCGCGCATATGCTGCTGCGCGCGGCAGAGCTTGGCGCCGCGCCGCTCGCCTGCCGGCTGGCGGCGCTGCTGCAGGAGCGGGACCTCTTCAAGGGTCCCGCCGCTGCGGACAGCGACCTCACGCTGCGCGTGGAGGCGCTGCTTAGGTTCGAGCGCTCCGCCGAGACGGGCGGAGCGGACCCGGCGATCTTGCGCGCGGTGCAGCGCGAGAGCCGGAATCTCCTGGCGCAGCTGCAAGCCGCGCCGGAAGTGCCCCGAGACAGCAGCGCCACAGGGCTGCTGCTGTCGTTCGCCTATCCCGACCGGGTCGGGCAGAAACGCGGCGATGGCGCGTTTCTGCTGGCCGGCGGCCGGGGGGCGGCGATGCGGGAAGGGCAGCCCCTGTCGCGTTCGCCCTATATTGTTGCAGCCGGCGTGGACGACCGCGCCGGACAGGGGCGGATCATGCTGGCCGCAGATCTGCCTGAAGAAGAGCTGTTCCGTCATCATGCGGGCAGTTTTACTGAGGAACGGGAGGTTTACTGGGACAAAGAGAGCGGAAGCGTCAAGGCGCGCCGGCGTACGCTGCTGGGCGCTCTGGTATTGAAAGAGACCTCGCATGAGCGGCCTACGGCAGAAGAGACGGAGGATGTCCTGCTGGGGGTGATATCCGCAGAAGGTCTGGAGCTATTGCCTTGGGATAAAGGAACAGTGCAGTTGCGGCAGCGGATGGCTTTCATGCATGGACTGCGGACGGATTGGCCTGATGTGGCGGATGAAGCCTTGCTTGGCTCGCTGGATGAATGGCTGAGGCCCTTCATCCAAGGCATGCGCAACCTGCGTGATCTTCAGCGTCTTCCCTTAAGCCGGGCGCTTGAAGGAATGCTGGACTGGAACAGCAGACAGAAGCTTGACAAGGAAGCTCCGACACATATCTCGGTGCCCAGCGGATCTCGGATACCACTGGATTACAGCAATCCTGGCGCGCCTGTACTGGCAGTAAGGCTTCAGGAGATGTTCGGGCAGGTAGATACACCGAGAATCGGCATGGGGCAAGTTCCTGTACTGCTGCACCTGCTGTCACCGGCGAGACGGCCGATGCAGGTCACCTCCGATCTGGCGAGCTTTTGGCGCAGTACCTATTTCGAGGTTAAGAAGGATCTCAAAGGCAGATATCCCAAGCATTATTGGCCGGATGATCCGCTGCAGGCGGCGCCTACAAACCGGACCCGTCCGGTTAAATAGGGACGATGAATCGTCCCACACGGATACACCCGGTTAAATAGGGACGATGTATCGTCTCACACGGATACACCCTGTCAAATAAGAACGATGAATCGACCTGCACGGATGCAGCTTGTTGATTAGGGACGCCTATTGTACGCAGAATAACAAAACTATGAATTTTCAGGGAATTGTGAAGTCTTGCTCCTGTAAACTGTTTGGTTCAGCCGCTAAAGGGTAATAATGTAGCGAACCACAATTACGAAGGAGGGCTTCAAGTGACTAACAAAATTGTAGGAGTTTTCGATACGGAACAAGAAGCGACCAGAGCAATTGAAGGGCTTCAAAGTCGAGGAGTCAGCAATGACGAGATCTCAGTAATCACAAGAGACCGCGATGAATTAAGAAGTATTTCTGATGATACAGGCACGATGGCTCCCGAAGGGGTAGCGACAGGCGCGGCTACAGGTGGTGTGGTAGGCGGAATTACCGGGTTGCTCGCAGGAATCGGGGCATTGGCCATTCCGGGGATTGGTCCCATTCTGGCGGCTGGACCTATTGTAGCAACACTCACTGGAGCAGCTATTGGTGCAGGTGCCGGTGGTCTGGTAGGCGGATTGATTGGTCTCGGTATTCCTGAGGATGAAGCTAAGGAATATGAAGGATATGTCGACAGCGGCAAAATTCTTGTTCTCGTAGATGACAACGGCAGGGGCCGGGATATCCACCAGGTATTCAGCGGCAGCCAATCTCTGAATTCCAGTCGATACAATAACGTCTACAGCGATCCTACAGTGGATGGCACCTTGAACAACAGGGATACAACCGATACTTATAACCGTAACAGATTGTAAATAAAGTTAGATTGCAAGGGGCTTTATCAGTCTTCTTGACCCCATATTTGAACTAACAAAAACGGTTCTTCCGCTGACAAGCCGGAAGAACCGTTTTTTTATTGTATAGAAGATCATGCATTGTGAAAGTTGTGGATCACTCGAAAATTTGATGAGCCACATGCGCGGCTACTTGATCGCATAAAAGCGTCGAAACTTTGTCAGTATGCTGCACAGAAAGCACATTAGAAATCGGTGCGACAGTTATGGATGAAATGAGAGGCACATATGCATCTGAATTTGCTGCACATGGGCTAAATGGCGGAATTAGAGGCATATATGCATCTGAATTTGCCGCACATGGGCTAAATGACGGAATGAGAGGCATAAACTGCTTTTGAATTCGCCACACACTCGCTAATGCGGAATCCAGAAGTTACACAACAATATAGTTCAATCTAGTACACCTATTTAAGTCAACCATTTCACACTAACCTCAAATAAGCATGCCCATTTGAGGTTAGTGTGATTTTCATTTTGTTCCACCTACTTCCCAATCTGTTCCACCTTGTCGCAACTCTATTCCCTAGCTGTTTTCTTCTCTTCGCCTAAGGGTTCTTGAACACGGCGGCAGCGCACCATCCATCACAGCAACTACTATAACCCTAATTTCAACATATGAAAAATTCACAATAGAAAAACCATAAAAATCACTCACCCACATTTCAGCGAGAATAACCACCATTTTGTCTTCACTTATGTCATTAAACAAGGAAAAAGTAAACCCCAAGCAAGCAGGGGCTTCAGGTTGTGAAAATTGGTAAATAGTGCTTTACTAGAGTTATATACGATAGAGTGTTTAATAGAGTTTCCTGAAGAGGTTTGTAAAAATACAAGTAAAGTCATTCCACTACAAGGAGGGGTTGCCGATGGCATTTATGATTGCCCAGCGGGCTTTTATTAAAGTATATCTGATTACGATGGTAGAACAGCACAAGGGATACGGTTATCAAATGCTGGAGGATTTGCGGAGAGATTTCAAAGCTCATGGCTATTCTCCTCCCCAAAGTGAAATCTACCGTGCGCTCCATGAACTGGTGCAGCAAGGAATACTTTACCGCACTAAACAGTTGAAGGGGAATGATCCTAAGGTCGATTTCCAGGAAATTGTCTTATATCATTTCACGGCCGATGGGGAGGAAAAAGCCAGGCTCTATAAGAAGCAGGTGAAGACAGATCTTGACCGCTGCCTCGGTATATTAAACAAGGCGGTAGCGGATAATTTCTAAAGTCAGGAATCCTCTTTTTCTGCATCCTGCCCGGGAGGTGTGACCGGAGAGCTGGCGCTGCCGTAGTCCTCAACGGAATCCCAGGCCCCGGCATCATCAAATCTTCCGCTATGCTCCTGTCGTCCCTCGCCTGCCCCGGCAGGAGGAGGTGTCATTACCTGTTCTTCTACGGGACGGTCGCTTGAGAGCTCTCTGCCGGGAGAGTATTCTACGGCATAGGCTGTGTAAGGAATGGCCTCTAAACGTTCATAAGGGATGTTTTGTTTGCTGGCGGTGCAGACACCGTAGGTCCCATCCTTCATTCGCTGCAGCGCTGCTTCTATCTCTTCTAATTCTTCTGTAAGAGCTTTGTTAATACCCAAATCTCTGCTTCTTTCGAAGGTCTCTGTGCCTGTGTCAGCCGGATGGTTGTCGACGGAGGAGAGTTCACCGGTTGAGATTTTGAGCGAATCACCGAGCAGGCTGTTTTCTTCACCATTACTGGAGAAATGTTGTTCTAATTCTTCCTTGCGCTCTTCTAAAGCAGCTTTAAGTGTGGCCAGCTGCGAGTTACTTAAGTGGCCCATTATGTGATCTTCCTTTCTGCGAAAAGAGTAGTATTGCTGATGTATTCTTACCTTACCCTTTTCGCGGGGAGGGCAATCAATGAAGCTATGAAATCAGAACTGCAACTTTAGTGATATTTTCAGGTTGCACTCAGCCTGTTATAATGGTTACTGCCGGAGAACACAGATAACTTGGAGGTCACTTAAATGGATGAACATATGAAACGCCGATTGGACAAGCAGAGAAAGCTGTTCAGCCAGCTCGGCATTACACTTGATGCACTGACGATTCATGAGAAGGAATTTGGTATGAAGCTTCGTGGTTATGATGCGGAGGAAGTAGACACTTTTCTGGACAGCGTAATCAAGGATTACGAACGATTTTATGCGACGATTGCCGATTTGATGGATAAGTGGCAAGAACAGCAGATTGAATTACGCGAAATGAAAGCTGAGACCAAGGCGATTCCAGTTGCTCCTCCGATCGTTAGAGGAATTGATCCGAGAGAGTTGGAGGATGTTATCATCAAACTTGAAAACAATATCCGTCAATTAAAAGATAGACTGCCACAAAGTGAAGGCTACTTGTGACAATAAAAGTATATATCGGGATGCAAGATGGAGGTTGAAACCTTTGCCCAAGAAGCAAACTTGGAGCTTAAAGATCCGTGGCAAAATTGCGGTAGGCTATGTCTTGATTTTATTAATGCTAGGCCTTTTTCTGCTGATCGTATCCAGTAGAATTACCGATCTTGAGAAGGAAACAGTTTTCCTGAGTGACCATGATATAGAAGTGCACGAGCTTACATATCAAATTGAAAAAAATGTCTTGGATATGGAGACCGGACAAAGGGGATATGCGCTCACCGGAGACAATTCCTACCTGGTTCCATTTAATAGCGGCCTTGCAGCTTGGCAGATCAATCTTGCCAAGCTGAATGGTCTGATTGCAGACAATCCGGACCAGCTGCGGAATTTAGGCGTTATTAAAGAAAATATTCAATTATGGATTGATCTGGCCGGACAGCCAGTAGTAGATCTAAAGCGGAATGGTGAGGATCAAGCCATAGCTAAGTTTTTTCGTAATGATACCGGCAAATCGGTTATTGACTCGATCCGCTCGCAGTCCGACTATTTCCGGGATAACGAGCGGAAGCTAACCAATGAACGGATTTCGAATTTGAAGGAGAGCAATAGCAGACTTCTGATAACCATGTATATTCTATGGACACTGGTTGCGCTGCTAACGCTCTTGATTACGTATTTAATCTCTGCAAGTATTGTTAATCCGCTGCAGCATGTGATCCGGGCGATTAATGGGATCGCTGGAGGCGGCAGTATGTCTGAGCGGATAAAGGTAAAGACCATGGATGAAATCTATGATCTTGGTGAAGCTACAAATAGTCTGCTGGATACTGTGCAGCTGGAACAGTGGAGCAGTGAGCAGCAGACTGCCATGTCCGTAATTCTGCAGGAAGCTACAGATATTTATTTGTTATGCAGGTCTTTTATGAATAAACTGGCAACAACCCTTGAGATGCAATACGGTGCCATTTATGTTATGGATCATAAGGAACGTTATAAATGTATGTATTCCTATGCCGGTGCTGAGAAAACAGAATTCCCGTTTGCAGAAGATTCGATCTTACCCGGTGTGGGTCTTGTGGGACAATGTGCAGTAGATAAACGTATTAAAATAGTTGAAGATTTGCCGGAGAATTATATCAGCATTAATTCTGCCCTGGGCAGAACGGCTCCCCGCTTCGCAGTCATTGCACCGATTATATTTGAGAATAAAACTGTGGCTGTTTTAGAAGTAGCCTCATTGACCCAATGGGCATCGTATCACCATGAGCTTTTGTCCAAGCTTCTGGACATGATGGCGGTTTCTGTGAATTCAGTGATGACCCGTATGGAAATCCAGAAGCTGTACCATGATTCTCAGGTTATGAATGAAGAGCTGCAAGTTCAATCGGAAGAATTGCAGGTGCAATCTGAGGAATTGCAGGTGCAGACCGAAGAATTGCAAAATCAAACGAATGAATTGCTCACGGTCAACCGGGAACTGGAGAATCAGAAGGCCGTTGCAGAGAATGCCGCAGTGGAACTGGAAAGATATAATGAGCAGCTGGAGTTAAGCTCCCGCTATAAATCGGAATTTCTGGCGAATATGTCGCATGAGCTGCGTACTCCGCTGAATAGTATGCTTATCCTATCCCAACTGCTGGCCGAGAACCGCAATAATAACTTAAACGAGGAAGAACAAGGCTATGCTTCGGTCATTCACAATTCCGGCACTGATTTGCTGGTCATGATCAACGATATTCTCGATCTGTCCAAGGTTGAAGCCGGCAAAATGATGGTGGAAATGGATGCGGTTAATCTTACGGAGCTGCCTACATTGCTAAAGGGGTATTTTGGTAAAACCGCCGAACAACAGAGATTGGAGTTTTCTGTGAACATCGGTGGAGAGGTACCAGATCTTTTTTATACCGACGAAATGCGGCTGCATCAAATTCTGCGCAATCTGCTCTCCAATGCCTTTAAGTTTACGGAGGAAGGTTCCGTGCAAGTTGACATTACCCGGATCGAAGCTTATTCTGACCCGCAGTATAACCCAACTGAGCCAGTTTTGGCTTTCTCCGTCAAGGATACGGGAATCGGGATTTCGGAAGAGCATCGTGAGCTGATTTTTGAAGCTTTCATGCAGGCAGACGGTTCAACTGTACGCAAATTTGGGGGAACCGGATTGGGTCTGTCAATCTCCCTGCAGCTGGCCAGATTACTGGGCGGGTATATTTCACTGCAAAGCGAGCTGGGCCAAGGCAGCACCTTTACACTATTTCTTCCTTGCCGTTGCCTTGAAGCTGACATGGAGGATGGACTTCAGCCTCCGGGCTCCTGGTCATCCGTTGCGGCGGCACGGGAGCGGGAAGTCACTCAAAAGCCTGAGAAGGCCACTATAACTGTGGACACAAGTTTGTTTGAGAAACAATATGAGATGCTTCAAGGCAGGACTGTGCTGATTGTTGATGATGATCTTCGTAATATTTATGCTCTTAAGCAAGGGCTGGAGCCTTATCAGATGAATATCCTGACGGCACAGTCAGGCTTTGAGTGTTTACAGATTGTCAGGGAACAGGCAAATGTGGATATCGTACTGCTCGATATTATGATGCCGAATCTGGATGGTTATGATACTCTGTCTATCATCCGTGAAGAACTCCTGCTTCCGGATCTGCCGATTATTGCAATTTCAGCTAAAACTATGAAAGAGGACCGTGAGAAGTGCCTGGCGGCGGGCGCAACTGATTTCATAAGTAAACCCGTAGTAATGAAAGACGTGATTACCCGAATGTGCCGATGGATTACAGTTGAATAAGCTTAGGCTTATGAGTTTGCTTGACTTTTGAAAAATTACCATTGACGGCGATATGAACTATGATTTATGATAGGCTCATAAATGATCATTTATATGTAGTTGGCGTGTTACCGTAAAGGGCATGAGCCAAGGATTGTCTTCATTCATTTGAGACGGTTCTTGGCTTTTTTTGTTGCCTGTAGCTTGAATATTAGGGGGAGGAGGGGAGAACTTGTCACGGGAAATCGAACAATTTCAAGTGCAGCGTGTGATTGGGAATAACGTTGTAATGGTCCAGGGAGAAAAGAATGGCAAGGAGTATGTCATTATTGGCAAAGGCATCGGCTTTGCGGTGAAGGATGCCGGTGTGATTGAAAGCAACGATCACCGGATCGAAAAGCTGTTTCGCCTGGAAGACCGGGAAGAATGGAGCCAGTATCAAATACTGCTTGAGGACATTGATCCTAAAATAATGAAAATCACCGATGAGATTATCGGAGATATCACCTGTCAGTTTCCCGGCAAGTTAAACGACAAGATTTATTTGGCGCTCCCGAGTCACATCCAGTTTACCATCTACCGTCTGAGGGGCGGGATGGATATTATTAATCCTTTTTTACAGGAAACCAAAATGACTTTCCCGAAGGAATTTGAGATCGCTTTCAAAGCGGCAGAAAAAATCAGTGAAGAGTTTAAAATACAGATTCCTGAGGACGAAGTAGGGTTCCTCACCTATCATGTATACTCTGCTGTGAGCAATGTTCCGGTTGGACAGCTGGTGAAAGCCTCCAATATCGTGAATGAATTGATTGAGATGATCCGGGAGGAGCGGAAGATTACCTTTGAGCACGGCAGTATGAACCATGTCCGGTTGATGATTCATCTGCGTTTTTCGCTGGAACGGATACTGCAGGGATCCTTAATAGATAATCCCTTCGTGAAGCACATTAAGAAGGAGTATAAAGCGGAATATAAGCTGGCGCAGAAACTCGGGAAAGTAATGCAAAGTTCACTGGAAGTGGAAGTTCCTGATGAAGAATTATGTTTCCTGGCGATGCACTTGAACCGGCTATTCCAAACTTTAGAGAAGAACAAATAGCAGCTTGTGAGGAGTGGCGCGGATGTTTCCCAAATGGAAATCCAAAAAAGATGAGCAGCATGCTGAACAGATCATAGAAATTACAGCTCCTATTAGCGGGCAAGCGGTTCCTTTGATCCAGGTCCCTGATGATACCTTTGCCGGCGGACACATGGGCAGCGGAATTGCAATTGAACCTGCTGAGGGGAGGCTGAAGGCTCCGTTTGACGGTAAGATTGCCCATATCGTGAAATCGAATCACGCATTGATTCTTGAGCATCCGTCCGGATTACAGCTGCTGTTACATATCGGAATCGACACGGTCAGCCTGAAAGGCAACGGATTTGTCAGCCATGTTGTTACCGGAGACAGCGTAAAGGCAGGGCAGACCTTGATTGAATTTGATCTTAACGCTATACAGGCGGCAGGACTTGCAACAATCTCGCCGGTAATCGTAACGAGTATGGAGGAACATCTACCGGAAGTAGAGTGCCTCTATGGTGCAGTCACAGCGGGTACGAATATCGTTCTACGGGTGGCTTCAAAGCACTGGCATACTTGAGCAGAACCAATCATGAAACCAAGGGGATGATATTATGTTAGCTTTTTTACAAAAGTTAGGTAAGTCTCTGATGCTTCCGGTCGCAACATTGCCGGCAGCAGGGATTCTGCAAGGGTTAGCTTTGATTAATTACGAAAAAGATTGGCATCTGGGGGCTAATGTAGGCGGATTCCTGAATCAATATGTTGCTCCATTCCTGAATGCTGGCGCGGGCGCCATATTCAGCAATCTCGCTTTAATATTTGCCATCGGTGTGGCTATAGGGTTCGCCGGAGACGCTGTAGCGGCATTGTCTGCACTTATTTCATATCTGGTTCTCACCAAAGTTCTGGAAATAGTACCCTTGCAGTTCTCATTTATCAACGACAACGTTGTGCTGAATATGGGAGTGCTTGGAGGGATCTTCGCCGGTGCATGGGCGGCCTTCCTCTATAAAAAGTACCACAATATCAAGATGCCGGACTGGCTGGGATTCTTCGCAGGCAAACGTTTTGTGCCGATTGTGACTGCCGGTTCCATGATGGTGCTTGCCATATTCGTAGGTATGATCTGGAGTCCTATACAGGATGTAATCAGCGATTTCGGGAACTGGGTTGTGGGTCTCGGCGCGGTGGGCGCATTTATCTTCGGTACAGCCAACCGCTTGCTGATCCCTATCGGATTACACCACGTACTCAACACCATAGCCTGGTTTCAAATTGGTGACTTTACCAATGCAGCCGGTGAACTGGTACACGGGGACTTGACACGTTTCTTCGCCGGAGACAAAACTGCAGGTATGTTCATGACCGGGTTCTTCCCGATTATGATGTTTGCTCTGCCTGGTGCAGCCTTTGCTTTTATCCATACCGCAAAACCGGAGAAACGTAAACTGGTAGCCTCAATCTTCATTGGTTCCGCCATTGCTTCCTTTTTAACAGGTATTACCGAACCGCTTGAGTTTTCCTTTATGTTTGTTGCTCCGCTTTTATATCTGGTGCATGCCATTTTGACAGGATTATCAATGGCCCTGATGTACATCCTTGATGTTAAGATGGGCTTCGGGTTCTCCGCCGGTTTGATTGATTCCTTGCTGCACCTAAAGCTTACTACTAATGCATGGATGCTAATCCCGATCGGACTTGCGTTCTTCGCCTTCTATTATGTGCTCTTCCGCTTCATTATTGTGAAATTTAAGCTGAAGACGCCTGGGCGGGAAGATGAGACCGAGGATGAAATTGTGGAAGTGTCCGTTGGCGGGGCTTCGGCAGCCGTTTCTTCCCAAGCCGCAAAAATTCTGGAAAACATCGGCGGACCGTCCAACATTCGGAATATTGATGCCTGCATTACACGGCTGCGGTTAATCGTAAACGATGATAAGGCGGTAAAAGATGCTGCACTTAAACAGCTTGGCGCTTCAGGGGTTATGAGACTTGGTCAAGGTGCGGTGCAAATCGTATTTGGTCCAAAATCAGAACAGATTAAGGATGATATAAAGAAGCTTATGTAATAACTATCATGTGCGGGCATCTCTGATGTCCGCATTTTTTTTGTGAGGCGCCTCTTGTAATATATATAATACCGAGTATAATACTTGGTATAAAAGAAGTAAGGAGTCGGTACACATGTCAGTCAATGATTATCTGGATCTATATAACTACGCCAAAGCAATTAACGATGGACAGTGGCAGGCAGACATCATTGAGAAATTAAAGAACTTCAAGGAAGCTTCCGAAGAACGGGAAAGAGTGGAGCATGTCCAGGAACTCTGGAACCGGTTTGATCATATAAACCTGATGCTGATGGAATTGTTCGCCAAGTTGAGGGAACATGAGGATGCTGAGGACAGTTACCGGTGGAAAGAAAAGATTTGGGAGTTGAAGATGGAGCGGATTACACTGGCTAAGCAAATACAGGAGAGATATATCAAGATTAGATAACAGATGAATTGACACCATTAGTTGGTCATGCAAAATAATAAAAAAATGACATATTCGCTGCATCCGATAATTGAGTTTATTAAGGGTGAAGCGTAAGCCGTCATCATCGGTCAACACAAAGTTCCCTTCAACAGCTTCACTTTTACGCGTAGGTATTGGCATCTGCTCAAGCATGAAGAATGGGATAATAGCATACATCATAAATCATTTTCTTGGGCTTCGCGAAACATTTCCGGCATCCATCGTTGATCACCGGAGTAACGGATGACGTGGCAAAGCTCATGAAAGAATGTTTTTCGCTGTTCTATGTAGTTGTCTCGTCTGTCGATAAAAATAACCCTATTCTCATTCTCGCTAAATGGGCTATTGTCGTAATAAATGATGTCACTTCGAAGATCGCGGCAATCTTGTCTATATCAAGATCGATAGGTGCACATACACCATTTGACCTGTAGTGTTCCTCGATCCATTGTTCCAGAGGAGTTTTGAAGTAGTTGGAAAAATCATGTAATTACCTCGGATGAGTACGTATGTTCTATTTTGAGGTAAAGATAAAAGCCATTGCTGGCTTTATTAATATTTTTCATTCGCCCTTTAGTTTGAATACACCATCTGAATATGTACCTAATTCGTAATTTTGTATGCTGACGGTATGGGAAAGGCTTTTCCATTCAGGTAGGTAATCTATATAAATTTCACGAATTGATTCAAAATAAGTTTCTGTATCCTTCAATAAATCCTCAATCATTACTTTTAATTCTCTATCCGTTAAATCAAAATGCCCTTGCCCTTCATACTTCGCATCAATTAATGGTTGGGTTGATAAGTCAATATCAGATCCGCTGGTACCCATAGCTGAAAGAGTCTTCCGGAAAGTTATTTTATTGATTACAAAATTATCAGTAACGACACCATCTTCCATAGCATGTTGGAGAGCGTTAAAAACTAGCGCATTAATAAATTGTTTATTTGTTATATCTTGTGATTGAAAAGCTTGATTTTGGGTCTTAAATTCACTATCGGCTAATTCAAACTTGTTTGATAGTTCATTAAATTTTTCTTCTATAGAACGACTTTTCATAAAAGAGAAAATCGAAAAGGTGACAGAAGCTACAGTTATTAGAAGAAGCGTTGAAATGAGAAAAATCTTTGTTCCATTAGTAACTTGGCGTGGTTGTTGTTTCTGTAATAAAACGGGTTCGTTGGGTTGTTCCATAAAAATCTTCCTTAAATTATCCTCATCGGCTGAGGGATTTGCTTATTTTTTTGTGTCTTCTATTTCCTTAAGCATTCTTTCTTTATTCTTTCTATACTGCTTCAAAGCATCTTCCATTACTTGGATTTCAGCTTGAGAGTATTTTCTGGTCCACCATAAAAGGACATGTTTGTCTCAATAGAAGTTTTTTTGTCCGACGTCCCAGAATATTGTCTCCTGAAACTTCAAAAAAATCTGCAAATGCATTAATTTCAGTATCTTCAACAGGTCTCTTTCCAGATCCGATTCTAGAGAGAACACTGTTATTTATTCCGATCCTATCGGCAAGCTCAATTTGGCTTATTCCTCGAGCTTCTCTAAGTTTCTTAATTCGATCACCTGAAATAATACAAATTCTCATACCGCCCTTCTTTCTGTTTCAGCAATATGATTTTAGCATTTTTCTAAAATAGAAAAAAGAAGTTTGCTAAAATGGCAAAAAAGTAGCTGACTTCGCTAAAACAGCATTGTATATTTATCTCAACAATTTTTGCTAAATCAGCAAAGATTGGAGGTGCGAGATGGGATTGCTTGATTTGGAATATATAAAGAAACGTCGACAGGAGTTAGAACTTTCATTGCAAGAAATGGCGGAAACGCTGGGTTTTAAGAATGCTTTAACCTATATGAAGTATGAAGAGGGCTCATACGCTTTTTAAGCAAACCACTTGCCGATTTTAGCAAATAAGCTCAATTGCAGTATCGATAATTTTTTCTAATGAAATATTTGCTGAAATAGCAAATATAAATGGTATCTGCAGGAGCGCCGCATCGATACAGTATTTGAGGTCAAGCAGCCAGCGGTCTCTACGCTTACAGGCATTCTGGTTCTCCCCAGTCCCTTGCAGGCAGGTGACCGGCTCATTCTCCCGATTAACCGGACAACGTTATTACGTACACGGAAAGGATGTGGGCGGCAATGGCGGATGATAGTTTGTTTCCTGATCTGGACCTTGCGGACCTTGGCGAGGTCGAGCTTATGGAATCTGTTGTCTCCGCCAACAAATGGACTTATATGATTGATTACCGTAATCGGCGCGCTGTGCTTGATGATGCTGGCTATCCTAAAAAGACTTTAACGTGCAAGCGTATAGCTTCAGGCTTCGTCTCATATTATACGTTGTTAACTTCTGTCCTTTTTTCACCATTAAAAAATGCACCACTTAGATTTCATCAAATAAAACAGGGGTTTATTCCAATGTCTATTCTAAGGGGTGCACTTCAAACTGGTCGGCGGGCTTTTTTGCTTATTTTATCTTATTTTAAATTATCTATTGCGTATTTTGCTTCTTCTTTGGTAAATTTTTCTCCGTATTCTGAAATCAATTGATCGTAAATAGCCGAATCTGACATACTCATTTCTTCTGCATATAATTGTGCCTTTTTCAATGCATTTTCTTTCCAATCAAATACAATGTTATCAATGGCATATTTAGCGGCCTTTTTATCAAAATTCTCTCCATATTCAGAAGTCAACTGATCATAAACGCCTGTCTTTGACATATTCATATTTTCTGCATACATTTCCGCTTTCTTTAATGCCGCCTTGTATTCCCTAGGGATACTTTTCTCTTTTGCCTTGGCTTCAGCATCAGCAGCTTTTTTTGCTTCCTCGGCCTTTTTCTCCTCTTCAGCCTTCTTAGCCTTTTCCTCAGCGGCTTTCTTTTCTTCTTCACTCGAGGCAGATGGTTGACTTGTAGGTTCCGTCGTAGCCTCGGCTACAGCTGCTTTAGCGGGTTCTACAGTAGCTGAGGGCGATGGATCAGCAGAGTCTTTATCGTCACCCATACTCCCAATAACTCCAATCACAAGAATCATTACAACCCAAAACCACCATTTTTTATAAATCGGCTTTTTCATGTTGTTCCCCCTAATTCTGATAATAAATTACAAAAATAGTCTATCAGAAATGGGTAATATTTACTATGTATATTACAAAGGACATTATATATAAAGGCCAGCCATGCACGACCGACTCGTAGCGGGTTCCCGCGACTCACTCTCCAAAATCGGGGAGTGAGTTTCGGCCGGTTCCCTACCGGCCAGCAATGGCAGGGTATTTATTTGTGTTCAGGAAAATTTCCCCTATCGTCACATACATAATGTGGAAGGTTGAGGATTTTAGAAGGGAAGTTAAACGGCGAATAGATGAAGCGCGTAATGCCGGTGCGGAGTATGCAAATATTGTTTCTGGAGATATGTACCGAGAACTTGGTGGTTATCCTGGATCAAGTCATAGTATGCCTTTATGCTGCAAAGCAATGTATGATTATAAAAAGCCCATTGATATAACTTTGGAGGCGCCGCCTAAAGGGAAGGGAGCAACCCTCAAAATTCGTTAATTATTTGAAGATAGCAGCAGTTCCTTTTTTCATAAAAAGGGGCTGCTTTTTTTGTTTGTGGTAAGATGTTTTTGACGTTCTCTGATACAAAAAAGCTCCAGGCTTCGTCTTACTTATAGCTGCAGCTGATAAGGAGGATTAAAACAATGGATATTCCGGAATCTGATATATTCAAAGCTCTATTTTATGAACACTATCCTGTGGTACGGCGCAAACTTGCTGCTTTGGTACGTGATGAGACGGCAGCGGACGATTTAGCCCAGGATGTATTTTTAAGACTTTACCGCAATCCGCCGGATGACCCCGGAGCGCTCGGTGCCTGGCTGCATAGAGTGCTTACCCGGATCGGATATGATTATTTGAATAAAGTAGCCAGAGAACGGCGGCTGCAAAATAAGCAGGAGCTCCTCTTCGATATTGGGGCCTCGCCTCCTACAGGTGAAGAGGTGGTGCTCGCCAAGCTGGACCAGGAGGATGTCAGGACCTGGCTGGACAGCCTGCCGGACAGAGACAGACAGGCGCTGTTGCTGAGGTATTCGGGTTACAGCTACGCAGAGATCGCCGGAGAACTCGGTGTAAAGCCGCCGGTTGTCGGAACACTGCTAAGCAGGGCCACAACGAAGCTAAGGCAGCACGCGGTAGAGACGCTCCCACAGACGACTAGACCGTGAGGACAGCGGCGTTTGGAATTTTGCTTCATATATTACTTAGGAGGAACGAACAATGACTAATCCTATAAAACATGAATCAGATCAGCTGAACATGGATGAAGCTTGGGCCAGGCTGCAAGATAGCATTGCGCAGGAACCGGTAAATCCGGTATGGGCAGCATGGGGCCAACAATCAACAACACACAATGATCCCTTAATAAATGCTGCTTCTACAGCAGGTACAGCCGGCAGTAGGGATGCAATGACGCAGATAACAGGGCAGGCTGATTCTGCTACGGAAGGCAAGAAAACGGGAAGACGGACCCGGCGGCCTCAGATGAACCGCCGGCGGAAGTGGGCGGCAACAGCGGCCAGTGTAGCTATCTTCGCTGCTATTCTCGCCACTCCGGTAGGAAGCACGGCTATGGCAGCAATCCTGAACCAATTCCGGATGCAGGAACCAACAGTTGTGAATGAAAGCGATCTGCGGAATATCTTCAATCAGATTGCCGAGGGGGGAACTGTCGGCGAAGCTGCCAGTAAATTCGGAGCGGTTTCGAGTTCATCCGGAACCATCGATGGAGCGGTACCTATTAATGATTTGCAGAAAACGCTG
The DNA here is from genome assembly GCF_058791575.1 of Paenibacillus sp. EB106-06-01-XG199. Classification (NCBI taxonomy): domain Bacteria; kingdom Bacillati; phylum Bacillota; class Bacilli; order Caryophanales; family Paenibacillaceae; genus Paenibacillus; species Paenibacillus sp. EB106-06-01-XG199. The sequence continues at coordinate 235,664 of NZ_JBYTDQ010000002.1, read as the reverse complement.
GGGTACAGCGCAGTCAGCGGGGAAGGCTTTGACCAAGTCAAGTCTGCTTGGATTAGTCCTTCCCAGGAGATGACCCTTACGCTGAACGTCGACGCAGTTAACGAAGCGTTGCTGCGCCTGGGATCAGATCAATTGCTACCGGAATCTATAGATGGCAAGCCGATAACTCTGGCTATTCCTGAGATCGTCCACTACGACTTATCCACGGACAATCAGCATTGGGCGAGCTTTACTCAGATGAATACGCCAATAGTGACGGTAGATCCGTCTATAGACGTAGAAGAAGCCGTTAAGGCTGTCCTTGACTTTCCGCTTCTCCCGGATCATCTGAAATCCAGTTTGCAGCACAGCCGGATTCTATCCGGCGATATTCCATTGCCGCTGATTAAGGGGCAGTTCTCAGAAGAAATCACTATTGACGGGACAACGGTTATTTTTAATAAAAACGAATATAGCAGTGGAGCGCAATATAGTGCGACTTGGGTGAAGAACGGCCAGTTGTTCGAACTCTCTGGAGGAGAAGTGTATTCGGACAAAGATAAGTTTATGACGAAACTGCAGGAGCTGATCACTTCATGAGCTTTCCCGCAATAGAAGCCAACTCGTTGACCAAAGAATACAGCAACGGGCGCGGATGCCGGGATGTAACGATTCGTGTGGGGAAAGGGGAAGCCTTTGGCTTCCTCGGCCCCAACGGTGCCGGGAAAAGCACCTTTGTGAAGATGCTGGTTGGACTTATCCATCCTACAGGCGGAAGCGCCTCTTTGTTAGGACATAAAATTGGTACGATGGAAGCCAAGATGAAGATCGGTTATCTGCCGGAGCTGTACCGCTATCAGGAATGGCTGACCGGGGAAGAGGTCGTGCGGCTCCATGCCAGATTATGCCGGATTGATAAAACTGTGGCCGATCAAAGAATTCCTCAGCTGCTTAATGAGGTGGGGATTGGACAACGCGGACGGGACAGGGTCAAGCATTACTCCAAGGGAATGCAGCAGCGGCTGGGACTGGCTTGCGCGCTGGTGAACGAGCCGGAGATCGTTTTCCTGGATGAACCTTCATCTGCGCTCGACCCGATTGGACGCATGGAAGTCAGGGGTATTTTGGAGCGCTTGAAGGAGCGCGGGATCACTATTTTTCTCAACTCTCATCTGCTTGAGGATGTTGAGGTGCTGTGCGACCGGATGGCACTGCTGAATAACGGTCTTATCCTGCGGCACGGCACAGTATCAGAAATATTAAATAAGCGAACGAGCTGGCATTTTAAAGTGGGCGGCTTTTCGCCTTTTTTGCTGTCCTGGCTGAATGATTTTACCGGACTGTCCATCAACATCTCTTCGGGTGAAGACAAGCAGGAACGGGACTCCTTGCAGGGAACGGCTCCTGACAGTGGAATTGTATGGCTGGAAGCAGAGCTGGAAAGTGAAGAGCAGGTGGGCTGGCTGAATGCGGTTTTTATAGAACAGGGTTTGACTTTATATGAAGTGAAACGTAAAAAAGAGCGTCTGGAGGAATGGTTTATGGATGCGGTATCCGGACTGAGTCACAGGGGGGAGCGGGAATGAGAATTATACTCGGGATGACCTGGAAGGAAATGCTCCGCAAAAGGGTGATGATGCTGACCCTGGTGATGACAGTGATCTTCCTGTTTGCTTTCTGGTTTGTGGCCGGCACTATCGGAGGAGATCGACGTTTTGGCGGCGGGTCCGGGATCATGAATGGCAGTATTCTTATTGAACGGTTTACGAATGGGGCATTTATACTGACGTTAGGGTTTTTCTTCGGATCGTTTGTCATCGCTTTTCTGGCGATCTTCAGCTCCTTCTCGGCCATTGCCGGGGAAGCGGAGCAGGGAGTGATGCAGGCGATGCTGCCCAGACCGATTCCACGCTGGAAATGGTATCTCGGCCGCTGGCTTGGCTATGTCACGCTGGGATTACTCTACGCACTGATACTTTTCGCGGCTATTCTATTCATTACGAATGCCCATGCCGCAATACCTAGAGATATGACAGCCTTGGTTAAAGCCTTCCTGATTTTTGCTTCAAGTGTTCCGCTGTTGATCACATTGTCGATGCTGGGCTCGGGATTTTTTTCCGCGCTCGGGAACGGGGTATTTATGACGATGCTTTACGGTGCGGGCTTTCTGGGAGGCATGATTGATAAGGTGAGCTCATCGCTGGGCCTGGAAGGCGATGCGCTTCATATGCTAAACAATATGACAGGCTTCATGTCAATGCTCATGCCGGTTGATGGTTTGCAGCGCAAAATGACGGCAGTGCTGTTCAGTCTGGACGATCTTGGCGGTATGGTCTCGTTCAGTGGCAGCGCTTTTTCACTTCTTAATTTGAACTCAGTTCCCTCGAATTCATTTGTGGTCTACGCTGCGGTTTATACTGCTGCTCTTTTCACAATCGGCTTGCTGCGGTTTCAGCGGAAAGATTTATAAATACGGTGTTCCAGAAAATATGAACAACAATAAGCGCCCTTTTTATTCCGGCTGCCGGAACAAAAAAGGGCGCTATTGATGCTGCGGACCCCATATCATTTGGTTGCGCCGATCTCAATCCACTCTGTAGACCAGTTGCTGATTTCTCCAAGAATAGGAGCCAGGGCAGTGCCTTTGTCCGTCAGCGAATATTCAATGCGTACAGGCATTTCAGGATAAACTGTACGCGTGATAATGCCCTCATTTTCCATTTCCTTCAAGCGGTCAGACAAAACCTTTCCGCTGAGATTGGACAAGCAGCTCTCGATTTCACCAAACCGGCGAGGGCCATTCATTAATACAAATACGATCAGTGCAACCCAACGTTTGCTAAGCACATCTACTGCTTTTTCAAAGCGTGGACACATCTCGAAGTCATTCATTAAGATCACCTCTGCATTCATTATATCATAAACTTACAATAAGTAATCATAATTATTTAAATATATATTATAACTTGACGAAGTTATATTACAATGATAAACTAACTTACAAATAGTTACTCGAAGTTAAAATTAAAAATATTTAAAACTTTAGGACGGTGCACTTATGATTAAACCTGATATCCTTTCTATATTGCAGAATAAGATCAAACGGATAACGATGGATGATTCCACTAATATACTGGTCGGACCGATTACGCTGCCGGTGAATCTCGATGGAGAAACAGTCACTTTTAAATGGTACAGCTGGTTGAAATCGGATGACGTTGAATTGCAGGGCGGGGATTCTATAGAAGCAACTGAATTATTGATTTCCCGTTTGTCTTCCATGAATCTTGCTGATAGTCAGCAGTCCAGTGTACTCGTTTACGGTGATTTCGAAGACTCGGACGAAGCTTTGATCCGCATGCACAGCATCTGCCATACCGGCGATATTTTCGGCAGCAAGCGCTGTGATTGCGGCTTCCAGCTGCGCCAGTCGATGAAGATGATTGCCCAGCACGGCTCCGGTGCGTTGTTCTACCTGGCCAATCATGAAGGACGAGGCATTGGTCTGTTCAGCAAGGCAATGGCCTATATTCTTCAGGAAGAAGGTTATGATACTGTGGAAGCCAATCTGGAGCTTGGCTTTGCCGATGATTCCAGAGACTATAAGGATGCCATCAGCGTACTGCAGCATCTGCGCAGCAAACCGGTGACACTGATTACGAACAACCCTAAGAAGATGGACGCCTTGAAGGCTGCCGGCATGAACACGGTGAAAAGAATTCCGCTATGGGGTGACGTTTCCGTATTCAATGAGAAGTACCTGCGCACAAAGGTAACGCGGTCCGGCCACTTGGAAGCTGTGAAAAGTAACGATTTCTTTGAAGGCAGAGTCGCCAAATAATGCTGTTATCCAGCTACATTCCTGATTTCCCCGCAGAAACGGATGCCGTTTGTAAATGGACGGTATAACCGTTTCTGCTTATTTTACGATAAACGGGTAGTGCTTTTGTAATCCGTGCATTATAATGGGGTACTGAACCCAATCTTTAGCTTAGCGAGGTACAATATGAACGCCATTCAAGTGCAGGACTTACGCAAAACGTTTAAAGTCCAAAAGAACCGCGAGGGCCTCAAAGGGGCCTTCGCTGATTTGTTTAAGAGGGAATACTCCGAAGTGACGGCAGTGAAGGACATTTCGTTCACGATTCCTCAAGGTGAAATCTGCGGATATATCGGTGAGAACGGTGCAGGCAAATCGACCACGATTAAAATGCTCACCGGCATTCTCGTTCCGACCGCTGGCAGCCTGACTGTAGGCGGGTTTGTTCCGTATGCTGAACGTGAGAAATTTGTGCAGAACATCGGGGTAGTCTTCGGGCAGCGTAGCCAGTTGTGGTGGGATATCGGCGTGATCGAGTCTTTTCAGCTGCTGCGCAAGGTATACCGGGTCTCCGAACAAGATTTCAAAAAGCGGCTCGATGAGCTAGTGGAGCGTCTGGAGCTGCAGGATCTGCTGAACCGGCCGGTCCGCAAGCTTAGTCTCGGCCAGCGGATGCGCTGCGAGCTTGTGGCAGCATTGCTCCATAACCCCTCGATTCTGTTCCTGGATGAACCGACCATTGGTCTCGACATTGTCGTGAAATCGGAGATCCGCGAGTTTCTGAAGGACATGAACCGGGAGCATGGAACAACCATTCTGCTGACTACTCATGATCTGCAGGACATTGAAGCGCTCTGTTCACGGGTCATTATGCTCGATGATGGGCGGATTATTTATGACGGCGGTCTGGAGGACTTGAAACAGCGCTGGGGAACCGGGCGTGAGGTGGTATTCCAATTTGGCACAGCTACAAAGCTCAGCCGGATTATGCAATGGACGGAAGGCATGCCGGTGACCTGGACGGCCGAGAACGACCTCGCCGCCAAAGTCTGGATTCCGCTGGAGCTGAATGTATCGGATGTGCTGGGACGCGTGGTAGGCCAGGCGGACATAACAGACATCAAGATTATCGAAACCAACACGGACGATATTGTCCGCAGCATTTATCAGTCCGGATCGGCGGAGAAACCGGAAGAGATGATCGCGGCTTTGCAGGAAGAGAAAGAGGTCATACATGTCGGACAAGCTTAACGCCGCTGTTTCCAGCTCCGCGGGTGGCTCCTCTTCCTCTGGAGGACAGCCGGAAAATGGACGCAGACTTCTGCTGGGCGCTTATTTTGATTTTATCCGCATCCGCTTTCTAACCATGCTCGCTTACCGTGTTAACTATTATTCAGGGATTCTAATCTATACGCTTAATATTGGGGTGAACTATTTCACCTGGAAGGCCATTTATGGGAACGGGGAGTCACTTGGCGGGTTTACAGGAGCGCAGATGACCACCTATGTGGCCGTCTCGTGGATGGCGCGCGCCTTTTATTTCAACAACCTGGACCGGGAGATCTCCACGGATATCCGTGACGGCAGCATCGCCATCCAGTTCATTCGTCCTTATAACTACGTATTGGTCAAAATGATGCAGGGACTCGGCGAAGGGTTATTCCGCTTCATGATGCTGATGATTCCGGGGATGGTCATCGCCATTCTGTTATTTCCGGTGCAATTGCCGACAGAGCCTTCGGCCTGGGCCGGCTTTCTGGTCATGCTCTTCTTCAGCTTCCTGATCAGTTCACAGATTAACGTTATCACAGGGCTGTCCGCTTTCTTCGTGGAGAACAATGAAGGCATGATGCGCATGAAGCGGGTCATTGTAGACCTGTTCTCCGGCCTGATTATCCCGATCAGCTTGTTCCCGGACTGGCTGTCCGGTGTGCTGAAGGTTCTGCCCTTCCAAGCCATTACCTACCTTCCGGGTTCCGTATTTACGGGCCGGGTACAGGGTGTGGGCATATGGAATGTGCTCGGTGTCCAGGTGTTCTGGTTCCTGGTGCTGCTGATTCCAATTGTCTGGCTATACCACGCGGCTCGTCAGCGGCTGTTCGTGCAGGGAGGGTGAGGAAGGTTTGTATTATCTGGGATTGTTAATCGAATATTTGAAAAATTATATGAAGACCCGGTTGACCTACCGCGCCGATTTCTGGGTGGAGGTCATTTCGGATCTGCTGTTTCAAGCGACTAATTTTATTTTTATCCTTGTGATCTTTATGCATACCGACAGCCTGGGCGGCTGGAATCAAAATGAAGTGGTGTTCGTATACGGCTTCTTTATGGTCCCGTACGGCGTCTTCAGCTGCTTCGTGAACATGTGGGGCTTCAGTGAGCGCTATATTGTCAAAGGCGAAATGGACCGGATTCTGACCCGGCCGGCGCATAACCTATTTCAGATCTTTCTGGAGAATGTAGACCCGCCAGCCCTGTTTGGTTCGATCATTGGACTGATTATTATGGCAATCAGCGGCGCGAACCTCGGACTGCCGTTCGAGTGGTGGACGATACCGGCAATGATCCTCCTTACGCTTAGTGCGGTAGCCATCTATACGGGGATTTACACCACGCTGACTTCATTGTCATTCTATTCCGATGCCCCGACCGGCATTCTGCCGCTGATGTACAATATTCAGAGCTATGGCCGTTATCCGGTCACAATCTACAACCGGGCTATTCAGGTACTGCTCACCTGGGTAATTCCGTTCGCCTTCGTCGGTATTTATCCGGCGGCGCTCTTTCTGGAACGGGATGAGATGCGAGGAATGGCGCTGCTGACTCCTGTAGTCGGTGCGGTATTCCTTTGCCTTGGCCTTGTTTCTTGGAACTACGGGGTTAAACGGTATAAGGGAGCAGGCTCCTAAAGCAGCTTATCAGCTATAAAATAGTATCAGCAAGGCAGACAGGAGGAAAGACACCCTGTCTGCCCTTTTTTTGCCTCAATAGAATTGGTATGGTGGATAGAATGCAAAGTGGTTATTTCCCGGTACAGACCGAACAGGTAAGCTGGCTGTGTGGTTTAAATGCGCTAAGGGAGTGATCAAACATGGGTGTCGTTGGAGCCGAGTTTAAAAAAGGGTGTTTGGATTCTTTGCCGATTGTCGCCGGTTTTATTCCTGCCTGTTTTACTTTTGGGCTGGTCGGCAAGGGACTTGGTCTTGGAAGTCTGGAGGTTTTTCTGATGTCGGCACTGATGTATGCGGGCACAAGCCAATTTGCTGGCGTCAAGCTGCTTGCGGCAGGGACGGCGGCGCCTCTTATATTGCTGCTGACCTTGGTTATTAATTTAAGATACCTGATGATCAGTTTGTCCTTTTCAGGGTCGGTCAGACGAAACCTCAGTACTGCGGTGAAGGCGTGGATCGGCTTCAGTCTAACAGAAGAGGTCTATGCGGTAAGTATGCTAAGCGATAAGCAGAGTTTAGGGCAGGAAGCAGCGGACGGGCAAACACCGGAGTTGCCGCTGCATTATCTTCTTGGCCTGCAAATTCCTCCATATGCTGCGAATCTTGTGTCCACAGCGGCTGGTATATCCCTTGCAGCCTATATTCCGGCCGCTTTTTTACCCGCGCTGAACACCTCGCTATATGCTTTATTGATTGCATTAATTGTTCCTCAGCTGCGGGGCAACAGGCGCAATCTGGTGATTTGCCTGTGCTCGGCGTTGTTCTCCTGGCTTCTGCAGCCCTACCTTGGGAGTTCCGCTGTGCTTGCCGCCATGCTGGCAGGAATGGCTGCCGGCCTTCTCATTCCAGTTCGGGTTAACAGGGCTGTGGAGGAGGCCGCATGAACATTGCCGTGATTGTTGGCATGGCGCTGATCACCTTTTTGCTGCGATTCACGCCGCTGCTGCTTACCCGTGATTTCCTTCCGAAAACCGGTAAAATCAAGATGATGCTGGATCATTTGCCGCTGGCTGTACTGAGTGCCTTAACGGTGCCGGGAATCTTCCAGGTAGATCCTAAAGCTCCGCTGATCGGTATCGCTTCCGGCGCTGCCGCTGTTATACTGGTCTTAGTCCGTAAAATACCGCTGCTGCTTGTTGTTCTGGGTGCGGTAACAGCGGCAGTTATAGTAAAGGTGATATCATTAAATTTCTGATAAATGATGAAAATGTGGAGGGGTGACCGATGAAGCATGAGCTGCTGATCACGCTGGACAGAGATAGGGCAGTACCTTTAAACCGGCAGATCTATGAGCAGATTCGGACAGCTATCCATTCCGGAGCTTTAAGTGGAGGCGATCCTTTGCCGCCAACGAGAATGCTGGCTAAGCAGTTATCCCTCTCACGAAGCGTGGTTCTGCAGGCATATGAGCTGCTTCAAGCGGAAGGCTACCTGGAAATGCGCAAAGGTGCGGGAACGTTCGTTACGGGTCTGCAGTCTGAGCACGGTTCATCAGGCGATGACCCTGTCATGGAAATGACAGTGCAGGAGGACCCTCAAGTTCACTTAAAGAATGAACTGGACCTCTCTTTGCTTATACCTGATCCAATCATGGATCATGCAGGCCCTGGTGCCGTGTTTTGTGATTTCCGCCATGGTGTGCCTGCCTGGGATGCCTTTCCCATGGACAGCTGGCAGAAAGCGCTCATGAACGCCTGCCGCAGCGCCACCCCTCAGACACTGGGCTATGGACCTGCGGAAGGCTCATTTTCCTTGCGCCAGGAAATTGCCCGGCTGCTGCGTTCAACACGTTCCATTCCCGTGACTGCTGAGCAAATTGTGATTACAGCGGGGGCAACGCAGGCTTTGGATATTTTGGCGAGGTTATGTTTGAGCAAAGGCGACGGCGTGATTATGGAAGATCCCACCCACCATACGATACGCGAAATATTCAGGTTCTCCGGCGCTGAGATTATACCGGTAACGGTGGATGAGGAAGGCATAACCGTTGAAGACTTCGACAAACGTGTTCTTCAAGCGGCTGAAACAGGTCAGGGCAAGGTTCCAAAGCTGATTTATGTCACGCCATCCCATCAGTTCCCGCTCGGGGCAACGATGTCATTAAGCCGCAGGATTCAGCTTCTGAGATGGGCAAAGTCGCATGACGCATTAATTATTGAAGATGATTACGACAGCGAATACAGATACGATGGTCCGAAGCTGTCAGCACTTGCCGGTCTGGATTCCGGCAGCAGGGTGGCCTACATCGGAAGCTTCAGCAAAATCCTGTTTCCGGCGCTCCGCATAGGCTATATTATCCTGCCCCCATCCATGATCCCGGGATTTCTGGCGGTCAAATGGCTTGCCGACCGGATGTCTCCTGCTCTGGATCAGGAAGCGCTGGCTGAATTTTTGAAGTCTGGACAATATGCCCGTCATGTTGCCCGAATGAATAAGCTCTACGCCGGGCGCAGAAGTTGTTTGCTTCACAGTCTGAAGAAGGAGTTTGGCCCGCGGGTGTGTACGTTTGGTGAAGAGGCAGGCCTGCATGTGCTGGTTGAGCTGGATTCACCGGCAAATGAAAATGATATAGCGGCAGCTGCGCTTCGGTATGGCGTACGTATCTATCCAGCCTCTTCATACTTCGTGGGCTCCAAGCCGCAGAAGCCCGTATTTCTGCTGGGCTACTCCAATCTTACGGAAAGCCAGCTGGAGAGCGGGGTGCAGGCGATCCGCAGGGCGGAAGCCGATGCGAAGACAATGGGCTTGCACTGATATGGCACTTGTAGGGTTTTGAAAAAGTTGAAAGATCATCACTAACATAAAAATGAAATTGGCGGAATTGAGGAGGTACTGGATGAAATCATATATCCTTGGGGTAGATTTGGGTGGAACGAATATCAAAGCAGGACTGTTTGATACCGATTTTACAGTAATCCGGGAATTGTCAACGGCTACTGAAGCCGCGAAAGGACCGGCATTTGTGCTCGAACGGATCCGAAATGCGGTTCATCTGCTGACGGAGGAGCATGGAGTTGCTTTGGAGCAGATCCAATGCATGGGAATGGGTGTCCCCGGTTTGCTTGATCCGGAAGAGGGACTGTCCATCTTCTCTCCCAATTTTACGGATTGGGAAAACATACATATTGTAAATGAAATGAAAAAGTTCTTCAGCTTTCCTGTATTTATCGATAACGATGTGCGAGCCAACCTGTATGGTGAATGGCAGTTTGGCGCAGGCAGAGGGTATAGAAATCAGGTGTTGCTTACGCTAGGAACGGGACTAGGTTCAGGAATCATCGCTCAGGACACGGTGCTTTACGGTACTACCTTCAGTGCCGGGGAAATCGGGCATATGAACATGTACAGGAACGGTCGCCCTTGCCGCTGCGGAAGCTCCGGCTGTCTTGGGAGGTACGTGTCCGCTGTAGGCATGGTCAACACTTTTAAGGAAAAGCTGGGTGAAGGCAGAACCAGCATCATTCAGACGTGGACAACCGGTAATAATGATGCCATAACCGCTCTGATGATCTCTGAGGCGTATGATCTTGAGGACAGCCTGGCTGTCGAGGTGATGCATGAGACAGGGGTTTTGCTTGGGTTTGGACTGGCCAATGTCATTAATCTGCTGAACCCGGACGTGGTCATTATCGGCGGGGGAATGGCGGCGGCAGGGGACAGGCTGCTGCGCAGCGCCCGGGAAACGGTAAATGCGCATGCACTGAAACTGGCGGGCGGCAAATGCAGGATTGTTCAGGCTCAGCTTGGCAGCAGGGCCGGAACGCTGGGGGCTGCATACTACGCGTATAAGAAGGTTCAGGAATGAAGCTTAAATCTATCACACTGGAGTATTGATAAAATCGAAAATGATATCGAACAGCCGCTTTCCGCTCCAGAAATGGACTATGTAATCCGATTTGAGGAGCCTGTTAAGTTTGCCCAAGCACTGCCGGAAAGTGAAGATCGAAACGGAACAGCCCATCTCGTCTGTTTATACATCTATTCCCGATACTCATATCTATAAACAGATTAATGGACAGCAGAGTGAATAGCAAACACTGAAAAAAAGCAGCATTCTGCTTGAATGGAGGAAGACATGCCATGAGTTTACCTGTACAGATCCGTCCTATGACCCAAGAAGACATAGAGATGATCTATGAAGGTTTATTTGATCACGATATCAGTAAACCACTAGAGTATATCAAAAGCTGCTGGGAAGAAAACCGTAGTAAAGAAAGAGTGACGCTCCTGGTGTTTCTTGAGAGTAAGCTTGCAGGCTGGGGCCATGTGGTGCTTCACCCGCAGTACCCATACTTTAGAGAGCACGGAATCCCTGAAATCCAGAACTTTGACATTATCCCCCCGCTCCGCAAGCTGGGCATAGGAAGTCTGCTTATCGAGGCGCTGGAAAAAGAGGCATTTATGCAGTCGGACACGATAGGTATAGGCTTCGGGTTGTATGCTGACTATGGCACTGCACAAAGAATGTACATCAAGCGCGGCTTTGTCCCCGACGGCAGAGGGATAATGTATAACGATATGCCCGTAGTTCCAGGAAGCCAAATTTGTGTGGACGATGACCTGACGCTCTTTTTAATCAAAACCAAATCATAAAACATTTAATTCCGATCAAAATAGCGCATGCTATGCTATATAGAGCGGACAGAACAAGCAGGAGGGCGAAAATGAAACGAGAGATCCAGCATGTACCCTATGGCTATGAACCACCGGCCAGCGAACGCAAAGGAACGCTAGTTTTCTATGATTCCTTTGAGCATATAAGTGATCAGGAGCTGGCTGAGGCAGCCCGGACGGCTACGGAGCGCAAATTCACCAAGCTGGTGCTGTATCCGTTGCATGAAGAAACAGTAAGGCGGATGACGAAGGAGCCTGTACAGGCTTATTATAAGCGGGAAGACCGTTTGCATGAGTGGAGAAGAGAACAGGGACTTTCATTTATCACTGTGGAAACACTGGAGGGAAAACGGAAGAAATATACGCCGCTCGATTCTGCGCTCCGTCATATTAGCGACGTGTATCCTTCGCCGTATTTCCTGTATCTGACACCAGAGATGGCTAATTTGTTTGCTTCTTATTCCTCCTTTGAGGAGTGGATCGTGAAGCTTCGGCTTATTCTGAGCGAAACTCCATCTACTGTTCATCCAAGGCTTGAGAAATTTCGCCATCGCTGGGATGATGCGGGCGACGAAGAGAGGAAATAACCTGTGGCAGGAGTTGGCCAGCACATTCAATGCCAGTCTCAAGCAGCAGTGAAGACCCAGGTCTCATTGCTGCTTGTTTTGTTGTTGCCGGTAACAATGTCTGCTGCGGCTGCTGTCATTACACGCTATACAGCGTTATTGAGTGCTTCCCTGTTTGCGTCTGTAGTTGTACATTCTCCACTGGTAATGGATAAAGCAGCCAATGCAGAATCCAAGAATAGCGACAGTTGCTGCGACCGCTACCAATGCGGTGAAGCTATATGCGGCAATATTCCAGCCTGCCAGGAAGCTGATCAGACCAGCGGCAAGACAGAAGACGGCTATACTTTGATTAAATTGCTGCTGCTCCCAATCTTCGTGCACATAAGCAGAGCGTTCTTTCTTGAGGAAATTTACCCCAACCTTCATCACGGGATTGTATCCGAACAGTAAACCGGACAAGCCGGCGGCTAGGGGAATCGCAAGTATCCAATGTTGTCCTGTAAGCCAGGTTAATAGTACGGAGATCACGATAACTGCCTGGTTGGTTTTGACCAATGGTCTGGGGATTCCTTTGGATTTGATATCTTTGCCCATCTAATTCACACCTTTCGCATTGGAATTTATTAAATTATAGCGGATCCCTCTGCCACTAGCAATCAGAAAAGACTTTTTTAATCTCAAAATTTCCATCCTTTAGTTTTTTTTGTCTGCCAGTTACCTTCTGCAAAAAAAAGACTTAAACGTGACTTCCAGCGCCAAACCGAAAGAGTCATGAAGAATTCTGAAATCTGGTATGTTAAAGTGTAAATAGTTAACAACACAGGAAAGAAGGGTTGAATATGATCTATATTGTGCTGGTCGACTGAGGCTTTATCGATACGGATTGTAAAGAATTCGCGCTAAATTTGTAAGCTGATGCTAGCGGATGAAGTCTATGCGAACAGAAATTTTCGCTATTTTAGGAATCAGGAGGATATTCAGTGGATGGCCCATATACTAGTGGTTGAAGATGAACAGCCGATCAGCGATTTGATTTCCATGAACCTTAAGCTGGTCGGACACACATATTCCAAAGTTTATACCGGTTCAGAGGTTTCAGGAATTCTAGAACAGGAGCGAACGGATCTTATTCTGCTTGATGTGATGCTTCCCGGTATGGACGGGTTTGAAGTGATGCAGCAGATTGCCCACTTGCGGATTCCGGTAATTCTGATTACGGCCAAAAATGCATTGGCAGACCGCATCAAAGGGTTCGAGTTAGGTGCGGATGATTATATTATTAAACCCTTTGAAATCCTTGAGCTGCTGGCCCGTATCAATGTCGTTCTGCGCAGGAATGAACAAACTGCCTCTGCTTTTATTTGCGATGAGGTGGAGGTCCGGTTTCCGGAACGTCAGGTCCGGGTAGACCAGTTGCCGGTGGATTTGACCACCCGGGAATTTGAGCTGCTCGAAGTATTGATCCGCAACCGGAATATAGCCCTCTCGAGGGAAAAACTGCTTGAATTGGCCTGGGGTTATGATTTTGCCGGCGACACCCGCACCGTGGATGTCCATATCCGTCAGCTGCGCAAAAAACTAGGCTGGGAAGAACGAATCAAAACCGTATTCAAGCTGGGCTACCGCCTGGAAGTTCAGGTCTAGCCATGCGGTTCTGGCATAAGATTCTCCTCTCCGTCCTCGTGCTCTTCATAGCAGCCCTCGATGTAAGTGTAATTATGGTGATGAAAAAAAGCTGGCAGCTGAACATGGCCAGCGAGACCAAGCGGGCGGCCAGCGAGCAACTGCTGATTGCCAATAATATATACGAGAATCTTGATTCTATCCTGGCACGGGGCATCACCCTCACCCCTGTCTTGCTGCTCAGTGTGGCTGAGTCATATGGTGAACACTACCGTACACAAGGAATTGGCTTGGAGCTGCGGGAGAACGGACGGCTAATCTACCCGAATACGGGCAGAAAGGACGGTATGCAGGATGAACATACCATCCGGTTATCCATGCCGCTGCCTGCTCCTTACCAGCATTTGGAGCTTGCCTATAAGCGCGACATCAGCGGGCTGTATGCCCAGCAGCAGGAGCTGAACCGCTTCTTTGTAATGATTAACTGGATTGTAGGTCCGGTGCTGGCGCTGCTGCTCTATCTCCTTATCCGCCAACTGACCAAGCCGCTCAAGCAGCTGTCGGAGACGACCAAGACGATTGCCGAAGGTGATTATTCAAACCGTGTGGAGCTGCATAGCAGAGATGAATTCGGGGAACTGGCCTTCAATTTCAACCGGATGGCTTCGGTGGTGGAGCAGCGGATGACTGATCTCTCCGACATGGCCGAGGATAAACAGCGGATGGTCGATAATCTTGCCCATGAACTGCGTACACCGCTGACCAGTATGCAGGGATTCGCTGAATTTCTCACTTCGGCGAACATTGGCCAGGAAGAACAGATAAAGGCCGGCCGCTATATTTGGAGTGAAACGGTCAGGCTGAAGAACCTTGCCTTTAAGCTGCTTGATTTGTCAGTCCTCCGGCACCAGCCTCTGGTGCAGTCAGAGGTGGATGTTTCCGGACTGTTCGAGGCGGTAGTGCAGACGGAACAGCAAAAATTAACAGAGAACGGAATACTGTTACAGATTGACAGCTCCATCCCCACCGTGTGGGGAGATGCGGATCTGCTGGCATCCTTTCTGGTGAATTTGATCGAAAATGCCATGCATGCTTCAAAGCCAGGCTGCCAGATCCGCTTGCTAGCCTATAATCAGAACGGGGAAGCTGTGCTGGAAGTGCGTGACAGCGGAAGCGGGATGACGGCGGAACAGAGCAAGCGTGCCTTCGAGCCGTTCTATCGGGCAGACCCGGCACGTTCACGGACCTATGGCAATGCCGGTCTCGGGCTCTCCTTGTGCCGCCAAATTGCCGAGGCGCATCAAGCCAGAGTTGAGCTGCAGTCTGTTCTTGGTGAAGGGACAAGCATCCGCATCTTTTTACAACTCCATAACAACTGTCCTCCTACTCCATAACATCTTGGGATTAAGGTATAGACAGATTTAACATCTTTGATCCCAATGGAGGTAATACAATTGAGCAAGAACAAAGTGTCCGCTACGTTAGCTGTTATCCTATTCTCAGCAGCCGTGCTCGCAGTTAGTGCGACTCTCGTCCCAAGCTTTGTGAACTCCGCAGTCGTCGCCAAGAACAGTCCGGAAATTCAGGGTAGTGCCCAGCTGGCTTTAACCGGAAGCACCGTCCCTGTGCTGAAAGTGGAGGCACCGGCGCCGGTGTCCACTGTGAAAGAAGACCTGCTTAAGCAGATGACTGAGGCGCAAATCCAGCAGATCTATGACTTCATAGACAAGCCGGGCGATCCTCATACTTCAGGCCGGGAAATGACCGAATCAGAAGGGAAACGCAGACTGGTTCTGGATGACCAGTATGTGTATGATGGGCTCCGCCCCAAACAGCAGCTGCCGTTAAAGCCGGGGCAGGCAGAAATGTATCTGGATTTGGAGACCAATACATACACATACCCGGAGCGGAGTTTGACCGATGAAGAGCTGCTGCAGCTGATTGACTGGGCCTATCGGGTCAATTACATCTCGTCCAAACGAACTGTGACGGCGCCCCCCCTGCCGCAGGAATTCAGCAAGGCTGAAGCGCAGGCGCTGGCGGCTGAAAGTGTGCGCAAGCTGTTTGATGCCGATATTTCCAAGCTGCAAACGACAGTTATTCTAGATGAACTAAGACTGGACAAACATCCAACCTGGAGCGTTCATTGGTCTCCTTATAAGTGGCAAACCCTGCGAGGGCAAGGCAAGGAATTTTGGCAATATCACGTTATAATTGATGCGAAAACCGGGGTCGTGCTGGATACGACTGCAATTAATGTGGCGCTGAAAAGAACTCCCATCGACAAAGCCGCCGCCAGTGCCATTCAAAAGGATGCCAGCTGGATTCAGAAAGCCACCCAGATTCTTACGGACAAGCAGGGGGAAACAAGAAACATTGTCAAAGCTTATCTGACCGATACCGAGGTTAACAACAAACGCGGGATGGTGGCAGTGAAACTGTTGTTGGAAGACGGAAGCAGCTATACAGCGGAATTCCGCTATCCGAATCAGTCCCTGCGCTGCCTTATCTATGACGCTGCGGAGAAGGCCGATTAAGCAGACAACGTTTCAAAAAAAACGAGTACAAAGATCCAAATAACAGAAAGTAAACTTTTCAGCCCTTTCGCTTCCCTGCAGGAAGCCGGAAGGGCATTATTCGTGTTCCGGGTGTCAGAAGAAAATAGAGTTTTATATAGAATTACACAAAAACCTGAAACCATTTCTAAACATAAAGGATTAGCTACTGTTAAACTATAAGAGATGGCTGAAGTAGCAATAAAGGTATCTATGGGTATGACCGGTTGAGCTAGCCGCGAACGATAGTTCAGTGAACAACGAGCAGCGATGTAACCGATCGGCTCATTGATGATTTGATTAAAAGTCGGACTATAAAAGACGACGGGATATTGACCCAAACGAACCTGAGGTATTCATTCGGTGGCTTAGGAACACGTGGATAAATTGATTGTTGAACTAACGTAGAAATTATACCATCATAATTCCAAGAACAGGCTGCCGCGGATCCATACGGCAGCCTTTGCTAACTATAGAACAGAAGATAGGGTTCCAATATGGTGGTATTATAGTATTGGCAAAAACTAAAAATAGAAATTCAAAATGGAGCGATCTTAATGTTGATCCAATCTTTTGAAGACGAAACACTTGAGCGAACCTTGTCCATATTTGTCGATGATATCCGAGCCATTCTTAATAGAAAGTTGCGAAGCATTTACCTTTACGGTTCGGCCATTCACAATGATTTATCCCCGGGATACGGGGATTTGGATTTTCTCGTTGTAATTGGTGAGGACCTTAGCCAAAATGAAATCGAACTTTTAAACAAACAAAGATCCATTTACAGATCATCCCTTCTTAGAAGATCCGTCGATAGACAGGTCCCCAACCTCTACACCGATATGCTTGAGGGTGCCTTTCTTACGATTAGTATGCTGAGTGGGGAAAAGGGCAGCGGCTTGTGGTGGGGAACAAAGCGTGAATCCGTCTGGACGGAAAATCAATTAGACCTGTTCACCCTGTACACGATCAAGGAGCAGAGTATCTTGTTGTATGGTAAGTCCCATCTAGACAATGTGCCATCGTACTCGAAGGAAGAGTTCATTAGCTTTTTTAAAGAATATGCCAAGTGCATGCGGAAGTTTGGCAAGGGAAATAGCCTACATTCCGTTGACTGGCTCCTGTTAGCTTCCAAATTTATAGCTTGGTGGCAGGAAGGTGTCATCCTGTCTAAAAGCCAGGCAGCAGATTGGGGGCTATTACATCTTAGTGGCGGATGGAAAGAGAATTTGAAGCGATGTAAGAAGCTAAGGAAGGATCCATCCATGGTAACATGTCTAGAGTATTCCGAATGGCTGAGTAATTTGGAGCCAGCCATAATAGAAGCATCACATGATCTGGACAGAACTCTCGAAACAACTATTCACTAAAGTTAAAATCTTTATAGTCTATAAAAAGAAAGTTAATAATAACTTTTCCGTTAACAGGGAACGAAAGCTTACGCAGGTTAGTAGATTAAAACCTCCCTTTAGAAGCAAACATAGATGTAATAGCTTCTAAGGGGGGAGCGGAATAGTTGCTCATCTGACGGGGGCTACAGTGAAAGAAGCTGCAACGTTGGGGGGATTGTTGAATAAGGTATACCATTGTAATATAGTAATTTAACAGTGAGATATTGGAGGTCCTTATGGAATTCAAAACTGCAAATGTAAACCATCTTCCTGCAATTGTCCGTTTATTAGCAGATGATGAATTGGGGGCTACCCGTGAGCGTTTTGAACACCCACTGCCCAAAGCATACAGTGATGCTTTTGCAAAGATTGAACAGCAGATTGGTAACTCCATAATCGTTGCTTTGGATAACAACGAAGTTATTGGTTGTCTTCAGCTTACAATTATTCCGGGGATTGCAAGATTAGGAACGACACGCGGTCAAATTGAAGGTGTTCGTATTGACAGTGATTATCGTGGAACAGGAGTTGGAGAGTCCTTATTTCGTTATGCTATTAATGAGGCTAGAGCAATGGGTTGCGGGATAATTCAACTGACAACTGATAAAAAACGTAAAGATGCCCATCGGTTCTATGAACGACTTGGATTTGTTGCTAGCCATGAGGGTATGAAACTTTTACTAAGTAATTAGTCATTGAACTATCGGGAAACGATAACTCAAAAAGACAAGAGGGCATATAACACTTTGATGGAAAGGGAATCAGGAAATTTAACCATAATTGATGCATGGAACAATTGGTATTATAAAATATGGTTCACGGTGTGCATTTAAGCGCGCAGCGTCGCATGTTATAATAGTTTTATCTTCAAAAGCCGAAAAGACTCCGACCTCTAGGCGGAGATGAATCGGCGGTTTTCAACTATTCAGCGAACATATGTGCTATATTGTGAGAAAATACTACAAAAGGGGGTGTCGCACATGATCGTTCATCAAGCCTATAAATACCGCATCTACCCGAATACCGAGCAACAGCAACTCATTCGTCGAATGTTTGGCTGTTGCCGCTTTGTATTCAATCATTTCCTGGAAGAGTGGAACCAAACCTATGCCGAGACAGGCAAAGGCTTGTCCTATCAGACCTGTGCGACACAGCTCCCCGTCCTAAAAACACAATATGACTGGCTCAAAGAAGTCGATAGCATTGCTTTACAGTCTGCCGTTCGGCATGTGGCAGATAGCTTTGACCGCTTTTTCAAAAAGCAAAATCAAGCGCCTCGCTTCAAAAGCCGGAAGCATCCAGTACAAAGCTACACCACGAAATTCACGAACGGAAATATCGCCATTGAAGGCAACCGATTGAAGCTTCCTAAGCTCGGCTGGATGCGTTTCGCCAACTCCCGGAAGCTGGAGGGTCGCATACTGTCCGCTACGGTACGGCAAAACGCCAGCGATAAGTATTTTGTCAAGCAGATGCACATATCGGCATTGACTTGGGGCTTAAGGAATACGCTGTGTGCTCAAGCGGGGAGCATTTTGCCAACCCCAGGTTTTACCGTCAATACGAGAAAAAGCTTGCGCTGTGGCAGCGGCGTTTGACGAGACGCACACCAGGGGGCTCCAACTGGAAGAAAGCCAAGCAACACATTGCCCGTATTCACGAACACACTGCAAATTCCCGGAACGATTTTCTCCACAAGATGACAACGAAGCTGATCCGTGAGTGCCAAACGATCAGCATCGAACATCTGCGTGTGGCGAAAATGATTCAAAATCCCAAACTCTCCAAGTCCATCGCAGATGCGTCCTGGGGCGAATGGATGCGTCAGCTGACGTATAAAGCATCCTGGTATGGACGAACCCATCCACCCCTCCAAGCGTCAGCTAAGTGGTGGAGATTCAATTCGTCGCATTATGTCGCATTATTATATGAAATATATCGATCAGGGTGCATTAAAACTAGCTCGGAAAGTTGAAAAAAAGATGACCGCATAACCCAAAAAAGCGTAGTGTTGAAACCAACAACTCTGCGCTTTTTTTGTGCAAATTACCTACTTTTGTATGGAAACTGCCTTATAATTAAAAAATAATGAACATCAATTAATAGAATAAAATGGGGGTAAATATGGATCAGGTATTACATAAGATAGCCAATTTGATTAACGGTGAGGTTAAAAGAGTCATCATTGGGATTTCGGGTCATGGTGCATCTGGAAAGACAACGTTTGCCCATAATTTTTTAAAGCTTCTGGAACATGATGATGTGAATTATATTAATACTGACCCCTATATTATCAGCTCTCAGCTTAGGAAATACACTTTTATCGACTATGAATATAACAATGAACATCATCATGAAAAAATGACTGCTTGTCACCCTGCTGCTCATAATATATTCGCTTTAGAGAGAGACATTCATATGTTAAGAGATGGTTTAGATTTTTATACGATAGGCACGAATTATACAAAGAGTACGTTAATATCTTCACACAACAAAATAAATATAGTGGAAGGCATGAGTGTAGCCTTTACAGACCCAAATTTGTATGACCTGAAAGTTTACTTATATACGGATGGAGAAACCGAGTTGATGAGAAGGAGTATACGTGATGTTTCTGAAAGAGGAACAGATATTAATTATTTAAGAAAATCGCATGAAGAGCGTAGAATTCAATATGATTTATTTATGCACCCGTATCATCAAAAATTTGATGTAGTTTTAAAAAATTCCAATCAAGAGTATATTCTTGAAAAAGGCTGTTTTAATTTAAAATGGAAATAAAGAGAGATTGGAAATTGAGATTATATGGAAAGTCGACATAAATAATGCATGCTACAAATGGGTGAAAAGAGGTACTGATAACAAGGAGGTCACTATGAAAAAACCATTATTTCGAGCACTAATTGTAGGACTAATATTTGTATTTGTTTATTATGCTATTCAATTTATTCAAGGGGTGTATCTTACAATGAACTCTGTTCCAGATATTGTAGATAAGTACAAATCGCTTGATTATCTACAACGTGAAATCGCATTTGGAAATGCATATAGTCCAATGTGGAGAATGATAGAAGTCACTGTTTTGATGCTACTTGGAATAGTTGTTTATTATATAGGGAAGTTATTGAGAAGGACTAGCCCTAAGAGGCGTAAGTAAGTACATTGCAACTAATAAGGGGTATAAACAGGATGAGCAAAGGTAGAATCGTATTTTTAAACGGTGTTACGAGTTCTGGGAAAACATCTATAGTAGATGCATTACAGTTAAAATCGCACAGTAAGCACATCATTTTAAGACCCTCTTTCCTTCGGGATTGAGGTTTTTTTTTGCTAATAACTGAACGACGAAAGCACCGTCCAATTGTGGGGAGAACTTCCTTCTTTCGGATGGTTTATGACGATCGTCACTTATCATATGACGGTCTTCTTAAATATATTTACTACGGGAAATAAATTAGTCAAGAAGGAGCGGGAAGGTTGAATAACGAAATAGAAATCAAGCAGTATAGTGTTGGAAAAATATTGGGTTTATGGGCTTTAGTCACGTTGCCAATGTTCTTTATTCGATTCGGACTGATGCCGTTTCTGGTGCCAATCGTCAGTTTTCATCCGCTTATTGTCTTTTGGATGCTTATGATTGTCGGCATGATCTGGCAGTTTGTACTATCTGTCATCATCTTGAAAAAAGAACTGGGCAGTTTAAGCTGGGAGAAGCTGAAAAAAAGACTGTGGCTGAATCATCCGGTTCATCCGAAAAAATTTAAAGTTTACAAAGTCGCTTATACATTTACGCTTCCAATCATCCTATACGCTTTTTTCTTTGAAAACTCAGGTATGTTCCAGTTTGTAGGAGAAGCGCTCAACCGGATTTTCCCGTTTATGGCTCCTCAGGAGTATACAAAGATACAAAATCTGATGGCTCCTGAATTTGTCGGTGCCTGGTATCTGCTCGGTATTGCGCTTGTCAGTTGTTTGTTTAATTATTTACTGGGAGAAGAGTTGTTCTTCCGTGGCATTCTGCTGCCGCAGATGAAGGGAGCCTTTGGAAGATGGGATTGGGCCATGAACGGCGTTTTGTTCGCTTTTTACCACCTGCATAAAATAACAGATATCCCTATGATTCTCATCGGATCGATTTTTTTCGGCTTTTTAAATGTCAGATATCGCAGCTTTTGGCCATCCGTCATTATTCATGGGGTGGAAGCCATACCAGTGCTTGTAGGCGTTATTGCGGCCATTCTAGGAATCATGCTGTGAAGTGAGCGATTTCTAAAGGATGTGTGGTTTCATGAATATTTCAACAGTTCATACCCTAAGCAATACGAAAGTATCGAGATTATTTTTCTATGGACTGGCATGCTCTTACGTGGTCCTGCTATTGCTTTACTTTGTTTTATCTCTATATAAAGGCTTTGCGGTGGTTACGATCCTGATCGCGCTTTATTTCTTAAGACACTCGAAACGAGTGTTAAATCATCCCGAGTATCATCCCATTGTAGCCATATCCCCGATTGTCGAAATCGTTCTCCTCTTTCTTCTATTCCTGGGAAGCAGAACAGAAATCGAGAGTATCGTATTTGTTCTCTTTATTGCGGATCTTCTCTTGAACTACAAGTCGTGGTACGCTTTTCCGTTTGCCTATGGCGGATATTTAGCCTACATTTTTTTGTGGTCACCAGGCGGAGAAGATTTATGGCGGAATATGTTCCATATATTGAGCTATTCGTTTTTGGTAATACCAATCTGGAGCACCAAGCTGCTGCTCAATCAAAGGGATATGAACCTTCGATTAAACGAATCGTTGATCCAGGAAGCTAAAACGAGAGAAGAGGTGGCCGCATTAAAAGAGAGAACGAGGATTGCGGAAGAGGTTCATGATACGGTGGGACACACGTTAACTACAGCGATCGTCGCCCTTGAGGGAGCCCAACTGCTCTTCGATAGAAAACCGGAGGAATCTCTTCGGAAGATCCTCATCGCACGCGAGCAGCTGAAGCAAGGGCTCGGTAATATCCGTCAGGTTGTCAAAACATTAAAAGCAAAGGAAGGGACTATTGGCGACTTGGGGCTTAAGGAAGGAATACAGAAGATCATGACCGATACGGAGAAGCAGACGGGCGTTCAATTTATTTTGCATTACGAGGAGGTCACCCATCTAATCTCTATTCAGAAGTATGTTATGATCAACTTCATAAAGGAATCGATCACCAATGCGCTAAAACATGGCAAAGCAAGTGCAATGGAGATCTCTGTCCTTGAGCAGCAAGATACGATTCATATTAGGGTAAAGGACAATGGAATCGGCAGCGATTCATTCATATATGGGTTTGGTCTGAAAACGATGGAAGAAAGAATTGAGGCCATTGGAGGTCAATTAACTGTGCAAAGTGAGCCTATGAAGGGATTTGCACTCCATGTCCGGATGCCTGTTGCAAGGGGGGACGGTTAATGGATAGCGATCGCAAAATCAGCGTCATGCTTGTGGATGATCATAAAATTATGCTTGAAGGTCTGGAAACTTTGCTTTCGATAAGATCGGAGATAGAGATCGTTGGGACGGCTCAAACCGGCGAAGAAGCGCTTGAACGGCTTCACTCGGTTGTTCCGGATGTCATCCTGATGGACATCCGTATGCCGGGTATGGGAGGCGTAAAGGCAACCGAAGCCATTAAGGAGCTTCACCCGCATGTGATCATACTCATCTTAACGACCTTCGACGATGATGAGTATATTATAGAGGCTTTATGCAATGGAGCTTCCGGTTATTTGCTTAAAGACATTGATGGAGAAAAGCTTGTTCAATCCATCGATGAAGCGCTTTCCGGAAATGTGCTGCTTACTGGTAAAGTGGCAAAAAAGCTTGCTCTCACGATCCGCAATAAGAACAGGGGGTTTGAAAAAGCAGGTAAGGAACTTGAGCTAACGCAAAAAGAACTTGACCTTGCAAGGCTGCTTATTGAAGGGTATAACTCAAAGGAAATTGCCGGAAAATTATTTTTGACTCAAGGAACGGTAAAGAACTATTTAAGTGACATTTATTCCAAGATCGGTACCAATGACCGGGCTAAAGCAGTCTTGTTATTAAAAAGATATTTATCAACATGAGAGAGTGGAGGCACCGTAAAGTTTAATTTTAAAATAATTTCGCGTTGACATTTAGGCCTCTTCCGTGGTTTTATTATGTAGACCGATTGTTATAAAAGTAAAAGGAAGTGTAGAGCTTGTCGAACAAGCACAATGCACGAGAGGCGATTGTGAACACCGCTTCAAGGTTGTTTTTCACCCAAGGCTATCATGCCACCGGGCTAAGTCAGATCATTAAAGACAGCGAATCGCCGAAGGGATCGCTATATTATTATTTTCCCCATGGCAAAGAGGAGCTGGCCTTGACCTGCATTAACCGGACCAGTGAGATCGTTGCTAAGCAGCTGCGTCATTATGTGGAGAATGGCAAAAGTGCGGCAATCGCGATTCAAGATTTTATTCTGGAAATGGCTGCTGCTGCTGAGAGCTCAACCTTTAAAGGTGTTGTTCCGTTCAGCTTCTGGCTATCTGTAGAAACCTCCTGCGTCAGCGAGGAGCTGCGGACGGCATGCCAAGCCGTATTTAACGACTGGCAGGACGTCGTCATGCAACGGCTGCTTGCTGAGGGTAAAGATCAACAAATGGCAGCCGATAAAGCTTCCGTTGTGATCTCATTGTTTGAAGGTGCACTGCACCAGACGTTGACACACCGCAATACACAGCCGCTGCTTGCTGCTGCTAGAGCTATACCAGCCATACTGGATTGACAAGAAAGCATATAGAGAGAAAACTATACATTTTCAGGAGGATACAAGAGTGGAAGCAACGATGCAAGGAAAGAAGCAAACCCCAGAAAGAAAGTTCAAGACAATTCCGATCCTCGTGTCCTTATTGCTCGCCGGATTTATCGGCATGTTCAGTGAGACTGCGTTGAACGTGGCGTTGACGGATTTAATGCAGGTTCTGAATATCACACCTACAACGGCTCAATGGCTGACAACAGCTTACTTGCTGACACTCGGAATTCTCGTTCCGATTTCAGGCCTGCTGCTGCAATGGTTCACAACAAGACAGTTGTTTATCGCTGCAGTAAGCTTCTCAATTCTGGGAACCTTCCTGGCTGCCATTTCGCCAAGTTTTGAGTTTCTGCTTACGGCACGCGTCGTTCAAGCGATGGGAACTGCACTGCTCCTGCCGCTGATGTTCAATACGATTCTGCTCATCATCCCTGCCGAGAAAAGAGGGGGCGCGATGGGATTGATAGGACTCGTGATCATGGTTGCTCCAGCAATCGGCCCAACCATTGCCGGACTATTGATTGAGAGCTTAAGCTGGCACTGGATTTTCTGGCTGTCGCTGCCGTTCCTGGTTGCTGCACTGATCTTCGGAATTCTGTTTATGCAGAACGTTTCTGAAGTGACGAAGCCGAAAATTGATGCACTTTCCATTCTGCTGTCTTCGTTAGGTTTTGGAGGCATTGTCTACGGATTCAGCAGTGCCGGTGAAGAAGCGGGCTGGGGAAGCCCGAAAGTTATTATTGCCATCGCTATCGGTGTAGTAGCACTCGTGCTGTTCGCTGTTCGCCAATTAACGATGAAGCAGCCGATGATTAATCTGCGTGCATTCAAATATCCTATGTTTACAGTCGGCGTGCTTATGGTCTTCATCTGTATGATGGTTATCCTTTCATCCATGCTGATTCTTCCGATGTATCTGCAGCAAGGCCAAGGTTATACTGCCTTTAAAGCCGGCCTGCTCCTGCTTCCTGGCGGAATTATTAATGGTCTGATGTCGCCGATCATGGGACGCTTGTTCGATAAATATGGACCTAAGTGGCTCGTGATTCCAGGGTTGGTCCTTGTAGCGGTATCCCTGTGGTTCTTCTCCAGTATCACTCCAACATCCACCGTTGTGTTCGTTATCGTGCTTCATAGTGCGCTGATGATCGGGATTTCGATGATTATGATGCCTGCCCAGACGAACGGGATTAACCAGCTGCCGCTGCAATATTATCCCGATGGAACTGCCATTATGAATACACTTCAGCAGGTAGCCGGTGCAATCGGTACTGCCTTGGCAGTCAGCATCATGACCGCTGGCTCGAAGAGCTTCATGAAGACCGTAACTAATCCAGCCGATCCTATCAATATTGTTCCGGCATTTACACATGGGGTTCAGAACGCCTTTATCTTCGGAATGATTATGGCTATTGTTGGACTGGTTGTCGCCTTCTTCCTGAAACGTGTCATTGTACAGCACAAAGCACAAGGCATGATGCACTAATAAGAACATTTGCAGTTTTAGAAGCACATCCGCAGCGCGGGTGTGCTTTTTCCATATGCTGGAC
Source organism: Paenibacillus sp. EB106-06-01-XG199 (assembly GCF_058791575.1). Lineage (NCBI taxonomy): Bacteria > Bacillati > Bacillota > Bacilli > Caryophanales > Paenibacillaceae > Paenibacillus > Paenibacillus sp. EB106-06-01-XG199. Next base: position 209,791 of record NZ_JBYTDQ010000002.1, on the reverse strand, counting down.
GTTATTTGTAAAATAAAGTATAGTATACATAGAATAACGATGTATTGAGAAACGGTGTCAGACTTTGGTCTATTTGAATCCTGAAGGGAGTGTTAACAAAATGAAAGTCAGCAAAGAAATGCTGAAGGGCAGCACAGGGACATTGATACTAACGCTGCTGCTGGACAAGCCGCAGTACGGATATGAACTGATCAGGGAGCTGGAGCAACGTTCGGAAGGTGTGTTTTCTTTAAAAGAAGGCACACTGTATCCCATTCTCCATGCGATGGAAAGTGAGCGCTGGGTAGAGTCTTACTGGGTGGAGGTTGAGGGGCGGAAGCGCAAATATTACCGGATATTGAAGGAAGGCGCGGAGGAGCTGAAGGAGAAACAGTCCGAGTGGCGCTTATTTAAAAAAGCGGTGGATACTGTACTTGGGGAGGGTGGAGCATAGTGGAGTCGAAAAGTGGGCTGGAGCAGTATTTGGACAACGTATGCGGTGAAGTCAAAGCCAAGAAAATGCATGCCGAGATCCGCAGCGAGCTTAGCGGTCATTTGGAGGATCTGATGCTTGAGCAGGAAAGTCTTGGTGCATCCCAAGCAGAAGCAGAAGTTTTGGCGATTGCGCAAATGGGTGATCCAAAAGCTGTGGGAAAGGATCTTCATCATATTCATAAACCAAAAACTCCATGGGGTTTGCTGGGAGCTTTGCTGTTGTTCTCTGTGATTGGATTGCTGGGGATGAGCTCATTGGAAGCAAGCTTTATGAACAACCCGAGAGTTCCTGCAAGCTTTCTGCCGAAGCAATTTAGCTTTATGTTGATCGGGATTGCTTTAATGACTGCCTGCTATTTCATCAATTTCCGCAGGCTTCAAAAGCTGTCCTGGCTGCTGTACATCTTTTCAATAGCAGGGATAATCGCAAGTTTGAAATGGGGCCTCTATGTGAACGGGAGCCGGACTTATTTTTTGGTTTTTGGGGGAATCGTGCTCAACCTGGTCTCCTATAGTCCATATATTGTGCTGGTTGCGCTGGCAGGCATCTTCTCAAAATTTAAAGCGGATGGCAAGCTGGGAACTAAGCGGAATTTGCTCCCGGAGTTAGTTATTCTCCTTGGACCGGCGGCGGCCTACATCATTGCTGGCCCCATACCAGTGTTGTTGCTGTATTTGGCCTGTTCTCTGATATTGTATACTTGGCTTTCCGGGGCCTGGTTGCGTTCGACGTTGATCGGTGGTTTTTTTCTAGCGGCGGGCCTCCGGTATGCGTGGAATAATCAACAGATGAGAGACCGGATTCTGGGTGCAATCAATTACAATATCAATCCGGAGTCCAGTGGTTTTGTCTATCAGACCCTGAATGAGGTAATTGCATCAGCAGGCTGGAGCGGACATGGCTTCGGTGCTGAATTCGAGAGGCTGTCCTATGCATATTCAGATATGCTTCCTGCTTATCTGGTATACTGCTTCGGCTGGGGCGGCGGGCTGGTGCTGCTGGGTATAACTCTTTGGTTTTTAATCAAGCTCTTCTCTTCAATTCAGGCAGTGAAAGATGATTATGGCAAGAGTGTTATTATTGCTCTATCACTCATACTTGCTATGGGACTGTTCTACGGTCTGCTGGTGCTAAGCGGCAAAATAATTCTGACCAGCATTCCATTTCCGTTCATGAGCTATGGCGGCCATGTTCTCATTGAATATGCGGCGCTTGGACTGCTTATGGGCATCTACCGGCGCAAGGATATCACTCCTGCTGAACATGAATCACGTACTATACGGGGGGCATTATGACACAGAAGAGCCAATTCGGTTCACATTGGAATAGAAAGATCCTGCTCAGCTTATCCATTCTTCTGGGTGCGGCGGCAGGATACTCAGCATTCGTAGCTCAGCCTGCTTACGCCGCTGGTACACAGCAATCCGCAGCCGTTTACAAACAATTCCAGACGTATGTACAGCAGTCTTCCACACTCGCTAAGGCGCGCAGCTATCTCATCAATCATATTGACGAAGCCGGGCTTTGGTATGCTACCCAAATGACTTTGCAGTTAGAAAATGCGCAGAAAGCAGAATTGCCAAAATATAGGGGGAAGTTAGAAGCGGAGGCCGTTCGGCAGGCGATTGACGCAGCAGTTCGGAAAAATGGACTTACCTATGCCTCCTTGCTAAACAACATTAAAGATCCCAAGATACGTGCAGTACTAATTGAAGGACGAGATAACGGGTATATAATCAGAACCAGTGAAGGCATGTACTATCCGGCAATGAATTATGAAAGCTATAAGGCATTTAAGCCTTATATAAAGACTGACATAGGAACATATTTAGATATGATGGCAGCAGAATCGAACAGGCCTAGTTTCAAGGAGGCTGCAATCATAATTAGCTGGAATGAGCTTTTGGCGAGGACACTTGTAATGGAAGAATTCGTTAGCAGGTATCCGCTCTCTGACAGGCTTGAAGCGGTCAAACTTGCACTGTGGAGTAAAAAAGTAAATCTGTTCATTGGCTCCGGCAATTCACCTGCGTATGATTATATCGAGGAGGGGGGGCCGGTTATTATTAACTCTGAACTCCGGCAAGCTTATGAAGCTGCAATTCTGACCGGCAGCGGAGACAGCGAACTTCTCAGAACCATAGAGGAGCTGCTTGCACTGCTCGACCGCAATAACAATGAGTTTACTCCTGATGTTCAAAAGTTTATCAATACGTACTTGGACCCGAACTAGGGGAAGGAAGGAGCTCTATCTTAATTATGAAGCAGCATAGGACAGGCAAAAGGCTGACGGTGATCATGCTCTTGCTGATCTTGGGGATGACCTCAGGCAACACCGAAAGCTCTGCAACAGCGGCAGGTGAACCCGGACAGAAGGCAGGCGCATCAGCACAGCAAGTTAGCACCCAGAAGAAGAACCTGCCCAATGGTTTTGTTTATCTGGATGAGATCATTCCAACCGCACAATATGAAATTCGTTATTATAGCGGTAATAATTTTACCGGTACACGGATTGACGGGTACAAAGCTCCTCTGGCGATCTTCTCGAAAACGGCGGCGACGGCATTGAAGAAGGTTAGTGACGATTTGGAGCGAAAAGGATACATTCTTAGAATATATGACGCTTACCGCCCGCAAAAAGCAGTTAATCATTTTGTCCGCTGGTCGCAGGATGCCGGAGACATTAAGATGAAGCTGCAGTATTATCCGAAGCTGGACAAACAAAATCTCTTCAAGCTTGGTTTTATCGCCAAAAAGTCGGGACATTCCAGAGGCAGCACGGTTGATCTGTCTCTCGCCGTCAAAAAAACGGGTGCCCTGGTCGATATGGGCAGCCCGTATGATTTTTTCGGCGAGATCTCCTATTATAATACTTCACTGGTCAGCGCCGAGCAGCATGCCAACCGCAAGCTTTTGAAAGATGCTATGGTGAAGCATGGGTTTAAGCCGTACAGCAAAGAGTGGTGGCATTTTACGCTGATTAAAGAGCCTTTTCCGAAACAGTACTTTACCTTTAATGTAGAATAACAAGCATGCTACGCAAAGCCTCCATAGCCATGACTGTTTCACAAATCCGCCCTGCGTTTTCCCGGCATTCGGTTCATGCTGGCGTTCAGCGGCATTTTTCCCAGCAGTTCGGAGGCGACGATCCCCAGCAGCACTAGCGCTGCCCCGGTGTAACCTTGCATGGACAGCTGTTCCCCGGCAAACCAGAAGCCGAAAAAGGCAGCAAACACAGGCTCGAGGGAGAAGATCAGGCCGGTACGTGTCGGGGTAGTGTACTTCTGGGCTACCGGCTGTAAGATAAAGCCGCAGGCGCTGCAGAGAATGCCAAGCGCAAGAATGGCAATCCAGCCTGGCATGGAAGACGGCAATGACGGTGTCTCGAAGACAGCAGACAGCACAAGGGCGTACCCACCGGCAAAACCTAACTGCAAAATGCCGATATTCAAGGAGTCGCAGGTTTTTACCGCTTTGCCTGTGACCAGGATCTGTACAGCATAAAATACTGCTGACAGGATGCACAGCAGGTCACCCGGCTGCACATGCAGCGAGGAATTTAAGGTCAGGAGCCCGATCCCCGAAATGGCCAGCACAGCGCCAAAGATCTGCGGGGGAGCGACTCTTTTTCTGAAAACAAGTACATCAATCAGTGGAACAAAAATAACGGTCAAAGCGACCAGAAATCCGGCATTGGAGGTAGTAGTCGTCTTCAGTCCGAAGGTGATGCAGGTGAATACGACCAGCAGCAGGAATCCGAGCAGTGCTCCATATTTCAGGGTTCTAAGGTCTATTCTGCGTAGACGCTTGTGAAACAAAATGGCCGCCAGCACAAAAGCAAGGCCGAAACGCAGTGCAATCAGATTAAACTCCCCCAGTGTATCCAGTCCCATCTTCATGAAGATGTAGGAGGAACCCCAGAACATCGTTACTACAATGAGCATTAGCTCAGCCTTAAGCGGCTTCATCTCGTCATCATCCTTCTTTACGTCAAGTGATTATAGTATAATATGGCTTATTACATAAGGTAACTGAATGTTTATCATAGGAAGCATGAGAAAAATTCATGAAAGTTAAGAAGGGGGACGGAGTCCTTGAGCATCACTAAATATGAGGTGTTTCTGAAGGTTGTGGAGCTGGGCAGCCTGACTAAAGCTGCTGATGTTCTGGGCTTTACCCAGTCCGGGATCAGTCATACCATCAGCAGTCTAGAGATGGAATTCGGCTTTTCGCTGCTGGTAAGAAACCGCTCGGGGGTCAAATTAACGGTCAACGGTGAGCAGGTAGTGCAGCCTATCCGTGAAATTCTGAAATGGAATGAGCAGTTGAAGCAGCAGGTTGCCGACATTCACGGGCTGGAAACGGGGACGATTACGATTGGCACGTTTACCAGTGTGTCTGTGCATTGGCTGCCGGGGATGATTAAAGAGTTCCGCAAGGAATACCCGTATATTGAATTCAAGCTGATGGAGGGCGGCTATCTGGAGATTGAGCAGTGGATTGAGGCTGGAGTCGTCGACTGCGGTTTTATTTCACTCCCCACCCGGGATAAATATGAGGTGTTTCCCCTGAAACAGGACCGGATGCTGGCCATTCTCTCCCAAGAACATCCCTTGAGCAAAGCACCATATATGCCGCTTGCGCAAATGGCCTATGAGGATTTCATTATCCAGAAGGCCGGATCGGATTATGATGCCAGACGTGTATTTGAGCGGGCGGGAATCCAGCCGAATATCAAATTCACGGCCGGAGATGATTATGCCATCATTGCAATGGTGGAAAATGGTCTCGGCATCAGTGTTCTCCCTGAAATGGTCATCTCGCGCCAGAATCATAATGTAGCTATGCTGGAGCTGGAGGAGCGCAGTTTTCGTTCGCTTGGTATTGCCGTTCATTCTATGAAGTATGCATCACCGGCAACCCGGCGTTTTTTGAAGCATGTACAGGTTTGGCTGAAAGATTATCCGGAGTAACTCAATTGGCTGGAGGTTGAAATGGAAGCAAACTTTGATAGACTGCGCACGCAAGCAATGAACATTGTCGCAATTCCCCAGCATTACCGTTTGGTGATGGAAGACAGCACGCCAACGCGGGATGCTCCAACCGTTGGATGAGCACAGACTTGCCCCGCTTCTAACACCCGAGGTAGCCTTAGAAATCTATAAGCGTTATATAGATGTCAAGCTTAGATGGATTAAGGATTCTAATGCGGAGCGGCCGGTATACCGGCTGATTTACGAACTTGTTACTATTTCACGGTCTGAGCCTTCTTCTGGATTCGTCAACCGTAAATTGAGATACATTGATGCCCGAAGCGGCGAACTGATTTGGGGGAAGTATTAAAGGGCGAAAGGAATTTCAGGTTGACGAATGTGAAACGGCATGAAAGAATGTACGCGTGTACATTAAGCGGTTACAAAGTCATTTGCCACGGAATTCGTCGTTCGTGCTTCATCAAAGAAAAGTGAACCTAAGGAGGAATAAGATGAAACAGCTTCGCATCGGAATGATTGGCTACAAGTTTATGGGCAAAGCCCACAGCAACGCCTACCGCAGCCTTCCCATGTTTTTTCCGCAGACACTGAGACCTGAGATGTCTATGATATGCGGGAGGAATACCGCTGCGGTGCAAGAAGCAGCTTTACAGCTCGGCTGGTCTGATAGTGTGACCGACTGGAAAGAGCTCATCTCCCGCGAGGATATTGATCTCATTGATATCAACGCGCCCAGCAATGCCCATAAGGAAATTGCTCTGGCGGCAGCCAAAGCAGGCAAGCATATTTTCTGCGAAAAGCCGCTGGCGCTGAATCTTGCGGATTCCCGTGAAATGCTGGAGGCTGCGACGGATGCGGGCATCATTCATATGGTGGGCTTCAATTACCGGTTCTCACCGGCAGTCAGGCTGGCGAAGCGGCTGATAGAGAGCGGAAGACTCGGGAAGATCTATCATTTCCGTGCCTGGTTTCTGCAGGACTGGATTATAGATCCGGATTTCCCGCTGGTGTGGAGACTGCAGAAGGAGATTGCCGGTTCCGGCTCGCATGGCGATCTTGGAGCACACTTAATTGATCTTGCCCATTTCCTGGTCGGCGATATGCAGGAAGTAATCGGAATGAGCGAGACCTTTATCAAAGAGCGTCCGCTAGCCGCTGAGATGACCGGCCTAAGTGCGAAGGCAAGCAAAGATGCCCCCAAAGGAGAAGTGACCGTTGACGATGCGACACTGTTTCTGGCCCGGTTTGTAAGTGGTGCTTTGGGCAGCTTTGAAGCTACCCGTTTTGCTGCGGGTCACCGCTCGACCAATTCCTTTGAGATTAACGGCAGTCTGGGCAGCGTGAAATTCGATTTCGAACGGATGAATGAGCTGGAGGTGTACTTAACCTCGGACGACGAGGATGTACAGGGCTTCCGGCGTGTGCTTGCCACCGATCCGGCCCATGATTATGCCGAAGCCTGGTGGCCGCCGGGCCATACCATCGGGTTCGAGCATACGTTTATCCACGAGATGCTGGAGCTCTCCACCGCCATTGCGGAAGGACGCCAGCCGGAGCCAAACTTCCATGACGGAGTAAAATGTCAGGCTGTTCTGGAAGCTGTTGAACGTTCTATTGAACAGAGACGCTGGGTGGAAATATCCGAAATGTAATTATCAATAAAACATCATTATAGATGGAGGAGAGAACTATTTGCGCGCCCCGGAAGGAGTAATCCCTTTGTATTGCTTGTAGAGTTTGGTGAAATAATTGGGGTTGTCGCAGCCCACTCTCCCGGCAATTTCTGTCACACTCAAATCCGAATCCAGCAGCAGACGTTCAGCTTCATGGATCCGGCTTAAGTTCACATAGTCGATAAAGGTGCGTCCGGTCAGCTTTTTGAAGGTTTTGCAGAAGTGATAAGGATTCAGATTGACAAACTTTGCAGCCCATTCAATCGAGATCTTCTCTTCAAAATGAGCTTCCAGATACTCCAGTAGCGGTTTGAAACGTTCGCGGTTAATGGAATTGCGCTCGCTCTGATGCCTCTCTGACAATTGCTGCGGCGGAAAGCTGCGGGACAGCAGGGTAAAGAACAAATGCAATTGGTTCTTCACGACCAGTTGAAAAGCAGGGCCTTTACTGCGCACCTCGGCAATGATGGCTTGCAGCAGGGGATAATAACAGGAGCAAGCCGGGTTCAGATCGGCGGGTTTGACCGGAAACTGAAACCGGTTATTCAAATAGGGTGCTACGAATTGCTCATGCTGGGAGTCCTGGTTTCTGTCTTTGAACAGTGAAGCATGGAACACGATGGATACGTAAGAAATATCTCCGCTGTATAAACTGTAACCGACATGCAAACCGCCTGAAGGCACAATAATCACATCACCCGGCCCGGCTTCATAAGGTTTGCTGTCCACATGAAAGATCGCATGGCCTTCCTGCATCACAATGATTTCGAAATGCTCATGCCAATGCAAGAAAAGGATATTCTGTTCCACTATAGCCTCCCGGCACTCATTAAAAAAAAGGCGGAACGGATAGGTTTTCTCTTCGAGCTGCGGGTATTCCTTAAGCTCCTTCGGATAAGTCATGACTTCTTTCAACTCCCCCAATATTGAGCTATATTAACACAAGATAAGACGAGAATTCACACCAAATGAGCTATATACTTGATTTGCTGAACTTAATATAAACCAATATTGGAGTGGTACACAAGATGGAAGATACTATGAGAATTGGAACACTGGTTGGTGGGGGAGATGCTGTAAGAGTAATTCCACAAATTATTAGACACGGATTTGAATCCTTCAGTCTTACCTTTTGGCAGACCACCGGAGAGACGAATCTGACAGAAACCGCGGCGCGTGTGCGGGAACTGGCTGCTGAGCATGATTTTGTCATCTCCTCAGTCGGCATATTCGGCAACCCGCTAACCGGTTCCGGCGATAATGCGGATACCCTGGCCAGCTGGGAACGTTTGATTGATCATGCCCATCTGTTCGGCACCGGTATGGTATCCGGGTTCACAGGACGTCTGACAGGGCAGTCAATAGATGAATCAATACCTAAATTCACGCAGGTCTTCGGGGAACTTTCCAAGAGAGCGGCTGACCGGGGGGTTCGAATAGCATTTGAGAACTGCTCGATGGGCGGCAATTGGGACTCCGGAGACTGGAATATTGCGCATAATCCTACAGCCTGGGAAAAGATGTTCAACGCGGTTCCGGCAGATAACCTCGGTTTGGAGTGGGAGCCCTGCCACCAGATGGTCGCCCTGATTGATCCGCTCCCGCAGCTGCGCAAGTGGACGGATAAAATATTCCATGTCCATGGGAAGGATGCTACAATCGCCTGGGACATTGTCAAGGAATACGGCATTCATGGTCCGAAGCCTTATGTATGGCACCGGACCCCGGGTTTTGGAGACACGAACTGGGCTGATGTGATCACGATATTGCGCCAAGCCGGTTACAAAGGTACCATCGACATTGAAGGCTGGCATGACCCGGTATATCGTGATGAGCTGGAGATGACCGGACAAGTTCATGCTCTGAACTATTTGAAACACTGCCGCGGCGGTAGCTTTGTACCCAATCCGGTCTAATACAGAAAGCAGGGAACTACCAATGAGAGCAAAATACCGTGTAGCGATTGCCGGTTGCGGAGGAATGGCCAATGAATGGATCAGCTATGCGTTGAAACGCCCGGAGGTCGAAATCGTTGCCCTAGTAGATATCCGGCTGGAGTCGGCACAGGCTATGGCCGGGAAATATGGGCTTTCCACTCCGGCCTTTACGGAGATACGGCAGGCCATTATAGAAACGGGTGCCAACCTTGTGTTTGACGTCACAGTTCCGTCCAGTCATTATTCTATCGCAAGTACATCACTTGAACTGGAATGTGACGTGTTCAGCGAGAAGCCCTTGGCTGAAACGATAGAGGAGTGTAATGAGATTGTCGCGTTGTCGGAACGTACCGGACGAACACATGCTGTCATGCAGAACCGCAGGTACGATCCGCGCATCCGCTCGCTGCGCGGGCTAATCGAAGCAGGTACGGTCGGCCGGCCGGGTTATATCGGAGCGAGTTTCTTTCTCGCACCCCATTTCGGCGGTTTCCGCGAGGTGATGAGCAGTCCGCTCCTGCTGGACATGGCCATCCACACCTTCGATCAGGCCCGTTTCATCAGCGGAGCTGATCCGGTTACAGTGTACTGCCAGGAATTTAATCCACCCGGCTCCTGGTATGAAGGCCAAGCTGCCGCTATTTGCATCTTCGAAATGTCGGATGGCTCTGTATTTTGCTACCAAGGGTCCTGGTGTGCGGAAGGTGCACCCACCTCTTGGGAAGCGTCGTGGCGGATTCAGGGGGAGAAAGGGGTTATTCTCTGGGATGGTGCAGGCATGCCTTATGCTGAAGTAATCGCAGGTGGTGACCAGTCCGGCAAGTTCATCCGTGACTATGAGCAGGTAGAAGCACAGGCCGTTTCGATGGATGAGACCTTCCATCATGGCTGTCTGGAAGAGATGTTCCTTTCGCTCTCCGAGCAGCGTCCTGCTGAAACAGACTGCAGAGATAACCGCTACAGCATGGCGATGGTATTCGGCGCCCTTGAGAGTGCCAAGACCGGCCGCAAGCTTGAAATTGCTGAGGTCATGAACCGTTCTGCGTAGCAAATGCAGCTTGGGTAGAAGCAGGTGGCAAAGTTGTGCGAACGCTGAACACGCCTGCTGTTGTCGCACAAGTGTTCAAGGAAATAAAGCAGCCGTATCCGCAGACATGTCTGCAAATACGGCTGCTTTTTGTTTATTGAGTAAAGATTACATCCTAGAAGCCTTTGTATTGAGGCTCCTCTTGTTCCAATTCGGTTACTCGTCCTTCAACCTGCTGCACAATTTGCTGCGTCTGTTCCGCCGCACTTGTGAACAAAGTTTTAGCCTGCTCGTTTTGAGTCTCCATCGCGAATTGCTCCAGACTCGCTTGCGCGCTTTTCAGCGATGACAGGCAAGTCTTCACTTGTGAAGATACAGTCATTAGATATTGCCTCCTCTTAGGTAGTTAGCAAACTGAACGAGTCATAGTATCCACAGGTTAAGGTGCAGAAATACAGGAAAAAAATAGTAATTTAAAGCATTGGTCTTTTGGATTAAATAAGAAATTATTTCTTGGTTAGGTCTGCGCCTTTTAACAAATAATGAGCGTGCGGTGATTCTAAACTTAGGAGGTAGTAATCATGCCGGAATGGCTTGAGGTGATTTGGCGGACAATTTTCGCGGTGGTTGTGCTCTTCTTTTTGACAAAGCTGCTGGGGAAGAGACAAGTTTCGCAGCTGTCTTTTTTCGAATATATCACTGGAATTACAGTTGGTAGCTTGGCGGCTTACATATCCCTCGATACCGATAAAACATGGCATTTGGGATTAATTGCGCTGATCGTCTGGGTGGCATTCTCCCTTGGTATCGAGTTTCTGCAAATCAAGAGCAAGAAGGCCAGGGATTTCATTGACTTCAAGTCAACTGTGCTAATCAAAGACGGCAAAATTCTGGAAGGAAATATGAAAAAAGAGCGTTTAACAACTGACGAATTGCTGGAGGAGCTACGGAAGAAGGATGTCTTCAAATTGGCAGATGTTGAATTTGCGATCATGGAATCGGATGGAGCAATTAACGTCCTGCTTACCCGGGAGAATCAGGCGCTGACACCAAAAGATATGGGCATTAAAGTGGCTCCTGAAAAGGAATCACAAGCCGTCATTATGGACGGCAAGATCTTGGATGAACCTTTGGACACGTTGAATCTGTCCCGTGGCTGGCTGCAGGGCCAGCTTGAAAAGCAGGGTTTAACCGCTGAAAATGTATACCTCGGCCAGGTGGATTCCTATGGCGAACTTACCGTGGATCTATATGCGGACAAGGTACAGGTGCCCAAGCCGCAGGATAAACCCCAGCTATACGCACTGCTGAAGAAATGTGAAGCCGATCTGGAACTGTTCAGCCTTTCCACCAACAATAAGGAAGCCAAACAGATGTACGAAGAGTGCTCCGGCAAGCTGCAGACACTTCTGCAAAGTTTGAAACCCTATATCCAAAGCTGAATAGTTTAAGTCCATATAGCCCTAAAAGACGAGCAGGCCAACAAAAACGAATGTTTTTTGTTGGCTTTTCATATGCTCAGCAATATACACCGTGGATGATTATCCCGGTGTTCAATATATCACATAACTGTAATAATCAGGGGTGATGCGATGCCGGGATAGATACTGTGCTGATTTGAAGAAGCGGAAACAGGGATGAATTCGTAAATACCGCAACAGGTACTGAAAGAATATACCCTATTGGAGGTAAATGTTAACGTGAAAATAAAAAAACGATTTGCATTCTCTGCAGTGATTGCGCTTTCGGCTATGCTGGTTCTCGCAGGGGTGGGTGGAAGTATTCCATCTGTTCAAGCGGCAAGCATCTTCAGTGATGATTTTGAATCCGGCAATGCCGGCAGCTGGACCCATACGTCAGGCTCATGGACAGTGGTGCAGGAAGGAAGCTCTCATGTCTATTATCAATCGGGCAATACGGAAGGGCGCTCCTCGGCGGGAAACAGTAGCTGGACTGACTACAGCGTGCAGGCAGATGTTAAAATTGACAACTTTAACGGCACAAACCGCACTTATCTCTGCGGCCGTTATACAGATGGCAATAATTATTATGCGGCTTCGCTATCCAACAGCAATGGAGGTACGCTGGAAATCCGAAAGAAGGTCGGCGGCTCCAGCACTACACTTGCCACTAAAACGGACTTTCCTGTCACTGCCGGTACAGTGTACACGGTTAAGCTAGAGCTAAGCGAAAGCACGATCAACTTTTATGTGAATAATGTCTTGCAACTGAATGCACACGATAACAACTTGACTTCCGGCGGTATCGGACTGGTCGCTTATAAAACAGCAGCCAAGTTCGACAATGTAGTTGTTTCTACTATGGATTCCACGACACCAACTCCTTCACCTACCGCAACTGCAACCGTGGCACCGACGGCTACGGCCAGTCCTACTCCAGCACCATCGGCTACTCCGACAGTTGTACCCACAGCAACAGCAACCGTTACACCAACACCAACCGTTACACCAACACCAACCGTGGCGCCAACAACGGCACCCACTCCGGCAACGGGTTCACTGTATGTCTCACCGAATGGAGCGGCCGGAAATGCCGGAACCATCGGCAGTCCTACGACCCTGGCTTCAGCTATTACCAGAGTAGCCCCGGGAGAGACTATCTATCTGCGCGGGGGAACCTATACTTTTTCCGCTCCAGTGACAATTGAACGGGAGAACAGCGGAAGCACCAGTTTGCGCAAAAATATTGTGGCTTACGGAAACGAAAAACCAGTGCTTGATTTCTTCGCCGAATCCTTTGGGTCTACTGAACGCGGACTGCAGATTTATGGCCATTATTGGAAGGTAAAGGGGCTTGAGATCAAAGGTGCCGGAGATAACGGGATCTTCATTGGCGGCAATTATAATATCATTGAGAATGTAGAAACGCACCATAACCGGGATTCAGGGCTGCAGATTAGCCGCTATTCCTCCTCACTCTCCAATATGAGCGACTGGCCCAGCTATAACCAGATCATCGGAGTATACTCCCACGACAATTTCGACCCGGACAACGGGGAGGATGCTGATGGTTTTGCCGCCAAGCTGACGATTGGACCGGGCAACGTTTTTGACAAGTGTATTGCCGCATGGAATACAGATGACGGCTGGGATTTATATACCAAATCGGAAACAGGCCCGATTGGCGTAGTTACGATCAAGAACAGCATTGCCTACAAAAATGGCCAAACCTCAGATGGAAGCAGCACGGCAAACAGTGACGGTAACGGATTCAAGCTGGGCGGGGAGAAGATTTCTGTGAATCATATTGTGCAGAACAGCATCGCCTTCCAGAATAAAAAACATGGTTTCACCTACAATAGCAATCCGGGCTCCATTCAGCTTACAGGCAATACCTCTTGGAGCAATGGGCAAAGCAATTTTGCTTTTGATACAGGGACACACCAGTTTACCAATAATCTGAGCTTTGCCGGCGGCTCCAGTGACAAAACCAGCGGTACAGATGTTCTCAGCACCAATGTCTGGTGGAAGAGCAATGCCAGCACGAATGCCAAGGGACTGGCCGCGAGCAGTGCCGATTTCGCCAGCTTGACTCCTTCAGTCGTCAGAAATGCGGATGGTTCCTTCACACTCGGCAACTTCCTGAAACTGGCCAGCGGCAGTGATCTCATTGGCTCGGGCACACCAAGCGGCACGAATATCGGAGCTACGCTGCAGTAATCGTTATAGTAGGGAGGGTAAACCGGACTGGGTGGAAGAGCGTTTTTATTTCTCGGTTAACGGCGCTATACTATATTGGAATGGCTATTATTACATTTGGTATAGAGAGGAAGTTGTTGATCTTGGAATATGTGAAACTGGGATCTACCGGTCTGGATGTCTCGCGGGTTTGCCTCGGCTGCATGAGTTATGGCATTCCTGAACGCGGGTCGCATGCCTGGACACTGAATGAGCAGGAGAGTCGTCCGTTTATCCAAAAGGCGCTGGAGCTGGGCATTAATTTCTTTGATACAGCCAATGTATATTCGGACGGAACCAGTGAGGAGATACTTGGGCGGGCGCTGAAGGATTTTGCCTCCCGCGATGAAGTGGTCATTGCCACCAAGGTGCACGGCAGAATGCGGCCGGGACCCAATGGCGGGGGGTTGTCACGCAAAGCGATACTTAGTGAAATTGACCACAGTCTTAAGCGGCTGGGAACGGATTATGTGGACTTGTATCAAATCCACCGCTGGGATAACCAGACGCCTATCGAAGAGACGATGGAGGCCCTGCATGATGTTGTGAAGGCGGGGAAAGCCCGGTATATCGGAGCTTCCTCCATGTATGCCTGGCAGTTTCTCAAGGCGCTGCACGTTGCAGAGCAGCATGGCTGGACCCGTTTTGTCAGCATGCAGAATTATGTGAATTTGCTGTACCGTGAGGAGGAACGGGAAATGCTGCCGCTTTGTGAAGCGGAAGGCATCGGCGTGATTCCCTGGAGTCCGTTGGCCCGCGGCCGCCTTACAAGGGACTGGGAAGAATCGAGCCCCCGCTCCGAGCGCGATGAATTCGCCAAGCAGCTTTATTCACAAATGGAAGAGGCGGACCGGATTGTCGCACTTCGGGTGAAGGAAATCGCCGAGGAACGGGCTGTCCCGCGTGCTCAGGTGGCCTTGGCTTGGGTGCTCCAGAAGAAACCTGTGGCCGCTCCGATTGTCGGAGCCACCAAGATGGCGCACCTGGAGGATGCTGCAGCAGCGGTGTCCCTTCGTCTGACCCCGGAAGAAGTCCGCAGACTGGAAGAACCGTATATCCCGCATCCGGTAATCGGGGGATTGAACTGAATCTTTACCCATGATGCATTAACCTTAAGAGCCTGCTGGTGAGCAGGCTCTTTGTGCTGCGAGCGGAAAGGGAATAGATGCATAACTTCATGAACTATTGGAAAACTAAGTATGATTCTCTAAAGATCAGAGGAGGTGAAGCGAGATGACAGCCAGCATACTGGAGAATATAAAAGAGCAGCTTACAGGATGCAGCGATGCCGTATACCAGTCTATTATCGTATATGGTCATACCTGCATGCTGGTCTATATTCCGTCCATTGTAGATACACTGAGCCTGCAGGAGTTTGTGTCATCACCGCTCAAATCCGAAGCGAATTCCGAACCGGATTGGCCGAATTTTCTGGAACGGCTCGACCGGGGATCTGCTTTTGCCATTCCTTATATTAAGGTATTTGACTCCGATCGGGCGGTAGAGCTGATAGTCAGCGGCAATCCGGTCCTCTGTATCGAAGGGCTGCCCTATTTATATTATTTCGAGATTGCCCACTATCAGAAACGTTCCGTATCGGAATCACAGAACGAGCTGGTTGTCATCGGCCCCCAGGAGGCCTTCATCGAAGATATTGACACCAATTTATCGCTGCTGCGCCACAAGATTAAACATGCCGATCTAAAGACCAAACATTTCTCTATCGGCAAATATACAAAAACCGATGTGTATGTGGTGTATATCGAAGGCCTGTATAAGCCTGAGCTTCTGGCTTCAATAGAAGATACGTTACGCAAAATGTCGATCGACGGTGTACTTGGCATCAGTTATTTGGCAGAGCATATGAAACAGGGGAGCTTCTCGCCTTTTCCCGTGTTCCAGTATACAGAACGCCCTGACTCAGTGGCAGCCTCTTTAATGGAAGGGCGGGTGGGACTGCTGCAGGATGGGACTCCATCCGCTCTGCTGACACCGGTAACTTTGTTCTCACTGCTGCAATCCTCCGAGGATTATTACCAAAGCTTTTATGCTGGCAGCTGGATCCGGCTGGTCCGCTTCTTTTTTTCTATTATATCCATGCTGCTGCCTGCGTTGTATGTTGCGATTACAACCTTTCATTCGCAGATCATTCCTTCTGATCTTTTGATAACCATTGCCGCGGCAAGAGAAAACATCCCTTTCTCTGCCTTGACCGAAGCGCTGATCATGGAGCTGACCTTTGAAGCACTTAGAGAAGCAGGAACCCGGATTCCTAAGCCAGTAGGGCAGACGGTATCCATCATTGGCGGTATCGTAATTGGGCAGGCTGCGGTTCAAGCGGGTATTGTTTCTGCACCGATGGTTATTGTCGTTTCCATTACCGGGATTGCTTCTTATATCATTCCCCATTTGGAGCTGGGTTTGACTTTCAGATTACTGCGTTTTGTGCTCCTGATCCTGGGTGGAACGATGGGGTTATTGGGCGTATTTGTGGCTGCTTTTATGATTTACGGCCATTTGGCCAACCTTAAATCCTTTGGAACTCCTTATTTGCAGCCGGTCGCTCCACTTGTATTACAGGATTGGAAGGATACACTGCTTCGTGTTCCAACCCCGTTCATGAATAAGCGCAGCACCTCCTTTACAGACAGGAAGAATCAAAGGAGACAGAAGCGGCAATGAAACTTATAAAGCAAGCCGTCATTATCCTAATGCTGCTGAATCTGACCGGCTGCTGGTCTAAGGTGGAGCTCGATGAATTGACTTTTATTTATGGATTATATATTGATGTTGGCAAAGAACCCGGAACAGTTGAGGTATCCATCAGCTCACCTCTACCCAATAGGCTGATGTCAGGTACGCAAGCAGGGAGCGGAACCGGAGACGGCAAAGCCTACACTTTGGTCTCAAAGACCGCGCGTACCATTCAGGATGCGACTATCATGATTCAAAAAGATCTTTCACGCCATTTGGAGATCTCCCATATCAAAATTGTCGTGTTGGGAAAGGAATATGCCCAGCAGGGAATCGGGAAGGTGCTGGAATGGTTCGAAAGAAAACCTGAATTTCCCCTGGACACATATATCATGGCTGCTCCCGGGAAAGCCAAAGATATTTTTAAGTTAACTCCTGTGTTCGAACAGAATCCCGACCAGGTGCTGATGAATATTGCGAATGAGAATATCCTGTTCAGTACAAGCGTTAAGGATTGCCTGTTAGCTGAAGCCTCAGATATGGGGTATGCGATGAGTTATCTGTCATTCGGTAAGAAAGAAGAATCAAGCGAGCAAGGGAAAACGGAGTATTGGGCAGGGGTGCAAGGGGTTATGCTGTTCCAGGACGCTAAAATGAAGGGGATTCTGGATGTAAAGCAGAGCAGGGCTTTGGCATGGGGGGCGGGACGTCTGGCCGGAAGATTGGAGCTGCCTGAATATACGATAACCTGGGATGAAGAAGGTAAGGGTTCCGCCAGTGCTATATTCCAAAGCAACTCCGCCTCAAGAACTGTGAAAATGACAAGCGAAGGCCCTGTCTTTCAAATAAAGGTGAAAGGGAGAGCAAGTATTACTTTTCTTGAAGACTCCGAGGGGCGTAGTGCTAATGATCTTAGTCCCTTAATAAAAAGAAAACTGCAGGAGTGGATTGTAAAAGAAATTTCGAATTCGGTCCGGTCTGTTCAAGAGGCACAGGTTGACGTTCTACAGCTTGGAATGGTGGTGGAATGGAAATATCCGAAGGCGTGGAATAAGCTCCGTGAACGCTGGACTGATTATTACGCTAATGCTGAGATTAAGGTAACGGCTGACTTCACAATCGAAGATTTTGGTTCGGAGAGATAAATGAATTTCCAAGGAGACGTTATGACTACATCCAAATGGCAGATGTTCCGCTTTACAGTTGTCTTTCTAGGCTCACAGAGCTCGATGTTTTTGATTCCGGGTTTACTCTCAACCTCAGGCTTCCAGGGCTGGATTCCGATTATTGCAGGCTGTGGGCTCGGAATCATTCCGCTTTTTTGTACGGTTCAGGTGGGGATGCTTAAACCCGGAGAGGTGTGGGTCGATTTTGGCAAGGAGATTATGGGCAAATGGCTGCATGGGGTAATGGTTCTTCTGCTGCTGATCTGGTGTGTTTATTATGTCTCCTTTGATATTGAGAATTTCGTATTGTTCTTCGGTGCAAATTATTTGCGCGGGACACCACCGCTGTTTATTCAGATTGTAATTGGGCTGGTGATTATGTATACGGCATACCTAGGTTTTTCGACGATGGCCTACATGACCGACGGGATATTTCTGATCTTTCTTTTATCCACCGCTTTTAGCTATTATTTGTTTCTGTCCAACGCTGATTTCTCGATGCTTCCTGCTTTGTTTCATTACCCTGATCCAGGCGTTGCCTTCAAGGATTCAATTATGACAACGTCCTGGTACGGAGAATGGGTGGTGTTATTGTTTATTGCCCCGGATATCCAAATCAGCAACAAAATGCTGAAACGGTTGATTGCTGCGGGAATTGCGGTGATGTTGACCGTACTCATTATCTGGGTGATGACCATACTGAATTTTGGCCCGCATTTTGGCAAGGAGCTTCAATTTCCTTATTTGCAATTGATCCGCAGTACTTCACATGATGATTTAAAGGGCAATTCGGACCCGCTGCTCATCGGGCTTTGGTCTGCTTCGATGTTTATACACAGCGCTTTTTTGATATATGTAGCGCATAAATGTGCTTTGTACTTGACCAAGCAGAAAGCAAAAAAAGTGATGATCCCTTTCCTGACGATCGGTTCGATCACAATTGCCTATCTGTATTCGCTCAATGTCACTCAATTCAACAAGAATTACAATGCCTTTGGCACTGTGATTATTTGGCTGATTGTGGAATGCATCCCCGTGTATTACTTCATTGTTGCTTTCATCCGCTCCAAGATAAGTACGGCGTCCACATAACCGCAGGAGACTTATCTATTATAAATTGGAGGCGCTTTCTGGTATGATTAGGAATTAATACATACCACTAAAGCGATGGGATGGTGCCTGATTTATGAATCTTCAAGAAGCAACTCAATTAATAGAATCGATAAGAGTCAATCTGGCTAAAGTTATTGTCGGCAAAGAGGAAGGTGTGAACCTTCTGCTGACAGCATTGCTCGCCAATGGACATGTGCTGCTGGAGGATGTTCCCGGCACAGGTAAAACACTGCTCGCCAAAACACTGGCCCGCTCGCTGGACTGCACGTTTAAGCGGATTCAGTTCACTCCGGACTTATTGCCCTCTGACTTAAGCGGAATCAATTACTATAATCAGAAGACCGGTGAGTTTCAATTCCGTCCGGGCCCGGTATTCGCCGGCATTCTCTTGGCTGATGAGATCAACCGGGCCACGCCGCGGACCCAGTCCAGCCTGCTGGAATGCATGGAGGAGCGGCAGATTACGATCGATGGTGTGACCCATGAGCTGGAAGCGCCGTTCCTCGTCATTGCAACACAGAATCCGGTTGACAGTCAGGGGACTTTCCCGCTGCCTGAAGCGCAGCTTGACCGATTTCTGATGCGGATCATGACCGGCTATCCAACCTTTGAGCAAGGGGTTCATATTCTACAGCGGTTCCGCCAGAACAATCCGCTTGATCACACGACTGCGGTAGCAACCGCCCGGCAGATTCAAGAGATTCAGCAGCTTACGGCTGCAGTGAATGTCAGTGACGATTTGCTGGCTTATATGATCCGGATCGTCGAAGCGACCCGCACTGCACCGGGGGTCAAGCTGGGAGCCAGCCCGCGGGCTGGCTTCGCCTTGCTGCGTGCTTCCCAGGGGTATGCAATGATTCAAGGCAGGAATTATGTGATTCCGGATGATATCAAGGCAGTGGCAGTTCCCGTCCTTGCCCACCGGCTGGTGCTGCAGCGCGGCCCGGGGTCCCGGGAGGGGCAAGCGGTAGAGCTGGTGCTCCAGAAGCTGCGCGAAGTGGAGGTGCCGGCAGAGCCGCTCCCGGCTACAAGCGGCGGAAGGGTGGAGTAAGAAATGGCACTGCCCTGGTTCATCCTCAGCACGCTCCTGCTGCTGCTGTTGATTTCTGCTGTCTATCAGCGGCATGCGCTGAAGAAAGTCAGCTACACCCGCTATTTCTCGGCCAAAACCGCTTATGAAGGAGAGCAGGTGGAGATGGTTGAGGAGATAGCCAACAATAAGCTGCTCCCATTGCCCTGGCTGCGGCTGGAGTCCAGCATAGCCCGGGGTCTGGAGTTCGGCAGCCAGGAGAATCTCGGTGTCAGCAGCGGGGAGATTTATCAGAACCACGTAAGTATGTTTTTTCTGAGGTCTTACCGCCATATCAAACGTCGCCATCAAGTCCGTTGTCAGCAAAGAGGCTTGTTCAAGCTGGAAAGCGTCACGATGACCACCGGAGACCTCTTTGGCATGAGCCGGAACAGCAAGGCGTTTTCCCTGCAATTGGAACTGCTGGTTTATCCGGAGATTATAGACCTTTATGAGCTACCTCTGCCGATACACAGCTGGCTGGGAGAACTGCCGGTCAAAAGATGGATTATTGAAGATCCTTTTCTGACGGCCGGAACCCGAGAGTACAGTCAAGGGGATTCGCTTGCATCTATTAACTGGAAGGCAACGGCCAGAACCGGGCATATGCAGGTGCATCAAAAAGATTACACCGCCGATTCCCGGCTGTTCCTCTGTCTGAATGTTGAGATCAGTGACTCCATGTGGAGAACCGTTACAGATAAGGAACGGATTGAGCTGGGAATCCGTTATGCAGCGACGATAGCAGAATATGCAGTAGGGCACGGGATCGACACCGGGCTGCTTAGCAACGGGAGAATGGACGGTGGA
Source organism: Paenibacillus sp. EB106-06-01-XG199 (assembly GCF_058791575.1). Classification (NCBI taxonomy): domain Bacteria; kingdom Bacillati; phylum Bacillota; class Bacilli; order Caryophanales; family Paenibacillaceae; genus Paenibacillus; species Paenibacillus sp. EB106-06-01-XG199. Next base: position 189,135 of record NZ_JBYTDQ010000002.1, on the reverse strand, counting down.
GGTGAGCGGGAGCCGGTGACTGCAGACCCGATGGGCCAACTTGAGGATGTACTGGGGCTCTTGGCCCGGCTGAACCTGGACAGGACGCTGCCTATGTCAAGACTACTGGAGTTAGTAGCTGAAGAAGGGCATAAAGATAATGATTATCTGATTATTACCTGTCACCGGGGCCCAGAGCTTGAGCTGGCAGCTGAGCAGTTAAGACTGCTGGGAAATGGAGTGGAATGGCTCGACATTCCGAATGAGGGGAGAGAGTGTGCATGAACACTGCTAGAGGTCCCCGAATGAAAGTGTCTATGACTTTATGGCTGGCCTGTCTCATAGAATGGCTTCTATTTCTTCCGGTATGGGTTCTGCTTCAAAGCTACCAGCAGTCCGGGCAGGCTGTCCTTCCATGGATGTACATTCTGCCTCTCCTGGCGCTGGCCGGGGTGCTGCTGCGGCATTTATGCAACCGGAAGTGGAAGCAGCTGCTTTCCGCTCTTCTACTGGGGGTGGCGTCAGGATTTTTATTCGGTGAATTGTCCATTTTTGCACTTCCTTTTATTGCTTGCAGCGTGTTGTTTGCTTATCTGGGGATGACTGCCGCTTCCCGGAATAACCGGAATGGAATGTACATTGCCGGAATTGCCGTTTATTTTACAGCTACAATCATCAATACCCGGATTCCTGTACTTGAGTCCAACCTGTCCTTGTTAACCTGGTGTGGAAGTCTGTGTCTGGTATTAGTACTGTTGGATACGAATACCAGCTTTCTTCGCTACAGCTCTTTTGCCGGTGAATCTGCGCGCCTGCCTGCAGGGATAAGACGGCATAACCGGATGTTTGTCCTGCTGTTTATTGTCGTGGCCGGCTTGCTTGCGGCAGGCGGGGGCAAAGCTGTAGGCATGCTTCTATGGAATACAGTCCGGATGTTTTTGAACTGGATCATCGCCTTGTTTAACGGAACAGAGGAGCCGATTCAGCCTGAAGCTGCTCCTCCGGCGCAGCCACTAGAGCTGCCTCCGGCCGAGACTCATGAACCGGGTTTGCTGGCAATGATCTTCGAAGTCTTGTTTTATGCCATTGGAGCGGCGGCAATTCTAGCTTTGCTTTATTATGGCTTGCGTTGGCTTTACAGAAATACAGGCGGAGTGCTGCGCAGAGCACTGGATGCCCTGCTGTCCATGCTGCGGAGAGAAACGCCGCAGGAGCATCATGCCTTTCAGGATGAAGAAGAGAGCATCTTCGCCTGGGGAAAGACTGTGCAAGGCATTCGGGATTACTGGAGCAGCCGGTTGAAGCTGCGTAGACACAGTGACCGCTGGGAAGGAATGGATGGAGGCCGTGAGCGGGTACGCTGGATGTATCGCCATTGGCTTAACGGCAATCGGAACGAAGGATATGAAGTAAAAGGATTTCTTACTCCACAAGAGACGGGAGCGGATGTGGAGGAATGGACTGGTGGGAAGAACCGCCGCCGTAATGGAGACAGTAATACCCCGGCAGTTCCTGAAGGTTTGCTTAGGCTTTACAATCAGGCGAGATACGGAGAGGAGGAGCCGCAGGCAGCTGAAGTTTCAGCTTTGAAGGACCGGCTGAAATAAATCTCATATATAGATTGAACTTGAGAATTACATGTAGGGAAAAGTGGCGGAGGGGAATTTTGGAACTGCAGGAGCGACAGCGTCCGCCTTTAGGTTTGGATTTCTACCGCGATTCGCGGTTATTTCAGGAAATCCAAACCTAACAGCGGCCGGAAGTCCAAACATTCTCTGTAGTCACGGTCATTCCCAAAATAGAAGAATTATAAGTTCAGTCTATATAGTTGGATACGGAGAGGAGTGGAGAGGATGGCCCGATATTTGCGCGGGGAGCTGGCAAAAGAGGCTAACGTGAATATTGAAACGCTTAGATATTATGAGAAGCACGGGTTGCTTCCGGCACCACAGCGGACGGCATCCGGTTACCGGCAATATACGCAAGAGACATTGAATCGAATCGTCTTTATCCAGAATGCCAAGTCTTGCGGGTTTACGCTGAGAGAGATCAAGAAGGCACTGGTGAAGTCGGCAGACGGAAGTATCGGGATCGCTGATTTTATCGCAGTTATTGAGCAGAAAGTCATTAGCATTGACCTCGAAATATCAAAGCGGGAAAAGACGAAGGCGCTGTTAGGCGATCTGAAGAGCAACCTCGAATCTGCCGAGAGACATCCGGGGGTGCAGGAAACCTTGCATATTCTTAAGATGGAGCCATAAAGAACCTAGAATACAGATTGCCTCTTGACTGCGTACCATACTACAGGGTTTACAATCCAGACAAAACCTTGTAGGAGGAATGAATAGGATGCAGACACCGATCGAACAGCTTCAAGCTATGAAAAGCTTCTTAAAACAAACAGGAAGCAGTTTAGGAAAGCCGGCAGAGCAAATTCGTTCTGAAATGGCCGAAGCTGCCAAGCAATTGCCGGCGCTTCCGGGTGATGTTCAAGTGAAGAGAGTAACGATCCAGCAGTTCGCTGCTGAATGGGTCATCGCTCCTTGCATTGAAGCGGAAGGAAGAAAACGAGCAATCCTATATTTTCACGGAGGAGGGTTTATCTCCGGGAACTGTGAGATCTATCGTGATCTGGCAGCAAGATTATCTGCAGCCTGCAGTGTTCCTGTACTTACAGTGGAATATCGGCTTGCCCCGGAGCATCGTTATCCGGCCGCAAATGAAGATTGCCTCAATGCATACCGCTGGATGCTGGCGGAGGGATATTCGCCGGATGACATTATCCTTGGCGGCGATTCGGTAGGGGCCACTCTGGCTTTGATGACAATGATCAGTGTGCGGGATGCAGGGGAGAAGCTGCCTGCAGGGGCGTTTCTGCTCTCGCCGCATAGTGATCTCGTACATTTGGACGGATATTCTTATGATAGTTTGGCTGATTCAGATCCTACGGGGAGCCGGGAGGGCAATCAGAGAATTCTGGAGGATTACTTAGGAGGTTCTTCCGGGGAGAAGCCAGCGATACTCTCTCCGTTACGGCTCAATCTGCACGGTTTGCCCCATCTGTACATTCAGGTTGGCGATCAAGAAGTGCTGCTCAGTGATGCGGAACGTTTGGCCGATCGCGCACGTGCTGCTGGAGTAGAGGTTACACTGGAAGTATGGAAGAACATGTGGAGTGTATTTCAATTCATGGCCGCCCTGCTGCCCGAAGCGCAGCAGGCGATCATGAACATCGGCAGCCATACAGGGAGAATCTGGGGAAAAAACAGCTAACTTGCCTGATAACAGCAATCACGAGGAGTTACAGTAACAAGCGCAGAAGCATGAGTGAGAGAACCCCGGTAAGCACGGTTCCCAGCAAACTGCGCGTCTTTATGGCCACCCAGAAGGTGGGCAAGGCGGCGATCAGTTCCACATTCGATGACAGTGAAGTGAATTTGCCTTCCTTAATGAACAGCTCCTGGGCGACGAGCGCTGACATAATCGCAATGGGTACATAACTCAACCAGCGCATCCCCCATTCGGGAATGGTGATCCGGCTTAGCAGCATCATCGGAAGTACCCGCGGAATGAACGTAACCAATGCGGCTCCGAAGATAATCAAGAAGATATCCAGTCTTATTTCCATTTTTGCATTACCAACCCTATCGTAGGTGCAATTAGAGCTGCAGCGATCACACCGAAATTAGGCGACCACAGGATGGAGACACCGACCGTAACCACTACGGCAATAGCTCCTACAATAAGATCCAGTGCATATTTGTTTCTACTAAGTATGGTCAGTACCAGTAGTCCGATGAACATAGCCGGAAGCGCGAAATCCAGTCCCCACTGCTCCGGGCTTGAGATCCACTGTCCCAGAACAGCACCTGCGAGGTTCGCGAACAACCAATTCAGGTAGGCGGTGACATTAAGTCCATGCATCCATTTCTCGCTGATGTGTTTTTTTCTCGCACTCTCCTGAATGGCGACACCAAAGGTTTCATCGGTTAAGAGTGCGCCTATCAGCAGGTTTCTCATGGGTGTGAGGTGGCGGAAATAAGGGGACAACGCAGCACTTAACAGCAGGTGGCGCAGATTCACAAGCAGGATCGTAATGATGATGCTGGCCCCCGTGCTTCCTGCGGCTATCATTCCCGCCGCGATGAATTGGGCGGAACCGGCGTAGAGAATGATGGAAATCATAGCTATTTCAGCGATGGAAAGACCGGCCGTTTTCTCGACAACCCCGGCGGCAAAGCCGATACTTAAATATCCGAGCAAAGTGGGGATACAATCCTTAACTCCCTGCAGGAAGCTTTCCTCCTTGCCCTGTACGTCAATAGTTTCTGACGCCTGTACAGGCTCCAGTTTCATGGTTGCTCCTCCTTTTTATCAATGGAATCATCAAGATGAAATAAAAACAGATTATATTAATATCTAACAATTAACGGTGGTTTGCAAGGGTATTTTTTCTGTAATATCTGATAATGAATCGGCTTGAGGCATACATGAGGCATTGGGGAACAAGAAAGTCAGCGAAGAAGTGATTGATGGAGAGATCATCTGTTTGCTTCAAGTAATGTAATCTGTGCACTAACTTCACGAAAAAGTCCCGCTGCAAAACTATCTGCAGCGGGACTTTCTACTTGAATTAATCCTCTTATTTGAGCACCAGCACACCGAACCCTTCCATACTGTAGGTTCCCGAAATGTTTTCTCCTGTCAGTAAATCTGTTCTCTGTTCTTTGAGTGAGATCACTGCAGGCTCTTCGCTGTAGTTCAGCAGGAAGGTGAGGCTGGCGGATTCGCCTTGACGAATTTGCAGCTCGACCTCACTTGGCAGCTCCAGCCAATGTTCAGCCGGTGAACGTAGATTTAGAGCACCAATGATTCTTGTCGCAGCTTCTTCATTGAATACAGCTCCGTAATACCACACCTCACCTTTACCGCGGAGATTTCGGGTAACGGCCGGTTTTCCTTTATAATAATCGGAAGCGTACGTCGCCATGACTTCCACGCTGTCTTCTTCCACGTGAAGGATATCGTTAAAAGCGTCGGCTCCCGTCAGTGCTTCAGGTTCTTCAGTCCAACTGATAAAGGTGGGACGCCGTGTACCTTTAACAACAGTGAATTCTTCCACTGTTACCCCGCAGAGCTGTCTTGCCGCCCCGGGAAAAGGCCGCATATAGCAATGTCCGCGCTTATCCTTGTATCCGGTCCGGCAACCGAAGATCAGTTTCCCGCCTTGCTGCACATATTCATCCAACAATGCCGCTGTTTCATCTGTCATGATGGCCGGATGCGGGTAGACCAGCACTTGATAACGGGCTAGTTCCTCTACGGTTGTAGTGCGGCCCAAGTAGATTATATCACTGGGAATATGCTGCCGCTGCAGAGCTTTGAACCATTCCTTGTTGCTCTGCCACATGAAAGGACCGTGCCAGACATCATATTCACCGTCCCATTCATTGTCATAATCCCGCAGAATGGCTACTGTGGCCTCAGCATGTGTCCCGATGATCTCTTTGCCGGATGCCGCCAGCTCCTGGCCGATGCGCGCCGCTTCCCGGACTCTCCGGTTGGGCTGATTATGGTAATCATTGAGGCCATGCCAATAGATCTCATTGCCCATGGTTGCCGTTCTCCAGCGGAAGTACAGCACCATATCTGCGCCATGGGCGATGGATTGGTATGTCCAAAGCCGCATCTGCCCCGGTTTAGGTGAGGGCATGTCCATGCGGTTCACCCAGCCGCCTGGACCGGATTGTTGTTCCATGATGCAGAAGTTGGGGCTGATGGAACGCACAACACTGAGGGACAGGCTCCAGCTCCGGTCACCCAGAGGATTTCGTTCAGCAGGATCAGTATGAATGCTGGAGAACTGAGGGTATGAATCATAGCTAAAAAAGTCCAGCAGCTCATTACTCATTTGATGACTGTCCAAATGGCCGAATAACCCGTTCGTCGTAACCCATTGATCCGGCGCAGCTGCACGGATAATGTCGGCCTGATTCTTGGCAAACGAAATCGTATTATCAGAGATAAACCGCTTCTCGTCCAGCGCCTGATGCGGATTAGGCTGTCTTGGGACCGGGGTAGGGCGTGGTAAAAAGACCTGAGACCAGTTAGTGTAGCTCTGATTCCAGAAGACTGAACCCCAAGCCTCATTCAGTTTTTCCAAGGAGCCATATTTATCTTGCAGCCACTTCCGGAAAGACTTGTGATCACTTTCGGAATAGAATTCACTGATCTCGCAGTTCAGCTCGTTGTCGATCTGCCAGCCGGTTACTCCAGGGTGATTGCCATAATGTGCTGCAAGCTGAGCTACAATCCGGGCGCATAACTCGCGGTATTTGGGGCTGCTGTAATTGTAATGCCGGCGCATGCCATGCTGGAGCGTAACACCTTCATAAGTCACATTAAGTACTTCCGGGTATCGTTCGGTAAGCCAGGCAGGAGGCGTAGCCGTCGGTGTACCCAACACCACCTTGAGTCCATGGCGGTAAGCCAGATCAATGGCGCGGTCGAACAGTTCAAACTGATACACGCCTTCTTCCGGTTCAAAAATGGACCAGGCGAATTCACCCATACGGACAATCGTGAAGCCTGTTTCCACCATCCGGCGGTAATCATCTTCCCACATCTCTTCCGGCCAATGCTCGGGGTAATAACATACGCCCAGCTCGAACCGATCTGCTGCTACTGGTTTCTTCATAGGTTCCTCCAAGTGTAAAATTATGCTTTGAATATTCTACAAATCCATTGTATTATCAGGTACATGAAAACTGATATAACATAATATTGCTATTATATGACTATATTGCGTGTTTGCTTTCCAAGTATAGAATAGAGGGGGGACGAAATGAAAAAGCAATGGGTCTTGCCCGCCCCGGCTTACGCCCACTATGTATGCTATCCGGAATTTCTCGGGCATTACAATCATTTTCCGCAGCATGCGGAACGGAGAAGCGAGGGAGTACTGAACAGCTACAATCTCCATCTGGTATTTGAAGGGACGGGTTATGTTTTTCAGGAGGGAGAACGGATTCCCATGGGAAGGGGAAGCGGCTTTCTGTTCCCTAGAGGGGCATATCAGCAATATGGCTCTGATCCCCGCAGACCCTGGGAAGTGCGCTGGGTTCACTTCAATACAGCCATTTCCTTGCCGCTACTGGAGGAAGCAGATCAGTCGCGGGGTTATTTCTTTACATTCGATCCAGATGCCGGGCTGGAGTCTATTTTTGATGAGCTGTTCGAGCTTAGCGCAGTCCATGAAACCCGGAGTGAACCTCGTTTCTCGGCTTTACTTTATGAAATTCTGGTTACACTGTTGCAAAATTCCGAGCCGCTTCATGGATCGGTGCCCCTGGAGATCCGACATTCCATTAGGCGTACAGCCGACATGATTCATAAGGATTGCCAGCGTCCCTGGACACTGGAGAGCATGTCTAGGCTTGCGGGTTACAGCAGCTATCACTTTTTGCGGCTCTTCCGGTCCATCATGGGTAAGACACCGAACCGTTATTTGAGTGACTGCCGTCTGGCCAGGGCTAAGCTGCTGCTGGTGTCTTCCGATTTGTCTGTTGCGCAGATTGCAGATCAGACCGGATTTCATCAATCCAGCTACTTCATCAAAATGTTCAAGCTGGCAGAAGGTATGCCTCCGAGCCAGTACCGCCGGACTTTCGGCTCTTAGTGACGCAAACGATTAGGGTATATTAACGGTCACCGTTCTGAAAACAGCGCATGTTGCGCTGTTTTTTTGCAACATTGGCACAAAAAGGTTACAAATTCGCATCATAGAGTTACAACTTGGTTACATTTACCTTCCAGCCAACAACTATAATAATTCTAGTTAATAGACTTGGGAGGGGAAAGAAAGTGAGAAAGCATAAAAATACATACGTTGCTCTGCTCTTAAGCACCATCGTTCTCGGTCAAGTGGCCGGAGGGATAGCGGCTCCTTCTTCGGAAGCAGCAGGCACAACACCAGCAGCAGCAACAACAGCAACCGTCAAAGTCAATCCGATTCAATTAGGCCAAGGAGTCACTGCCGCATTGGAGGATGTTAATATTTGGCCGCAAACCGGCGGCAATATTCTGGCCTATACGCTTAAGCTCTCTAACAACGGCAGTTCTAGTGCCAATATGACGCATTATTTTCCGCGTGTAGTCACTCCGGGAGGTTCAGCCATTCCCGCTAATCCAGTAACTGCTGATGCGCTTAAGAAAAAGGTCGGAGCCAAGGACAGCCTGCGCGTGACCTACTATGTCAATGTCGGTCAAACGACTTCGCTGCAGGGAATGAAGATTGCCATGTACGTATGGGACGCCAAAGCCAAGGGGTATCTAAAGAATGCGGGTTCTCTGGCGATTCCGGCGGGCTATTCCACAGCCGCTGAACGCGGCAAGATCCTGAGCACCACTATGAATGACATTCCAGTTACAGCAAGTGCGGATTCCCTGCAGCTCTATAAATTTAGCGGAAAAGTGTACGCCAAGGTAGGACTGAGCATTACCAATAAGGGCAGTAAGGTTCTGAATGAAGCCGGATACACGCCATATCTCCAAACGGCAAGCGGCACCTCTTTCGAGCTGACAGTGAACAGCGCACAGGCAGGTTACAAGATTCAGCCGCAGGAGAAAAAGAGCATTTACTATTTGGCGGAAATTCCCGCAGCCCTGAATACCAACAACATGAAGCTGCAGTTTACACAAAAGGATGAGACCCTGAAGCTTGAGCTTCCCAAAATGTCTTTCAAGCTTCCAGTTGCGTCTACTCCTAATTTTGTTGTGAATCCAAGTGCTGTCAAAAAAGTCGGTATTAACAGCAATACCGTGGAAATGCAGCTGGTGAATGCTTCGGTTTATTCAGAAGACGCCCACGGAGTATGGTCCTTTCAGTTACGTCTGAAGAACGCCGGCAACAAGGCGGTGACCCTGCCGAGTTACGAGCTTGCCGTGAAGTCGACCAAAGGTACAGCATTTCCGGTGAACGCCAAGGCACTCAGCGGGCTCACACTAAAACCGTTGGAAACAAAGGTTGTTCCGCTTACGGTGCAGGTCCCCCTTGAGGTCGAACAAGCCGGGCTGCAGCTGCAGATGATTGAAGCTGTCAGTGCCACAGAAACGGCCGGCCCAACCACCGGCCCAACCACTGGCGAACCCGCTGGTACACCTGGGACGGTAGCGGCGGCGTCTCCCAAACTAATTTTTCCGGTAGCCTACTTTACCATTCCTTATGCGCTTCGTGCTGATGTACAAAAGGGGGAGGTCTATAATCGCACGAATCAATTTGGCTCCTTCTCTTACAACCTGACGTCTTTACAACGTTATCCTTGGAAGGATGATGATATCGTCATGGCCAAGCTGAACATCACCAACACCCAGTCCGTAACCCTTACGCTTCCCGAACTTACGGGAGCGATTAAGCTGGGTACCAACGATTTAGCGGCGACCACGGATCTGCTGATCGATAAAGAGGCGGCAACACTGGCTCCGGGCAAGTCCGCTGAGATTGTAGTCTTGTCCAAGGTTCCGTATACAGAGGAATTCGAAAATGTACGAATCAATTTATTCAGTACCGTGAATACCGAGAAGGTGCCGTTCCTGGACCTCAGCATGAGTAATTCACTGAATGCAATAGATAATATTGACCGCGGAGGCACCTACAAAATCAGCGGCAAAGGTAAAAATGCCAATGTTCAGGAGAGCCGTACGACGGTTTACGAGGGGACCAACTCCAAAATTGTGTACACGGAACTGCTCATAAGCAGCCAGGAGAAAAGACAAAGCAAGATGGCCCGTCTGCAGGCGTATTACAGAACGAAGGACGGGCAGTTCTTTGATGCGAAACCTAATCAACCCGACAATGCTGCAACACCTGGGGGTATGCAGCTGGTTTCATTCTGGGCGAAGCTGCCGAAGGCGGTAAGTGCCGAGGACATCTCACTGGTATTAGGCTCCGGGGTGACAGGAAACAAATTAAGTGAGAGCGGACAAGAGGCTACCGGCTTTATTAATGCAAGCGCCCTGCTGCTCACACCTAAAACCACTGCGCCGGCAAGCAATTTAACGAAGATCACTTTCTTCCCCTATAATTTATCGGTCATCAACTCAGAAGGCAGACTTTTGGAACTAAACGACACCATCAACATCGTAATGACCTATGATCTGACCCGGGACAACAGTATCGACAGTGGCGATTTGGAGCATAAGCTTGTGCTTAGAATGACTGATCCCTATGGCGTATCACAGGATAAAGTGCTGACTATTGGCACGGATCTGACAGAAGGAAATAGCAATACCTTCTCGATGTCCTTCAGTAAAAATCTGTACACGAAGCTCAAGGGCGGCACTTACAAATTAACTTTGTTTGATGAATTCCAAGGCGAGCGGCAGGAGCTTGGGGGCCAGGTTTTCAACCTGTTCATCGACCGCCAGCTGATAACTAATACGAAAGATACCAACGCTAAATAACAATGGAAGAAGGAGCAGCTTCTATGTTGCGAGTAGAAAATATCAAGCACTCTTTTAAGACCGGCAACGAATGGACCCCCGTGCTTCACGATATCAGCTTCAATGTAAAGCAGGGTGAAATGGTTGCCCTGCTGGGCAGTTCCGGTTCCGGGAAATCTACAATGCTAAACCTGATGGCCGGCCTGATGAAACCGACCGAAGGCCATATCTTCATTGCTGATCATGATATTGTTAAGATGGGAGAAAACAAGCTTTCCGTGTTTCGCCGCAAGCATATCGGATTTATCTTTCAAGCCTATGAGCTTATCACCAGTCTTACCGTGCGCGAGAATGTGGAGCTGCCGCTTGTGTTCCAGTCCGTCTCGCCATCCATCCGTAAGCAAAAGGCGCTTGCGCTGCTGGAGCAGGTCGGCATTCCGGACAAAGCTGATTTATTTCCTTCCCAGCTGTCCGGTGGCCAGCAGCAGCGGGTAAGTATTGCCCGCTCGCTGATTACGGAGCCATCGGTCATCTTCGCGGATGAGCCGACAGGGAATCTGGACTCCAAGACTGAGGAAGAAATCATCGACATCCTGCTCAAGCTCAACCGGACGATGAACACTACTTTTATTGTTGTCACGCATGAACATGAGGTAGCAGAGCAAATGCAGCGCATCTTTTCCCTGCGGGACGGTTATTTAATTACCGAAGAGCAAAAGGCAGCAGAAGCGGAACCTCAAGAGGAGGAGACGCAGTGAAGATCAGAGATATAACCCGTATGGCCTGGGATCAGGTCAAACGGCGCAAGGTGGTTACCGGGCTGTGTATGACCGGACTTTCCATCGGTTGTGCAGCAATCATTGTTGCGCTTAGTGTTGGACAATCCGCACAGAACTATATGACCGAGGAGGTCAATCGCAGTTTTAAAATGGATGAAATTATGGTCTCTCCAGGCGGCGGTATCCCCTCGCATGGCGGCGGAGACAGCAGTAAGGCTCCTGCCGAAACAAACGAGAACCTGAATCCAGGTAAGCTGACGGAGCAGAAGCTTGAGATTATCCGCGGTCTGGATCATGTAGTCGCAGCCGCGCCGTTTCAAGATGTCGGCTACATGCAGATTGTCACGGTCGACAACAAAATAGGCGATGCCAGAGTCATTGCAACAGACTTAGAGATGCTGAATAAGTACGGCCATACCTTCAAACAGGGAGGAGGCTCAAATCTCCCGGGTATGACTGTGCTGAATTATGGGGCAACACTTGGCCTGATTGACAATGAAACCCGTATGAAGCTCTATGAGCGTCTTTCGGCAGATCCTTTTAACCAGGAATTAAATGCTCAATACACCAGTATGAGCCTGCTCCCTTCAGAAATGTATAGGCAGCAGCTACAGATACAGGCGCAGGACTATAGCAGCGCGTCAGGAGCCATTAAGCTCAGCTCACCGCTGCAAGTAGGGGGCATCCTGGCTAATCCGACGGGGACTAGCGATGAACGTGCTTCCTATGACAAGATTATGTATATCTCTCAGGATACTGCGGTTCAACTCGGGAAAGAGCTTGCTTTTGACAATATGTCGGTCATTAATGTGCCTGAGGAAGGCAGCTACAACTCAGTGACGGTTAAGGTGGACGACGTTGACAACATAAAGCAGGTAGAACAAATGATTCAGAAGCTGTCTTTAACGACCAGCAACAATCTGTATCAGATGGATATGCTTAAAGAGCAATTTGATACAATCAAAATGGCAGCGCTTGGAATAGGTGTTTTTATTCTAGTCATTGCTTCCATTTCCATTATTGTTGCCATGACCATGTCCACCCATCAGCGTAGACGGCAGATAGGGATTATGAAGGTGCTGGGCGCGAATATGGGGCAGATCCGCAATATGTTTATCACGGAAGCTGCACTGCTCGGGCTTTTGGGCGGACTATTGGGTGTCCTCTTTTCTTACTTGATCGTATACGGTCTCAACAGGCTTGTGGGTACAGCAGGTGATGGTATACATTTCATTATTCCGGAAACGAACCTTCCTATCGGACTTGTATTTGCGATTATGACAGGTGTGCTGTCGGGGATCTATCCGGCGATTAGCGCTTCAAGAACAGATGCGCTTACTGCTATTAAGCGGGACTAGCTATTTTTAAATTGAAAGGACGCCGAACAATGAAGAGGATAATTAAAAAGACTCTGAAATGGGTCATTATTGCGGCCATCGTGGGTGTAGGGGGATATTTACTGTTCACCAAAGTGATCAAAAAAGAAGAACCTCAGATGGTGATGGAGCCTACGCAAGCGATCAGCTTTCCGGTTACTCAGGAGACCATAACGAGTACTGTTCAGGTGAAGGGGAAATCACAGTATCAAGAGGAGACTCTGGTCTACGCTCCTTACGCTTCAAAGGTTACAGCGTGGAAGGTGGAGAACGCCGGCCAGGTGAAAAAGGGAGATGTACTGTTCACTCTGGACCAAAGCACATTGCAAAACGAAATTGCCACCACAGAGGCTGCCATTCGCAAAGCGCAGCTGGAGGGGGAACTGAATTCATTCGTCAGCCAACAGGACGCGGAAACTGCAGCTCCAATCGGAACTGAAGCAGAGCGGCTCAAAGCGCTGGCAGCCCAGGAAACGGCCCGCATGAATGAGGAATTGAATAAGGTCAACGCAGGCATTCAAGAGCGGGAGCTGGCGGACAAAAGGAATAAGCTCCAATCGGCGGTCTATCATGCGCCTGCAACTGGCATTTTCCTGTATGACAGCAGTAAAGAACGGCCGCAGATGGTGACGGACAATCAGTACATCGGCAAGATTGTTGATCTCAGCAAGCTTGAATTTATTGCACAGGTCGGGGAACAGGACATCTTCCGCATCAAGAAGGGCATGAAGGTTAAAGTCAAGATGACTGCAATGAAGAATCTTACGCTTAAAGGTGAAGTGACAGAGGTATCGAAATTCGCCACTACAACCAGCGGGCAGAACTCAGCAGCAAGCCAGTTGCCGCAATTTGAGGTGGTTATTTCTCTCCAGCCGGATGAACATTTAATCGGCGGCCTCAGCCTTAGCGGTGAAATTGAGACGTTGCGTAAAGAGAAAGCCACGGTAGTCTCCAGCATCGCTGTTATGCATGAAGGAGATCTGGCATATGTAATGCTGGATAAAGGAAACGAACAGTATGTACGGCAGGAAATCAAGGTCGGATTGGAAACTACGGACAAGACGGAAGTTCTTTCTGGTCTAAAGCCCGGGGATAAAGTAGTAATTCAGTAGTACAAATAACGGGCAGTCTGTTGATATAACAACAGGCTGCCCGTTTAGCTTGTTGAAGGCTGTTGAGAGTGTCTCAACAGCCTTTTTGTTACTTGTTAAGCGAACTTCGCCAGCTTGTGATATTCTGGTTGAGCTTCATCAGATCGGGTACGGCTGTCCGCTGGTCGGTCAGACGGTATTTATCCTTCAGTGCAAGAATGCGGTAGACACTCTCATCAATTCGTGACTCCTCGAGGATGCCGCTTTTAACACTGTCCAGCAGCGCTTTCCGAACCGCTTGCTCATTCCCGTATTCATGGGCGACAAGAAGGATATCACTGCCCGCCTGTACGGTATCGACAGCTGCGGCAGCCAGCGTGTAGTGCCCGGTGATGGCGCCCATGGTGAGGTCATCGGTAATAACCACTCCCTGAAAGCCCATCTCTTCACGCAGCAAGTCTCCGATAATGGCCCTGGACAAAGAAGCAGGCTTATCAGCATCAAGCTCTGGAAAAAGAATGTGCGCAACCATTACCGCATCCGCATTCTCCTGAATGGCTGCCTCGAACGGCTGCCATTCCAGTTTGGCCAGCTCCGCAGCAGTTTTGTTCACGACCGGCAGTTCCAGATGGGAGTCGACGGATGTGTCGCCATGCCCGGGGAAATGTTTAACAACCGGCACAACGCCTTCACTGGCGATTCCTTTCATCTCAGCAATTCCTAATCTGCTGACGAGGTCCGCAGTGTTTCCGAAGGAACGGTCGCCGATTACAGGATTATCGGGATTGCTGTTTATATCCAGCACAGGGGCAAAATCCATATTAAACCCGGCTGACAGCAGCTCTCTGGCGAGCAGCTTGCCCATCGTTCCGGCAGCACTGGAATTGTTGGCTGCGCCAACGCTCCCGTTTGACGGAATTGCGGCATATTCATCAGGCATGCGGCTGACCTTGCCGCCCTCCTGATCTACGCTCATGAACAGCGGAACCGGATTCTCCGCGTTGCTCTTCTTCAGGTCATTGATCAGGCTGACCATGCCCTTCAGGTTACTGATGTTGTCTTTATACAGGATAATTCCGCCGACCTTGTCTTCGGCAATCATCCTTTTTGCCTGGGTATCTAGCTCGGTGCCGTCAATGCCGACCAGGAGCATTTGCCCGATTTTCTCCTCCAGTGTCATATTTGCCAATTTGCCATCAATTGTATCGCTGCCGCTGGCCGCTAATTGCATTGGTGTCGCTGTTGCTGTTGCAGCCGCTGTTGCGGAAGGTGCTGCGGTTATGTAGTCCGTGGGAGAAATATTTCCTGTCTGCATATTGGCGCTTCCTGCGCATCCGCTGATGGCAAGCAAGACGGTAAGTACGGCAGTCACAGGAAAGAGTCTGCTCCAGTCTCGCGGGGTGAAGTGCCGGTATTTCAGCCAAATCATTTTCATTCGCAATTAATCTTCCTTTCGTTTGCCGATTCACTGGCATGGATGATAAGATGGAGGAGAATTTACATAAAGCTTGTTTCAAGCAAATTACTCTAAAGGACGAGGTGAGGGACCCATGAAGGAAGAATTAATGAATACATTGAATGAGCAGATGAATTTTGAATTTTATTCTGCTCACGTTTACCTGGCGATGGCTGCTTATTGTTCAGGTGAAAGTCTGGACGGTTTCGCCAACTTTTTTCTGGTACAGGCCGAAGAAGAGCGGTTTCATGCCATGAAAATTTACAAATTCCTTAATGACCGCGACTATCGCGCTACGCTAGCTGCCTTACCGGAGCCGAAGAACGAATATACATCCATGCTGGATGCCTTTGAGCATGCCTATGCCCATGAACAGCAGAATACACGGAAATTCTACCATCTGGCCGACCTGGCACTGGATGCACGTGAGCACGCGACCATCTACTTCCTCAAGTGGTTCATTGATGAGCAGGTGGAGGAAGAGGCGTTGTTCAGCAATATTATCGCCAAGCTAAAACGGATTGAATCCGATAGTAACGCTTTCTACATGCTGGACGCCGAGTTTGCGGCGCGTTCATTTACTCCGCCGGCAGAATAAATGCTTATTGTAAGAGTAGCAGCTCTACCATAGTTTAGCAGAAAAGGGATCTGTCTTATAGGACAGGTCCTTTTTTGTGTTTACCCTGTGAGGTGTGAGAGCCCGCAAAGCCTTTCTGTATAAGAGAATAAATCCGGTTCCCGACACCAATCACTGTCAGATGTTGAACTAGGGCAAACAATGTTGCGCATTGCAAAACACTTCCTGCTTCCCAACTATATTTGGCAGGGTTAACTAATGCGCCGCCCGGCAACACTGTTTCTCTAGACCCACCCGGATGTCAGCGTGTAGTATAGAACAATACTATTGTTTGGAGGTTCTTTTTTTTGGAAAACTACAGCGACATTAAACAAAGTGAAAAAGGGGCCTGGCTCAGTTTATTTGCCTACATTCTTTTATCCGCCGTCAAATTGTTCATCGCAAGTGTCTCGGGTTCCCAAGCTCTGCTTGCAGACGGATTGAACAATAGTACGGACATCATTGCGTCACTCGCCATCCTGACAGGTCTTAAGATTTCCCGGAGACCTCCTGATTCCAATCACAGCTACGGGCATTTCAGAGCGGAGACGGTAGCCGCATTGATTGCTTCATTCATTATGATTGCTGTAGGGTTGCAGGTTCTGTATCAGGGTGTTAACAAATTTGCCCAACCGGTGCTGGAAACGCCAGATCTTATCGCTGCCTGGACGGCTGCGGGTTGTGCGTTGGTGATGCTGGCCGTTTACGCGTACAATATCAAGCTTGCCCGTGAACTCAAAAGCAATGCCATGCAAGCGGTAGCTCAGGATAACCGTTCGGATGCGCTCGTAAGCATAGGCGCTTTTATAGGGATTATCGGTTCTCAGTTTGGAATTCCCTGGCTGGATCCGCTGACTGCGACGATTGTCGGGCTTCTGATCTGCAAGACAGCCTGGGATATTTTCCGCAAGGCTAGCCATGATTTAACGGACGGCTTTGACGCAAGCGAACTGGAGCTGATGAAGCAAACCGTTGCCCAAATCGATGGCGTAGAGTCTATAAAAGATATTAAAGCACGTATTCATGGCAACAATGTGCTGGTGGATACAACAGTGTTGGTGAACTCGAAGCTGAACGTGGTGCAGAGTCATGATATTACGGAAGAAATTGAAGACCAATTGAAGGACCGCCACCAGGTTTCCAATGTGCTTGTACATATAGAGCCGCTGTAAATATAGAATGGATACCAAAGTCTGATATGCCCGGCGAAAGCCTGTGCAGTCAGGCTTTTTTTGCAATATAGCCTACGGGCAGGATCCTCATTCTAGCGTATTGCAATTTTCTGCATCAACTCTCTAATGCTTGACTAATACGTCTTGTATATGTATATAATAACATTATGATATTAACAAAAAGATAATAATTAAATCCGCAGCTGCAAAGGAGTTTGGCGATGTCAAAACAACCGGTCACTGACCGCAACGGTATAACCGAGGAACAATTCCTAAAAACATATGATGCCGGAATGTATGAACGTCCATCCGTGACGGTCGACATGCTGATTTTTACCGTGATGGAACGGGAACAGGATAATTACCGGAAGCTTTCTGAGAAATCACTGCAGCTGCTGCTGATTCAACGGGGCGAACATCCTTATTTGGGAAAATGGGCGTTGCCTGGCGGTTTTGTCGGTATAGATGAAAGCCTGGATGAAGCAGCACGCCGGGAATTGTTCACAGAAACGAATATAGACAATATCTATATGGAACAGCTGTATACCTGGGGCGAGGTGCAGCGCGATCCGCGGATGCGGGTCATCAGCTGTTCCTATATGGCTTTGGTTGATCGGACTGCGCTGAATGTGCAGGCGGGGGATGATGCGGCGGATGCTGCCTGGTTCGAGCTAGCACATGAGATCCTCCAAGTCAGCCGGAGAGAGCTGGAACAAGGATATGAGCTGGACCAATTTATCAAGATCACTCTGCAAAGTGATAAGGCGACTTTATCAGGAGTGGTCAAAATTACCGAATCCGTTCAAGGCCATGTCAGCAAAATCCAACGTGAGATCGTGGAGAGTGAAGGCTTAGCTTTTGACCATTTGATGATGGTTCAATATGCGATCGAACGCCTGCGCGGCAAGGTTGAATATACGGATATTATTTTTAATCTGATGCCGCCCCTGTTCACTTTGTCGGAGCTTCAGCGTGTCTATGAGATCATTCTGGGCAAAGAGCTGCTGGCCGCCGCCTTCCGCCGGAAGATTGCTGACCGTGTGATGGAAACTGAGGATTTCACCAGAGATGCCGGACACCGGCCCTCTAAGCTGTACCGATATAACATGAACCGGGGTTCCAATCAATGAGATGAGGAGAGAGCAAGATGGAGAAATTCACCTATTTTTACCGCAGCGGCTCACCATTCTCACAATGGTATCCCTGCCGTTTCACGGTGGGAGAGCTTCACTTTAATAGCACTGAGCAGTACATGATGTACAGTAAGGCACAATTATTTAAGGATGAAGAGCTGGGATTGAGAATCTTGCGGGCCACAACTCCCCGAGAGCAGAAGGCATTGGGGCGTCAGGTGAGAGGTTTCGACAAAACCATTTGGGAACAACACTGCAAAGAGATTGTCTATCAAGGAAACTGGGAGAAGTTTATTCAGAACGAGGACCTGCTGCAAGCGCTGCTGGATACTAAAGGAACCACGCTGGTAGAGGCCAGTCCGACGGACCGGATCTGGGGTGTGGGTTTAACGGAAGAGGATCCGAGGATACGAAGAAGAACTACCTGGCGCGGCACCAACTGGCTGGGGGAAATCCTGACGAATCTTCGCGAGGAGTTTACCCGTTCTACTATGTAATCGTTAAATAGATTACCAGTACAAGCAGACCAAAAGTTGCCATCCAGGACAGCGGGTGATTGGGATTTAACCCCCAGCCGAGCCCTGATGATTTCGGAACAAATTTACCTGTAAATGCTGAGATAAGTATTGATCATATGTTGAGAAATTGCAATAACTTCTGTGCGGCATTTTGGCAATGAGAGCAGTTGATGTCAGGAGGCAGACCCTCTCATTTATTACAATGCTCCGGCACAGTTTATACTCGGCTAATACTTTATGATATGATTTGAGTTAGAACGTATAGATATGAGCTGTACGCTAAAGGAGTGGTTGAATGAAAATACTGCGCATGCTGTTTTCCGGAGCTGGAGTGCTGCTAGTATTGGGATTGGTTAATTTCTACATCGGTCTTCATCTCTGGGTTCTGCTGGAGAATTGGCTGCCGGGTATTCCAGCAGGTGCCTACTGGACGGTGTTTATGGTTATTGCTTTTGCCTATATGATCGGAATGGTGCCATGGCCAAAGGCTGTGAAACCGGCAGCCAGATTCTTCAAAGTGATCGGGTCCTATTATTTGGCCTGCATGGAGTTTGCAGTAATTGTGCTGCCGTTGACAGATCTGCTCTACTGGGTGCTGGGACTGATGGGGGTTAACCGTTCGGCATTTACTTATGAAGCAGGAGCGACGCTGGTTCTGTTGCTGGCCATCTTCCTCATCTGGGGTTCACGGAATGCCTGGAGCACTATTGTACGCACTCATCCGATCAAAATTGAAAAATCCATTGGAACAAGTACACCCCTTACGGTAGCCGTTGCTTCGGATTTGCATCTGGGGAATATTGTAGGCAACCGTCATTTGCGCAAAATGGTCTCCGAGATCAACAACATGAAGCCGGATATCATTCTGCTGGCTGGAGATGTGCTGGATGACAGTATCGAGCCGTTTATCCGCAATGGAATGAGTGAACAGTTAAAGCTGCTTAAAGCCCGTCATGGCGTATATGCCGTATTGGGAAATCATGAATATTACGGCGGCTCGATCAAAGAGTATACTGAGCTGATGGATAGCATAGGTATCAAAGTTCTGCAGGACGAAGTCGTGGAAACTGCGGGCGTCTATATTGTCGGCCGGAAAGATAAAACCGCGGAAGCTATGGAGGCTGGCGGCAGACTTAGTGTCTCTTCGTTGCTGGAAGGTCTGGATCTCTCCCGTCCTGTAATCATGATGGACCATCAGCCTACCGGTTTTGATCTTGCTGCAAAGGCAGGGGTGGATATCCTCTTATCCGGACATACACACCGCGGACAGATTGCGCCTAATCACTGGATTACCAAACGCCTCTTTGAGCTGGATTGGGGCTATCTGCTTAAGGAGAAAATGCATGTAATCGTCTCCTCCGGCTATGGCACCTGGGGGCCGCCGATCCGTCTGGCCAGCCGCTCCGAGCTGATCAAGCTGGAAGTTTTACTGGAGGGCAGCAAACAGTACAGTGAGGAACCGCTGTCTTCACAGACAGTGCTCATTTAAGCTGTACATGATTTTAATGCGGGACGGTAAAGCTAAAGCTCAACATATATAGAATAACCCCTGTGGCTTCAATGGATTAGCTGCGGGGGTTAATCATATCCAAGGAGTGTTAGTCTTGAAATACATAGAATTTGGAATCGGCAACCGGTGGATAGTCAGAACGGAAACAGAATTTGAGGATGGAACGGAGACGGAGCAGCAGGGGATTATCCGGCCGATCCATTTCCATTCGCTGTACCTGAGGATATGGATAGGGAAGACTGTATTCGTTGCCGATCTTAAAGAAGGCTGCAAAAAAGCAAGGAAGAGCAGAAGCAAAATCAAAATAGTTATCGGAATCAGCAGCTATTAGAACTGTTATAGGATTGACAGATGCGGTAAATTCACGTAGATTGAAGTAGTTAAGTTATTAACTATATGGAGCTGAGCGGAATTTATGGACGATCTACAAAGATATGTAATAGAGCAGCCGCTATATACGGAGGCATTCTTCACATTGGTTGAAGTAACTTCAAATGTCGTAGCGGTATCCGAGAAATACTGGCAGAATCAGGGTTTGAACGGAGCGCGTATCCGTGTTCTGGTGGAAATCGCCAAGCATGGCGGAATTATACTGCCTTCGGTGCTTGCCGAGAAAATCGGCGTGACCAAAGCCAATATCAGCCTGCTGCTTTTGCCGCTGGAGAAGGACGGATTGATCAGCCGGGCAAGCCATGCTACGGACGGCCGGAAATCGGTCATTTCTATCACAGGTAGCGGACGTGCACTGCTGAAGGAGCATCTTCCGGAGAACCGTCAGGCGGTTGCCGAAGTCATGAAGCGGCTGGATGAAGAGGAACTGCTGGAGTTGATGTCATTGCTGCACAAACTGAACCGCTCTATATAAATTTGGAGGTATAAAGCACCGGTGAAACTCTCATCTTAACATTCAATCCGATAGGAGAAGTAAGTAACAGCTTTTTTTGCTTATATAGTTAATAGCTTAACCAAATTCCATGAACCATAGAGAGGGTGCAAACCGATGAAGACTATGATAACGGGAGCAACTGGCCAATTAGGACGCCTGATTATTGAAAATCTGCTGCAACGAATGCCACGGGAGCTGATTGTTGCAGGTGGCCGCCATCCGGACAAAGTTATAGAAATACAACGTCAAGGAATAGAAATACGTTATGCCGATTATGATGTCCCTGAAGGGCTGGAAGCTGCATTCCATGATATATCCCAACTGCTGCTAATTTCAAGCTCACACACGGATGACGGCATTCGCCTTGCCCAGCACAAACGGGTTATTGAAGCAGCAGTCAAAGCAGGAGTTTCGCATATCCTCTATACCGGCTTTGCCTTCCCGCAGCAACGGGGTAATGTTGCTTCCGGCAATGTCCATACGCTTACAGAGCGGGTGATTCTGGATTCCGGGCTAGAGTACACCTTTCTCCGCAATGCATTATATATTGATTTCGTGAATGTGCTTGGTTTAAAAGAAGCTATCCGCAGCGGTGAGCTGATTACACATCCGGGGGACTTTCGGTTCAACTCCGTTTCACGCGATGATTTGGCCCTGGCTACAGCCGCTGTTCTTGCCGGCTCCGGGCACAGCAATCGGATTTATGAGCTGGCTGCACCACATACGTGGAGCTTCAATGATCTCGCAGCAACGCTGACATCGCTGGCAGGCAAGCCGGTAACACATCGGGAGGATGCCAGCGTTCAGCACTGGATTTATTCTTTTCTGAAGAAGATTGATACTGTCTCGACCTCGAATGACCTGGAGCAATTAATGGGGCGGAGCATCACTTCGCTGGAGGACAGTCTAGTGCCTTTTGTTTAGTCTATATTATTTTTCCAATGGATATATCTCATAATGCTTCCCGTCACTGGGAGCCATGGCTCCTGGAACTCCCCATACACTCTGGTGGATATTGTCTGCATCTACTACGGAATAGATATATATCCAGTCTTTTTCGTTGCTGAAGCGAACCTCCAGGTGATAAGGGTTGTATTGTCTTCCTGCTTGCCGGCTAATTTCCCACACTTCACTAGGGTATTTCACCTCTAAATATTGGTTAAGTTGTTCTGTTTTTTTTGATACCTGATAATCAAGCCAATAGGGACGAACTGCAAAAAACACAAGCAATAGTACAGTTATCGAACCTGCAGTAATTAAACTGATCTTCCTAATCTTATCTGGTAAAAGCAATGCTATAACAAATATAACAATGACAAAAATAATTGAGGCTGTGATTTCCATTGCTGTTATTGGATGCAAGAAAAGCCCTCCTCTTATGATCAAGCTAAATATTCATGTAGCCCCTAAAGTTTTAATAGTGCCTTAATATTAACATGCGGTGTGACGATTTTCAGTAATTTAGAACATAATGAAAGCCAGCTTGCCGGACTCCCGGTTGTCTTAACGGAGCAATGTTGCTACTATGGTGACAGCTAAGAAGGGATATGGGAGAGGTGTTCAGATGAAAAAAATATTGGTTGCCGATGATGATCTAAATATCCGTACACTGCTGCGGCATGTATTGACCCGGGAAGGGTATCTGGTCGTTGAAGCAGGCGATGGCCGGGAAGCAGTAGGGCTGATGAAGGAGAGCACGGTGGATCTTGCCGTCGTGGATGTAATGATGCCGCAGATGGACGGGCTGGAGCTGTGCCAATACATACGCGAAACGTACGACATTCCGATTATTCTCCTGACGGCGCGGCAGCAGCTCAGCGATAAGGAGCAGGGCTATTTGCGGGGGACAGATGATTATGTGACCAAGCCGTTTGAGCCAGAGGAGCTGCTATTCCGCATCAAAGCGCTGTTCCGCCGCTATTCGATAGCCTCCGATGACAAGATCCGCCTCAACTCGCTCGTGATCGACCGCAAAAATTATGAAATCAGTAGCGGGAACGATGTGCTGCTGCTGCCAGTGAAGGAATTTGAGCTGCTGGCGCAGCTAGCGCAGTATCCGGGGCGTCTGTTCTCGCGCAGCGAGCTGATTGAGCTGGTATGGGGAGCGGATTACGAGGGCGACGAACGGACGGTGGATGTGCATATCAAACGTCTGCGCCAGCGGTTTGCTGACTATCAAGAGGATTTTGTGATCCGCACGGTGCGCGGAATCGGTTATAAAGTGGAGATGGTGAACGCATGAAGTCGCTTTATGTACGGATGAGTGTGCTGTTTTGCTCAATTATATTGATAAGCAGTTTTATGGGGTTTTTCGCATCCAACTTCTATTATCAGGTCAAGATCAAACCACAGAACGATGCCAAACTCACGAAAATGGCGATAGGTTTGCAGCAGTTTGTCCAGGACCATCCCGATGCGGTCGGAGAATATCTGCTAAGTACGGCATCCCTGGGGTATAAATTATACTTGTCCAATGGTCAGGGCGACGAGAGGTTTTATGGCTTGCCTTTCCGCAAAAATGATCTAGGCGAGGATGTGCTGCAAAACGTGCTTGCCGGAGAGGTCTACCATGGAGTGGCGGAGTTTCCGAGCCAGGCGTTTGTAACCGGTTTTTTTGATAATCAGCTCAGCAACTCGATAGGATTGCCGGTGCATATCAACGGCCAGACCTATGCCCTGTTTATGCGTCCGGATGCCGAGGTGCAGTTTGGGGAGCTGCGGATCTTTTTTGCCGTGTTGCTTGGGGTTAGTATTCTGTTCAGCCTGTGGTTTGTCCTCGTTACCGTGCTGCATGTGGTTAAACCGATTACGAGGCTGACTGCCGCTACGAAAAGGATTTCCAAAGGAAGGTACGACATCCGGCTCAATACCCGGCGGCGGGATGAAATCGGCCAGCTGGCCTCCCATTTTATGATCATGAGCCAGGAGCTGGAGCGGACGAACCGGGCGCGTCAGGAGTTTGTCGCCAATGTCTCGCATGAGATCGAATCGCCGCTGACCTCCATTCAGGGCTTTGCCCATGCGCTTAAAGATTCTGCATTGCCGGAGAACCAGCGACTGGAGTACCTCTCCATTATTGACGGGGAGAGCCGCCGCCTCTCGATGCTCAGCAAACAGCTGCTCACCCTGTCTTCTCTGGATTATGACGAGAATGCACTGCAGAAGAAGAGCTTCGATCTTCGTGCGCAGCTGCGCCAGGTCGTGCAGATTATGGAGTGGAGACTTACGGAGAAGGAGCTGGCGGTTCGTCTGCATTTGGAGGATATAACACTTCAGGGGGATACGAATCTGCTCTATCAGGTGTGGATGAACCTGCTGTCCAACGCGATCAAATATACACCCTCAGGTGGAACCATCACCCTATCCGCGGAAGCCACCGGGGGCAGCTGTAAAGTTACAGTGGCGGATACCGGGGAAGGAATATCAGCCGCAGAGCTGCCGATGATTTTCGACCGTTTCTACAAAGTGGACAAGGCGCGTACCCGTGACAGCAACAGCAGCGGGCTTGGACTGTCTATCGCGAAGAAAATCATCGAAACGCACGGCGGCACGATTGAAGCATCAAGCACGGTCGGTACAGGCACTGCCTTCACCGTGAAACTGCCGCTTCTGTAATTGTTTATTCATACTCCGTTCATTTTCATCCTCTACACTGTGTTTATACAGAGCAGAGGGAGTGGTTTTATGTTTTTAGCTTTAAGGGAAATGAGGCATTCCAAAGCACGTTACAGCCTTATCATGGTCATCATGCTGCTGGTCTCCTTTCTTGTCCTGTTCGTTACCGGGCTGGCCAGAGGACTTGCCTATGCCAATATTTCAGCAGTGGAGAATATGCCGGCTAACTATTTTGTCGTCCAGGGCGACGCCGATCATGCCTTCAGACGTTCTCAATTAAGTGATGCCGAGCTAATTGCGGCACGTTCAGTTGTGGGCGAAGATAAAGCAACACCGCTTGCGGTCCAGACGAGCACGGTTACATCGGACAATGGGGAAGCGAAGGCGGACATTACTTTTTTTGCCGTAGATATGAATGGTATGCTTGCTCCTAAGGTGGTGCAGGGAACCGGGATATCGAATGAAGCCGGGGGCAGCGCAGTTGTGGACTCCCAGCTTGCGCAGTCGGGAATTACCCTAGGAAGCACCATCGTTGATCAGGCTTCAGGGATGTCCTGGAAAGTATCCGGAATTGTGGACGATAGTTCGTACAGTCATACCCCGGTTGTCTATATCAATAATCTGGACTGGCAGGAAATGAAGCAAGGGGCACGGCAGGAGAAGGCTGATTCACAGTCTATGCCTTACAATGTGGTAGCACTCAGCGCATCTTCTGCACAAGCTGATGAAATTACTGCCAAACTGGACAATGTGGAGGTCATCACGCAAAAACAGGCGATCTCTAGCGTACCCGGATATTCGGCAGAGCAGAATTCTCTCATGATGATGATTGTATTCCTGTTTGTCATCGCAGGCGTTGTACTTGCCGTGTTCTTCTATGTGATCACGATTCAGAAGACTAGCCAGTTCGGTATCCTGAAGGCCATGGGCACCAAAATGTCCTATCTTGCCTGGAGTGTGGTAGGGCAGGTAATGATACTGTCCGTGGCCAGTCTGGTAATAAGCCTGCTGCTGACCTTTGGTATAAATAAGGGGCTGCCGGACTCGATGCCGTTTCAGTTGGAGAGCTCGACGATTATTTTAACCAGCGTGTTGTTTATCGGCATGTCTCTGCTGGGATCACTTATTTCTGTAGCAAGAGTTGCTAAGGTAGATGCATTGGAAGCGATAGGGAGGGCTGGAGCATGAGTGCCAAATTAATCATGAAGCAAGTGACCAAAACGTATGGGGACGGAGACAGCACGATGTCGGTCTTGAAGAATCTTGATCTGACGGTCAATGATGGTGAATTTGTAGCGGTTCTGGGTCCTTCGGGCTCCGGAAAAAGCACCTTTCTCTCGGCGGCCGGTGCATTGCTGACACCAACAAGCGGGGAAATCCTTATCGACGGGGAGCCCCTGGGCAATAAGGGCAAGAGCGAACTAACCGAGCTGCGGCTGCAAAAAATCGGCTTTATGTTTCAAAGCGCACAGCTGTTGCCTTATTTAAAGGTTGAGGAACAGCTGCTCTATGTAGCCAAGTTGGCAAAGCTCAGCACCAAAGAGGCCAAAGTGCGGGCTGCGTATTTACTCAAACGGTTAGGCATTTGGGAGCGCCGCAACCACTATCCCGAGCAGCTGTCCGGCGGAGAGAAGCAGCGGGTGGCGATTGCCAGGGCCTGGATGAACAAGCCGGCGATTCTGTTCGCAGATGAGCCTACTGCAAGCCTTGATTATGAGCGCGGCAAGGAAGTGGTGCGGATGATTGCTGATGAAGTGAAGAGTGAGGGGAAAGCGGCAGTCATGGTAACCCACGATGAACGGATGCTGGAATGGTGTGACCGCGTGCTGCATCTGGAGGATGGAGTACTGGTTGAGTCTTAAGTTTCTATGAGAATTAGACTGGCGGTTTACGGTCTGGATTAACCGGTGCAAGCAGCTTCTCGATAAAGACGGTTATGGCCATGGTAGCAGCGTTTTCTTTGCGGCTGATGATTGAGAAATTTCTCTCCAGCAGCTGATGCCTGATCCGCAGCTCGCTGATTTCGCCCCGGGCGAGCTCTTTGCGCACAATCCATCTCGAGAGCATGGCGATTCCTAATCCAGCAGAAACGGCTTCCTTAATCCCCTGGCTGCTGTTGAATATATAAGACCGCTTATGGGAAATTTGGGCATGCTGCAGAAAATGATCGCTGAAGGCACGGGTGCCGGAGCCAGGCTCCCGCAGCACCCATACCTGATTCTGGAGCATGTCTTTATCTACGGCATTTGCGGCCGAGAGGGGATGGCTACATGGAGCTACAATGATCATTTCATCCTTCATATAGGGAATCACGGACAGCTCATGGTCCGACGTTTCGCCTTCAATGAACCCGATATCAAGGATGTTCGATTTAATGGCGGCAATAATCTCCTCGGTATTGTGAATCGTGACCTGCAGATTCACCTGCGGGTATTGATTGGCGAACCCGGCAATTCTGCCAGGCAGGATGTACTCTCCAATCGTAAAGCTGGCCCCGATATGAATACTCCCCGTGACTTCATCGCGCAGCAGTTGGATTTCCCTGCCTGCTTCTTCATAATGCGAGAGGATCTGCTTCACATGTTTATAGAGAATAGCTCCTGCTTCTGTCAGCCGGACTTCCTTCGGGGAACGGTGAAGCAGCTTGGTTCCCAGTTCATTTTCCAGGTTGCGGATATGCAGACTCACACCGGGCTGGGAGAGGTTCAACAGCTCCCCTGCACGGGAGAAATGGCGCTGCTCAGCTACGGTTGCAAATACACGCAATGCATCTACGATCATAATTATACCTCATTATTAGCCTTGGAATTCTTTACGTATGGCCGTTTGTTATCCATTTTAACATATTTATTATCATCAATCATAAGTTTTTGTAATGATAGAAATAGCAAAGACGTATTTCACTTCCCTGCTGGCTGCCCTTATAGTGAGATTACAAGTTAGCAACGTAATTGAACACAAACAGGGAGTGGTTTGAGATGAATCATGCACATCAGCTTCAGCGCTTGAACGATAAATACAGCGGATTTTTTCTAGGAATCCTGCTTACAGGACTGCTGGCCATAGCGGCCAAATATTTGGCGCTGCTGCCTTACCTGGGCATCATGGGCCAGCTGGTAATTGCCATTCTGTTAGGAGTTCTGCTTCGCACAGCAGCAGGTGTTCCGCAGCAGGCTGTGCCGGGCATCAGCTTTTCCAGCAAGAGATTGCTCAGAGCAGGGATCATCCTGCTCGGGATGAGATTGAACCTGTTTCAACTTGTGCAGGCCGGTCCCAAGGTGTTGGCGATTGCCGTGATTAACATTGTATTTACTTTATTCACCGTTTATGGACTCTGCAAATGGATGAAAATTGATAGGACACTTGGACTGCTGACCGCTTGCGGAACTGCCATATGCGGAGCGGCAGCCGTCGCGGCAATCTCTCCTGAGCTTAAGGCCTCGGACAATGAGACCGCAATAAGTGCGGCAATTGTAGCTGTGCTGGGGACGATATTTACGCTGGTGTATACGTTGATTTACCCGGTGTTGTCCCTTAGTCCAGAAGGATATGGGATATTTGCCGGAGCCACTCTTCATGAAGTAGCGCATGTGATCGCCGCTGCCGCTCCCATCGGTGAAAAGGCAGCAGACCTTGCGGTGATCGTGAAGCTGACCCGGGTAGCGATGCTTGTTCCGGTAGCACTGGCTATCGGAGTCTGGGAAGCCTATAGACAGCGTAAAACAGAGAGGGAATTTAGGGGGCAAATGGCGGCTGTACAGCCTGCACATTCCAAAATTCAGTGGAGGAAACTTCCGGTTCCCTGGTTTATCGGCGGTTTTTTGCTGATGAGCGGCGTAAATACGCTGGGAATCATCCCTGAGCAATGGGCGGCTGATCTGATTATCCTGGCTTATATGCTGTTGGCCATGGCGATGGCGGGACTCGGGCTTGGTGTGGATATCAAGACCTTTGCCCTAATGGGTCAAAAGCCGCTGCTGGCTGGCTTAATCGGCTCGTTACTGCTCTCGGGACTTGGATTTCTGCTGGTTCATGTCCTTGGACTCGCATAGTCCGGTTCTCCCCTCTACCTAGTGCTGTTCCGGTAAGCAGAGGGAGATACTCCGGTAGATTTCTTGAAATATTTCGAGAAATGGGCCAGCTCCATACCCACCTGCGCAGCGATATCGGAAATGCTGGAAGTGGAGTAAGAAAGCTGTCGTTTGGCCAGCTCCATCCGCTTGAGCTGCACATAATGCATGGGCGGAACCCCCATGTATTTCTTGAAATAGGGGATGAAATAGTTCGGATGCAGATGAACCAGCTCGGCCAGCTCCTCTACCTCCATAGGCTGCGTTAGGCGCTGTTCAATGTATTGCAGGACGTTCGCTAGCTGTCTTTGACCATTGGTATGAGCCAGCTCACCCATGAAATCGGAATATCCGCCGTCCTCCAGGCAGAGTGCCAGCAGATGAAGTAGTGCGGCTTGATTCCGCATGGTGGAGAGCAGGTTCTCTTCCGGAAACCGTGTTATCATCTCTGTGAAAATCTCTCGAATGGCATCCGGCTCCGCAACATCGCATATGTACAGCTTGTTGCCTGTATGAAACAAGGGCCATTCTCCGATATGGGCATCAAAATGACAAAAATACCGCTTATAGGGATTGTCAGGGGAGGTTTCTGTAGTTTGCGTCGAGCCTGCCGGCATGATCATCAATTGGCCGGGGCGCGGATAATGGGCTTGCCCGTTCAGGATCACCTTACCCTCGCCGCCATCAATGAAATAAAGCCTGTTAAAGGATGGCGTCTCATTCAAGCGGTTCCATCCGGGGTATCTGCTGCTTAAGTGGGCATGGGTAACGGTGACGGTCAGATTCTGCAGTAACGCTCCTGTAAGGTTGCCGGATTGATTCATCATATAACTCCTTTAATGTGTAATAAATCCAGTATACCGCTTTCATTTAACTAAAACATCTTAATTATGTACAAAAAAACCTTAATTCCGGTCATGTTCACTGTCTGGAAATAGGGTTATTCTCATATCATAACTCACATAGGAGTGATTCATAGGATGAAGAAGGTTCGTTATGGAATTATTGGAGTTGGAAATATGGGCCGGGTCCATGCGCTCGATCTGATTCATCAAGTAAAAGGAGCTGAGCTGGCGGCTGTCTGTGATACAAGCCCCGAACGCCTGGAGTGGGCAGCAGAGCACTTGCCTGATACGGTGCTCAGGTTCAGCACACCTGCTCAATTATTTGCCTCCAAAAGTATTGATGCCATATTAATCTCCACTCCGCATTATGATCATCCGCCGCTTGCGATCGAGGCGCTGAAGCACGGCTATCATGTATTAATTGAAAAACCCGCCGGTGTATATACGAAAGCCGTGCAGGAGATGAACGAAGCCGCTGTGCAAAGTGACCGCAAATTCGGCATTATGTACAACCAGCGGACCAACCCGCTCTATCAAAAGCTGAGAGAGCTGATTCAGTCCGGTGAGCTGGGTGAGATTCGCCGCACCAACTGGATCATTACTGACTGGTATCGTTCGCAGAGCTATTACAACTCCGGGGGCTGGCGGGCTACATGGGCTGGAGAAGGCGGCGGTGTGCTGCTGAACCAGGACCCGCATCAGCTGGATCTTTGGCAATGGACAACCGGAATGATGCCGAAGCGTGTGCGTGCATTCTGCCAGTTTGGCAAGTACCGCAATATTGAGGTAGAAGATGATGTAACCGCTTATGTCGAGTATGAGAACGGAGCAACAGGCCTGTTCATCACCACTACCGGGGAGGCGCCGGGAACCAACCGCTTTGAAATCAATGGGGATAACGGAAAAATCGTCGTGGAGAACGGCAAGTTGACCTTCTGGCGTCTGCGCATCCCAGAACCGAAGTTTAATGCCGAATTTGCCGAAGGCTTCGGAAGACCCGAATGCTGGAAATGTGAGATTCCGGTTCCAGAGGGCGGAGGAGAACAGCACAAGGGAATCTTGCGCAACTTCACCAATGCCATTCTGCATGACGAACCGCTGCTTGCTCCCGGGGAAGAGGGGATTCACGGCCTGACACTTTCGAATGCAATGTACTTGTCCGCTTGGACTGACAATTGGGTCGATCTTCCAATTGATAGTGATTTGTTTCATGAGAAGCTCATGGAACGGGTGGAGAGCTCTACCTTCCGGAAGGAAGCCGCAGAGCAGCGGGCGTTTGACGTAAAAGGCACTCATTAATGTAATTATAGGATAGACAAACTTAATAAGGGGTGAATTGCTCACATGCAACGTTCAACAATAGCCGCACAAATGTACACGCTACGTGATTTTACCAAGACCGCAGAGGATTTAAGGGCAGCTTTCCAGAAGCTGAAAGTGATGGGTTATCAAGCTGTGCAGATTTCCGGAATTGGTCCGATTGATCCGCAGCTGGTCAAACAATACGCGGATGAAGCTGGGCTGACCATCTGCGCGACCCATGTGCCGTGGAACCGGCTGGTGAATGACCTGGACGCATTGGCTGCAGAACATAAGCTGTGGAATTGCAAATACATCGGCCTTGGCGGACTGCCGGGAGAATATCAGAGCAGCCAGGAGGGCTATCGGACATTTGCCAAACTTGCCTCCGGGATTGCGCGGACCCTGAAGGAGGAGCATGGCCTGCAATTCGTTTATCATAATCATGATTTTGAGTTCGAACGGGTTGACGGGGTTACGGGTATGGAAGTGCTGCTGCAGGAATCCGATCCCGAGGTGTTCGGCTTTGAACTGGATATGTATTGGGTTCAGGCCGGGGGAGCCAATCCTGTGGACTGGGTTCACAAGGTAAAGGGCCGGATGCAGGTCATGCATCTAAAGGATATGGCTATCATCTCCAGGGGACAGGTTTTTGCTGAGATCGGTGAAGGAAACATGAATTATGAAGCTATTATTGAGGCCGGCCGTGAAACAGGTGTGGAATGGTTTGTTGTTGAGCAGGATGTCTGCCGCCGCGATCCTTTCGAGAGTCTGGAAATCAGCCTCAAATACCTGATTTCGAAGCTGTGACCGGGAGGGTTGAAGATGAGCAGAAAAGATGGAATGATGTATGCACCTACTCATGAAGCTAGACCGGTTGTAAAACCGGGTGAATTTATGATCGCTGCGATGGCGCTGGATCACGGTCATATCTATGGGATGTGTAATGGTCTGGTCGAAGCAGGCGCCCGGTTGAAATGGGTCTTTGATCCCGATCCGGAGAAGGTAAAAACCTTTGTCAGCACTTATCCTGGTGTTCAAGCCGCACGCACCGCCGAAGAAATTCTTGAGGATCCCGAGGTCCGGCTCATTGCAGCGGCCGCGGTTCCTTCCGAGAGAGGGGCGCTCGGACTCAAGGTGATGGCACACGGGAAGGATTATTTCACTGACAAAACGCCATTTACCGCAATGGAACAGCTGGAAGCAGCACGGACTCAGACTGCATTCACGCGGCAGAAGTATATGACTTATTTCAGCGAAAGATTGCATGTGGAGAGTGCGGTGTATGCCGGACAGCTGATTCGGCAGGGAGTGATCGGCCGTGTGCTTCAGATCATCGGAATGGGCCCTCACCGCTTGAGCGCATCAAGCCGTCCGGATTGGTTCTTCCAGCGGGACAAATATGGCGGTATCCTCTGCGACATCGGCAGTCACCAGATTGAACAATTCCTGTATTATGCGGATTGCCGCGATGCCAAGGTACTGCACAGCAAGGTTGCCAACTACAACAATCCTGCTTACCCTGAGCTGGAGGATTTCGGCGATGCAACACTTGTCGGCGACAACGGAGCGACGCAATATTTCCGTGTCGACTGGTTCACACCGGACGGACTGGGCACCTGGGGTGACGGCCGAACGATCATTATGGGAACGGAAGGGTATATCGAGCTGCGCAAATACAGCGATATTGCCCGCTCCAACACAACGGATCATGTCTATTGGGCAGACCGTCAAGGAGAGCATTATGAGCATGTTGCCGGCAAAATCGGCTTTCCGTTCTTTGGCGAGCTGATACTGGATTGCTTGCAACGGACAGAATTTGCGATGACACAGCAGCATGTCTTCAAAGCAGCGGAGCTATGCCTGAAAGCTCAGGCCCAAGCGGTAAATCTTACGCCCGAGACACTCATAAAGGCTTGATAGGAACGGAAATAAGATTGGAAGGTGCACAAGATGACAATACTTGGAGCAGCCATAATCGGCTGCGGAGCAATAGCTCCCTTGCATGCCAAGGCGATCGCGGCACAATCAGGGGGACAACTGCTGGCGGCCGTAGATATTGATGGGGCCAAAGCGGCAGCATTTGGAGAAGAATATGGCTGCGGCGCGCTGACAGATTATAAGGAGCTTTTGAACAGAGCTGATATTGATATCGTCCACCTCTGCACACCGCATAATCTGCATGCGCAGATGGCGGTCGATTTGCTGCAGGCAGGCAAACATGTCTTAACAGAAAAACCGGTGGCGGTTGACCTGCCTTCTGCCCAGCGCATGCTGAAAGCTGCGGAGCACAGCAAAGGCCAGCTCGGCATCGTATTTCAGAACCGCTACAATGAACCCTCTATCAAGATTAAGGAGACCATTGAATCCGGTGTGCTGGGACCGCTTGTATGTATGAAGGGGATTGTCACCTGGCATAGATCACCTGAGTACTACAAGGAGAGCAACTGGAGAGGGAAATGGACCTCAGAGGGCGGTGGGGTGCTGATCAATCAGACGATCCACACGCTGGATTTACTGCAATGGTTCGGCGGTGACATCTCATCGGTGCAGGGAAGCGTTAGTACGGATGTATTGGACGGAGTTATTGAAGTGGAGGATACGGCACATGCCTGCATCAACTTCAGGAATAAGGTCAGGGGACTTTTTTACGGCAGCAATGCCTACCTGGTTAACTCACCCGTCGAGCTGGAAATAGTATTCGAACAGGGGACGCTGCTGCTGCGGAGGGATTGCCTGTATCTGTGGAAGGACGGACGGGAAACGCTGCTCAGTGAGCCGGGGGTGTCAGGTATACAAGGCAAGTCGTATTGGGGAACGGGGCATCAAAGACTGATTCATGACTTTTATGACCATGTCCGCGAAGGAAAACCATTCTGGATTGACGGATCAGAAGGACTCAAAACACTGGAATTGATCGCAGGCATTTATAGCTCCTCCGAGATTGAAAAAAAGACTTATTCTTGGCAGACCGCTCCCTCAAATTGACTTTATGCAGATTTAACCTTATCTTCTTAACATACGTTATAGTATGTAGAGCTTTATAGATAGGGAGAGGGATTACAGGTATGGAACAGGCAATGTTTGCAGGAGGCTGCTTCTGGTGCATGGTTACACCCTTTGAGGAATTGCCCGGTATACACGGAATTGTATCAGGCTACGCCGGGGGTTCAGTCGAGAATCCAAGCTATGAACAGGTCAAGACAGGCA
Organism: Paenibacillus sp. EB106-06-01-XG199; assembly: GCF_058791575.1. Lineage (NCBI taxonomy): Bacteria > Bacillati > Bacillota > Bacilli > Caryophanales > Paenibacillaceae > Paenibacillus > Paenibacillus sp. EB106-06-01-XG199. Next base: position 155,140 of record NZ_JBYTDQ010000002.1, on the reverse strand, counting down.
CTACAGGACACTATGAGGTAGTGCAGATCAGTTTTGATCCGGCACTTTTCCCGTACGAGAAGCTGCTTGAGTTGTTCTGGCCGCAGATTGACCCGACTGATGACGGAGGACAATTCCAGGACCGGGGAACGCAGTACCGGACTGCGGTATTTTATTATAATGAAGAGCAAAGACTGGCAGCTTTGGCTTCCAAAGAGCAGGTAGCGGCCAGCGGGCGTTTCGAGGGACCTGTCGTTACGGAGATCCTGCCCGCACCGGTCTTTTACCCGGCAGAAGACTATCATCAGGATTATCACAAGAAGAACCCGAAGCATTATAAGGAAGACCGGGAACAGTCCGGCCGGGATACTTTTATCGCGAAGCACTGGTAAGTACAGAAGAAGACTGATCAGGATCAGCTGGACGGAGCACTTTCCGTTCAGCTTTTTTAATTATAAGAACTTATATGCTTCACGCTATAAATTATCCTTCTAATTCTCGCTGAAACGGATACCGTCCTTTTGAGGACGGCGAATCCGTTTCCACTTGCATTCACTTTCAGGCTGCTCCAATTCCTACTTAATACTCATTCTTAAATTGTTGGAATTCCACATTCTTTCTACACATTTGATGGGTAAACTTCTAAGTATCCGTGATAGCTATGAATGGAGGGATACACATGAAGAAAATCATACAATTAAGCGCTGTGACCTTGCTGCTTGGTACGGTGCTGACCGCCTGTCAATCGGATAAGGAATCAGCAGCTCCGCAAAGTGAACAGAATTCTTCTGCTGCAATTTCTATGCCCTGGATTGCGACCAAAAACACGACCCGGATCAATACCTCGGACCCGGTTCAGGCAGCAGTACTGGTGTCCCGGTCTTTATGGACGGCAGAAACCAAGGCCAACCGTCCTGCAAGCGTAGTCCTAACCCATGCGGATAACTGGCAAATTGCTGCAGTGAGTACTGACTTAATCCACCATCCGAGCAACGGACCGGTCTTGTTCTTGAGTAAAGACGGCATTCCGGAGGTTACCTTAGAAGAGCTTAAGAGGCTGAATCCGCTGGGTGCCGAGAGCAATGCGGGCATCCAGGTCGTTCTGGTAGGATCCGTCGCGGACGGTGTGGAAGAGCAGCTTAAGGCACTGGATTTAAAGGTGGACAAGATAGAAGGCGAAGATCCTGCTGCTGTAGCTCAGGCGATTGATGCTTATTATGCCAAAGTATCCGGCGAACTGCCGCAGAGTGTAATTATCGGCTCAATGAACAGCCCCGAATATACGCTGCCTGCAGTCAACTGGATTGCGCATATGCCTGAGCCTTTGTTATACGTAGCGAAGGATGATATCCCGGCCTCCACGGCAGAGGCGCTCAAAAAGCGCGGAGGCAATGCTGCCATTTACCTTCTAGGCCCAGCTTCTGTTGTCTCGGGAAAAGTAGAGGAGCAGCTGGGAGCATATGGTACGGTAACCCGCATCTCTGGTGATGATCCTTATGCGAATGCGATTGCTTTTGCCAAATTCAAGGATGAGGTAAGCGGCTTCGGCTGGGGTATCACGACTCCGGGCCATAACCTATCCTTATTGACGAAGGATTCCACCATGCTGGCCATCTCCGCTGCGCCATTCTCCCATTTGGGAAAACATGCACCGTTAATCTTTACGGAACAAGACGGACTACCGGATTCGGTCATGAATTATATGATGGAGCTTCAGCCCAAGTTCAAGGATTCACCGGCAGAAGGTCCCTATAATCATGCCTGGCTAACCGGCGATACCGGCACAATAACCAGCAGTACACAGAGCGAAATAGATGACATGCTCGAAATAACCTCCGCCTCTGGAGACAATCCCCATTCGGGGCATTAAAGCAAGCTGGCTGGCTGCGGGACATCCGTGGTCGGCTTGTTCTTTGTTTTTAGGTATAATTGAAAAAAGAATAAAGAAACTTGGCCACGAAAAGGGTGAACAGCTTGTCCAAAGCACAGGTTCTCATCGTTGACGATGAATGGAACATGCGTAATTTGCTGCGCATTTATTTGCTGCAGGAGGGTTTTTCTACTAAGGAAGCCTCCACCGGGCACGAAGCCCTGACCATGATAGAGAAACATAACTTCGACCTGATCCTGCTGGATGTAATGATGCCTGACATGGATGGCTGGCAGGTCTGCCAGGCGGTAAGGGAGAGCAGTCAGACGCCCATTCTGATGCTTACCGCACGGTCTGAAACGAAAGATAAAGTACATGGCCTGGGCATCGGTGCGGATGACTATTTAACCAAACCGTTTGAACCGGAAGAATTGCTTGCGCGAATCCATTCTCTCCTGCGGCGTTCGAATATGTTCCGGGTTTCCGCGTCACAGGAGCAGGCGCTGGAGCACCCGGAGTTAAGGATTTATCCGCAGGCACGAGAAGTACAGGTTCAAGGTGAGAGAATCCTCTTTACACAGAAGGAATTTGATCTGCTGTATTTGCTGGCGCGCAGCGGGCAACGCGTGTTTACCCGGGAAGAATTGGTGGAACAGCTCTGGGGCAATGACTACGGCGGCGAGACGCGGGTTATTGATACGCATGTTAAGAATATCCGCGAGAAGCTGCTGAAGGCAGGTCTTTCCTATGTTCCGGTGCAAACCGTCTGGGGGCTCGGCTATAAATTCCAGATTCCCGGTAATGTCGAATGAAAAACAACATCATCGGCTTTAAGCTGGGTGTCGTGATTATGTCGGTGTTTCTGATTGTTCTGCTCTCACTCGGGATAGTGATAGACCGGATGTTTACAAGCTTTTATTACCAGGAAATGCAGACGGAAGCTGAGGAACTGGCCTCCCATTTCACAGCGATGGCCGAATCCAAAGATACCACGAACGGTCAAATGATGATGTCCTTTGCAGAGTTTTCCAATGTCAGTATCTTTAACATCTCTTTGGATGGCAACGTGATGCTGCACTCCGGTTTTCACGATTCTACAGATCGCTCCTTTATCCGGGCTCAGGATATGCAAGCTATTTTCACCGGACAAAGGGTAAGTTTCTTGTACAAAGACCCGTCCGGCTACCGTTATTTTGTTACTGGACAACCCATCTCAAGCGTTGACATTATTACCTCGGCACTTTATGTGATGTCTTCCACGGAGAATATGGAACATTCCCTGTCTACGGTGAGAGATATACTGCTGCTGTCTGGTCTGGGCGCCTTTGTGCTTGCTTTAGCCATCACTTGGTTTATCGCCCGCATATTATCGCGACCGCTTGTCCAAATGCAGAAGGCTACGCGCAAGATTGCGGCTGGTGAACTGGAAACGCGGCTCACGATCAGCAGCAACGATGAGATTGGCTTTCTTGCTGGTGCCATCAACGATTTGGCTATGGATCTGCAGCACTACAGGGATACACGTCAGGAGTTTCTCGCTAATATTTCCCATGAGCTGCGGACGCCGATCACCTATCTGCAGGGGTATGCCAAGGTGGTCAAGGGAGGCCTGTATGAGACGGAAGAAGAAAAAACACTCTACTTGGACATCATCGACCAAGAGGCGCACCGGATTCAACATCTGGTAGACGATTTGTTCGAATTGGCCAAAATGGAAGAAGGGAAAATACCGCTGAATCTGGAGGAGGTCGATTTGGCGCTGCTCGTCGATCAGGCGGTCCGCAAAGTCGAATTGACTGCTAAAGAAAAAGGGTTGCAGCTAAATTCCAGCTGTACCGGTGAACCGTTCGGTTTGCAAGGGGATGGCAAACGGATGGAGCAAATCGTAATGAATCTGCTGGAAAACGCTATCCGTTATACCGATGCAGGAGAGGTCAGCGTCCAGCTGGATTTTCGCGTAGACTCAGCTATATTTATCGTCGAGGACACTGGGATTGGCATTCCTGAGGAGGAGCTTCCGTATATCTTTGACCGGTTCTACAGAGTAGAGAAATCACGTTCACGGCAGTACGGAGGCACCGGTCTGGGGTTGTCCATTGTGAACAAATTGGTGGAATTGCTCGGGGGCGAGATTGAGATTACCAGCAGGGCCGAAGCCGGAACACGGTGTAGGGTTGTTTTTTATAAATAGCCGGATTTCATGGCCGTCTCATTATATGGTCACGGACCCGAACCCGGTCCATAAACAAGACCGGGTCCGGGCACGTGAGCATAATGTGAATTATTGAGGGGATGGTGACTGTAGTTGTGTCAGCAAGCTGCGGATCGTCTGAATGACGAGATCAGGTTCGTCGTGAATAATCATATGTCCGCTATGGGTTGCGACAGTCTGCTTGCTGTCTGTGGAAAGGTCCAACATTTTGCGCTGACCTTTTTGCCAGATATCTTCCAGCTTTTTACCGGCAGCTTCGGAGAAGCCAAAGCCTGCATAATCCTGAGGAATTCCTCGTGACAGGATTCTTACCGGAAGAGACCCGAGGTTCTGGCCCCGAATAGCGTCCTCTGTGGTATGTGCCAGATTTCCTTCTTGTTCTTTAGCTTTGAAGTAACTAGGCTTTGAAATGACATTTATGAACTGCCCTCTATCTTCTTTTGCAACCAGGCCATCCAGTAACACATCCTGGAATATACGCATAGCGCCTGATAATTTCAAGACTTGCAAGACTGATGCCGGGGGATTGCCTGCGAATTTTTCCGCAGTCAGAATAGGTTTGGTCTCGCGCTCGTCATCTTCCGGTCTGGCATCAATCAGTACCATTCCAGCAACCTCATCCCGGTAAGTATCAGCAAATAGCCGGGCATACATCCCACCCAAAGAATGCCCAACTAGCAGGTAAGGCCCGTCGATTCCCTCCCGTTCTAATGCCGTATGCAGCTCACGAACGATATTTTCTCCCGTGCGTGCTGTAGGTGCCTTCTCACTCCAAGCATATCCGGCTCGGTCGTAGCTCACAACAGTTGCGAATTCGGACAGCTTCTCAGGAATATCCCTCCAGGACAAACTGGTTTCACCGCTTCCGGATTCAAGAATAATGGTTGGGGAGCCCTGTCCTAATTTGTTAATGTGCAGCTTGTATCCGCCTGCATCAACCAGCTTGCCGGGAGGCTGGTATTTCTGTTCTGCATTTTTGGATGCCAGCCATTCATAAGCAAATCCCGACCCGAGCAGTAAAATTATGCAGGTGAGCAGGGTGAAAGTTACTTTTCTCCAGATCTTTTTTTTGGATCGTTTCTCCGGTTGTTGTGGTTGAATAGTCATAAAATAATGCTCCTCTTTCGATGTTTTATTTAATACAATCGTATTATATAAAACATTATAGCACATTGTATTATAAAAAGATAAGCAGGTATAATAGAGATATGCCAAAAAAAGTTGATCATGAGAAACAAAGAAAACGGCTTGCCGACGCCGCTCTGAGAATTATACATAACTCGGGTCTTGAACAAGCCACTGTCCGTAATATCGCAAAGGAATCCGGTTTATCGGTAGGGTCGATGCGTCATTATTTCTCTACCCAAGCGGAATTGTTCGCATTTTGCATGAATCTTTTTCTTGCGAGAATTGAACAGCGGGTGGAGGGATTCCAGCCGGAGGGCAACTTGCTGCAGGATATGAAACGTCTGCTGCTGCAACTGATTCCGCTGGATGAAGAGAGAATTATGGAAAGCGAGGTTTGGTTTTCTTTTAATGCCAAGGTGTTGATCTATCCGGAGTTATCGAAACTGAACGACCGGATGCAGGAAGAGGTGTACAAGGTTTCCAGGTTTGTCATTACAACATTAGTGGAACAGAAGGCGGCGAAGCCGGAGCTCGATATTGATCTGGAAGCGGAGAAATTGTATGCGCTGATTGACGGGTTGGCCATGCATCAGCTGATGCAGCCCGGGCGGTTGTCCGATGAGCGCCTTGAGCAAATGCTTGAGCAGCACTTACTTATACTGTGTGATCTTAAATAGGGGCCAATCCAATATCGGAGAGGCCCCTTCGAAGATTGATTAATGATTCATCCCGGCCATGCTGCCCATAATTTCCGGGTTGATCATGCCAAAGATCATGGCGATATGCGCCACCACCAGGAAGCCGCTGATCAGCATGAAATGCAGCTTCAGCTTGCTCTCTTCCGGATATTTGCGTCCTATCAGGCCGAGGTCAAGCAAGGCCAGCGGCAGCAGGAAGAACACGCCGCTCAGATAGAAGCCTACCGCTACTACGTCCACCCAAGTATGCCACTCGCCATTTACGGTGAGCGGGACAAACGCGGTAGGGAATAAATAGAGAAAAACGCCGGTAAAATAAAGTCCGGCAAGAATGCTGCAGATCCGGTTAAACGCTCTGAGCGGTCCGTTCAGCTTCTTGGTAAACAGGATGATAAATTCTGTAACGGTGATCGTCTCTGCAAAAATGACCGGAATCGCCATGAAAAGAATTAAGTTCCAAGGCTGGTTGTCCGCAAGCAGGGACATGTAATGCGTCATATTCATGTTAAGTCCTCCAGGAATTAAAATCACTTCACCTGTAATGTTAAAAGATAAGTATGTGGAAAGTATGGGGAAAGGCAGGTATGATTGAAAAAGCTGCAACGGATGAGGGGAATGAGTCTGCAGAAATTGAATTTGGAGGGAGCAAGGCGTACGTCAATGGGAGAACTGAAGAGTATTTTATTTGATTTGGACGGTACGTTAACCGACCCCAAAGAGGGGATTACCAAAAGCGTGGAGTACGCGCTGAACAAGTTCGAAATAGAGGTAGAGCATCTCGATTTGCTTATTCCTTATATAGGGCCGCCGTTATATGATTCTTTTATCCAGATCCAGGGTTTTACCGCGGATAATGCCTTAAAGGCTGTTGAATTTTACCGGGAGCGTTACCGTACATTGGGGATGTTTGAAAACAGTGTGATTTCCGGTATTCCGCAATTGCTGGAAGAGCTCCGGCTGAAAGGATACAAGCTTTATGTAGCCACCTCCAAACCAACAGTATTTGCTGAGGAAATCCTCCGGCATTACGGCTTGGATGGCTACTTTATGCACACTGTTGGCAGCAATTTGGATGGCACACGTTCCAAGAAGCAGGAGGTAATCCGGTATGTGCTGGATCAAAGCGAGATTGCCGCGGACCAGGCACTGATGATTGGAGACCGGGAGCATGATATTATTGGGGCAAAAGGCTGCGGTGTGGCCTCGCTTGGGGTAACCTTTGGCTATGGTTCGGAGGAGGAGCTTGTGAACGCAGGGGCCGATTATATCGCACATCAAGTAAAAGAGGTTGGTGAGATTATCTCACATCTCTAGCTCAATACAAGGGGCAGCAGACGTTAATCTGTCGCTCAAAGCGTCTTTTACCCGTTTGGTTAGCTTACAAGGACAAAAAAACTATTTTTCACCTGTGTATTGACTTTTCCGTGTTTGATTGAGTAATATGTAACCAGCAACACCATAAACACCATAAACACCATAACCAAGGCAATGACCAAAGACATGAGTTCCTTCACGGACTGACCAGAGAGAGAAGTGCAAGGTGAGAGCTTCTTACAGAACCGGCCGGAATTTACCCCTTTGCAGCCGTGGCACTGAACCCCTCCTGCTGTTAGGAAGGCTGTAAATGTCACCGTCTTATCCCCGATATCGGATACCAATAAGGATCTTGCCGCTTTACTTCCGCCGAACAGCAGGGGGTTGCTATCGCGCAGATCAAATTAGGGTGGAACCACGAGCTAAACGCACTCGTCCCTTTCTGGGATGAGATGCGTTTTTTTGCGTTCAAACATACAAAAAAACTTGAAGAAATGGAGGCTGAATCATGGAGATCAAAGCAACACTGCCGGATGGAACAATTAGGAGGTATTCGCGTAACACCACGATTGCACAAGTCGCAGAATCCATAAGTCCTACACTGAAGAAAAATGCAGTAGCCGGTAAACTTGACGGCAGACTTGTTGACTTTCATCAACCGATTACACAGGACAGCCTCGTTGAAATCGTAGTGCTGGACAGTGAAGATGGCCTGATGATCCACAGACATAGCACAGCGCATCTGTTGGCTCAAGCCATTAAACGTATATACGGTGATAAGAACGTCAAGCTGGGCATTGGCCCGGTCATCGAAGACGGATTCTATTATGATGTGGACATCGAGAAGCCTTTGTCTATAGACGATCTGGCTGCGATAGAGGCGGAAATGGGCAACATTATCAAAGAGAACCTGCCCATAGTCCGCCGGGAGATCAGCCGCAGCGAGGCGCTGAAGACTTTTGAGGCGTTTGAAGAGCCGCTGAAGCTGGAACTGATCCGGGATCTGCCGGAGGAGGCAGTAATCAGCATTTATGATCAAGGCGAATTTTCGGATCTGTGCCGGGGGCCGCATCTGGCCTCGACAGGTGCGATCAAAGCCTTCAAGCTGCTGAGTGTAGCAGGTGCATATTGGCGGGGAGATTCCAGTAATAAGATGCTGCAGCGGATTTACGGGACTTCTTTCCCGAAGAAAGCGCAGCTGGAAGAGCATCTGTATATGCTGGAGGAAGCGAAGAAACGCGATCACCGCAAGCTGGGCAAGGAACTGGAGCTGTTTATGTTCTCCGAGGAAGCGCCGGGAATGCCATTCTATCTGCCGAAGGGCATGATCGTCCGTACTACATTGGAGGAATTCTCCCGGGGGCTTCAGCGGGAAAGGGAGTACAGTGAAGTCCGTACACCGCTGATGATGAACAACCGGCTGTGGGAGCAATCCGGACATTATGATCATTTCAAAGATGAAATGTACTTTACAGATGTAGATGAGAACAAGTTCGCGCTTAAGCCGATGAACTGCCCGGGTCATATGCTGATTTATAAAAACAGCCTGCATTCCTACCGGGAGCTGCCGATCCGCATTGCGGAATACGGCCAGGTTCACCGCCATGAATTCTCCGGCGCGCTGAACGGAATGATGAGGGTCCGTACCTTTTGTCAGGATGATGCCCACTTGTTCGTTCTGCCAGAACAAATTGAGGAAGAGATCGGCCGGGTACTCGCCTTGATTGACCATATCTATAAAGTATTCGGCTTTGAGTACAAGGTAGAGCTGTCCACACGGCCGGCAGATTATATGGGAGCCGAGTCACTGTGGGATCAGGCCGAGTCGGCGCTGCAAAAGGTGCTGGAGAAACGCGGCATCCCTTATCGGGTGAATGCGGGAGACGGAGCTTTTTACGGGCCGAAGATCGACTTTCACATTCTGGACGCGCTCAAGAGAAGCTGGCAATGCGGAACTATCCAGCTGGATTTCCAGATGCCGGAGAAGTTCGACCTGTCTTATATCGGAGAAGATGGCCAGAAGCACCGGCCTGTCGTTATTCACCGTGCGGTCTACGGCTCGATTGACCGGTTCATGGGTATTCTCATTGAGCATTACAGCGGGGCATTTCCGGTATGGCTGGCCCCTGTGCAGGCCAAATTGCTGCCCGTGTCCGAGCATTTTGCCGATTACGCTTATGAGGTGAAGCAAGCGCTGGAAGCGGCAGGAATCCGGGTTGAGCTTGATCACCGCAAGGAGAAGCTGGGCCTGAAGATCCGCGAAGCTCAGCTGGAAAAGGTGCCATACATGCTCGTCCTTGGAGAAAATGAGCAGAATTCCGCTACTGTCTCGGTAAGACAACGCGCAGTAGGCGATCTCGGCACTGTAAGTATTCAGGAGATCATTCAGCGTATCGTTAGCGAGATTGCCGCCCGGCAATAGGTGTTTCTACATTATAATGTAACTCCAGTGACTGCTCCGTTTTCATAGACGGGGCAGTCATTTTACGTAAATAGGCAGACAAGGATGTTTCGGGTATTTTATAATAATCTCGGGCTTGATGAATAGACAATACTGGAGGCGTCCTTTGTGATTACAAACAACATCAAACAACTAAACGGCAAGTTTATCAAGCTTATTCCTATGGAAGCCGATCATAGGGCGGAGCTGCTCAAGCTCCTGCACAATCCGCAAATCTGGGAATACACCTGGCGGAAAATAACAACAATCCAACAAGTGGAACAACTAATAGAAACTGCGCTGCGCAATAAGGAGAATGGGGCCGACCTTCCTTATGTCATGATTGAACAAGCTTCTGGAAAAGTCGTCGGCACCTCGCGGATTATGCATCTGGACCGGATTCACCGCAATGCGGAGATTGGCTGTACGTGGATTTCACCGGAGTATTGGAGAACGCCAGTCAATACCGAATCCAAGTCACTTTTGCTGCATTACTGCTTCGAAGAACTGGGGCTGATCCGGGTCAATTTTACGATAGTCGGATACAATCTGAGATCACAGAAAGCCATTGAACGTATTGGCGCTGTAAAAGAAGGCGTTCTGCGCAAGCACAGAATTACGTCGGAGGGCACCGTTCTTGATAACGTACTCTATAGCATTATTGACGAGGAATGGCCTGCGGTCAAAGAGAATCTGCATTACCTGCTGAATGTTAAATATTCGTAGAACTATCCTCAATTCATTGGTATAATAGAAACATATATTCCCCAATAAACGTAAGTTATCAGTGGTACCCAGCCCATATTTCTCCCTTCATGGGGCAGATATGGGTTTATGTTATTTTGTGAGGGCTATGCAAAAATGCTCCTAAACTACGAAGTGATGGCGAGGTTGGCGCAAGGATGAACTGGTCTGATTTTGGTGAACGGAACAAACGCCTTAACCCCCTGTGGACGCTGGGGGCGGGCATGAATCTTGGAGAGCTGCAGCCTTATAAGGAAATGATTGCGCTGAGTGTGTTGCTGCAGGTCTATTATCTCGAGCTGGAATCCAATGAAAGAAGAGCCAAAGAGGATATTATTGAGCTGGCCTGGAGCTCATTGGAGCGGTTTAATATTGCCAGGTTTGGCACCATCGAATCTGTGGAACGGCTGGTAGACGGGCTGTTGTGGAGCGGGGGCGGCGGGGATTTCGAAGCCTATTATTATGAAGATTCAACCCGGCAGATGACTCTGCAAAAGTACAAATACTTTACGGTAGACGAGGATGCGACCCGCACCAGTTGGGAAGAGAGCGGCAAGACAGTTTACCGCCTTTCCGAATATGCGATGGAGCTTATCTTCATGAGCCATGAGATTATAGAAGAGTTCCAGATTAGCATTAAACTGCTGGAGATCCAAATGCATATTAAGCATGGACGCGTCACCCGGGCGATGCAGGATGTGGGTGAACTGATCTCGCGGGTTCGGAAGATGACCCAGCAACAGCAGGAATACCGCAATGCGCTGCGGCGCAACCCGAAGCATATGTTCAGCGAATACGGGGTTATGCGGCATCAGCGGCTGGAGGAAATTCACCAGCAGTTTGATGAAGAACGCAAGCATTTTGATAATATCCACCGTTCCCTGGCCCGGTTGGCGAATGACGAGAAGGATGTTATCGACTTTAACGAGCTGCGCCTGTTATCCGAACGGGTGGAGCTGTCAAGAAAAGTACATGACGAGCTCGCGGAGGTTGTGCTTAGCATTTTTGAAGCCGAAACCAATTTAAGACTGAACTTTCCAGAGCTGTTCTGGGGAGCAGCCGGTTTTAATTTCCGCACGAATGTATGGGAGGAATGGGTGAAAGCTGAAGGCCTGCCGAGCGGGGACAGTCTGGAAACCTTGATTAGCGGACTGTTCACACCGAGCCAGGACTTTATCTACCCCCTCGCCTGGGCTTGGGAAGAACAGGATGTCGGTTTTCTGCCCGAAGAATATCTGGATGAGCCCGATGAAGAAGGGGAGGAGCAGCTTGCAGCTTATACGCCTAAGTCTATACCTTGGACTGAGGTTGCGGAGCTGTGGAAACCGATTTTTACCGAGCTTGCCGGCAAAGGACGTTTTACGTTCAAAGCGGATGCTTTCTCTCCTGAGGAACAGTCCCGATGGGCGCGGCTCCCGGATGCCATTGACCTGTGGGTACAATTCTTTCATACCGAGGTCATCATACAGGAGTATAACGAAGACAACCCGGGCGGAAGTGACGAGTGCCAGAAGCTGATTCAGCGGCTGCTTACGGATTGTCCCGAGCTGGAGATGCTGCGGGGTAAAGTGCTGCGGACAACCATACTTGAACCGGATCAGGGGACAAGCGTGAGTTGGCCCGGTCTGGAAATGAGCCCTTATACCATTACTATAGTAGAGAGGTGAGAGAATACAGCATGAGCTATTCATTGGAACAATTGCAGCAGGCTTCGCGGCTGTTTTTTGATCTGCTTCGGCGGAAAGTCATATCCCTGGATGATCCGGCCGCAGTGGAATGCCTGCAGGATACGGGGGCCTATGACGCCTTGCAGTATATGGCCAAAGAGGGAGGCTGCCGGATTATGAATTCCGGTCACCGCCTTCACCTGCTGGTCAATCCGCTGGGATCGGGGTTTGCGTCTAACTTCACACAGCTGCGGAATAAATACTCACGGATTGAACGTAAAACCCATTTACATATTATCAACGTCATTATCCTGGTTTTTCTGGCCGAAATGGATCAGGATGAGCAGCACTTTAAGCCCGGTCAGGACAGCATGTCCTATATCCAAATCTCCGATCAGGTGTCCTCGCTTCTACAAGCATGGATCGAGCTGGATGAGGAAGGCAGCTTCAGCAAGCAGTGGCGTCTGGATATTCAGGCAATGCATAAAGTATGGGCAAGCCTTTATATGCAGACCAAAAGCCAGGAGGAAGGCGATTCTCTGTCGAGAGGCTCCGGTTCACGGATTGGACTGATTCATGAAGGGATGAAGCTGCTGGAGGAGGAACATCTGGTGTTTATTTCCGAGAACGAGAAGCGGATTTTCCCCCGGGAAGAGTTATATGAAAGAATGCGGTATCTGTACCACGATGTAGACCGTTACAAGGAATTGAAAGCTCTGATCGGCCGGACCTTGACGGAGAAGGAGGGGGAAGGTTATGCCGCGCATTGAACGAATCCGTATCGCCGGACTGAAATACGAGAAGATGCTTAAGAAGTATGATGATATGATTCTTGATCTTTGCAATGAGGAAGGCCCGGCCAATACCCTGATTACCCTAATGAACGGCGGCGGGAAAGGAGTGCTGCTGCAGTCCATCTTCCAACTGCTCCTGCCTAAGGCGGCTTGGGGGAAAGACAACGAGAACCAGGTCGAGGCTTTTTTCCATAATCATAAAAAACAGCTCAAGCCCTATACCTTCCACGTAGCGATTGAGTGGCGGCTGGACAACAGTGAGCGTAACGAATATATGACGACCGGAATTGCCATGACTGCCCACAGCTCGATAGATCAGCTGGAGATTAAGGTTGACTATCTGCTCTACGCGCTGATGGATTATGAAGAGCAGGCTGAGCTGACCCTTTCAACGCTGCCGCTGTATGATCATGCGGAAGGCGGTCCTGTAAGTTTTGAGACGATTCAGCAATTTGTACGGGAACGGCGGAATGAAATTGTTGCCTTCGGCAGCCACAGCTCCGATCTGAAGAAGTACTACAGCTTCCTTGCTGAACGCGATATTCATATCGGTGAATGGCGTAACATGAAACGGATCAATGGTGAAGAGGGCGGGATCAAGGGCTATTTTCAAAAAAATGAGGCCTTTACCAACCACAATCTGTTCGAGAAGCTGATTATTCCGGAGATTGGCTCCAGTCTGAACGAGGGTGTCAAAGAAGAGGATGGGTCGCTTCAGCGGATGTTTATCGATACCGCAACCATTGCCCAGAGACTTCCGATGCTGGAGCAGAGGGAAAAGGCTTTTGCCGAATTCACTACGCTGGCTGCACCGCTGTATGAGCTGGTCGAACAGGGAACGGAAGCCGAGCGGAGCTTCAGAGAGACTGAACTGCTGGGCCGGCAGATGTCCACGGTCATTCACGAGGAGCTTAAGAACGCAGAGGCGGAACGCAGCAAAACTGCCGATGCATTGGTTCAGCATCACCAGGAGGCGCGCCAGCTGCGTTTTGAGGGCGATAATCTGAAATATCTGCGCAGCAAAGAAGAACAGGATCTTAAGCAGGATGAATTCACGAGGATTTCAGACAACCAGACACGGGCCAAGTTGCGGCTGGATGAGTCGAAGCTGAAAGAGAAAAAGCTTGAAGTAGCTTATTATCTGGCCAAACGCAGCGCGCAGCTCCGCCAGATCGAGCAATGGCAGAAGGAAATTGAAGCTATCGAAGGCTCGCTGGAAATGAAGGAACGCCAAGAGGTTATTCAGGGAGCGAAGGAGGAGCTGCGGCTGCAGTGGGACAAAGTTTTTCAGCTCTGGCAGGGACAGCTCTCGTCGTTCGTAACCCGCCAGCATTCTCTGACAGCTGAAGAAAATGGCTTACGCAAAGAAAGAGAAAGCTTGCTGCTGGAACTGGGCGGTCTGGATAACCGGATCAATGAACTTACAGGGGCTATCCGCCAATACACCGAGGAATTGGGCGTTTTTGCCTCACGCCATGGGCATGAAGCAGCCGGGGCGCCAGGAGCTGCGCTGCAGCGCACGTTAATAGCAGCTAAGACTATCGCAGACAATATCAGCGGCTTTAACGAGCAGCGCAAAACTGCTGAAGAGCGTAAGCTCAATCTGCACCAAACGCAGACTGAGCTGAAGGTGAAGCTGAATGCCGGGCAGAGCCAAAGCGAAGAGCTTCAGAATCTGCTGGAGTCACAGATGAACAGGGAGTCTCAGCTCTGGTCACAGCTGGTCGTGCTGCTGGAAATGTATGAAGAGCATCACCAACTGGGAGTTACGCCGCTATTTGAAGCAAAACCGGCCATTCAGGAGCGGTTCATCCGCAGGCTGGATGAAGCTGAGCAGCAGGCGAAACGGCTGAGAAGGGATTATTACAACCAGCTGATCGATGTAGAGCTGCAGCAGGAGTCCTTCTGGCTGCCGAATGCGGATATCCTGAGAGTGAAGGACACACTGGATTCACTCAAAATCAGTTCCATGATCGGCAGCTCCTACCTGAATGACCTGCCTTACCTGAGCCGTGAAGAGGAAATGGAACGGCATCCGCTTCTTCCTTACGGAATTATTGTGACGCAGCGCGAAGCTGCCAAGCTCCAGCCGGATACGCTGAAAGAAGTCCTGCTCAAGTCAGCGGTGCCGGTTTTCATCCGGGAAGAGATGGCGGAAGCCGCATCCGGTCCTTTCCTGCTGCTAGCCAATCAAGGCCCGCAGATGGTTCTGCAGCCGGATCATTTCCAGGAATGGAAACGCGGAATATCCTCCAGTCTTAAGCAACAGGAGGAGGAGCTTAAGGATGCGGAAGCCTATCTGTCCAAGCTGAAATCGGCGCGGCAGGAATTCGAGCGCTTGTTCCAGAGTGAACATACCTTGGCCCTGAAAGCCAAACTGAATACACTTGAATTACTGCAGAATGAGCTGAATCTAAAGCTCGGAGATTTAAACACGGAGATCAGCAGGAATGAAGACAGCCTTGCGGTTATTCAGAGAGAGCTGGTACAATCTGAAGCCGATCGGACCGAGCATGAAGAAAGAGCACAGGCGCTGCGCCAGTGGGATGAACGGACAAAGAAGCAGGAACAGGATTATAAGGATAAGCAAAAAGCGGTAGAACGCAAAAAAGAATTGAGCAAAGAAATCGCCAGCAAGGATCAGGGGCTGGTTCAGGTAAAGGCCGAGCTGGGCAGTACCGCGCAGGAGCGGGAGAAGTGGATTGGAGATACCCGCTATGCGCTTTTTCCAAGGCTGCAGAACTGGTTTCCCGAAATTGCCTTCCCCGGCGAATATCCGGCTGCTCCTGCTCTGGAAGAAGAGCCCATACTTGATCCTGCTGCTCAAGATACGCTAATGCAGCTGCTCAGCACGGTGGAAAGCCTCCAGCAGTCCTTAACCCAGAATGAACTGGAGATCCGTACGAGAGCGGGGAATATCAAACGGGCCGGTGAACAGCTGGCGGAGATCGAAGCTGCAGTGGTCCAGGTGGATCAGGATTGGCGGAATGCTCCTCTTCCAACGGATACAGCCGAGGTGATTTTGACGGCCAGAGCGAGACAGAAGAACGAGACCGTATATCTGGATGAGGACTACCAGCTTGTCCACGATTCGTTTATCCGCGCCCAGACCATTCTTGAGAATCTGCAGAAGGATCTCCGGAAATCCGAAAAAGCGATTAAGGAAAAACATGAACGTGCTGTAGAAATATGGCATGATCCGCTGGATCAAAAGGAAGAAGAAATCAGCAGGCGTTTCCGGGAGAATGAACAGCTGCTGAACAGCTGCAAACAAGCCTTGAGCGTTATGGATCAATGGATTCAAACATTGGTAAGCCAAAGCAAAATCATGGATACCCATGTTGAGGGTCGGGTCCAACTGCGGGATGTTCCTGAAGAACTGCAGCAGCAGGTAAAAGATAATTGTGAGCCGCTGGTATCTGACTGGCTGCTGCGCAGCAAGGAAAGCCGCAGCGAGCGGTCGGAAATCTCCCGTAAGGTGAAGGAAGAGAAGACGTCTTTAAACAGCAAATTGGCGAAAAGCGGCTGGAATGCTGAGCTGGAGACCAAAATCCAGGAACGGCTCAACACCGTACATTGGGATGACTTCTCGATAGCCCGTCAGGTGCTTGATTCCATGCTCCAAAGCTCGCGCGATCAGATTGAGAGCATCCGCAGCGACAAGGAAGGGATGGAGCTGTCCCGCAAGCTGTGGGTTGGCCGCGCCGCCAAACGTGTCGTGCAGATTGTCGATATCCTGAAGCGTATGGAACGCCGGATGATCATTCTTAATGAGAATGGCCATGCTTTTCCATTGGTCCGCCTGAATTACAAGAACATTACGGTGCCGAAGACGAGCGATGATATCGAGCCGCTGGTCAGTGATTATTTCAACCGCTGCATTAGCGGGCTGTTGGAGAAATATGCCAAGATTGAGCAGGTGCCGGCAGCCGCTGTCAAAGAGATGATCAATGACGGAAAGATCGTATATGCCGCGATGCAGAACCGTTTCCCGGTGCTTCAGGTCTACAAGCCGGTGACCGAGAACTATTTCCTGTATGCGGCTCCCGAAGAGTACCACTACTCCGACTGGGAAGTTATTAACCGCGGAGCACTGGATGAGGCTGTTGGCAGCGGCGGGCAACGCCAGTCTGTGCAGCTGCTGGTTGCTATGATGATCATGACCCATAAGCGGGTCAACCGTGAGAACAAGGGCTGGACGGTTTTCCTGTACGATAATCCATTTGGTGAGATGGTTTCGAACAACGTACTTGATCCGGTATTTGAAATATCCAAAGCACTCAAATTCCAGTGGCTGATCGTTACGCCGCCCGAGCTGGTGAAGAATGATGTCAGCATCCGTTTCGGCGTGTACTGGCAGCTGTATTTTGGGGGAGATAAAGGAGAAATGCTGGAATCCACGCTCATTAAGGGTGGCCGAAAGCTGATCCCTGCTTCCTTGTTCTGACCCTATCATAAGTCAATCGCGCTATCTAACGGCAACTATAGAAATAAAGTAAGAGACCCGGCATCACGCTGAGTCTCTTTTTGTTCTATCAGGCTATGTTTTGAATATACTATTTTCGTATGGAAGGAGAGATGAAGGTTATGGAAATTCGGATGAGACAAAAGACGTTTATTATAGCTTTAATTGTACTGCTGCTGAGTATGCTGCTGCCCGCTTTTAGCTTGGCCCAAACTGCCGTGCCTGAGCACACGGACTCTTTTTACGTAAATGATTTCGCTGGTGTGATTGATGTGAAAACCGAAAATTACATCGTCAACTATGGAATTCGTTTGCATCAGCAGAGCGGTTCACAGGTTGTGCTGGTGACAGTGGACTCTACAAATGGAGCTGCGATAGAGGAGTATGCAACCTCGCTGTTCAACGCCTGGGAAGTAGGCTCAGCTGACAACAACAAGGGTGTGCTGCTGCTCTTCTCGATCAAAGATAACGAGTACTGGGCGGTTAGGGGCAGAGGCATGGAGGACGAGCTTAATGACGCTGTTTTATCGCAAATTCTTTCCCAGTCGCTTGCGCCGGACTTTGCCAGGAAGGAGTACAGCTTCGGGGCACGCAAAACTTACGGGTCACTGATCCAAAAGCTGGGCGGAGTCTGGAAGGAGCAGGTCGGTTCCAAAACCTATGTGTCCGATAATGCCGGAGTTCTCAAAAAGGTCAGCAAGCTTTATCTCAACCAATCCAGCAACCGTTTCAAGACAACGACCGGAAGCGGCATTTATGTGGTTACGGTTAAAAATTCCGCAGACAAAAACCTGCAGGAATATACGTATTCGAAATTCGCCTCCATTGGTGCGGGATCCAAGGATGTAATGCTGGTGCTGGACATCGGCGGGGACAATTACCATATACTGCAAGGTAAGGACATCGACGGTATGCTGACCAATGAGGCGATGCAAAATATTCTGGATACGGTGCTTGAACCTGAATTTGCCCGAAAAAATTACGCGGGTGGTTCGGTAGCAACAGTCAATGCTTTGCACAAATTCTTGTTGGCCAGAGCAGATATTCCCCAGAGTTCCATAGTATCAAGTTCAGAGACTATTGCCGTTTCCAGTACGGCTGCATTACCGGCTGACAAAGCAATGGTGGTGGAAAACCAGTCTGGTTCTCTATCCAAAGGTATAATAGTCAGCGGTCTGTTTCTTGTGTTTATCCTGTTGTTTAGCCTTGCGATAGTATGGCGGAACAGAAATATCGCACTATACGGTTATGGCAGCCGCTGGTATAACCGCAGTCATCGTCGGCGTCGCAGAACTACAAATCAGTTGCAGAGCAGCTTGTGGCAACCGGGCTATTTAAGTTCCGCGTTGACGAATCACGGAGACGGCAGTTCAAGCAGCGGCAGCCGCAAGGAAAGACACGGATGAAATGATGGCGGAAGAGGCCATATCCAATGCCTGATTGACCCTATAAGGTCAACGGGCATTGTTTTTTTATGTGAAATTTAATATTACTTTGTTAGTCTAACTCTTTGATCATCTTGAAATTATGCAGGATAACACCTTTCCGCTCCACCGCCTGCATCTGAACGGACCTGTAGCAGTGATGTTCGAAAAAAGGCTTTGCCGTGAGGCTTGCATCGACAGTTACCTGGAGCAGTCTCAAGCTTCTGGCCTCGGATTCAAGTGCTTTTAACAATTCCGAAGCAATGCCTTGTCCCTGAAAGTCTTTATGCGTAAATACTCTGTCCAGATATCCCTCAGGTGACATATCCGCAAAACCGATGATGCTGTCATTGAACTGGACTATATAAGATATGTGGCTGCTCAACGATTCTTTCCAGGCATTCTGCCGGGTTTCCCGGTCAGCGCTATCTGCCCAGGCATCAAGCTGCAGCTGAGAATAATACTTTTTATTTACAGAATGAACCGTCTCGTAGAACAATGTAACAATTTGTTCAATATCTGAAAGCCGAAACTTTCTAATCTCAAAATTTTTAAAAATCATTGAAACTCCCCCTCCAAACGACAATTATCCTCATTATAGTACATCTGTTTCCTAACCTTCAGCAGCATAATTGAAAAAAATGAAACTTTTAATCTTTCATTATCGTCTATGATGAAAATATGTGGTTTCATGCTTATTACCATTAATAGAAGTATTAGGGAGGCTTTACGAAGTGAGCGTATCATCATTACCACAGCGCAATGCTGTAAGCAAGAAGAAGAAAAAACCGGTCCGCAAGCGCAAGAAAAAAAGCTTTTTACGCACACTCTCCAGACTTTTTTTAATCTTGATCCTATTACTAATCGCCGGCGGGAGCTGGCTGTATTTTGCGCCTTCCGCGCATAATCTTCGCTACTTGATCGCAGATACGCTAATTACGACTCAGCACCGCTATATGGCGAAATATATCATTGGTGAAGAAGAACTGAAAGACCGGGTTAAGGAGTACAATGAACGCTTTGTGCATATGGGAGATGAGAAGGACACCCATACCATTGTTCAGCCGCCGGTAGAGGTAGAGAAACCTCTGGTCGAGATTGAGGAAGTGTCCGGCACGGGGTATTCCGGTTATGTCATGACCGTTAATGATCCGACCAAGGTACGGCTGGGTGTTCCCGGCAAAATTGGGTCGGGCGAGAAAGTGTCCAGTATGGTGTCACGAACCGGAGCGATTGCCGGTGTGAACGGTGGCGGCTTCGCTGACCCGAACTGGAAAGGCAACGGATTTAAGCCGATAGGTCTCGTGATTTCGCAAGGGAAATTGTTTTACAATGGCTTGGGCGGAAAAAAATCAACACAAATCGTCGGCCTCGATAAGCATGGCAAAATGATCGCCGGCAATTATTCGCTGAATGAGCTCAGTGATCTTGGTGTACAGGAGGCAGTGTCCTTTCAACCGAGATTGATCGTCAATGGCAAGGGCCTTATTAAGAATGCGGCCGAAGGCTGGGGGATTGCCCCAAGAACGGCGATGGGTCAACGTGATGACGGTGCCCTTCTATTTGTGGTGATCGACGGACGACAGCCCGGATACAGCATCGGCGCCAATCTATATGATGTGCAGCAAATCATGCTGAAGCACGGAGCGGTGATCGCTGCCAATCTGGACGGAGGTTCATCCACTGTACTTGTTAAGGACAACGAGATCGTTAACAAACCTTCTTCGCAACACGGAGAACGTTATTTGCCTACGGCTTTTCTGGTGTTTGAACACCCGGAGCAGGCGGATATTACGAACATCTGGGAAGGCCTGGACCCTGCCAAAATTGATGCTGGAAAGAAGCGGACACATTAACTGCCGGTACGCAAGACAGAACAGACGTGGAACGTTAGAAGGTTCTATGCTACGATATCTTCTGTGATGCTGAATTATCGCTTAAGGACCGGAGGGGGAACAGGGTTGACATTGCAGCAGCTCCGCTACGCAATTGAAATTGCCAACAGCGGCTCGATGAATGAAGCGGCCAAAAGGCTTTTTGTGTCGCAGCCCAGTCTCTCCAACGCCATTAAGGAACTGGAGAGCGAACTGGGAATTACTATATTTGAACGAAACAACAGAGGGATCAGCATCTCTGCTGAAGGGATGGAATTTCTGGGCTATGCCCGGCAGATCATTGAACAAACCGAGTTTATGGAGAACCGGTATACCGGCAAGAAACGCAGCCCGATTTATTTTTCCGTATCGACCCAGCATTATGCTTTTGTCGTCGATGCGTTTGTCAGGTTGATGAACGAGCGCAATGTGGCGGAATATAATTTCAGCCTGAGAGAAACGCAGACCTATGAAATTATCGAAGATGTCCGCACATTGCGCAGCGATCTCGGTATTCTGTATATCAACGAGAGCAACTATAAAGTGATGAACAAGCTGTTCAGTGACGGGAACCTGAAATTCACCCCGCTGTTTAATACGAACCCGCATGTTTATGTCAGAACGGGCCACGCACTTACCGCCAAGGAACGGGTTACACAGGACGAGATTCTTCCGTTCCCCTATATTACCTTTGAGCAAGGGGATAACAATTCGCTGCATTTTTCCGAAGAGATGCTGAGCTTCACGCAGATTCAGAAAAATGTTAAAGTGACCGACCGGGCCACGTTGACCCACTTGTTGCTGGGGAGTGACTCCTATACGATAGGCACGGGCATTATGGCCTCTGAGCTGAACGGCGAAGGGCTCGTAACGGTTCCTTTTGACAGCAATGAGGTGTTCACGGTTGGCTGGATTGCCCACAAGGACCGCAAGCCAAGCGAAATCATGTCCGGGTTCATTGAAATTCTGAATGATCTGGTGTCTGAACAATATTTCGACTTCAATCAATCCTTACTATAACAGCAGGAGGGACGTATGATCAGTCCAGTTATCGGCTCCAAAAGAAATGCTCCTCCCTTTCGTTACGACATCGTCGGCAGCTTCCTGCGAACAGATGAGATTAAGACCGGCCGTAATCTGTTTGAACAGGGTGAAATCACGGCAGAGCAGCTTTATGAGATAGAGAACCAAGAGATTTCCAAGCTGCTGGAACAGCAAAAGGTGCTGGGACTTAAGGCGGTCACAGATGGTGAATTCCGGCGTTCCTGGTGGCATCTTGATTTCTTCTTCGGTATCCACGGCACACAGAAAATCAGCCTGAACCAAGGCGGCAGCTCGAAAGAAACTGCCCAGCGGGCGGAGAGCTTCAAGATTGCCGGTAAAATCGCCTTTACGGATCATCCTATGATCGGGCAATTTATCAAGACGCAGCAGTTAGCCGGAGATACGCCGGTAAAAATGACGATTCCTTCGCCTGCCTTGTTTCATTTCGTGCAGGATTATAACGGGAATGAAATTTATCCGGAGCGTGAAATGCTGTACGCAGATATTATTGCAGTGTACCGGGCAGCGATTCAGGCTTTCTATGATGCAGGCTGCCGCTATCTGCAGCTGGACGATACGACTTGGGGAACTCTATGTAGCGGCAAACACCGGGCGCATCTGCGCAGCCGGGGAATTGACCCGGACCAGCTGGCGCAGGACTATGTGCGGCTGATTAACGAGAGCATTTCTCTACGTCCGGCGGATATGACGATTGCCCTGCATGTATGCCGGGGCAACTTCCGCTCCACCTGGTTCGCCGCTGGGGGATATGAGCCGATTGCCGAAGTGTTGTTCGCTCAGGCAGAGGTCGATGCCTTTTTCCTTGAATACGATAATGAACGATCCGGTGATTTCGCCCCGCTACGGTTTATCCGTGAACAATTTGTAGTACTGGGGTTGGTGACTACCAAACATGGAGGCCTTGAGAGTAAAGAGCAGCTTAAGCTCCGAATTGAAGAAGCCGCCCAATATGTAAATATTGAGCAGCTGTGTCTGAGTCCGCAATGCGGATTTGCTTCCACGGAGGAAGGCAATATGCTGACCGAGGAAGAGCAGTGGGATAAGCTGCGACTGGTTATTGAAACCGCTAATGAAGTCTGGATCTGAATAGAATACAAGTTACCCCCTGAGAGACCGCTCCTGAAATTAGGAGCGGTCTCTCATTGCTGATTCGTTAGTTAGCAAGGAGACGGGAATCTGGCAGCTTCGAAAGAAGTGGTGACAACAAATGAAAATTGATCTATAAAGCCTGGAGTTGTGGTGGTGGCAAAGATTACAACCCGATCGCCGCGTTCAGTTTCAAGATCGTAGAAACACTTGTGGCGTTGCTTCTGTTTACATTGGTGCCGCAATCATGCTGTAGGAAGGTTGTTCAGGATAAAATACATCAGCGGAAGAGTAGGACAGTGTTCGCAACCAACTGCTGAAGATCCTTTATCCGGTTGGGAGTTTCTCTTGAAGAATGATTCAATAGTTCACATAGGGCAATGAGATCCTCCAGCTTGGAGAGAAGCCGCCAGTTCTTATCCAGAACCGTACCGTGCTCCTGATAGGCTGCAATAAAATGCTTCTCAAAGACAGAATCAGCCGCTTCATAACGCAGGATGTTGCCAATATCAACGTATCTGTTCCAGGAAAAAGCGAACTCCCAATCCAGTACAGCTGACACTGAGCAGTCTGCAGCATCCCGCTGCATCAGAATGTTCAATCCGTTAAAATCAGAATGGACGAGGACGGGGCTGGCATGGCTCCGGCTTTCCTTCAAGGCTGCAAGATTTGACTGGCAGAAGGACCAAACTGCTTGTGTCAGCTCATTACCAAGCCAGCTCCCGCAAGGTTTATGGAAGAGGCTGTCCTCAACGAAGGCGAGAAAACCTTCGGCATCAGTATTGAACGGCTCGGAGATCCGCAGGTCTTTGCCGAAGAAACCAAACTCCGGGAATGTGTAGTTATGTATGCCGTTTAGAACTCTGCCGGTTGAAGCAGCAGCTGATGCAACAGCTGTTCCGGTTTTTAATACATCACGTAAGTGAATTCCTTGTTTCCATTCCTGCACAGCCCACGGCTGATTAAAAATGGTGCAGCTCGTATCAACATGAATGAAATTCGCTACAGGGACAGTCGGACTTATAAGTCCGGCAATGGCCAGTTCTTTGTAAGCGATCCTCCCATCCTCTCTGTACAGGCGAAGCACAAAGGGGTCAGCCATTCCCTCCACAGTGATCTTATAGTTGGAATTTCGAAATCCAGTAGACATTGCTTCAGCATAAGTTACTCGTTTCCCGGAGAATACAGGCCCGACAATCTCCTTAATGTGCTTAAGCTCCAGTGAAACAGGTTGCTCTGTCCGTTCCCAGCTCTCTTTCATCTCATCAGCCTCCTTAATGCTATCGTAACATACGTATCCGAGCTTCATACAGTATTGAGTCGTAGTATCAGTCGAGCCGCTACAATCCGGCCATCCTTCAAGCGCTGCGCCGCAGAGGGGAGAATGAACAAGAGCTGATGACGGAAATTTACGCAATTTGTCACGATAAGGACAAAAAAATAATGAAATACAATCAAAAACGTTTGTTTAAAATCTCTATCAATTCACTCTCAATCAACAGGAGGGACCGCGGATTCCCGTGTTAATTCAAGGGCTGGGAGCGGAACAAATACTGGCTTTGTTAGACTTTTTCTAGCAAATGGGCTGCCCTTTACGTGATCGTTCGATCAGAGGTATAATAGAAGTCGACTGTTTATAATTAATGTTGGAAAGTGAGCGGAAACTATATGGGTCGTAAATGGAATAATATTAAAGAAAAGAAAGCATCGAAGGATGCCAATACAAGTAAGGTCTACGCCAAGTTTGGGGTAGAAATTTATGTAGCCGCGAAGAAGGGCGAACCTGATCCGGAATCAAACCGGGCGTTGAAGGTTGTTCTGGAACGAGCCAAAACGTACAATGTGCCGAAAGCCATTATCGACCGTGCTTTGGAAAAAGCTAAAGGCAGCGGTGATGAGAATTATGTTGAACTTCGTTATGAAGGCTTCGGACCAAGCGGCTCAATGATCATTATTGATGCGCTCACGAATAACGTTAACCGTACAGCTCCCCTGGTGCGTTCCGCGTTCAGTAAGAATGGCGGCAACATGGGTGTAAGTGGTTCGGTAACGTATATGTTCGATCAAACAGCCGTTATCGGTCTGGAAGGCAAATCTGCCGATGAAGTGATGGAAATGCTGATCGAAGCGGACCTGGACGTTCGCGATGTACTGGAAGAGGACGAGGCTGTCATTGTCTATGCCGCGCCTGACCAGTTCCATGCGGTACAGGAAGTGTTCCGCAATGCAGGTATAACCGATTTCACCGTGGCAGAACTAACCATGCTTCCACAGAATTATGTCGCGCTTGCCGAAGATGCCGAGGCTCAATTTGAGAAGCTGATTGATGCTCTGGAAGAACTGGATGATGTACAGCAGGTATATCATAATGTAGATTCCGAAGAATAGCAGCACTGATTTCATCCGAAGACGGCCAGCAGATGTTTTATCTGCATTGGCCGTTTTTTTATGAGACAGCAATTATGCCTTTAGGGACTCAATGCTGGAAAGAATAATCTGGCTGTGGAAATGCCAAAATAAGCTGGAACACTAATAAGTATCCAACTTAAAGGAGGCAACAATGTGCCGCATGAAACAACGCCGGATAAAAACCTGATCAATACGGTGGAAGAACTGGAGAATGCACCCGTCAACAGCCAGGAAGCCCAGCAAAGGGAACAGAAAAAACTCGACAACCGCAAAGAGTCGCTCCGGGATGATAGGACGACTTATAAGAAAAATGAACAAAACACGTATAAGTGATCCTTCCACTTGAGTAGCACCAAGAAAAGTGGCAGAAGATATCCTGCCGCTTTTTTTGTCATTTATACACCATTTGATCTAGCACATCTTAATAATCCAGAAGGCGTCCATTATCATGCCATTGACCGTACATTTTATTTTCTTTAGTGTTTATTATAAATTTGTCTAATCTACTCTCAAATAAATCAGGCTGCTTAATATTGCTTTGTATCGTGTCGATCCGTACTCGTTGATAAAGAGCTGGAAATGCCATAAAATTCTCATACACTTGCAGCCAACCCCTCAACGCTTCTCTCGATATTGCTGTAATTAGATTTTCAATTTGCATAGATGAAAAATATTCTCCTTTCCTGGTATTCATACCTCCATCATAGCAAAGGCGGCTTATTTTTAGTATAAGTTTACGACCATGATACATAATCTTACTGCCTTCCGGGCTTCGGTAAAAGACGCACACCATTCCATCTATTTACATTATATTAGTAACATTTGTAACTGACTTGCTGGACAAAAATTGATAAATATAGATTGTAAGCGTTTTTATAACATGACTGGGGGAATGGTTGTGAAAAAGGTAACAAAGTTATTGCTCGTAGCCGGTATTTCATTGGCAGTTGTAGGAGTAGGCAACAGCAACCTGCTGAATGATGTATCTTCAGCCGCCAGTGCACCGCTCAAGGTAGGCCGGGTAGAAGCGGCAGCACATGGCACGAAATGCTTCACAGTAGCTGTTGCCGTTGTTCAAAACGGTGTAATCGTGGCTGCCTCGCTGGATGATTATCAATTCCTTAGCACAGAGGTGGCCAAGGGAGTCCCTAACTCCGATGCCGATTTCGGACAAAATTATAAAGATCCTGCAATGGTTCTGGCCTCCAAGAAGGCCAATAACAAATATTACAGTGATCATATGAAAGAAGAAGCCAAATCCACAGTTGCTTATGACAAAAACTTAGCTGCTGTTGAGAAATTTGCGACCGGCAAGACGATTAAATCGCTTGAAGCTACGCTCGCTAAGAAGAGCAAAGAAGAAATGGTGGATGCTGTCAGCGGGGCTACGCTGGTGGATACCAAGGGCTACTTAACGGCTATTCTGAACGCAGCCAAAGCTGCTAAATAACTCACTCGCTTGTATAGATGGAATGCTTAGACTCCTTCACGGCTGCTGCTGTGAAGGAGTTTTTAATTCTAAATAAAGTTGAACTAAAGAACTACCTAGAGGCTAAGAACACTGCCCTTATCAACGGGCAAGCCGTATCTAAGTTATAGATGAAGTAGATAAGTGGGATTTTTTATGCTATATTTTTCACATGGCTTTTAACAAACGTACGTTCCTATAATATAACTAAAGAGAGAAGGTGCACCTCAGAATGTCTGAATTCCGCCTCTTAAGTGTTGTGCATGTCTTTATGATTAGAAACCAGCAGCTGCTGCTCCTCAGGCGCTTTAATACGGGACATGATGATGGATATTACGCGCTCCCGGCGGGACGTCTGGAACGTGGTGAAGGGGTAATGACCGCCGCAATTCGTGAGGTTCAGGAAGAATGCGGCGCTCTAATTGCTCCCGGGGATTTAGAAATGACAGGAGTAATGCATATTAAAACTTCCCATGACGAACGGGTTGATTTTTTCTTTATCGCCAAGCAGTGGTCAGGTGAAATAAGCAACGCTGAACCCCACAAATGTGATGATCTTCGCTGGTTTCCATTAGACCGCCTGCCAGCTAATCTTCTGCCTGTTGCCGGTCAGGCGCTGGACCAATACAGGCAGGGAGTATGGTTCTCGGAGCATGGGTGGAACCAGCAATGAGAGAGGAGTAAATTATGCTGACTATGATTAAAGGGCCTTATTTGCAGTGGCCGACCGAAGAGTCGATGACCTTTATGTGGGAGACCTCTAAGCTATCTACATCCAGAGTGGAAGTGATGAGGGCAGAACGTATACATAGCGGTTATCAAGGAAACTACAAGCAGCCGGAACAGATCCTTACCAGCGCTGAAAATTCAGGATTTACCCAAATCCATATGCTTACGGTCAGCGGACTGGAGCCTGGAACGATTTATTTCTACAAGGTGTATTCTCAGAATGAGCAGGAGGCGGCAGAAGCAGGGCCATTTCCCTTTAAGACAGCTATGTTGCCGGGTGAGCCTTTTTCATTTACGGTAACCAGTGAAACTGGCGGTTACAGCGGTTTTGATATCACAGGCGGAGAGATCAACAACAGCATTTTTGCCCAGATGAAAAGATATCGTCCGGACTTCAGCCTGTTTATCGGTGATATCGTTAACGATGGAACAAATTATGCCGATTGGAATCAGTATTTTTTTAGTCCCGGAAAAGAGCTGCTGCAAGACACTCCCAGCTTTAGCTGCTTAGGCAATCATGAGAACGGAGGCTCATGGTATTATGACTTTTTTGCTTTTGCCGCCCCAAAGAATTATTATTCCTTCGATTATGGAGACGCTCATTTTATTGCACTGGACAGCACAGATTTCATAAATAATGATACTTATCCTGACAGCTCGGGCAAATTTCAGGCAGGAAATGCGCAATATGACTTTCTGGTTCAAGATCTGCAAGATACTTCTGCCAAATGGAAAATTGTCTACTTTCACTATTCTCCTTATGTGTCCGGCGGGTATCAGGTTGAAGCACTGCGGGCGCTTTGTCCATTGCTGGAGCAGCATAGTGTGGATCTTGTACTCAGTTCCCATACGATTGTGTATGAACGAAGCTATCCGCTGCGCTCCGGCAAGCTGGATTTCAAGGACGGGATCGTATATGTCGTAGCTGGGGGAGCCGGTGCAATGCCAGAATGGCTGCTGCCCAAGCGGGAATGGTTCACATCACAATCGCTGGCAGTGCCGCATTTTCTGCAAGTAGCCGTAACACCGCAACAATTGGAAATTCGCGCGATCGATCATCAAGGAGCACTATTCGATAAATTTAGTATTTTCAAGGAAACGGATGGGTCGAAGAAGTTCATCTGAGTTCTGGTAAGGGATGCGGAGATAAGAAAATAAGCCGGTTGTCTCAGTAGGTAGCAGACTTAAACAGGGAAATAAATCTATGGTGCACTCATCCAAAATTGTGTATGCTGGAGTTTGTTTGGAGGGCAGTCTCTGAAATACATAGCAGGAGGATTTGCGCAGTATGGAGCATGCAAGCATAAGTATGATAGCTATTCTGGTCATTTGCGGATTTCTGGCCGGACTGATTGATTCTGTAGTTGGAGGCGGCGGGCTGATTGCAATTCCGGCACTGCTATCTGCGGGTATCTCATTACCCTTACTGCTCGGGAGCAACAAATTAGCCGGGACGTTGTGCTCCTTCACAAGTACCGCCTCCTTTATGCGTTCGGGGAAGATCAATTTTCAACTGGTCAAAGTACTTATTCCTTTTTCCATTATTGGTGCAGTGGCAGGTTCACTTACAGTCAGGCAGGTGCCCTCGGAGTTTCTGAAGCCGCTGGTTATTGTCATGCTGGTCGTGATCACAATTTATACTTTGTTCAAAAAAGCTTGGGGAGATGTATCCACATTCGCCGGCAGCAGCAAAAAATCAAGTCTAATCGGTATTGCAGTCGCTCTGCTTATCGGTTTCTATGACGGATTTTTTGGTCCGGGAACCGGTTCCTTTCTGATCTTTGCCTTCCTGATGATGGGGTTCGAGTTCGTGACAGCCGCAGGAAATGCTAAAGTGCTCAATTTCGCCAGCAATATTTCAAGCTTATTGACCTTTGTAGCATTAGGGTCGGTCAGTTATTCCTACGGACTGATTATGGGAATCCCGATGGTGATCGGGGCCATTGTCGGGTCCAGAATTGCCATCCGCAAGGGTGCCGCATATATCCGTCCGTTATTTATTGCGGTGACGGTCATCTTGATCAGCAAGCAAATCTGGGATACGATGCATTAACAAGAAGAAATGGCGGAGAAGAGGGGCAATTCCGCAAATTTAGCTGATTTTCACCGCAAGTTCGGTCAAAGAATACATCGTAATGGAACGGTTCTTCGATACAAACGGAAATGGAGTGGTACACAGTTATGACTAATAAGCTTTACTACGAATCTGCCTTTTTAAAGGAATGGCAAACCAAAATCAGCCGTGTGGTTGAGAAAGAAGAGGGCTTGTATTTAATTTTGGAAGAGACGGCCTTTTATCCTAACGGTGGAGGGCAGCCCTGTGATACGGGGTTTATCGATGAACTTCCAGTCCTTGATGTTATTCTGGAGGACGATGAAGTACTGCACAAGGTAGAACGTTTGCCTGCAAACAACCAGCTCAGCTGCCGGATTGATTGGGACAAGCGGTTCGACCATATGCAGCAGCACAGTGGCCAGCACCTGCTCTCAGCCGTATTCCTCGATCTCTGCCAGGCCATGACATTAAGCTTTCACCTTGGCAGTGAATATGCCTCGATCGACATTGAACTGCCGGAGCTGGCTCCCGCTCAGCTGGCGCTTGTGGAACGGGAGGTCAACCGGCACATATACCTGAATCACAGCATTACAAGCTATTTCGTAAATGAAGCAGAATTGGCGCGTCTGCCTCTTGTGAAGCAGCCCAAAGTGATAGAGAACATCCGGATAGTCGAAATCGATGGTGTAGAATATAACGCCTGCGGAGGGACGCATGTCTCTTCTACAGGAGCCATCGGTATGATCAAGCTGTTGAAAGCAGAGAAGCAGAAGGGCAATATCCGAATTACTTTCAAATGCGGAACCCGCGCACTGGAGGAATTTAATGAGAGTCTGCAAATTCTCAGCGTACTGTCCGCCAAATACAATACGGGCAAGGATGAAATCATTGACCGTATTGAGAAGTGGGAGCAGGAGCATAAGGATCTGCAGCTGGAACTCACGGCATTGAAGGACCAGAATGACAGCTTCACCGCCCGGGAGCTGTTGTCAGCCCTGGAACCGGACAGTCATGTGATCTCAGAGATCTTCGAGCAAAGATCTTTCAAGGATTTGCAAAGCCTGGCCCTTAAGCTGACTGCACAGACGGAGCTTCCGGTCTTGCTGCTGTCGGCTGCGGAGAACAAGGTGGTGCTGGCCCACAGCGGCAGCTCTGAAAATGCCTGTGGAGCCTTCTTCAAAGCCAGCCTGGGAGAATTCCAGGGTAAAGGCGGGGGCAGTGATAAGATGGCGCAGGCCGGTTTTCCGGGATGGGAGAATGCACTTGCCTTTTATGAATTTGCCAAAAAAGAATTTGTCTAGACGAGATCCCCTGATGCCATAGAATTCACGAAGCCGTACTTTGAATCACTGACAGAAGTATTTCTCAAAAATAAACTTCTTAATAAAAAATGGCCGTATCGCTAAAAAGCGAATACGGTTTATTGGCGTTGGGGGTTGCTTGTTTTGCAATTAATATTTTCCCAGCCACTTAAGGATTATTTAATAACTGCTCCTTTATAATCGCAATAGAGCTTGTAAGAAAGGGGTTCAAATCGTGTTTCTAACCATACTCAAGAAGGACCTGAAGCGCAAAAAAGCAATGAATATCGTACTCTTCGTGCTTATCACCTTAGCCTCCACTCTGGTGGCAAGCAGCAGCAGCCTGATGTATTCCACATCAACGGCGATTAACAGTTTTATCGAACACAGCAAGGTAGCGGATTTCAACATTACGCTGGCCAACAGTCCGGAATACAATCATGACATTGAGGTTTGGGCCAAAAGCGACAAGAACATCAGCAAATCTTACTCTGATCTGCAGATTGGACTGTTGTCCAAGGAAATCAGAATGCCGGAAGGCCGAAAAAGCATAGCCGGGAATATTGGTCTGGTGCTGTCCAAGGTACCCGCTGAGGTAAACCTGGTGTTCGGAGCTGATGATGAGCGATTTACCCTGCAGAAAGGGGAAATTGCCTTGCCCATGAGTATACAGAATGCAACCGGTTTAAAACTGGGGGATAAGGTTGCTATTGAGCTAAAGGGCATAACCAAGACCTTTACAGTTACCGTGTTCTTCAAGGATGCATTTATGGGTTCGGATCTGCTAAGTCTCAAGCGCATGATGATAGCGGCTGAAGATTTCGCAGATATCCAAAAAGTGCTTCCGGGAGAATCATTGTCCAGACAGTGGAGCTTTACAGCTGTACCTGGAACGAACTCCGCCATGCTGTCAGCGGATTTTTCGAAGGAGGATTTGCCGATAAATTTCGAAATTGAAAAAGCGCTGGTGAAAACCTCTTTTCTGACAGATCAGATTATTTCCGCCATGTTATTTGTAATCAGTGTGTTTTTAATCTTCATTGCCTTTTTGACTTTGCGGTTTACGATTATCTCCACCTTGCAGGATGATTATAAGGAGATCGGGGTGATGAAGGCGATCGGCTTCAAAAGCTCGGGAATCAGGGGACTTTATCTGGCGAAGTATTCAGGGCTGGCTGTTGCCGGTGGTACTGCAGGGTTCTGCATCAGCCTTCCGCTGACAGAACTGATGTCCCGAAAAATATCGCAATATATCATCGTGCCTGGCGGCATCGCCGGAATGCTGGTTTCTATAGCTAGTGCAGTTGTTATTGTTGCCGTAACACTTCTGTTCTGCTCCATGTGCATGCGCAAGATCAATAAGGCGTCACCGATTGATGCGATCCGGCAGGGCCATACTGGAGAACGGTTCAATGCTTCCCGGAAGATATATCTGCACAAAAGCAAAGCCTTGCCTACAGCCATGTTCCTTGCCCTCAGTGACGTACTGAACCGGTTGAAGAGCTACACTGCCTTGATTCTTACCTTCATATTAAGTACAGCAATCATCATCATCCCGATTAACCTCACGAATACCATCGTAACGCCAAAGTTTATTGGTTATTTCGGTACTACCGTAGCAGACTTTTATACGAAAAGTGAAATCATAGAGAAACCCGTAACAGAGGTTCAATCAGAGCTGGCTCAGCTAACCGCGGACTTCCGTGACAAAGGGATTCCCGTATCGCTGAGCGCTGATTATACGATAAACACCAAGTATATTTCTGATGATGGTCTGAGCAACCGGCGGATCAGCGGAACTAAAACGGAGCCATCCACAGATAGTCCGTACCTAAAAGGCGTTGCACCGAAGCTGAAAAATGAAATTGCCATAACCAGTATTATGTCCAAGAACTTCCAGAAGGGTCTCGGTGAGAACATAGAGATGGAGATTGACGGCATCCGAAATACGTTTCTGATTACCGGCATATTTCAGACAATTACAAATGAAGGATATATGGTGCGGCTGGCGGATGATTTCACACCTTTGCAAGTGGCAGCCTATCAGTATGCAGGTAATATAAAGCTTCCGGAAGATCAAAAAGCAGCGGTGATCCATGAGGTGAAGCAGCAGTTCAGCGGACTTGAAATCATGAGCGCTTCAGATTTGCTTAGCGTAACTACGGGCGGTTTCATGGGACAGCTGAAAAATATTAATACGTTGCTTACTGTCGTTGTGTGTCTTATTACATTCTTTATTACCAGTCTCTTTGTGAGGCTGCTGATTACTAAGGAAGTGCAAGGAATTGCGTTGATGAAAAGCCTTGGGTTCACGAACGGAGAGATTCGTGTATGGCAGGTGCTGCGCATTCTTATCCTGATGTTAGGTTCTGTTATTCTGGGTGTTCTGCTGGCTAATCATTTGGGTGAAGTGCTGATTGGCCTCATCTTTAGTATGTTTGGGCTGACTGAAATAAACTTCAACATTGTGCCCTTGCAGGTCTATGGGTTATATCCTCTGCTGATTCTGGTTGTAGTGGTGCTTGCCGTGTATAGCAGCTGTGGACAGATTAGGAAAATACAGGTTTGGAACATGAACCAGGAATAAACAATAACAGATTCATACGAAATCTATAACTGGAGGAAAATCATATGGCTGCTGTATTGGAAGTTAAAAATTTATGCAAAACCTATATCGTGAACAAAGGACAGAATAACGTACTGAGAAATATTGACTTAACGCTGCACGAAGGTGATTTTGTTTCGGTGATGGGCCCGTCCGGCTCTGGAAAATCAACGCTGCTCTATACAGCGAGCGGGATGGACCGTTTGACCGCAGGGGAGGTTCTATTCGACGGGCAGAGTCTTTCACAGTTGAGCGAGAAGAGAATGGCTGAGCTGAGGCTGCATAAAATGGGATTTATCTTTCAACAAATGCATATGCTGAGCAACTTGTCTATTTATGATAATATCATTCTATCAGGCTATCAGGCGCTTAAGAACAGACAGGAAACACGAAGCCGGAGTGATGTGAATCTTTATGCCGATAAGCTGATGAAGCAACTGGGCATTATAGAAACTGCCAGCCATGATATTACTGAAGTATCAGGTGGCCAGCTGCAGCGGGCCTGCATCTGCCGGGCGCTGATTAACGAGCCGAAGATGCTGTTCGCCGATGAGCCTACCGGGGCTTTGAATTCGAAGGCAGCCAAGGAAGTGATGGAGGAGCTGTGCAGGATCAACCGGGAGGGAACCACAATCATGATCGTCACGCATGATGTGAAGGTGGCGGCACAGACCGATAAAGTATTGTACATGGTAGATGGTAATATACAGGGGGAGCTTCGTCTGGGCTCTTATTCCGAAGACCAGAGATTAAGAGAACGGGAACGCAAGCTGAATGAATGGCTTATGGGCATGGGCTGGTAAATCGCTCTCGATTGAGCTGGCCAAGCGGAAGAACAGCAGGGAGGCGATGCCGGTGGCGGAGATTCTGATCATCGAGGATAATAAAGAACTGGCGGACATTATTAAGGATTTTTTGCAGGGTGAAGGGTATTCGGTAATAGTGACAGCAAGCGGCGAGGAAGGGCTGGCTTATCTTGCTGGGCATACGGTGAGGCTGCTGCTGCTCGATGTAATGCTGCCGGAGCTTGACGGGTTTGCCATATGCAGAATGGTCAGAGAGCAGCATAATCTGCCCATCCTGATTATGAGCGCCCGGCATGGTGACGACAATAAGATTATTGGACTGGACCTCGGGGCGGATGATTATCTGGAGAAACCCTTCACCGTCCAGTTATTAATTGCCAAGGTAAGAGCGCACCTGCGCCGCAGTTATGATATGAAGGACGACAAGCAGTTGCTGGCCGATGGTGAAATTGTGATCAACCGGACATCCATGACAGTCTTCAGGGGCGAACAACCTCTGCCGATGACCTCTAAAGAATACGAATTGCTAGTGCTTCTGATGAACAATAAAGGGAAAGCCTTGCGGAAAGACTGGCTGTTTCAACAGGTATGGGGAGCGGACAGCTTCAGTGAGCCGTCGACCCTGACCGTACATATCAATAAATTGCGCGACAAAATTGAGCAGAAACCCAAAGAGCCGAAACGGATTATTACCGTTTGGGGGGTAGGCTATAAGTATGAAGCGGTTTAACCGTTTGATTCTATGGGTCGTTCTGTCCGGACTCGCGGGAATTGCCGCCTTCGCAGGCTATGCGCTGTCTCCTCTCCGTACGGAACACAGCAAGGCATACCGGATTGAAGTGAACCGTATCTTGCATCAGGCAAGTCAGCAGGAAGGGCCAGCGTTTCCGCTTATGTTCAACGCTTCGGACTATTCCTATATCCGCAGTATGAGCTGGATGGACAAGGATGCGGAGCCGCTTGCGATTCAGCGTTTTTTTGACGGATCGGGGGTTAAGGACAGTGAAGAATATATTGTGAAGCCTATCTATCTTGATGAGAGATTGTCCGGATTCCTGCGTTTCTCTTATGAAGATGGCAGCAGCTACATCCGGGGGAATGTTGTACTCATTGTCATACTGCTCCTGATATTGGCTGCGGTTACCGGTCTGCTCCTCTATGTGAGAGCCCAGATTATCCGGCCGTTTCACAAGATCGAGAAACTGCCCTATGAGCTGGCCAAGGGGCATCTGAATCCTGGAATGAAGGAGAGTAAGAGCCGCTTCTTTGGAAAGTTCATCTGGGGACTCGATCTGCTTAGACAAACGCTGGATACCCAGAGACAAACCAATCATCGCCTTGAAAAAGACAGGCAAACGCTTGTTGCTTCGCTTTCGCATGAGCTCAAAACACCAGTAGCTGCGATCAAACTGTATTCCAGCGCCCTTAGCGATGGACTGTATGAGAGCGAAGCTAAACAGCGGGATTGCGCCCGGTTGATCGGGCAGAAAGCGGAGCAGATTGAACATTTAATAGCCAGCATTATTACGACCTCAGTATCATCACTGCAGGAAGTAGAGATTCAGAGCTCTGAGTTTTACATCCGTGATTGGCTCCAGAGGGCAGTACATAACCATAAAGAACGGCTTGATTTATTGAAGATTCGCCTGGAAATAGGGGGCTATCAGAATAAGCTTCTGTTGGGCGACCCGGATAAATTGCTGGAAGTGCTGGACAACATTATAGAGAATGCGATTAAATATGGCGATGGTACCCGTATAGGGATCACGTTTGAGGAAGAGGATTTCCGCCAGCTTATCCGGATTGAGAATTCAGGTGTTCCCATAATGGCTAACGAGCTACCCTACATATTCACAAGCTTCTGGCGCGGCTCGAATGCCGGGGATAAGCAAGGAAACGGCCTAGGCTTATTTATCTGCAAGCAGCTATTGCAAAAAATGGGTGGCGATATTTTCGTTGAGGCAAGCGGACGGGGTATGTGCTTCGTACTGGTACTTAGATACTAAATGTCGGACTTCAGGAGAACTGGGATGAAAGAGCTGAACTATAAAGAGTATGAAATACTCGAATCTTTGTTTAACCAGAAAAAGCAGCATATTCCGGCGTTATCTGTGCTGCGGGGGAATTATCCGGGGCGGGTATTTGCAGATGTAACGGAGAGACCGACCCTTGCAATAGTGTGGGCGACCGGCAGATGGATGTATGCCGCAGGTGACATCAACCCGGAGCAGAATAAAGAGGCAATGAAGCTGTTTTTGCAGGATGTGGTACTTCCCGATTGCAAAGCTCAGAACCGCAGCTGGTTTGAAATTTATACGGATGATTCCAGGGAGTGGGAGAAGTTGTTTCTGGGCGGAATGGACAAATTGAACAAATGGAACGTGGATAAACATCTCGAGTCAGTGTATGTGTTCCATCCTGAGCAATTTAATCGGAGACAACAATACACGAAACCGGATATAACCAGTAACCTGCGGATCGAACTCTCTGAGTATCCTGTTTTGCCTGATGCTTATCATCACTTGCCTTATGTACATACAAAGTTTGCTCAGCAGACAACCTGCGGTGCGGCGGTAAAGTTTGGAGAACGTACCCTTTCGATCTGCAAAAATAACGGGTTCACAGCCGGACGTGAATATTTTATTGACGTGGATACTTTCGAAGCAGCTGAGCGGAACAATGGCTATGCAGAACAAGCTGCAACTGCTTTAATCGACTTTTATCTGACAAGAGGGATGGCTCCGCTTTGGGAAACCACGCATGACAACCACCCTTCTCACAGACTAGCGTCCAAACTGGGATTTGCCCCTGTTGAGCACTACCCGGTTTTTTCTTTTGTGAGGGAGTAAGGTGCTACTTGTGTCTTGCACAGCGAACCGTTCATAATAGAAATGGATGGTTTGCTGTGCAAGTGACGTTAACAATCTAATATTCCGGGAGGATATCATATGAATTACCGTAAGCTTGGAAATACAGGGCTATCGATCAGCGAAGTCAGCTTTGGCACTTGGGCCATTGGCGGCGACTGGGGAACAAGCCGGGATGAGGACGGGTTGAAGGGACTGGCGCTGGCTATTGAGCAAGGTGTGAATTTCTTCGACACCGCTGATGTCTACGGTTCCGGACATGCCGAAGAGCTGCTTGCCAAAGCCACCAAAGGCAAAGAAGATCAAATACATATTGCCACGAAATTTTGCCGTGCCGGTGACATTCATGATCCTGAGAATTATTCAGCACGGAGAGTAAGCGAATACGCGGAACAAAGCCTGCGCCGCCTACAGCGTGAAGCCATTGATCTGTATCAGATCCATTGTCCGCCAATTGAGATTTTGCGTGACGGTAGTGTATTTGCCGTTCTGGATCAATTAAAAGCTGAGGGTAAAATCCGCCATTACGGAGTCAGCGTGGAAACGATTGAAGAGGGACTTCTATGTCTCGAGTATCCTGGCGTGCAAGCGCTTCAGGTCATCTTCAATCTGTTCCGTCAGCAGCCGGCTCTGGAACTGCTGCCGCGTGCCGAAGCGCAAGGTGCGGGAATCCTGGTGCGGCTGCCGCTTGCCAGCGGTCTGCTCACAGGGAAGTTCAAGGAGGACAGCACCTTCCAGCCTGACGATCACCGCAGCTTCAATGCCAACGGTGAGCAGTTTAATGTGGGCGAGACTTTTGCCGGTCTGCCTTTTGTCAAAGGTGTAGAGCTGGCCCGCAAGCTGGATTGGATCAGCGAAGGCCGGGGGAACATGGCAAGAGCAGCGATGCGCTGGATTCTGGATCATCCTGCCGTCAGCTGCATCATTCCAGGATTTAAGAATGAAGCGCAGGTAGCTGATAACCTCGCGTCACGAGAAGTTCCTTCCTTTACGGCAGAAGAGATGCAGCGGTTAAGCCAGTTTTACAGCAACGAGGTTGCTCCGCACATCCGTGGGGGTGTATAAGCCGACTCTATGACAAGGAACACAACCATCGGTTTGCTCGCCCATGTCGATGCCGGGAAAACGACCTTCGCCGAGCAGCTGCTCTATCATACGGAGGCAATCCGCAACCGGGGCCGAGTGGATCATAAAGATACGTTTTTAGATACACATGAGATTGAAAAAACGCGTGGAATCACGGTATTTGCCGACCAGGCGGAATTTAACATCGGAGATTCGCGCTACTTTCTGCTGGACACGCCCGGGCATGTCGATTTCTCGCCGGAGATGGAGCGCGCGCTGCAGATTCTCGACTACGCGGTAGTCATTGTAAGTGCTGTTGAA
Organism: Paenibacillus sp. EB106-06-01-XG199; assembly: GCF_058791575.1. Classification (NCBI taxonomy): domain Bacteria; kingdom Bacillati; phylum Bacillota; class Bacilli; order Caryophanales; family Paenibacillaceae; genus Paenibacillus; species Paenibacillus sp. EB106-06-01-XG199. The sequence continues at coordinate 116,753 of NZ_JBYTDQ010000002.1, read as the reverse complement.
GGTGTGGAAGGACACACAGAGACCTTATGGCAGCTGCTGCGCCGGCATGGAATTCCGGCCTTTTTCTTCATCAATAAAACCGACCGGGCGGGCGCTGACCCGCAGCGTGTATTAAATGAAATCCGCCAACAGCTCAGCCGGGATGCCTTCATGCTGCCGGAAATCCAGGAAACCGGAGTAGACGAAGAACTGAAGGCGTTCATGGCTGAACGCGATGAGCGGCTGTTCGAGGCTTATCTGGACGGAGGCCAAAGTGATTCTTCCTGGCACGAAGCGCTCATCGCTTTAGTCAAGCGCGGCAATATCTTTCCGTGTATGTCTGGTTCTGCCTTGCTGGATGAGGGCATCGACAGCTTTCTCCGCAACCTGGATGCTTTGGTACATACTGAATATGATTACCAGCAGCCTTTTTCAGGAAGAGTATATAAGATCCGCCATGATGAAAAGGGAACACGGATCACCTACATCAAAGCACTGCAAGGCGTGCTTAAATCAAGAGAGGAACTGGCTTACGGTCCTGCCCAGGAACGGATAGAGGAACGGATTACCAGTATCCGCAAAATTTACGGGGCTAAGACAACAGCGGCGGAATGGGGCGCTGCAGGTGAGCTGTTTGCGGTCACGGGGTTAACATCCGCTAAGCCTGGAGAAGGTGTGGGGTTGTTGCAGGATCACCTCAGCAGCGAGCTTGTCCCGACATTGAAATCAAAGGTGCGGTTTGAACCGCCCGTGCACTTTAAGGAAGTGCATAATGCCTTCCAGCAGCTGGGTGCGGAAGACCCGTCGCTGAATGTGAGCTGGGATGAGGAATTGCAGGAACTGCATATTCAGGTGATGGGGCAAATTCAGTTGGAAATTCTGGAGCAGATTATGCGCGAACGCTTCAGTATCCCGGTGACATTTGGCGATCCGGAGATTCTGTACATGGAGACAATCCATAACACAGTCTACGGCTGTGGCCATTTTGAACCGCTCGGCCATTACGCCGAGGTGCATCTGAAGCTTGAGCCCGGCGCTCGCGGCAGCGGTATCTCTGTTCAGAATGAGTGCCACCCCGACGATTTAGCTGCCGGCTACCAGCACCAGATTGAGCAATATTTACTGGAAAGCGGGCATCGCGGCCTGCTTACCGGCTCACCGCTGACGGATCTGCGTATCACCTTGCTAAGTGGAAGAGCGCATAATAAGCACACCCACGGCGGGGATTTCCGGGAAGCCGCATTTCGGGCTTTGCGTCAAGGACTGGAGCAGGCGGAGAATATTTTGCTGGAGCCGGTGTATGCGCTCAAGATCAGGATAAATATCGATCATGTAGGCAAAGTAATGGCGGATATCCAGCAGGCTAGCGGGAGCTTTGTTGCACCCGAGATGACGGATCAAGTGGCAGTCGTCACGGGTACGGTGCCTGTCGACACCTTTATGAACTATTCCGTCAGACTGGCCTCAATGACGCAAGGCAAAGGCTCATTGTCGCTAAGGGTTGCCGGTTATCAGGATTGCCATGAACCGGAAACCGTTATCCTAAGTAAACAATACAATAAAAATGCCGATCCGGCTTACACCTCCATTTCGATTTTTTGCGCGAAAGGGCAAGCTTTCTCCGTTCCTTGGGATGAAGCGGAGGAATATATGCATGTGAAGCGTCAATGGTAAGAACCCTCTGGCCGGATTGCAACAAGGACATATGTCCTTTCCGTAGCAAGAAATTCCGCTTTTAATTAAAAGAACATAGGCCAAGATTTTGAGGGGGATTTACATGACAGTAACGATAGACAAGATCGCTTGGATTCACATCGTGGGAGGTAAAGTATTGGCTGCCCGTTCCCACGGAAAGGATACCTATTATTTTCCCGGCGGGAAACGGGAACCGGGTGAAACCGACAATGAGACATTAATCCGGGAGATCGAAGAGGAATTAACGGTCCGGATTGAGCCGGACAGCATCCAGTCTTTTGGCACTTATGAAGCAGCAGCCCATGGCAAAGAGGAAGGCGTGCTTGTCCAGATGACCTGTCTCACCGCAGCTTACACAGGGCAGCTTGCTCCGGCAGCGGAAATAGCAGAATTGGCATGGCTTAGCTATAAAGACAGGGAACGTGTTTCCGCTGTCAGCCAGATCATTTTTGATCAATTACAAGAAATGAAGCTACTCTCCTAATATTTTTCTTCAGGCCCGTTTCAGCCAATGCCATGGCTTGAAACGGGCCTTCGAATTATTGGCCTGTTTCTCCAAATCAACTCTTTCTTCCACTTAGGACATATGTCCTTCACGGATAACGCCAGATGTCATTTAATTAAAGCAGAGATCACATAGAGGAGAGAGAAGCAATGAGAGGAATTATTTTTGCATTCTTGGCCGGGGCCTGCATTACGCTGCAAGGGGTAGCCAACGCCCGCATCAGCCAGGATATAGGCACGTGGCAGGCAGCGACCATTACCCAATTAACGGGCTTTATTATGGCCTTTATCATCCTGCTGTTCGTTCGAGACGGAAAGAAACAAGGCTTCAAGCTGGTCAAACCTTTGTATTTAACAGGAGGTGCCTTCGCCGCTTTTGTTATTTTCAGCGAAGTGACCGCAATTCAGAATATCGGTGTTACCTTTACCATATCGGCACTGCTGATCGCACAACTGTTCCTTACATTTCTGATAGATAGCAACGGATGGTTCGGCGTGGTGAAGCAGAAGATGCGGCTGCCGCAATTTATTGGAATCGGCATGATGATCTTAGGTGTAGTCATTCTTAAGTTCTAGCCTTGGAGGGAAGCCGGCCATGAAGGAAATTCAAGATCAAGGTCTGCTGCAGACCTATTTGCAGAAACATCAGCTTGAGCATATTTTCATTGAACCGCTGAAGGCGCATCTGTCGTTGTACAGCTTTACGCAGGGGGAAACGATTTGCTTCAAAGGAGATCCTTCCGAGTCGCTGTACGTGCTGGTTAAAGGCAAACTCAAGATTTATACGACGACGGCCGAGGGCAGGACGCTGATTATCTGCTTCAAGACACCGCTTGAGCTAATCGGGGATGTTGAATACATTCAGGGAACAGAATTGCTGAACACGGTTGAAGCCGTATCGCAGGTTCATATGATTTGCATACCGTACAGATGGCTGAAAAAATACGGGCGGAATCATCCGCCCTTGCTGCAATTTTTGCTGGAGATCATTACTCGGAAATTCTACAGAAAATCCGATTTCCTCAGTTTGAACCTGATGCACCCCGTTGAGGTACGGCTGGCGAGTTATCTTTTATCCATCACCTATGATGAATCCGATCCTCAATTTACAGGGCAGTTAAGCACGATTAATCTGGTGGATACGGCGAATTTTATTAGCACCAGCTACAGGCATTTGAACAGGGTAATCCAGAAGTTCTGCCAGCAGGGGCTGACCGAGCGCAGCAAAGGCTACATTCTGGTGAAGGACCGGGAAGGGCTTAGCAGGCTGGCACAGCGTAATATTTACGAGGCAACTACACCATACTGATGAACATAAAGAAGACGAAAAGGGAGTAATAGATAATGATACTGGGACTACTACTGGCCATGTTTGCCGGGGCGCTTGTGAGCCTGCAGAACATATTCAACAGCAAAGTAAATGAACATACTGGATCATGGTCCACAACAACATTGGTACTAGGGATGGGCTTTATTGCTTCACTGGTAATGGGACTCATCGTTGAAGGCAAAAATATGTTTACTCTTCAGCATATGCAGCCCTGGTATTGGATCAGCGGAATGATCGGGGTCGGTGTTGTCATCTGTCTGGTGCAGGCCACAAGGCTGCTTGGAGCGACTTATGCGATTTCGATTGTACTGACGTCTCAGCTTGGCTTCGCCCTGTTGTGGGATTCACTGGGCTGGCTTGGTCTGGCCAAGGTTCCGTTCACATTGAATCAGCTCATAGGGGTTCTGGTGATTGTAGGCGGGATTCTGGTCTTCAAATTAGGAGGGGGCCGCGAGCCGCAAAAGTCTGCCGAATCCCGCAAGCAGCGGCAAGCATTGCATACCGATTAATAGCAGTTATTCTTAGTCTTAGGTCTTTTTTGCAGCAAAAAGCGTGCACCGTATTGTTACGGTTGCGCGCTTTTTTTGTTACAGCTCTAGTGGAGTGCTTTACTGCCGAGCAGTGCGTTTTTCCACTTGCTGTAGACAGTCCAGGCGTCTCCATTGTCCAGTAAATGCTTGCAAGTATACACGCCTTCTTCTATGGAATTGACCTTTCCGGCCACGTGAAGCCGGGCTGCGCCGTTCAACAGCGTCTGATTGTAAAAGGCCATATGCCCGCCTCCCTGAAGCACAGCTTCAGCTGTAAGCAGCTGCCGCTGGGGAGTCCAGTCCATTTCAGGCACTACGGTTTCAAGTCCCAGCGCATCAGGATCAATGATATCCAGCTGCGCTATGCCGTTCGCAATGGAGTATATGCGGTTCGGCCGGTCGATATAGAGATCCTCAGAGCCTTCCACCCCTTGAACAACCAATCCCTTTTGATAGCCGAGCTTCACGATAAGTCTGGAAATCCGGTCGAATACAGTATTATGATAGATCCCGAATACGATGTAAGGAGAACAAGAATAGTCGATCAATTTCTCGGCTGTATTCAGGATCGTTCTCATGCCAATGTCTTCCCGGAGGCTGCGGATGGCCCCAAGCGGAGGACACCACTGCTCAGCCTTAGCGAAGAGGACGCCGCTTTCTTGTGCAGCTTCGATCGCGTCTGTCCGGGACAGCCTGGCAATCTCGATACCGGAGGCTTGAATGATGTCCTGTAGCGTAACCCCCCACTTTGGCGGCAAGGAAGGGGAACCATGCAGTGTGACCGGCACTCCCGCAGCAGACAGCAAGAAGGCGGTAGGAAAGGTGGCGACAAAAGAATTCGTTCTCCCGTCATAAGGCCCGGCACAATCCATGCCCTGCTGAACCGGCTCCCGGAGGGCAACCTTGCGGCAGACCGTTACGAAGGCTTCCAGCTCCTCGATGCTTTCCAGCTTGATACGCTCCGCAATTAGAAAGGCGCCAATCTGCACGGGAGAGGCCGTCTGGCCCAGAATGGATTCCGCAGCATAATAAGCTTCATCATAGCTTAAATCCCGGGCACCCCGTTTGCCTCTGGCAACTTCTTTTAGAATATTGATCATATGGGATTCTCCTTAAGTTTGATCCTGCAGCAGCTGATATACTTTAACTATCGACGTGGCGACATCAACTATACGCTTGCGTTCATTCATCGCCTGCTTGCGAAGAAGGTCATAGGCTTCGGATTCACTGATGTTCTTCGCCTTGGAGAGGATGCCTTTAGCCATATCAATCCATTTGCGCTCTTCGATCCGGGACAGCAGCTGCTCCCGCTCCTTTAGCCATTGATGGCGTTCGAAGCACTGCTTGGCGCTGAAATGAAGAATCCAGTGAATTTCCTGCGGGTGCATGAAGGGGGATAATATCCCGTCGACCCTGATATTGTCTTCACAGGCCGAGACAGATAATGTCGCGGTCAGGGAGGTGCACCACCAGACTATTGGTGCAATTTTGTGCTGGATCAGCGGGGTGCTCCATTCATTGATTTCGGTGATAGGCAAATGAAGAATGGAGGCATCGGCATCGCTGATCAGGGCCAAGGCCTGTTCCAGAGTATCAGCTACCTCGACCACATAACCGCAGGAGCGAAGAATGACGTCCGGGCTCCGGGACGAGAGCGCTTCTGTATCGTTCTCTGTTGTACCATTATGAATGACGAGCAGGGAATGCATAGTTTGACGCTCCTTTTACATCGTAATGATCGACGTCATTGATCTGCTATTGAACGTACAATATAAGTTATAATGTTATATTATATAACACACATTGAGCGTTGTTGTCGATAAATTAAATATATAAAAATTTATATGTCATAATTGTTGACGTATTACGAATTCATGTAGTATAGTCATTTTAACAAATTCATCAAATCTACGAATACAACGATGTATTCGGTCGAAGCGGCAATGGCGCCTGCTCTCACATCTGTTACCTGGAAACGTAAGTTTCCGGCCGGAGTGAAGCGGGTTATTTCTGTTGTCTACATGGAGAGGAGAGAGACATATGTCAGCAATACGCAAAAAACTGATACTGGTCGGTAACGGGATGGCGGGGGTACGGGCGATCGAACATTTGCTCAAATTGGCTCCTGAGGCTTACGAGATTACGATTTTTGGTTCCGAGCCGCATCCGAACTATAACCGGATTATGTTATCTTCTGTCCTCGCAGGCGGAGCCAGCATGGATGAGATTATTATCAATGACCTTGAATGGTACCGCAGTTTTAATATTACGCTGTATACGGGCCACACTGTCACTTCCATAGATACTGTGGAGCGTAAAGTATATACGGATAAAGGGATAGAAGCCCGTTATGATGAACTGATTCTTGCCACCGGCTCTAACCCGTTCATGTTGCCGCTGCCCGGAGCAGAGAAGGAAGGGGTCATCGCATTCCGCGATATTAAGGACACCCGGATTATGCAGGAAACCTCGCAGAAGTATAAAAAAGCGCTGGTCATCGGCGGAGGACTGCTTGGTCTGGAGGCGGCAAGAGGACTGCTGCACCTGGGGATGGAGGTTTCGGTTGTACACATCCATGATTATATTATGGAACGCCAACTGGATGAAGCGGCTTCGGTGATGCTCCGCAAAGAGCTGGAAGAACAGGGCATGAAGTTCCTGCTGAAGAAGCAGTCAGAGGCGATTCTCGGTAAAAAAAGAGTTAAAGGTCTGCTGTTCACAGACGGTGAAGTGGCTGAAACCGATCTGATCGTGATGGCAGTCGGCATCAAGCCGAATATTGAGCTGGCACGCAAGAGCTCTATTAAGATTAACCGCGGCATCATTGTGAATGATTATCTGGAGACCAATATTCCCGGAATCTATGCGGTCGGAGAATGTGCAGAGCACCGGGGTATTGCTTACGGACTGGTAGCTCCGTTATATGAGCAGGGGGCTGTGCTCGCCAAGAGACTGGCGGGTGTGCCGACCGAAGGCTACACAGGCTCCATTACCTCGACCAAGCTGAAAGTATCCGGGGTCGATGTATTCTCCGCAGGGCAGTTCACGGAGCAGCCGGGGTCTAGAGCTTTACGCTATCAGGATGAGATTGACGGAGTCTACAAAAAGCTGGTCATTCAGGACGACAAGCTGATCGGTGCCGTATTGTTCGGCGATACAAATGACGGGGCACAGCTATTCTCCATGATTAAGAAAGGCGAGAATATTAAGGGGAAGGAAAAAGAACTGCTGCTTGGGATTTCCGGCGATGCACTTGCCTCGCCCAAAGGAAACCGGCTGGAGGGCATGGCTGATGACGAGATCATCTGCGGCTGCAACGGTGTGTCCAAAGGGGCGATAGCCGAGGCTATTCAATCCGGGGGCTGCACCAGCGTAGGCCAGATCAAAGCCTGCACGAAAGCTTCCGCCTCTTGCGGCGGCTGCAAACCGCTGGTAGAGGGACTGCTGCAGCTCTATGCCGGTGATGATGTGGTCACGGTCAAGGAAGGCATCTGCGGCTGCACTACACTTGGACGCGACGAAATTGTCGCCGAGATCAAGCGGATGGAACTGAAGACAGTCAAGGAAGTCATCAATGTACTGGATTGGAATAATGAAGAGGGCTGTGCCAAATGCCGTCCTTCATTGAATTACTATCTGGGGATGCTCTGGCCTGAAGAATATGTGGATGAGAAGGAGTCCCGGTACACGAATGAACGCTACCATGCCAATATCCAGAAAGATGGCACGTACTCGGTGGTACCGCGAATTTATGGAGGCGTGACCTCACCGGCTGAGCTGATCAAGATCGCAGAGGTTGCCGCGAAGTTCGAGGTTCCACTGGTGAAGTTCACCGGCGGGCAAAGACTTGATTTGCTCGGCGTCAAGAAGGAGGATCTGCCGAAGATGTGGGAAGAGCTGGATATGGCTTCCGGGCATGCCTACGGCAAGACACTCCGGACGGTTAAAACCTGTGTCGGCTCCACCTACTGCCGGTTCGGTACGCAAGATGCCCTTGGTATGGGCATTCGCTTAGAGAAAGCTTTCGAACGGCTGAATACGCCGGGCAAAGTGAAGCTTGCAGTCTCCGGCTGTCCGCGAAACTGTGCGGAAGCGACGATTAAGGATTTCGGCGTTGTCGCCATTGATGGCGGCTGGGAGCTGCATATCGGGGGCAACGGCGGTGTGCATGTACGGGCAACGGATCTCCTCTGCGTAGTGAAGACCGATGATGAAGTGCTGGAGTGGGCCAGTGCATTTCTGCAATATTACCGGGAGAATGCCGGCTGGAACGAACGGACAGCCCAGTGGGTCGAACGTGTAGGTCTGGACAGCATTAAGCAGGCCTTAGAGCTTAAGGAAGAACGGCTGGCGCTCCAGGAAAGAATTCAGAAGACACTCAGTCTCACCACCGATCCGTGGAAACAAATTGTTAATGAGCCGGAGCTGCGCAAGAATTTCGAAGAACTCTCACAACCCGAGACGGTATAAGGAGGCCACTGCTATGACTATGACCAAAATGCTTGTTGGCAATTTGACGGATATCGACATCAGAGGCTCACGCAAGTTCAAGGTGGGAGACAAGGAAATAGCCTTATTCCGTCTTACTGGGGGTGAGGTGCTGGCCGTTGAGAATAAATGCCCGCACAAAGGCGGCGTCTTATCAGAAGGTATGGTCTGCGGTTCAAAGGTGCATTGTCCGCTCCACGACTGGCGGATTGACCTCCATAGCGGTGCTGTGCAGGCACCCGATTCCGGTCATGTGACAACCTATGAGGTAGAGGTAGATCACAGCAGCGGGCACATCTATCTGACTATCTAGTACAACTAGTGATTACAGGGGGAATAGTCATGGATTACGTGAAGCCTAGTGAAGTGTTATCCGCAATGATCGAAGCCGGCAAGGCCAAAGCGGAGCTGAGCATCACGCAGCTTATTGTACGCGGCAGCCTCGGGGGAGCGATACTGGCGTGTGCGACTACCTTAGCTTTTACAGCAACAGCTCAAACTAAGATACCTATGATCGGAGCACTTTTATTCCCTGTCGGCTTTGTAATGATTATACTGCTTGGACTGGAGCTCGTTACCGGCAGCTTTGCTTTGATTCCGCTGGCGGTGCTGGAGAAAAAGACGTCTCCCGGCCGGATGCTGAACAATTTCTTCTGGGTAATTATCGGGCACTTAATTGGCTGTGCAGTATATGCAGCCTTATATGGCCTCACTATTACAAAAATGGGGACCGATATGTCAAATCCGCTAATTCAGACGTTAATCACAACAAGTGAAGGCAAAACAACTGCTTATAAGAGTATGGGGGCAGAGGGGATGACGCTCGCCTTAATCAAGGCGATGCTCTGCAACTGGATGGTTACGCTCGGGGCAGTGATGGCAATGACCTCTAAATCCACAGCCGGAAAAATACTGGCGATGTGGCTGCCGATCCTAACGTTCTTCGGTCAAGGCTTTGAGCATACGGTGGTCAATATGTTCGTGATTCCTGCTGGAATGCTGCTAGGGGCAAAAGTCAGCTTTGGAGACTGGTGGCTCTGGAACGGTATCCCCGTTCTGCTCGGGAATTTTCTCGGCGGGGGGCTGTTTACGGGCCTGCTGTTCTATCTTTCGCAAAAAAGCTTTAAGTCCGGAGCTTCTTCCACAGCGGAGCAGCCGTCCGGATGGAGAGATGCTGTTATCTCAAGCACGGCAGCATTGGAGAAAAGCCTATGAAACAGGGAAGCATAAGTATTGTTGGAGCAGGACCGGGGGACCCGGAGCTGATTACAGTCAAAGCGCTGCGGCGCATTCAGACTGCGGATGTTATTCTCTATGACCGGCTGGTGAATGAAGAATTGCTCGCTTATGGCAGGAAGGAGGCACTGCGCATCTATTGCGGTAAAGCGCCGGGCCAGCATTCTATGCCCCAGGAAGGCATTGAAAGGCTGATGATTAAACATGCTTCCGCCGGCAGCCATGTTGTCCGCTTAAAGGGCGGTGATCCCTTCGTCTTCGGACGGGGCGGGGAAGAAGCGCTTGCCTCTGCTGCTGCGGGAATTCCCTACGAGGTCATTCCCGGCATTACTTCGGCCATCGGTGCAGCGGCTTCCGCTGGAATTCCTTTGACTCATCGCGGCCTCGCCGCTTCATTTGCCATCGTAACCGGCAGCCGCTGTCACGATCATGCTGCTCCTGTCCGCTGGGATGCGCTTGCTCACAGCGTGGATACCCTTGTCATTTACATGGGGGTAAGCCATTTGAGCGGGATCTGCGAACAGCTGCTGAAGCATGGGAAGGATGCTGCAACTCCTGTAGCGCTGATCGAGAATGGGACTACAGACCGTGAGCGGAGGGTGACCGGTACGCTTGGCAACATCGACAAGCTGGCCGCGGTTATGAAGATCAGCAATCCGGCACTTATTATCATCGGTGAAGCAGTGAAAATAAGGGAACAGCTGCTGGCTCTGGAGAATGCCGCACGTTCGCAAATTGGATAAAAGTGAGTGCAGTCACAGGCCTTGGTTGAATATAAAATCTATACTTATTCCATAATCTATTTAGGAGCAACCTGCTCTAAAGGAGAGTGGAGGATATGCAAATTCAACTGGATCCCTTAACTTCCGGACGTCTTGGAGAAAGTCTTAATGATAAACCCGGATCCTTCAAATTGTTCTATGACACGGAAGATTGCGGCTGCAACGGTGTTTTGGTCTTGTTGATCGTAAATGAACCTAATATTACGGATATCGTCTTCCAGCAGCAACCGTTCGTCTTTCTCTGCGACCGCCAGCAGGAATCATTATTTGATGAGGTGATGCGGCTGGAGGCCGACGAACATTATCCATCCTATAAGCTGACAAGTGATTCCTCTTTATTCGGAAGCAATATCAGAGTTAGGGATGGCCGGCAATAAATTTGTCAGAAGACAAGACAAGAACATAATCCTTTGAGAATCCGCGCTCTGCGCGGTTTTTCATTGTAAGGGGCCCGGTTATTATCCTTCCCTTCGGACAAGAACGGGTCCCTTTGCCGGTGATGTACTCCTGAAATTTCTGTAAAAAGTGTGTTCCTTATGATGCCAGGAAGGACTTGATCTCTCAGAGTCCAGTTGTTTCCAGTTTCTTCATATAATTTTGACTGTGTACAATAAACTCTGCGGTCACCGGAGAAACGTACTGAAAGTCACGTACGGCAAGTACGACCTCGCGTATTATAGCTGGTCGAAGGGGAACAGCCGTCACTTTTGGCAATACCTCGGGCATATACAGTTCGGGCAGGATAGTGACCCCGACCCTTTCCTGCACCATGGAGAGGATTGTGGCCGGATCCCTCACCTCGAAGGTGACATTCGGTACATTGCCATGCTCCTGTAACAGTTTTTGGATGCCGTAGTCTTTAACCATAATAAAGCATTTGCCCCTCAGTTGATCGAAAGTGAGAAACGGTTCGTCTTTCAGCGGACTATCGTTTGAAACAAACACCTTCATTTGATCCTGAAGCAACGGAAACGTCTGTAGCTCTTTGTCAGGCGTGGTGGTAAAGCCGACATCTACTACGGAGCCGGAGATCCAGCTGTGAATCTCTTCGTAACTCCCCTCAAACAAGACAATATCAATCTGAGGAAACAGCTCCCGGAACGAACCGATTATACCGGGAAGCACCTTAGCGGATACGCTGGGAATGACGCCGATGCGAAGCGTTCCCGCTTCCAATCCCAGGGAAGCAGAGGATTCCTCTCTCATACATGATGTAATACGCAAAATTTCCCGGGCATGCTGAATCATCCGTTCACCGATGTAGCTCGTGGAGATGCCGCGCCGGTTGCGGTGAAACAACAAGATTCCCAATTCCTTTTCCAGACTATTGATCATTTGCGATACCGCCGACTGCGTAAACCCCAAGGCATCAGCCGCTCTGGTAAAATTTTTGTGCTCCGATACTGCAATTAGAACTTGTAGCTGCGTAAGTGTCATGTTTTCTCCTTTGACATTAGTAAATACTTATTAAATATATAATAAAGCATAATTTCACTAATGGTATACTGCGTCGTATAATCTACCTTGTGAGCAGTGAATTAACTGTAAAAAGGGAGGAATATTCATGCATCCTGAGTGGAAAAGCATCTGTAATGATTTTATCCAGGCAACCTCTTACGCTGTCGGCGATTTGGAAAAAGGTTGGGCGGCGAAGTACGACTTTTCTAAAGCTCCGCCTACGTATTTGCGGTATGAAGACGCTATTGTGCATATCCCATTGGGAAATCCGGATTTTCCGGACGCTCCAGCCCTGTGGGAACTGCTGAACAACCGCCGTACCAAGCGTAATTTCACCAACGTGCCACTTTCATTGAACGAATTAAACCTATTGCTCTGGGGAACACAGGGAATTACTGCAAATATGGAGGGGTATCAACTTCGGACAACGCCTTCCGCAGGAGCACTTTATCCGATTGAAACTTATTTGCTGGTGAATAACGTGGTAGGGTTGGAAAAAGGACTGTATCACCTGGATGTAGAGCGCTGGACCTTGGAAGGGTTAAAACTGGAGGATGTAGCGCAGGTTGCCTATCTGTTTACGGAGGAGCAGGAGATGACCCGCCGGGCTGCCGTTAACTTTGTTTGGACCGCTATGGTTGGACGCACGGAAGACAAGTACAACGAACGGGCATATCGGTACATATGGTGGGATGCAGGCCATGTCTCACAGAATCTTCATACTGTCGGGAACGGGTTGGGGTTGGGGGTAGCCACCATAGGCCACTGGTTTGACAAAAACATGAATGAATATCTGGGTATCGACGGGAGCAGTCATCTCTCTGTTCTGATGGCATCCGTAGGCAAAACAACAGGAAAAGGCTGGAAGCATGATAGACGGCCTACTTAAGTAGCGTAAAGAGAAGGAGATGAAAATAATGAGTAATTTTGCTAAAACACCACAACCGCCGTATTATGCGGTTATCTTCTCAAGTCAACGTACCGAAGGAGATCATGGATACGATAGCATGGCAGAGAATATGGTAACATTGGTGTCCAAACAACCAGGTTTTTTGGGTGCGGAAAGTGTCCGGGATTCGCTTGGTTTCGGGGTAACGATCTCTTACTGGGAATCCTTGGATGCCATTAAAAATTGGAAAGCAAACGAAGCACATGGATTGGCACAGGAAAAAGGAAAAACGGATTGGTACAAAAATTACATCACAAGAATCTGTAAAGTAGAAAGAGAATACTCCTTGAATGAATTGTGAAAAGATCTTTTCCTAAATCTAAACCTTCGAGCGGATGCTAAGTGAGATGGAGTAAAATATCATCTGTATGCCAAAAACCCACCTATCTCAGCATTTCAGCATAGGTGGGTTTTTGGCATGTTCATTCGCGATGTTTAATAAGCCGTCCAGCCGCCATCTGCTACGATGACGGTTCCGTTCACGAAACTGGATTCATCGGAAGCAAGAAACAGTGCCACTTGAGCAATTTCTTCCGGTTTGCCGACCCGCGGGTTCAGGGCCAGTCCCGGCTGGGTACGCCCCATGCCAAATTGATTAATGTTTGTCATTGTAGAGCCAATATTAGTCTCAACTGCGCCCGGTGCAATGGCATTGCAGCGGATTCCCTGCTGGGCATACATGAAGCCTGTATTCTTGGTGAAACCAACAACGGCATGTTTAGAAGCAGTATAGGTAGCACCGGCCCGGGCACCGTTTAATCCGCCGGCCGAGGCGACGTTGATGATTACCCCTTTTTGTTTCTCAAGAAAGAAGGGGAGAGCTTTGCGCGTTGAGAGCATCACGGAGTTCGTATTGATAGCGAAGACACGGTCCCATTTGTCATCTTCAATATCTCCGGCCGGTTCGAAATTATCCATAATTCCGGCATTGTTCACCAGAATATCCAATGTGCCATAGGTATTCACTGTAGTATCTATCAAATTCTGAAGATCTGCTTCGGACGCTACATTCGCCTTTACTGCAATAGCCTGGCCTCCGGCTGACTTGATTTCGTCCACAGTTCCTTGGGCAGTTTCTTCGTGAATGTCTGAAACCACGACCTTTGCACCTTCTTTTGCATAAAGAATGGCGATTGCCTTACCCATTCCTGAAGCTGCACCCGTAACCACAGCTACTTTGTCCTGAAGTCTCATCTGAATTCCTCCAGTGTCGCGAATATCTTCCAACCGCTAGTATCTTTTAAAGGTATCCAGTTTATGCAGAATCACTGTGCTGTACCTGTGGATCACTTCCTTAGGTTTATCTTCAAAAGCCGAAAAGACTCCGACCTCTATAGGCGGAGATGAATCGGCGGTTTTCAACTATTCAGCGAACATATGTGCTATACTGTAAGAAAATACTACAAAAGGGGGTGTCGCACATGATCGTTCATCAAGCGTATAAATACCGCATCTACCCAAATACCGAGCAACAGCAACTCATTCGTCGAATGTTTGGCTGCTGCCGCTTTGTGTTCAATCATTTCCTGGAAGAGTGGAACCAAACCTATGCCGGGACAGGCAAAGGGTTGTCCTATCAGACCTGTGCGACACAGCTCCCCGTCCTAAAAACACAATATGGCTGGCTCAAAGAAGTCGATAGTATTGCTTTACAGTCCGCCGTTCGGCATGTGGCAGATAGCTTTGACCGCTTTTTCAAAAAGCAAAATCAAGCGCCTCGCTTCAAAAGCCGGAAGCATCCAGTACAAAGCTACACCACGAAATTCACGAACGGAAATATCGCCATTGAAGGCAACCGGTTGAAGCTTCCCAAGCTCGGCTGGATGCGTTTCGCCAACTCCCGGAAGCTGGAGGGTCGTATACTGTCCGCTACGGTACGGCAAAACGCCAGCGATAAGTATTTTGTCTCCCTGGTTTGCGAGGTCGAAAAGACCCCACTCCCACAAGCAGAGCACATATCGGCATTGACTTGGGGCTTAAGGAATACGCTGTGAGCTCAAGCGGCGAGCATTTTGCCAACCCCAGGTTTTACCGTCAATACGAGAAAAAGCTTGCGCTGTGGCAGCGGCGTTTGGCGAGACGCACACCAGGGGGCTCCAACTGGAAGAAAGCCAAGCAACACATTGCTCGTATTCACGAACACATTGCAAATTCCCGGAACGATTTTCTCCACAAGATGACAACGAAGCTGATCCGTGAGTGCCAAACGATCAGTATCGAACATCTGCGTGTGGCGAATATGATTCAAAATCCCAAACTCTCCAAGTCCATCGCTGATGCGTCCTGGGGCGAATGGGTGCGTCAACTGACGTATAAAGCATCCTGGTATGGACGAACCCTCCGGGTTGCCGACACCTTCGAGCCGACCAGTCAGCAGTGCCACGTATGCGGCATGATCCATCCCGAAGTGAAGAACCTCTCGATTCGAGAATGGACATGTGTAGCTTGCGGAACACACCATGATCGGGATGAAAATGCGGCTCATAATATCAAAGAGGTAGCGGTATAGCAATTACCTATAAAAATAAAACGTAGAACTGCGGGAACGCAGGGATCGCTTGCCCATAAAAGGAGGCTGCTCCTCTGTTCGCAAGAATCCACCCCTTCAAGCGTCAGCTAAGTGGTGGAGATTCAAGTTATTCTGGAAATAATTATGGTAGTTTACAGGGAAGGAAGAGAGCGATTGTGAAGTATATCGGGCTGGATATTGGAACGACATCAATTTCTGGATTGGTGTATGATCTGGAGCAAAGAACTGTGCTTCATACCATTTCGGATGAGGGAGGAAATCCCCCTACGGGCACGGCAGAATGGGAAAGGCTGCAGGACCCTGAAAAAATTCTCCTGCAAGTGGAAGAGATTCTGGAGCAGCTGATATCTTGGGAACCGGAGGTGTGCGGGATAGGCCTGACCGGACAAATGCATGGTATCCTGTATATAAATAGAAAAGGGCAACATGTCAGTCCGCTTTATACTTGGCAAGATGGCAGAGGGGGTCTTCCTTGCGTTGCTTCGCTTTCCTATGCGCAGAAGCTGAGTGAATCGACCGGCTACCCGGTCGCTCCAGGCTACGGGCTGGCAACACACTATTATAACCTGCTGCATGATCTTGTTCCGAATGCTGCCTCCAGCTTCTGTACGATTGCCGATTATGTGGCATTAAGGTTAACAGGTTGCAATGTGCCAAGAATCGACGCAACACAAGCTGCTGCGATTGGCTGCTACAGCTTCCTTCTAAATGATTTTGACCGGACAGCCCTTGCTGAGGCAGGAATTGACCCGAAGATGCTGCCTCAGGTTGTACCCTCAGGAACGGTAGTAGGACTCACATCTCACGGCATTCCTGTATACACCTCGCTCGGAGATAATCAGGCAAGCTTTCTGGGAAGTGTTCCGGCTCCCGACCGATCGCTGCTGCTGAACATTGGAACAGGCAGCCAGTTGTCGGTGCTGCTGCCGGAGGGTATGGAGCAAGTAGACGGAATGGAAATGCGGCCTTATCCCGGCGGTGGTGTGCTCATGGTAGGTGCTGCACTCAGCGGAGGCAAATCCTACGCTCTTTTGGAGCATTTTTTCCGGCAAATCATCGAAGCTTATTCCGGAGAACCAGCGGAAGAGGTTTACAGTATAATGGATCGGCTGTTGCAGGATAATCCGGCGGGTAGCCAGGGGCTTACGGTACACTCGCAGTTTCTCGGAACCCGAACGAAGCCTGAGACACGCGGCAGCATAGAAGGTATTTCTCTGGACAATTTCGCACCCGGCAATCTTGCCCATGCCTTTCTGGAGGGGATGGTTGACGAGCTGCATGCATTCTACACAGCTCTTGGAATGAAAACCGGCAAAACCTTCGATTATATAGTTGGCTCCGGTAATGCACTGCGTGCCAACACAGTATTATGTGACAAAGTACGGTCGGCGTTCAGGATTCCTTTTAGTCTGAGTGACTCACAGGAAGAATCGGCAGTGGGTGCGGCATTATGCGCAGCGGTAGGGTCAGGTTACCTAAGGAGCTTCAGAGAAGCCGCAGAATACATAACGCTGGAACAAAGCAATCAAACCTGCGAGGTAGAGATAAGCAGCAAGGATAAACTTCGCCTGATGGACAAATACAGTTTGTCTGCTCCAGAGCCACAGGAATCTGTTATACCGCTAATTAGTGATGCTGAGCAAGCAGAGCATACAGTACTTCCTTACACGCAGAGTGCAGGTTCAATGGAGTCCGGTTCCCGGCTAATCCCTGTACTGCCAGGGCAATCCATTGGCCCGCTGCAACTTGGAATGACCGAGGCGGAGATCGCGAAAGCCGCAGCGGAATTTCCGTTATTTTATAAAGTAGAATATAACGACGCCGGATCGGCGGTATTCATCGAAATCGCCAATCCTGGGGAAGAGTGGACCTGCAGTTTTGCCGGGATTGATCTATTTGCTACCATGGCTGAGAAGCTGGCAGTTATTGTGGATCAATTATCTCCCTATGAACGGAATCCTGCGGAAACCGGATGCACCTATACTTTTCCGCAGCTGGGTCTGACGTTATGGCGGTCCGATGCCCTTAGCGAAGCGGATCTGCTTACTGAAGAGTATTTGTCGCTTCCTCCCGATATTTATGAGGATGAGAAACGGCTGCTGTATTTTGAATCGGTGTCAGTGTTTGTTCTATAAAAAAAGGAGGCTAACGATGAAACGGATGCCCTTTGAACGTCCAACTGAACATTATGATACACGGATCATGGATATTGACGAGAAAATCTGTGAGCTAATCAAGCAGCGGAAAGATATCTCCGGCAATAATCCGGGGTTTCCGCCCTTAGAGCAAATTTCTAAATGGGCGGCGGACTTCGAACTCTACGAGGATTTTTTAAAAGCGATATTCGGATCCTTGTTAAGTGAAGAGCATTTTAAACCGTTGATTGAGCCTTCCGGATTCAGACAACATATTCCCGTGCTTCAGTCTATTGAGCAGGGTGAGTATTTCTACACACTCACTTCCATGCGGCAATATAGCAATGCCAGCGTAATTACCTTCAATATAGATTGGGATGTTACTGTAGATGATCTGATCAGACATTCCTATAAGCACCACAAACATTTTGAGCTTGAGTTGGGTGAAGCTTATGACTGCCGAATGTCAGATGGCGGTAGCTCAACGGGGCGTGCCGCTTATAATTATGTGATCTCCCCGCCATTACCCGACAATATTTCGGGTGTGGAACTAAAATTTAAGGAATACATCGGACCATTCAAGAACAAAGAGACAGGTACTGAAATTGTTTTTTGCGTGAAATGATGCTGATTTATCCCTTTACCGCCCCGCGATGTTTCCATAATGGGCTAAACAGACAACCTGCGAATATAAGCATATTTATGCCTGTCGTAATCAGGAACACCGTGCGTGGACCCGAAAGCTCAGAGATCCAGCCCGACGCTATAATGGCGAAGGGCATCCCCAGCTTGAAGATTGATCCCGTAATTCCGCTGACCCGGCCAATTAGCTGATAAGGGGTTGTCTCCTGGCGGAACGTCCAGATGCTTACCGTGCTTATCGTCTCAAACAAACCGTATAGAAACAGACCGAAGGCAAGTACATAAGCAGAATGCGACCAATAAAAGATGGTACTCGTCAACCCGACGCATAAACTGGATAACGTAATCAGCTGACCAACTGTGAAATACCCCCGCAATTTACCGATCAGCAGGCTTCCTGCCAGTCCTCCGATTCCAGCGGCCGAGAAAACGAGGCCAAGTAGCGCATTCCCGAGCTTCAGTTCATCCTTTGCGAAAAAAATAATTGTCGTATCCACCATCCCGGAAGTGCTGTTCAGAAATATAACGGCGATCGTCATCGTCCATAATAACCGGTTGGTGCGTAATTCAATCCAGCCTGCATACAGCTCTTTCCAGAAGCCGTCTCGCTTCGAAGAAGGCGATGCGGTCTCTTCATGGGTTCGAATACAGGAAAGTGTAATGAAGGCCATGGTGAAAGCAACCGCCGTAATCAGCAGAGATACATGGAGATTGGGTAGGATGAGCAATAAGCCGCTTAATACGGGTCCGGCGATCCCGACAAAGGTCGTCACGAAATTGTAGGAGGCATTTGCCGGGGTGAGCATGGACTTGGGAAGCGACTGCTTCACCATGGCAACCCGGGCGTTGGAATAGGCATACCCAAAGGTCATCAGCAGAAAACCCGCAATGTACAACAGCCAAAGAGAATGAATCCCCAGTTCGATAGCCGCGTACAACCCCGCAAGAATTACGATCTGCAGCAGAATAGCCGTTAAAGACCACCTTTTCTTATTTACCCTGTCTACCAGGACGCCAATGAACATCGCGAGCAGCAAATTCGGCAGGAATTCAATGCCCCTCATCGTCGACATAACCACGGAGGACTTCGTGAGATCATACAAAATGAGCGGTAGGGCAAGCTCATAGATCTTGTTCCCCAGCGCCATGATCGCACCTGTCCCAAGTAAAATCATAAAAGCCGGACTGCGCCAAATGGATATCTCCGGCTGTGCTTGCGTTATGTTGGATGACATTAGTTCATACACGCTCCTCTTTACGGATGGAATGACTCAAATTATACTTTTACAAAAGTGGCAGTAAAATAGAAAAGTGAATTTATTGATTTCGCCTTTTAGAGGAGTGACGATGATGGATATTGAAGATCATTACTTAACGCTGCATAAACAATATGAGTTAAAGCCGGATAAGACCTGGTTTCCCGTGTCGATGGATGAGCTTTCGGTTATCTTTGACTGCACGCGCCGCAATACGCAATTTCTCGTCCAGAAGCTGAAGGAGCATGGTTATATTGACTGGAAATCGGGACTGGGCAGGGGGAATACTTCACAGCTTGTACTTCTCCGGGACAAAGAAGAGCTGATACTTGAAAAAGCGCGCAGACGGGCGCAGCAAGGCCGGATTCGTGAAGCCTTCGAATGTCTGCAGGCCAGTAGTGACGAATCTCTGCATACGCAGTTCCACAGCTGGCTTGGTGACCAGTTTGGCATGCATAAACAGCGGAGTGATGAGGATGTGCTGCGGTTTCCCTTTTACAGGCCCGTGCCTGATCTTGATCCGCTGACAGTTGTCCGGAGAACGGAAGCACATATGATCCGCCAGTTGTTTGATACATTGGTGGAATACGATCCGCAGCAGCAGACCTTGAAGCCTGGACTTGCCCATCACTGGGAGTGTGACGAAACGAAAAGCCGCTGGACCTTTTATTTGCGCAAGGGCGTGATGTTCCATCATGGTAAAAGGCTGACAGCGGAGGATGTGCGGTTTACCTTCGAGCGTATCAGGAACTGGAGTACCGGCGATTTCCTGGCACAAAGTGTGCTGCAGGTGGAGATGAGGGGTACGTATAGTGTTTGTTTCCAGCTGGCTGAGCCGAATGCGCTGTTTGCGCATTTTATAGCCACCGAAAGGTTTTCGATCATCCCGAATGATTTGGAGCAGATAGCTGCGAGACATAACTTCGCCAGGCTGCCTGTGGGCACTGGGCCTTTTCAAATGACTGAGAATAATGAATCTATCCTGGTGCTGGAGGCCAATGAACGTTATTTTAATGGACGGCCTTTCTTGGACCGGATTGAAATGTGGGTATGGCCTAATTACGAAGAACAGCTGCGTAGCAGGGAGAGGTCTTCAGATCAAACACAGCTGCTGTATTTTGAAGCGCTTAGCAAGGGGGATTCTGACCGGACATTGAACCAATATGAGCTGGGCAGTACATTGCTAACGTTCAATTTGTCTAAAGACGGAGTAGTGCAGGACAGGCGGTTACGGGAGGCTATTCATCTTGCGCTGGACCGGAAGCAAATGATTCGGGAGCTGCAGGGGAGAAGAGCCGTGACTTCTTCAGGCTTTGATCCCGGGTGGAATGACTCCGCATATGGGAATGGCTCTGATTTGGATGCAGCCAAAGAACTGCTGCGATCCTCTACTTATGCCGGTGAAGTCTTGCAGCTATACACCTATGAGTACTTCAGCAATGAAGAGGATGTGCGCTGGATCCGGCAGGAGTGCGGCAAGCTGGGCGTTAAGGTGGAAATAAATGTGCTGCCTATTCTGGAACTGTCGCAAGCGGGGGTGCTCGTGCAGGCAGATATGATCTTCGTTGGCGAAGTGCTGGGCGGACAGCCCCCGATTGCATTAATTGAGATGTACCGGTCTCCTAACGGTTATATCCGCAACCATTTAGATGCTGCCACGTTGGCAAAAGTCGATGGACGAATCCGGGATGCTCTGGAAACTGCCGAGCCGGAGCAGAGAATGCAGATTTTGCGGGGGATCGAGGCGGAGCTGAAGCGGCAGTTCAGTGTGCTTTTTATGTATCATAGTGTGCAGACAGTCGGGCATGAGAAGTCGCTGTACGGGATCGAGATGAATGCCTGGGGCAAAATCAACTACAAGGAAATATGGATGAAGTAAGAATATATAATAGCTTCAAGAAAGCTTGTTCTATCATAAAACAATCAAAATATATTGTAAAACGATAAATTATATGTTAAATTCAAAACGGTCATTAATAAAGAAAGGCTAAAAGCTGCCCGGCGAGGAGATAACATCATTGAAACCAATAACACAACTTCTGCATTTTGGCTACCATCAGGCGATGAGCTGCATTTTTCCGATTGCGATCTTTGGGACCTTAGCTCTTTCCGGTTTAATAGATGTGCCTTTCGTTTACCGTTATGATGCCATTCTTTTCATACTGCTTACTGTGCAGTACCTCATGTACCGCAGTGGATTAGAAACATGGGATGAGATTAAAGTGATCTGTATATTTCACTGTATTGGACTGTTGCTGGAAATATATAAGGTGAGTATGGGATCTTGGTCATACCCGGAGCCCGGGCTTACGAAGGTATTCGGTGTACCGCTCTATAGCGGTTTTATGTATGCAAGTGTTGCAAGTTTTATGTGCCAGGTATGGCGTAGACTGAAGATGGACATGACCGGCTGGCCGGGGCTTACTTCTGCGGGATTACTGGGAGGAGCGATCTATCTGAACTTTTTCACACACCATTTCATTCCTGATTTTCGCTGGTGGCTAACGGCGCTTGTGCTCATTGTTTTTTGGAAAACTTGGATCATCTACCGGGTACGGACTGTTACATATCGAATGCCCTTGACACTGGCTTTTTTCATCGTAGGTTTTTTTATCTGGTTAGCCGAAAATATAGCTACATTCTTTAATGCCTGGAAATATCCTGACCAGTACCAAGCCTGGCAAGTGGTTAGCTTCAGTAAAATCAGCTCGTGGTTCCTGCTGGTCATCATCAGCGTTATTATTGTGGCCCAACTAAAACATGTTAAAGCTAACCGTATTACAAAAGGGTAAGGGTCTGGCTAAGATTAAGCAGACGGGACAGGATATCACAATAAAACAGTGGCAGTCCAGGACAATATCTCGTCCCTGGCAGCCGCTGTTTTTTGTTGTGTTCAGGTAACGCAGCGCATGAGTACAGGGTGGATTATTATTACATAAATCTTTCCCTAGTAAAAATTAGTTTGACAGTAGAAACAAATACCTTTATTTTTATATATATAAATAAGTTTCATCAGGGAAACATATTTTCCTTAATGCACATTATTGAATCTTAACTATTCTATGAACCAGGAGGAGAAACAAATGAGGAACCTGTGGGTGGAGAGAACGAGAAAATTAGGTGTGGGTGCATTGCTGTCCTTGGTACTTGTAATCACGGCCTGTAATGAGAAGGAGAGCGGGAACGCAGCAGAAGGGACAGGCAAAGACACCATTGCTGTGGTTACGACCATTTCACAGATTGCAGAGCCTATAACGATTATTGGCGGAGATAAAGTACAGGTACAGAGTCTTATGGGACCAGGTGTGGATCCCCATCTGTATAATGCCACTCAAGGAGATGTAGCCAAGCTGGGCGGTGCGGATCTGGTCCTGTACAGTGGCTTGCATCTGGAGGGCCAAATGCATGAGGTGTTCCAAGAGATCGGCAAAACGAGGCCGACTGTTGCGATATCTGAGAGTATCCCGGAAGACCAGCTGCTCAAAAATGAACTGGGAGACACGGACCCCCATGTGTGGTTTGATATTGACCTCTGGAAGCAGGCACTTGGCAATGCAGCAGAGGAGCTCAAGAAGCTGGCCCCGGAGCATGCGGAATACTTTGAGAGCAATAAAGCGAAATACTTCGCAGAGCTCGATGCGCTGAACACGGATTCCAAAGCAAAATTGGCGCAGATTCCCGAAGCCCAGCGGACACTCGTTACCGCGCATGATGCATTCAGCTATTTTGGCCGGGCTAATGGTATTGAGGTAATAGGCTTGCAGGGACTGAGTACAGAGGATGAATTTGGCGTCTCTGACATTAACGATACCATTGACTTGCTGATTCAGAACAAAATCCCTGCAGTATTCGTAGAAAGCAGTATTAACCCGAAATCCATAGAGGCCGTGATTGAAGGAGCTAAGAGCAAGGGACTGGAGGTCAAGCTCGGCGGCGAGTTATTCTCCGATGCCATGGGCAATGCGGATACCGCTGAAGGTACTTATCTGGGAATGTATAAACATAATGTGGAAACGATCTATACTGCACTCAGCGGGGGAGGGAAATAAGATGAGCGATGTTCTAGTAGAAGGCTTAAACGCCTCTTACCGGCAAAATAAAGTACTGCACGATGTTTCCTTCAAGGTGCAGCCAGGTACGCTTACTGCGATCATCGGCCCGAACGGTGCCGGGAAATCGACCCTGCTCAAAGTGATGCTGGGCCTGCATCCGAAGCTGTCGGGCACCGTATCTTTTTACGGCTCCGCCTTCTCTAAGGTGAAATCCCGCATCGGTTATGTGCCGCAGCGGGGCTCCGTGGATTGGGATTTTCCGACGGATGCGCTGGATGTAGTCATGATGGGGCTGTATGGCAAAGTCGGGTGGTTGAAATGGCCCAAAGCCAGTCACCGGCAGCAGGCATTACACGCCTTGGACCAGATGGGAATGGCTGATTACGCTCACCGCCAGATCAGTCAGCTGTCCGGCGGGCAGCAGCAGCGGGTGTTTCTGGCCAGGGCGCTGGTACAGGATTCTGACCTTTATTTTCTGGATGAGCCCTTGGCCGGGGTAGATGCTGCGACAGAGAAGGCGATTATGACGACACTTCAGCTATTGAAGGAGCGGGGGAAAACTGTGATGGTCGTACATCATGATCTACATACGGTAGAGGAGTATTTCGACCATGTGCTGCTGTTGAACCGTACAATTGTGGCTCACGGAAGTACCCGTGAAGCATTTACCCAAGAGCAAGTGTACCGTGCCTATGGAGGTTCGCTTCGCTGGATCGGAGGCACCTAATGGATATAACCGGCATCTCGCCCAACACACTCTGGGTATTATTTAGTACTTTGATTCTTGGGATCGCCTCTGGTTTGATTGGTTGTCTGGCGTACTGGAAACGCCAAAGCCTGATGAGCGACGCCCTTTCCCATGCGGCTTTGCCGGGAATTGTGATTGCTTTTACGATCGTAGGGGTCAAAAGCGTTCCGGCAATGATCGCCGGAGCCGCACTAAGCGCAGTGCTCGGGTTTCTCTTTATCCAGTGGATTCAATCATCCACCAAAATCAAAGAGGATACGGCGATGGGAATTGTGCTGTCGATCTTTTTCGGACTTGGAATCATGCTGTTGTCCATTGTGAACCGGACGGCAGGCGGAGGCCAGAGCGGTCTGGATTCCTTCATATTTGGCCAGGCAGCTTCCATGACCGGTAAAGATGTTAAGATCATGCTGGTGCTGGCATTTATTGTGATCGCGTTCATATGGATCGGTTTCAAGGAGTGGAAGCTGTTTCTGTTCGATGCGGATTTTGCCAAGGGGCTGGGCTTGTCCGGGCGGGTGATGAACGGGATGTATATGAGCATGCTGATTCTCGTTATTGTCATCGGGATTCAGGCGGTTGGCGTCATCCTGATGTCGGCTCTCCTGATTATTCCCCCGGTAAGTGCGCGGTACTGGACACAGTCCTTCAAGCGGATGCTTATCATTTCCGCTGTATTCGGCGGGGGTGCCGGGGCCGCGGGAACATGGGTCAGCACACTGGGAAAAGGGTGGCCGACAGGTCCCTTTATCGTACTGGTCTCGTCTTCTCTGTTCCTTGTGTCGCTTGTCTTTGGCTTTCAGAAGGGCTGGCTGGCGAAGCTTCTTCACTTGCAGGCGCAAAAGAAAAAATCGGCGGAATCAGCACATCTGCATACGCCTGAGGAGGGGAAAGCGGTATGAGCTACACAGCCTGGATCTTGCTTACAGCTTCACTTGTCGGCCTAACCTGCGGAATTATTGGAACATTCCTCATTCTAAGACGAATGGCGATGATGGCGGATGCCATCAGCCATAGTGTGCTGCTGGGGATCGTCGTTGCCTTCCTGATCACCAAGCAGCTGAGCGGCGGTCATATGCTGATCGGCTCCATCGTCGCCGGATTGCTGACAGCCATGCTGGTCCAATTCCTGCACTCCCGCGGCGTAGCCCAGGATGCCTCCATTGGTGTAGTCTTCACCACATTGTTCGCAGTCGGTGTAGTTCTGATTGCAACAAAGGTAGGGAATGCGCATCTGGATGTAAAACACGCATTGATGGGTGAAATTACATTTGTTCCGTGGAATACAGTGGAGCTGCCTTGGATAGGTGCCGTTCCTCAAGCAACCCTAATGCTGTTCATCGTACTCATTATTGTGCTTGCTGTTATTCTTGCATTGTATAAAGAATGGAAGATTACATCGTTTGACCCGGCGCTTGCGGCCAGTCTTGGACTTCCGGTCGTATTGATGCACTATCTATTCATGACGCTTGTATCGGTAACAACGGTGGCCTCATTTGATGCCGTCGGCGCAATTATGGTCGTGGCCATGCTGATTACTCCGGCTGCGTCTGCTTATCTGTGGACAGACCGTCTTTCAGTCATGCTGATGCTCAGCGCCGGTTTTGGCGTCCTCTCTGCAGTCGCCGGTTACTATATTGCAGTGTGGCTGGACACCTCGATTTCAGGCTCTATGGCCTTTGCTACAGGACTTGTATTTATAGCAAGCTTCCTGGGTTCTCCTTCAAGCGGCGTGTTGTCCCGGTTTTTCCGGGCTCCAGCAGTGATCGAGGAATAGCTTAAGCCAGCGTTGCGAGCTTGTGTCCTACGAATATGAAGATCCCCATTTTATTGCTCAAGGGCGATAGAACGGGGATTTTTAGGTTGAAGCAACCAAATCTACCGAGTCCACAAGGCTCTCACAGAATTATAACTATCAAAAATGATTGTCAAGCATTACACTAATATATGGATTTAGGCCACAATTTTCTCATTATATCAATTAAATTGGAAGGTGGATTATGCATAAACGGCTATGGAAGCTCTATACATTCACGTTTATCAAAACGCCAATTGCGGCACTCTTCATTATTGTCGGATTGGCTATGGGGATGTATCTTCTGATGAACAGCATTCGTATCCAGAGCTATTGGGCGGTTACTGGTGCTCATGTGGAGAAGGGGGAGTCAACGTTAATTACTGTGCAGGGGAACAATAATTATACTCAGCTGCATATGCAAGACAAGATTACCTGGTACATAAAGGAAAGTGGAGATCGTTACGAAGGAACCGTTCTAAATATTGATTCATCAACAGATGCAGACAGGCTTGATATTGAAGTGACTGCTTCAGATTGGACACGGGCCAAGAAGGAGTCCGATACGGAGTCTGCTGAACCGCCCGTTTATGTTGAGCTTCCCCAGGGCCAAAAAACTGTATTCGCCAAGCTGTTTAAGAAAGGAGCGGTGGAATGAACCGTTCGATGCGCAGCCAGCTGCAGACTCTCTGGCCGATTATCCGCATTTATAAATGGAGTTTTATCAATCTGTTTATTTGTATCCTGGTAACCTCCGTAATCGGTATGTTATATCCCTTTATCTTTGGATTGCTGGTGGATGAGGTTTTCTATCACCGGAATCTTCAATTCTTAATCTTTATTGTCATCGGTTATGGGATGATCTTTTTGTCCGAGCAGCTGCTGCATACCGTTCTAAACAGTGTGTGGTCGTATCTGGTTACTAGATTTTCATTCGATATCCGGAAGAAGCTGTATGACAAGCTGATGTCGTTGCGGCCTGCCTTTTTCACCCGGAGTAAATCCGGTGAACTTATGGCAGTCATCAACCGCGATGCTGACGAAGTCATGAATCTGATTCATTGGAATATTTTTTACCTGACGGCCAACAGCATCCGGATGGTGACGGCAATTGCTTTTGTAATGGTTGCCAATGTGTATTTGGGTTTATTGATGCTTGTTGTAATTCCGGTCGTTGTGTTTACCATCATGAGCTTCAGCCGGGCAATGAAATCCCGGCTCACCAATCAGCGTGAACAGTACGGCCAGTTCATGAGCTGGTGTGTCGAGATGCTGGCGGGGCTGCGCGATGTGCGGCTGCTTGGTGCCGGGAAATACAGCACGCGAGTTTTTGTGAGTCATTTAATTAAATATATGCGTCTCAAGAATCAATCCAGCCGGATCGATTTCATTTCGGAACGAGCCGTCAGTCTAATCACCCTGGGCTCTGATCTGACCTTATACATAACTGCCAGCTTCATGATCGTAAACGGCCACTTAACGATTGGCGCATTTATTGCCATTATTGAATATTTCTCCAAGGGCAGCGGGCTGCTGAAAAATATGAGCGGAGCCAACAGCCGGATCCAGCAGAACAAGGTTTCGATTGAGCGCGTGTTCCAGCTGCTGCAAGAGGAGGAAGAGGATCAGAATCCGGGCGGACCGAAGATTGTGGTAACGAAGGGCTTGATTGAATTTAAGGATGTTTTGTTTGGTTACCGCCCGGAAACACCTGTGCTGCAAAATGTGAATCTGCGGATAGAAGGCGGGCAAACGGTAGCCATTGTAGGAAAAAGCGGCGGGGGCAAAAGCACGCTTATTTCACTGCTGCTCGGATTATACAAGCCTTCCGGGGGAGACATCCTCATTGACGGCACCTCCATTCTTGACTGTGATTTGAAATCGCTGCGCAAGGCTGTCAGCGTTTCTTTTCAAGAGCCCTTTCTCTTTGAAGGGACCGTTCGGGAGAATCTGCTATGGGGAAGCTCATTCCGGACTGACAATGAATTATGGGATGCTTGTGAGCAAGCATTTATTGCCGAATATGTGCGTGAGCTTCCGCAGGGACTGCATACAACCATAGGGGGAAGTTCAGGTATCTTCATGTCCGGAGGACAAAAACAGCGGATTGCACTCGCCCGGACGTTTCTGAAGCAGCAGCCCATCTTTGTTTTTGACGAGGCCACTTCTGCACTGGACGGGGAAGCGGAGAAGGTCATCAAATCCAGCTGGGGAAATCTTGGTGAACACACAACTACGATAATTATTGCGCATCGGCTTTCAACAATTATCACCGCAGATAAGGTGGCGGTCCTCGATCATGGACACATCGTCGGCTTCGATCATCACCGCAAGCTGCTTGCGGAGAGTGCCGTGTATCGTCAGCTTTTTTATGAGCAATATTCGGAAAGCGGGGCGGGGACAGCGGATGAACAAGTCTTTTCATAATATCAGAATCAGGTTGCAGTGGGTCCTTGCGTTTAAAGCTCAATGGGTGGACCAACGTAAGGAATGGCTGTCCCTTATCGTCTTTAAGGTGCTGCTGCTTGCTCTGGGGATGATCACGCCATTGTTGTTCAAGCTGCTCGTGGATGAGGTAATGGTCGGCCAGCACCTTAGTAAGCTATGGTATGTCTGCGGGGGCTACGCCGCAATTTATATTGCGGAAACAGTTGTTCTTGGGAGACAAACGGCAATCGGGAACAAGCTTTCCAACAGGCTGACCTTCGCCGTACGTCTTGAGGTATGGAGCAGTTATATGCGTTTGCCGTTCAGGAAATATGAACAGATGAATACGGGAGATCTGAAAGCCCGAATGGATCAGGATGTAGAGTCCGTAAATCGTTTGTTCAAGGTTCAGGCGCTGGAATACGCTTATAGCTGTGCAATGATACTGGCCGGTGCAGGGCTGATGATCTGGTTCAGCTGGAAGCTTGCTTTATTCGGTCTGCTGATGGTTCCGGTCTCCTTCTGGATCACCAGGAAACTTGGCAAAGGTGCCCGGAAAGCTGCTGAAACCAACCGGAATATCTATGGGCAGTATGAAGGCTGGCTGCAGACCGCCATTCAGGGCTGGCGTGAGATCAAAGCCAATCATATGGAGAAGCGGATGTCGCTGAAATTTACCGAGTATTGGCATGCCATCAGTAAATCATTTTTCCAGCAGCATATGTATTGGTTCGGAAACCGCGCGCTTCAAGCCTTCAAGGATTTTTTCATTACGCGGATGAACCTGTATTTCATCGGAGGGCTGCTCATCCTGCACGGCGAGATGACGATCGGAAGCCTGTTAGTGTTCATGAAGTATTATGAGCAAATGTTCACGCAGCTCGGCATCATCAATGATCTTGATATGAAATTTACTGCCGAACTGCCGGGTCTGGAGAAAGTGCAGGCTATTCTGGAAGAAGCGCCTGTCAAGCGCAGTAGAACCAGCACAACCAGTTCAAAGGAAGCTAATCAAGCTAAATCGGATATCCTAAGCTTCAACAATGTATCTTTCAAATACAGTGATATGACGAAGATGGTTCTGCGAGAGGTATCCTTTGATATCGAAGCCGGAGCAAAAGTAGCAATCGTAGGCAGAAGCGGTTCGGGGAAAAGTACTATTGTGAAGCTATTGTTAGGGATGTACGAACCTGAGCAGGGGAACATCCAAATCTCAGGCAAAGAGCTTCGTGATGTGGATGAAACGGTGCTGCACCGGACCCTTGGCGTAGTGATGCAGGACCCGGCCATATTCAATATGTCGATACAGGACAATGTAAGGCTTGCCCGGCCGAAGGCAACAGTAGAAGAGATACGGACTGCCTGCCGTCTGGCAAATATGGACGAATTCATCACGAAGCTGCCGCAGAATTATGACACGGTTATCGGTGAAAAAGGTGTCCAGCTCTCCGGCGGACAGAAGCAGCGGTTGGCTATGGCACGAGTTCTACTATCGAAAGCAGAGATCATCCTATTGGATGAAGCGACCTCTATGCTGGACCATGAATCCGAGACCGAGATTAACCGCACGCTTGATAATCTATCTGGCGAGCGGACGATGATTATCGTCGCACACCGCCTTTCCTCTGTGATACGGGCAGACCAGATTATTCTGCTTGAAGACGGATGTATTGCGGACCGTGGAAGCCACAGCGAATTATGGAGCCGCAACGTGCTGTATCGGACTCTTTTTCAGTATAATATGCAAGAGTCTGTATAACCAAGAAGCCCTCTGGTTTCCGCTTTGAAGCGAGCATTGAGGGCTTTTGTTAGGCTTAAAAAGCTATAATCCGGTTTATACCATCTGCGGGAATTGGATGAGTATAGCATTGCTTATCATATCCGCCATCATCAACGCTTCACGCTCGATACGGTCATACAGCTGGACACTCATCTTGTAGTCCTTGTTCAACATCGATACTGCTTCTGCTTTAACCAAAGCCAGGTGCGAATAGAACATTTGCCTGAACGCCTCTTTTGGAAAATATGGATTAATACGGGCAAGGAATTCAACAATTTGATCCGCATTGGCAACCCATTTTTTCTCTGCGGCGGCAACTGCGTTAGTATCACCTGCTTTCGCAGCCTTGACAAGATCAGCGGCGATTAACAAGTGTTCCTTGATAAGATTGGCATAAGCATTAGCTATACTCTCCCCGTAAAAGGGCTTAAGCGCGTTCCCCATATCCGTCGGATTCTGCAGAAGGCGCGCCAGTACCACATCGGTATCGGGCAATCCGAAAACAAGGCTAGTGATAGCCATTCGTGTCCAAGCCACATGCTGCTCCCATAATAAGCGCATATGGTTTTTGAATTCAATCTGAGCTTTGGTCAGGCTGATCACCTGTCCTGCATTTGCAGGAGCCATATTGGGCCATGCGTAAGACGTTCTATTTGCGGAGGGGCCAAAGCCCCCATAAGAATACATACAATCTAACCTCCCCTGAATACTTATATCCCCATAGTATGGGGATTCCGCCCATGTGTTCACAAACGGCTGCAAGAGAAGGTGGTTTTTACGTTTTTCCTAAACCAACAAACGAGATTCCGCTAAGCGGATATCTCGTTTGTTGGTGCAACAGTAGATTAAATTCGAGCGAGCGTGAAGCGGAAGCTGTACGGCCGGTTTGCAGGCAGAGTGAACTGTTCATGCGTCGGTGCACCCCAGCTGTCGTCCCCGCCGACACCCATTTGCCTGTAATTGACCCTCAGCACGGTTTTATCCGAAGCCGGCAATTTATAGACGTGATCGCTGGCTTCCAGTTCTTCTGGTTTCCAAGGGAGTACGTTGATTTCCAGCGAGGTTGCATTTTCGATATGGATCCCTGATCCACCGCTGCCTTCTGTAACTGAAGCATATCTGACACCTGTCTTGTTCCCGCATTCCTGCGGCTTGAGGTAAGGAGTGAACTGTTCACTGACTTTGCCGCTAAAGCGTCCCAGACGGGCTCCAGTTTGCCGGTCCCAATAGTTCTCATGTGGTCCGCGTCCGTACCATGACACAGTGTCCAGGCTTCCATCCAGCACAAACAGCATTCCGAACTCTGGGATTTCCGGCAGCGAGCTGCTGCCCGGGTTCAGTTCCTGCGAAATCTCCACAGATCCGTCAGGACGGATTTCATAGGTGACCAGTAGAGTGGACACTGGATTTGTGGGCAGCAAGTAGGTTGCCGATACGAAACAAAGATTCTCTTGAGTCCGGGTAGTAAATTGAACAAGGCTACGTTCATAGGAAGCCTTTCTCCAGACTGCGGAACGTTCCTGCAGATGGTTGCCAAGATCATTATCGGTGACGGCTCTCCAGAAATTCGGTCTTGCAGGCTCAATTAGGCGTTCTTTGCCCAAGACTTGATAAGAGAACAAATCTCCGGTTGCCGTATTGAAAGAAAATGAAAAGTCAGCTCCTGCAATGATCAATGCTTCCTCTTGCTCAGTGATGTGAAGGGGATCTCCTGCTGGAGCGGGAAGACTTCCTGCAACTCTTGGAACTAGAATGAACTGTTCCCATGCAACCTCATGGTTGGCACCTGCCCATGCTGCTGCAGCAGGTTGAATGAAGGACAAGGTCAGCACTGCTTCTTTATCATTGGTTATGGAACTAAGCTCATACGGAATGATACAATCGACAGTCTCCCCCGGTGCAGCGGCAATCCGCAGAGAGCCCTCTTGCGAAGTTACGCCTTCCAATTCAATCTTCCAATGTAAATCATATTCTTCGATATCCGTAAATAAGAAGTTATTGCGGATTTGATAAAGACCTTTCTGAAGATCCTGGGCGGTGACTTTTATATTCTGATAGCATTTTTTGACCTCAAGCAGCTTAGGAGTTACAGTCCGGTCCGCAAACAGCAGGCCGTTGCCGCTAAAGTTCCCGTCATGTGGGGATTCACCGAAATCGCCGCCGTACGCCAGATATTCAATCCCCTCTGGAGTTGTAGTACGGATGGCCTGATCCACCCAGTCCCAGATGAATGCGCCTTGGAACACATCATATTTGTCGAACATATCGGTGTAGAGATGCAGTCCGCCGCAGGAATTGCCCATAGCATGGCTGTATTCACAGAGGATATAAGGCTTCTGCGGATTGTTTGTCGCATATTGTTCAACGCCGGCAGGCTTAATGTACATCGTAGACTCGATATCGCTCGCCGCTTCCGAAGGTCTGTAATGAAAAATACCTTCATAATGAACAGGACGGGTAGGATCGGCTGCCCGCAGATAGTCATGCATGGCAATAAAATTATCGCCGCCAAAGGACTCATTACCGAGTGACCAGATGATAACGGATGGATGATTTTTGTCCCGTTGCATCATGGAATTACAGCGGTCGATGACATTGGCGCGCCATTCCGGCTTGCTCGCGGGAACATTCCCCTCATGCAGCTCTTGTTGTCCATATTGCCAGCTGCCGTGTGTCTCCAGATTGGTTTCGTCGATTACATAGAGACCGTATTCGTCACACAACTCATACCAAACTGACTGATTGGGATAATGAGAGGTCCGTACCGCATTAATGTTATGGGATTTCATCAGATGAATATCGCGGATCATATCCTCTACAGACAATGCGCGCCCAGTGTCACAAGAGAACTCATGCCGGTTAGTGCCTTTCAGTACGATCCGTTTCCCGTTAATCTTCATTAAGCCGTCTCTAATCTCGAAGGAGCGGAAGCCAACCTTTGTGCTGACCGCCTCTTGAACGGCCTCCTGACCATCCACTAGCGAGATCACCAGGGTGTAAAGATATGGTTTCTCCGCACTCCATTTATGAGGCTGAGCTACAGGTGCCGACAGTTTAAGCTGCTGCAAATCTCCTTCCTGAAAAGATACTGCAGCAGCAACCGGAGCAGCCCAGACCCCTTGGCCATTGTTGTCATAAAGCTGCATTTGCAGCGAGTATTCTCCAGCTTTGCGGCTAAAGTAATCTTCCACTTTGATGTCCACGTTCAGTTCCGCATGCAGAAACTCGTTGTCCAGATCGGTCCGGGCCCAAAAGTCGGCAACACGTACGGGAGGTGCGGTATACAAATAAACGTCGCGGAAAATGCCGCTAAGCCGCCAGAAATCCTGATCTTCCAGCCAGCTCGCATCACACCAGCGGTACACCTCAACGGCCAGCTTATTCTCTCCTGCTTGCAGATAAGCTGTAATATCGAAGTCCGACGGGGTAAAGGTATCTTCACCATAGCCGACCAGTTCTCCGTTCACCCATACATAAAAAGCAGACTCCACACCTTGGAAGCTGAGGAATACAGGCTGGCCGTCCCAAGCTTGCGGTACATCAAATGTACGTACATAGGAACCTACAGGATTATATAAAGTAGGGGCAAAAGGGGGCTTCAAATCCGGTTCTGACTCTGCCCAAGGATACCGCACATTGGTATATTGAGGGTAATCATAGCCCTGAAATTGCCAATGGGAAGGAACAGGAATATCCGCCCAACTGCTGTTGTCATAATCTGATTTATAGAAATCCTTGCTGCGTTTCTCAGGAGTTTCGGCAAAGGCGAATTTCCAAGTGCCGTTCAACGATTGATAACGGGAGGAGGATTGTTTATTTCCTTGGAGTGCTTGCTCAGCAGTCGGGAAAGACATCATCGAAGCATGCGCTTCCATTCGGTTCAATTGAAAAATCTCCGGATTGTTATTCCATTCGGGATATCTGTTGGCAGGTGGCTGATAGACTAGCTTCTTACGCACTTTAACATCTCCTTATATTGTTATATTCATATTATAGAATGAGAAAGGCTCAAGGTATATATAATGATATTCTTATCAAATAACACAATATGAAACTAAATTGGGCTTTCTTTCGCTAGAAATGAAGGCTAATATAGAAGCAACAATTAGGAACGGAGAATCCTCGTGAAAAGCAAAATGATTTTTTGCCAGACTGATGAGACGATGCTGCTGCCCTTATATGCCACAACCATCGGATATTGGGAGCATCAGGCCGAAACTTTGCGTCCGGCTGGTTTTCCGGATTATCAGATGCATCAGGTGCTTGAAGGCAAAGGTGAACTAAATATTAATGACAAAAGTTACATCGTAGGCCCCGGGGATGTGTTTTTTCTATATCCTGAAATTCCGCATTTCTATACTCCGGTTAGCAGAGAATGGAAGCTGGCGTGGATTTCATTTAGCGGCAGAGAAGCTGCCCAGATGCTGATGTACGCGGGAATACGCGAGTCTGGACCCGGGAGATTAAGGGACGAAGCACTTTTGGAGCCTTTGCGGGAGATGCTTCTTTTGTCTAATGAACATCCGCTTGAAGATGATCTGGAATGCTCCAAGCTGCTGTACGCATTGCTGCTGGATCTGAAACGCAAGCTGCTGCCTTCTTCCAATGAGGAAGATGAAATGGAACGGATTAAGCCCGTCCTGCGGCATATAGAACTCCATCTGCACCGGCCGCTGCAGTTAAAAGAACTGGCAGAAGTAGCAGCGGTATCGCCGCAGTATTTGTGCCGGCTGTTTCAGCACACGGTTCATGAGCGGCCGGTAACGTACATTAATAAACAGCGGATTAACCGGAGCAAGCAATTAATGTTTAACGTTCGCGGTAAAAAAATCTACGAAATTGCCCGGGATGTCGGTTTTGAGAATGCCAGCTACTTTTGTGCAGTGTTTAAACGGATGACAGGGATGAAGCCTGAGGATTTTAAACGATTGCATGGTTTGGATTAAAGGTGAATACAGGGGGGATATAAGCGGACCTTTCATGAATACTACATTACAAAAAAAGGCAGCCCACGGCTGCCTTTCGTCTGCTCATTGTGCTGCATAAATAAAATGCTCAACTGTCCTTACTGTATCTTCGATCTCCGGATTTGAGTTGTCGATCATTGCGACATTCGACGCGGGCAGCGGCCACGCGACAGTGCGGCTGCCAAGCGAAGAGCGGAATTCCTGCCAATGCTGAAATTTCCAGTCATCCAAAGACGAGTGCCTGCCTTGAATACGTTCCCGGTACAAATCCTCGTTGGCCAGTCCGACCAGGACAACCTTGACCTCAACCTCGGGCAACGTAAGACCGATCCGGGACAGCTCATTGCTAATCCAGTCTGGGTCGGCGGCTTCCTTAGTAAAGGGTCCAACCACGAATACATCGCTATTCAGGCCGATATTATCAAGCGCGGCGTCCATCGTAATGCGGTAACCGAGGTCGCGGCAAAGTCTTTTATATTCTGCCGAATCTCTGTCTGTCGGGTCCAGTCCATGCATGGTCATAATGGCGTCTGCCGCCGGCCGCAGCAGAATGTCCATATCGAAGAAGGCGGCTTTGCGGCGCGAGGCTACAGCTTTGGCCAGCGTCGTTTTGCCCGCACCTGCCGGTCCCAGAAAAAACACCAGTTTATTCATCCATCTGCTCTCCTCAAATCCCGATTCATTTCACACCTTAACCAGTATATCCTATCATTTTTTGCAATCCAAAAAAAGGTTGAACAGAGCCAAAGAGGGCGCTCAAGTTCAACCTTTTTTATACCCGGTAGTGTTCACCTTATTTGACAACTTTCTTGCCAGAATTCAATAATTTATGCCACTTTTTAAGGTAGATCACTCTGCGGAACATCGTTTTATCCTTCAATTGATTAAAGATATAAGCATCCGGCCGGGTATTTACCTCAATAATCCATGGCTTCAAAGCAGAATCCAATCCAATATCCAGGCCTATTTCCTTAAATCCGCTATGGTTTTTATGGAATTCTTTTGCCACCTGATCTCCTAAAGCTTTTAATCCTTTGATATAGTCTTTTTTCTTGTCTCCTTGCAGGTAAGGGCTAAGCAGCGTTTCCAGAGGAAGCGGTTTTCCGCTATTGTGGAAATTCGTAACGATTTTCTTGGGATGTGCCATTCGCCCGATATATCCGGTACATTCCCAATGGTTCGTGCTGTTCATTTGCGTCATAATGCGCACATCAAAGATACGATTTTGATAAGTAAGCAGATTTATTCCTTGCTGAACCAAATATTCACGCTTTAATTTACTGCTGCCGAGCGAAGTGAACAGAGCGCCGTAAGTTTTAAAATAACGGGGAGTCTCGCCTACGTGATAGGCATATTTATGTTCACTATACTTTATTACTTTGATTACACCATTTCCTCCGGTTCCTTTGACAGGCTTTACATATACCATCTTATGCTTGTTAAGCATGGACTGCAGGGCTTCATACGAATAGATCCGGCTATCGGGCACGAATTGGCGGAGCCGTGAATGATTAAGCAGCATTTTTGTTTTGGACCATTTGCTTGCAATGGTAATTGGTTTTTTGGTGGTCGCGGCTTTCTTGGACAGCATCAGCAGGTCACCTCGTTCTAATAGTGGAAGTATAGCTTTACACGCTTATTGCCTGTCTTACGGGAATGGATCATTCCGCAGCCTTCAGCACATAGGATATCGTATGTAAGTCATCGGTCATCAACCACAGGCAAAAAGACGGGGGGATGCGCGGAAGTTTCATGTATAATTAAGTTTAATAAAAGGAGGATTGCGACTTGGAGTTATCATTGAAATCTCTGGGTTTAAAAGTAGCGGAAGTTGGCAACAAAGCCTTGAATTTGTCCAAGCTAATAAACGAACAATTCAGCGTGCCCGATGGTGTAGTGCTTTCCCAAACTTATTTCGCATGTTCGGAAGCTGAACTGCAGCAGAAGTTGAATCGACTGTCTGAGCGTCTGGAGAGAATGCTTCCTTCCGCTGACGGCTGGGCCGTCCGATCCACGGCAATCGATGAAGACGGCGGAACGAAGTCCATGGCTGGTCAATACAAGACCGTAATTATTCAACATTCCTCTCAGCTGCCGGCTGCAGTTGCTGAAGTGCATGAGGGGTCAATTCCTGTGATCATTCAGACATTTATTGAACCGGATTATTCTGGTGTTCTGTTTTCCTGCAACCCGCTTACGGGAGAATCCGAAATAATCATTGAACTTGTAGAAGGAAGAGGAGAAGCACTAGTGGGCGGGGACGCCAATCCAATGGTCCATTACCGGGAAGGCAGATGGAGCGATTCCAGCCCACTGTTTGAACAGCTCCTGCTGCATATGGAACCATGGATTATGAAAGCAAAAGAGCTAATGCGGCAGCAGGTGGATATGGAGTTTTGCATCAAGAACAAATCGCTTTACTGGCTTCAGGTTCGTCCTGTAACAACCGGAGTCCATACCGATTCGTGGGACTACGATTTTGCACATATCCCTGACTCCTTCCTTGAAGAGGACTGGTTTCTTCTTGATCAGTGCACGGAACCCGTTACTCCGTTAGTAAAGAAGTTGGATCCGGGCAATTATTTTCAAATGCCTTATTGGGATATACGGTTCGTTCAGCATTACCCTTACATCAGTATGAAAAAGAACGTTGGTGCCGCTGCGCCTTCACAACCGGACGACGGGACAAGCATGCTGCTTACATGGCAGGCGCTTAGAAACAGATACGAGCCGATCTTCGATCAACAGCTGAACGAAAATATTACGCAAGCCTCACTTGAGGACTTATGGGAGAAGACAGCTGTTCGGGTAGAGATCAACCGGTCTTATGTGAGAGAGTATTTGAACCGGGACTGGTTCATGGCACGACGCATCATTGGGAAGGAGCTGGAACAGCTCGTCAGCCGCTATGCTGGAGAGAATGCAGACGTACCGCTTTTATTGTCCTCGCTGATTGGAGAAGTGAACACGATCACGTATCAAAAAACGTTGCAGCTTAACCAGTTGGTAAACTCTGCGCGGAAATATCCTGACTTTGGAGAACTGTGCAACAAGGTTAGTAGCAGTGAACCTCATCCATGGGCAGACCAATTCGCTGCTTTCATTTCCCAGTACGGCTACGAGCTTCCGCATCCCTTGGGACTGCACCTGAAGACCCTGGCCGAGAGTCCGGAAACGTTGTTGTCCAGAATCACTGCTGAACTCCATACCCGTAAGGTATCTCGTGAGGAGAAAGGTCCGGAGAGCTGGGAAGAGGCTGCTGCCAGGATTGGGCAACGGATGGAGCATGACGAGAAAGAAGATGACGATTATTTGCTCCAGAAAGGTGCATCCTCTATTAGAAGAATCTTGCTCGAAATCGCTCAGCGATTAGTAGACTGCGGCAAAATAGAAAGCAGGGAGTCTATATTTTTCCTCTATCCCGATGAAATATATGAACTGATCTCTGGTTCCCGCCAAAGTGTGGAAGAATCGGAACTCCTTCAACGGGAAAAAAGCTTTGCCGCCGCAGTAGCAATTAACCCTCCATTACTTCTGAAGCCCGGAAATGCGCGCAAGGTGTCCGAAGACCAAAAA
Source organism: Paenibacillus sp. EB106-06-01-XG199 (assembly GCF_058791575.1). Taxonomy (NCBI): domain Bacteria; kingdom Bacillati; phylum Bacillota; class Bacilli; order Caryophanales; family Paenibacillaceae; genus Paenibacillus; species Paenibacillus sp. EB106-06-01-XG199. The sequence continues at coordinate 77,894 of NZ_JBYTDQ010000002.1, read as the reverse complement.
CTGCAGGGGGTAGCTGTGGCGCAAGGATGCAGAAGTGGAAAGGTCTTTAAATTAATGAATCCGCTAGACCGGGAAAGCTACAACCAGATTCCGGAGAATGCGGTCATCGTAGCTCCAATCCTGACGCCCAATCTGACTTATGCGATCTTGGCCTGTGCAGCTATCGTAACTGAAGTGGGCGGTTTCTTATCGCACGGAGCTATTTTTGCCCGGGAGATGGGCATTCCGGCGATTGTTCAGGTAGAGGCTGCGACAAGTCTTCTCCAGAATGGTGATGAAGTACAAGTAGATGCAAAACGGGGAGTAATTGAAATACTGAAGCGAAACTCAAATCCATCATAGGAAGTGATCTTTCATGAAGCTGCCAGTCTTGAACCAAGGTCTTGCTGAACAAATCCAGCAGTCAGAAATTGCCTATCTAACCTCAAGAATTAACTCCATCCGCGAACGCGAAGGTAACCCGGAGGGTGTTGAGATTGTCCGTTTCGGCCACACCACTGGTTTCTATATCAGGACCATGCCATGGAGCCTGTTTAATTCCGTTAAGGGGATCTCTGATCAGGACGTGGACAAGCTGGGGGAGATCATCCGATTTTATGCTGCCAAAGACAGAGCTTTCCAGATCGATGTGGATCCTGTTCACTGTAGCTCCAAGCTTTTTAAAGGGTTAGCCGATCATGGACTTTACCAGAGTGGTTTTCATGCTGTACTGTATGGACTGCCGCGTCAAACGCCGTCTGAACTTCCATCCAAGATAACAATTGTCGAAATTGATAACGTAAATTCTTTTGACACTTATGCAGAAATCCATTGCCTGGCTTCCGGCATGGCGTTGTCCGATAAGTTTCATTTCGTGAATAATAACATAGGATTGCTGAATAGGCCGGGGTGGAAGCTTTTCGCAGGTTATTGGGAGGGCTTCCGGCAGGAGTGGCTGCGATGCATATAAACGGCGATATCGCCTCCTGCACACTCGCCGCAACAATTCCGGAATACAGAAACAGGGGGATCCAGACTGCATTATTGCACAAAAGGATGCATGAAGCCCACTTGGCAGGTTGTCAGCTCATAACGGCTCAGGCGGGTTTTGGTTCTACAAGCCAGAACAATATGGAACGGGCCGGGTTTCAACTGGCTTGGACAAGAGCAGTTTGGATACGCATGGCATAGCTACCATTAAAATTAACTGCATTTCTCAACAGGAAAAGAGCCAGTCTCCGGTTTATGGAGAGCTGGCTGTTTCTATGATCTCATATGATTATGCTTGAAGCGCCTCCACAACATCCTCCTTATGCATTGAGCAAAAGGCTGCAAATCCGCCACCGCGTGCTCGAAGCTCCTGGAAGCTGCCAACCTCGGCGATTCGTCCGTTCTCCATATAGATAATTTCATCATACAATCCCAACAATTCCTCATTCATATTATGGGTTATCGTAATTAAGGTCAGCTCTTTAAGCGTGAGCAGTCTGCTTTCGATTTCATAAGCGGTCTGCATATCAATTGCGGAAGTTCCCTCATCCAGAATCAGGATCGGTTTGCTGCGGATCAGCGCCCGGGCAACGGCAATCCGCTGCCGCTGGCCGCCGGAGAGCTGTGAGCCGTTCTCACCAACGTTGGTCAGCAGTCCACTGGGCATCTTCTCCACAAACTTATGGACTCCGCTGGTATGAAGGGCAGTTTCCATAACTTCCTCGGAGAATTCCTCATGCAAGCAAATATTCTGCTTAATGTCTGTATCGAACATATAGACATTCTGATGGATGGTCGCTGTCATTTGCTGCAGCCGCTCTGGGTTAAGCTGTTTGAGGTTGATACCATCCAGGGTGATGGAGCCTTCATACCTGTCATAATACCCGCTAAGCAGTTTAACAAGTGTAGATTTACCGCAGCCGCTTCGCCCAACCAGTGCATATTTTTTTCCTTTTTGCAGGGAAAGATTGATGTCCGAAAGCACCTGATTTCCTTGCTGATAGGCAAAGTGTAAGCGGCTGATCTCCAGATTCTCGTTGAACACAGGTTCGAGCAAACCTGACTTCGGCTGTGCCTCTTCGCTTGCCAGATCATTGATCCGTTGCACTACAGGTTTGACACCTTGAATTTTGGGCAGATTCTGCATCACGACCAGTACAGGTCCTACAAAACCGCCGCTCAGCTGGACAAGGGCAACCAGGCTCCCCGCTGAGAAGTCTCCGGAAATAATCAGATAAGCGGCAATAAAGACTACTGAAAACTGGGTGAGAATGGCCAGCGTTTCGGAGAGGCTCTCATTGGCGGCAAACAGCCGGTCAGCGGCAAAACGGGTGTTTGCGGCCGCGCTGTTCTCCTGTTGAAATTTCTGCTCCGTGTGTTTGCCCATGGCATAGGATTTGATCACTTCATAACCCGATAATAAATCCTTAACGCTAGTGGTGAAAATGGACATCCGGGCAGATACGGCGCTTTGTTTGTCCTGCAGAGCTTTGCCGAAGAGAGAAGGGACGGCAAACATCAGAATCATGCATACCACCAGAATCAAGGTAACCAGCGGGCTCAGGTAGAGGAGTGCAATGAGGGAGGCTGCAAAAACCACAACATTCTGCAGGGTAAGCAGCAGGGGTTGGATATAGTTATCCTCCAGCAGTTTGATGTCATTGGTGAGTGCCGACAAATAATCAGCCGTATTGGACGAAGTGAATTCTTCTGCATTTCTGCGGAATACTCCACGGAATACCCGCTCCCTCAGTGAAAGGGTCAGATTGCGGATCAAGGCTTTGCTGCAAATGGCATATATGAAACCGAACAAGCTTAGCAGCAGCAAATAAGCAACCGACAGGAACAGAATCCTTTTGAAAAGCAGCATGTCACCCTGCATGGCGGCATTGATTACCTTTTGCAGAATGATCGCAACCAGTACGCCTGCTGCCGAGGTAATGATGCTGAACAACAGGGTAACCGCGAGCAGCATTTTGTTTTGGCGGATGGAATGTTTCATCAAATAGCCAACTCCTAGAATTAGATTATCATTAAATTGATAAGATGACAGTATCATATATATAATAAACAAGTCAAACACATTAGATGGTAATCTTATTCGTGTGCAAAAAAACTTCCCGCTAAAACCTCTCGGGAAGTCTGTCAATGCTAAAGCAGAAAATGCTCCAGGTCAGCAATTAATTGCCGCAAGTTTTCTGAGTCCAGGTGATAATACACCTTGCCGTTTTTTTTCTCAATTCCGACCATACCGCAGGCCAGCAGCACATTCATATGATGAGACATGGTGGCAGCTGATAAGCCCATCTGATCTGCAATTTCCAGATTGTATTTCGGACTGACCTTGAGCGACCCCAGGATTTGCAGTTTGCTGTTATCCCCGAGTGCCTTCATCCGAAGCAGCAGAAAATCTTTAGAATCGGCATGGCCCTTGCTGGCTACCGGAAGCAGATCGACGAACAGGCCATAGTAGCAATGCTTGGCGAACATCACCTGTCCAAGCGGAACAATTAAGGATGGATGGACAGAGGGTGCATCGCTGAACATCTCCACCAGTTTAATAAATTGTACATCGTCCTGCCTTTGCACGGATTGAACATACTTGGAAATCAGCTTATTCAGCGGCTTCTCCAGTTCCCGGCTCACCTGCTCAAATGCAGACAAGTTATTGTTGATGATCCGGGCAAGCGCCAGGATTTGTGTACGCGGCTGCTGCAGCAGCCTCAACATCTTCCATTTCATCCCTTCTTCAAGAGGACTGTCGCTCAGGAAGGTGATAATATCAGCCAAAGATAGAATTCCGGATGGTGAGTTTTTCTGGAGTTGGTAATTTTGCATGACTTCCATGCCGAGCAGGGTCTTCCATATTTCTTCATGGAGCACCTCATCCGGCACTTCTGCAAGTGAGTTTAGCCAAGCCTTATTTTCACTGAGCAGCAGATGGAGAACAGAGAAGAAGGAGTCATTTTCATCCCCGAAAAAAAAGTCCGCATCCTTATCAAGCACACGATATTTAAGAAAGGTATGTATGTACTTGTCTACTATTTTCAAATGTTTGCTGTAGAAGGCTTCTCCGTCCAGCCCGAATTTGTTCAGGTCTTCAATCGTCCCTTTCTTGTAAGTCTCCACATGGTAACTGACGTAGAGCAATCCCAAGGTCTCAAAGACGGGATCCAGCCGTTCATGAATGTTGAGGTTCATAGGTCCTCCATAGGTTTATTAGTTTGGTGCTTATCTAATTCATTATATTTTCATTAAATAGGATTATCAAGTTTCAACTTGACAGTCGCAAATATAAAGATATTATAGATATAATAAGTCTTTAATAACCATTAAGGAGGATGAGATTTATGATTTACGATTGCGCGATTATTGGTGGGGGACCTGCCGGGCTGAATGCAGCCCTAGTGCTTGGTAGAGCAAGAAGAAGTGTGGCTCTGATCGACAACAACCGGCCTAGAAATGCTGTTACACATGCGTCTCACGGTTTTATTACAAGGGATGGAGTAACACCGGCTGAGTTCAGGCGCGTGGCGCATGAGGAACTGCAGCGTTATCCGTCTGTAGACCATTTGCCGTTCGAAGTGGTCTCGGTCTCTCAAGCGCAAGGTGGATTTGAGATAGAGGATTTGGGAGGAGTCCGTGTTCAAGCCCGGAGGCTGATCCTGGCTACGGGTCTAAAGGAGATCTTTCCGGAGATCGAAGGCTTAAGTCCTTTATACGGTAAAAGCCTGTTTAACTGCCCTTATTGTGACGGATGGGAGCTGAGGGATCAACCATTGGCCATTGTCTCTGAATATCCGACCGTATTCCATATGGCTAAACTGCTCCTCAATTGGAGCAAGGATTTGCTTGTGTGTACACATGGCCAGGCGTCCTTGACCGAGGAGCAAAAAATGCAGCTTGAATCTAAAGGAATCGTCGTGATTGAACAACCGGTTGCGGCTTTCCACGGCCAGAACGGCCGGCTTGAGCACATTCGTTTTGCAGATGGAACTATTGTGGCCAGAACTGGCGGCTTTGTAGCTCCGAAACTTGTGCAAAGCTCAACGTTAGGAGAGCAATTAGGCTGTGAAATAACGGAGCTTGGAGGGATTCGGACAGATGACAAGGGACAAGCTTCTGTCTCCGGTGTATATGCCGCAGGTGATGCTTCGTATTTCGCGCCTTCCCAATTGATTTTTGCCGCAGCCGACGGCAGCCGAATGGGCATAAACGTAAATATGGATCTGACAGAGGAAGATTTCAACAATTGAAATCCTCTTTCCGGTCAGTTACCGAAACAAAACAAGCAATTTTTCGTCTATAGGTAAGTAATGGAAACGGAGGGTTTACCATGTCACTGCCTATTCAGAATTCACAGCAGCAAGTCCGCACTTTCAGACTTACCGCTGTATGCGTGTTATTGAGTATGTGTCTTGCCACACCTGCCCGGGTATCTGCCGATGTCGGAGCAGTTTCCCGAATGAGTGGCGTGGAAGCAGCTAAGGCAAATTCAGGTTCTGCAATCAAACCTCAGGTTGCCGCTACCGTCTCACCTTATGCACCGGTTCTCACAACGTTCAACATTGAGGGTAAACAGCTGAAAGCACTGGCGTACAGTGCGGATGGAACCCTGTTGGTCCAGCTGATGCCGATTGCCCGGGCCATGGGATATACGGTGGAAGATCAGGCCGGGACAGGTGATCTAACGCTCAGCAAACCGCGGCGCGTGATCAAACTTACTCTTTACAATAGTTCTTATAGTGTCAACGGCCTAACTTCTTCAGCCAAAACACCGTTTGTCAGAGAGGGTTCCACGTATGTGCCGCTCCGCCAGCTGGCTACAATGTCAGGTTATGATATTGTGCTGAAGGGCAAAAACAGCTATCTCCTCGATTCACGTCCGGAAAATGAGCTGACGATTTCCGCTTCCGGTGAGCTGGCGGTAACTACAGAGCCTTATTCATTTTCTATCCGTTATCCCGTTCTTTCCGGTTCTGCGCACAAAGAGGGTATTGATAAGATCAATCACTTCCTCCAGAACAAGGCAGAAGGCTGGAAAACACAGGCCGAACAAGAGCTTGTACAAGCTTGGGCAGCATATCCCAACAAGGACAAAATTATAGACTACGCGCATATCTTACCCTACGGGCTCCAAGTGGAATGGACGATCGCTTACAATGAAAAGGGCCTGCTCAGTCTGTACGCGGATACTTATCAATATATGGGCGAATCCAAGCAGGACAAAAACATCCGGTACAGCTGGACTTTCGATCTCGCAACAGGAGAGGAGCTGTCACTACAGCAGGTTGCCGGGAATAATCCGAATTACCAGACACAGATTAATCAGTATATTAACCTGAAGATTGCTTCCGGGGAAGCAGGCCCTTTCGCACCACTTCAGTTTCCGGGAATCGAAACCACAAGTACAGGCTGGTATCTGCTGGATGGACGGATTGTCGTATATGTTCAGCAAGACGCTGCCCACTTCATCCATGATGGAATCTTTGAAATGCGGATACCGCTCTCCCGGATTTCGAAAACTGAGAATTGACATATCGCAAAATATCGATATAATAAATTTCATGAAACCTATTGATGTATTTAAAGCATTGTCCAATGAATCGCGGATTCAGATCTTACAATGGCTCAAGGAACCTAATATTCATTTTACACCCCATGAAGGGATTGATATGACGGAAACCGGGGTATGTGTCAGTCAAATTACCGATAAGCTGAATATGACTCAATCAACGGCCTCCCAGTATCTTTCGATACTGCAGAGAGCAGGGCTTATTACAACCAAACGTATTGGCAAATTTACGTATTACCAAAGGGATGAAGAAGCGATTCTCAATATGGCTGAATACATGAAGCAAGAAATGTAAGGCACAAACTGAGTTCTTGATCTAAGAATTCGGTTTTGTTTTAAGTGAACAATTCGATATTTCGTAATATGTAGAATTTTTATGATTATTCATATCTACAATTCGCGATATATCTTTATATACAATTACAACTTAGGAGCTGAACATTACATATGTCTACGAACTGGAAGATATACACACTCGCCATAATCAGTTTTTTGGTTGGAACCTCGGAATATATTTTATCCGGGATTTTAGATAAGGTTTCACTTTCGTTTGGTGTATCGATAGCGTCTGCAGGTCAACTGATTACGATTTTCTCACTGGTATATGCGCTCTGCACACCTGTTCTAATGGCTTTGACGGCAAGCATGGACCGCCGCAAATTAATCGTCTCTGCACTCGGTGTATTTGTTGTATCCAACATTCTTGCTTTCGTGCTGCCTGGGTATGGACTATTCGTGGCTGCACGCATCCTGATGGCGCTTGGAGCCGGAGTAGTCGTGGTTACGGCATTAAATATTGCTGCCAAAATCGCTCCTGAAGGCAAACAGGCCAGCTCGATCGCAACGGTCGTCATGGGATTTACGGCATCGCTTATTATCGGAGTCCCTCTGGGGCGGATGACCGCGGAACTCCTGGGCTGGAAGTTTGTGTTTGGCGGAATTGCTCTGCTGGGCATCTTGGCAATGATCATTCTCTCGTTCACCATACCGAATATTAAAGGAGATTCACCTGTACCGTTGCGTAACCAATTAGCACTGTTGAAAAAGCCAAAAGTAGCACTCGGATTGTCCATTTCTTTCTTCTGGCTTGGCGGTTATTCTATCGCTTATACGTATCTGTCGCCGTTCCTGCTCAAAGTATCGGGTATAAGCAGCGGCTACATCAGCGGGGCTTTGCTGGCTTTTGGGATCGCCAGTATGATTGGCTCAAAGGTAGGCGGCTACAGTACAGACCGCTGGGGAGTACACCGTACCTTATTCAGCGGAATGGCGCTTCATATCGTAATGCTGCTCTTGTTAGCTGTAGTTAAGGACTCTTTGGCCGGAGTATTGGCTGTATTGGTATTATGGTCATTTGCTGCCTGGTCGTCAGGACCGACACAGCAATATTATTTAACAACGATTGAGCCTGAAGCCTCTGGGGTTATGCTAGGTCTGAATCAGTCCATGATGCAGCTCGCGATGGCTGCCGGAGCGGGGCTGGGCGGTGTAGCCATCAATCAAGTTGCTTTGTCCTCCGTTACATGGTTTGGAGCTGCCGGCGTTGCCCTGGCGATTATTGCTGCTTTTATTCTGTATCGGCTGGATTCCGCACATCAATTGACAGCCTGCTCATTAGAATCTTATAATGAATTAACTTAAACGTATAAGTTGACCTTTAATTTTATTTATAAGGAGCGATTATTATGGAACTGGCAGCATTTATCCACGAACCGAAGGGGGCATTTTCCTATGCGGTTAATCAGGAGACCCTTCATATCCGTATTAAGACCAAACGAGATGATATTCAAGCCGTTAAGCTTCTTCCTATTGACCCGTACAACTGGAAGCCTGTAAGCAAAGGTTCACATGTATGGGAGTTTGCAGTAAAAACCATACAGCCTGTGGAGATGAAGAAGGAATATGTTACCCGTCTGCATGATTGCTGGTTTGCAGAGGTGCCGGGGTTCAAATGGAGCAGAATCCGCTATGGCTTTATATTGGATGACGGGCAGGAGCTGTGTTTTGCAGGATCCCATAGCTTCATCCCGCTGCAGGAAGACTCGGCGCCGCCTGCCGACCATACGAATTATTTCAACTATCCCTATATTCTAGAAGATGATCTTTATAGGGCACCCGCTTGGGTAAGGGATACCGTGTGGTATCAGATTTTCCCGGACCGGTTCAACCGGGGAGCTGCCGGGGAACAGGACAATCTGCTCGCTTGGGGCAGCGATGAACTGGACGGCCCTGAGAAGAAATTTGGCGGGGATCTGCAGGGCGTGACAGAGAAGCTGGATTATATCCGGGGTCTTGGTTGTGATGGGATTTACTTTACGCCTATCTTTGAGTCACCTAGCTCGCATAAATACGACACCAAGGATTATTTCCGGATCGACCCCCAGTTTGGCGACAATGAGAGTTTTGGACGACTGGTGGAGGAGGCGCACAAACGGGGCATTAAAGTGATGCTGGATGCCGTGTTCAACCACTGCGGGCAGGAGCATCCCTTCTGGCAGGATGTATTGAAGAATGGACAAGACTCGCCTTACTTTGATTACTTTTATATCATGGACCCGGGCAAACCTGTGGTATCAAATTCTATGGCGGCTACGGCGGATGACGATGATTTGGGAGCACATCTGAACTACCGGACTTTTGGATTTGCCGAAAATATGCCAAAATGGAATACAGAAAATGCAAAAGCAAGAGAGTACCTGCTGAGTGTAGCTGTGTATTGGACTGAGCGATATAATATAGACGGCTGGCGGCTGGATGTTGCCAATGAAGTGCCCCATGATTTCTGGCGGGAATTCCGCAAAAAAATCAAAGGCATTAACAAAGAGATCTATATTCTCGGAGAAAACTGGTTTTACTCCAACCCTTGGCTACAGGGCGACCAGTTCGATTCGGTTATGAACTATGAGTTCACGGCAGCAGTTACCCGTTTCTTCGGGGTCCATCTTCAGAATCAGGAACGGTTTACAGCAGCAGATTTTGTATATGCGATTAACGGGCTGCTCGTCAGCTATCCCAAACCTGTGATGCAAAATATGTTCAACCTGCTGGACAGCCATGATACCGCACGAGTTCTCCACATCTGCGGGGACAATGCAGAACTGGTGAAGCTAGCCTATGTCTTCCAGCTTACGTACGGTGGTTCCCCAAGCATTTATTATGGTGGCGAAGTGGGTCTGGGCGGGGATGAACACCACAACCGGCAATGTATGCCGTGGGATACTGCGAAGCAAAACCAGGATCTCTATCAGACCATTCGCCGGTTGATTGAATTAAGAAAGCAATACAACGTGTTCAAGGAAACTGATATCTCCTGGCTGTCCATTGATGATGAGACCGGAAGCTTGATTTATTCAAAAGAATCACAAGGCAGCACTCTGTATGTGCTGATTCATAATTCACCGGTCGCGGCAAGCCTCAACCTTCCCGTTGATCTGAAGGATCAGGTGCTTCAGGACATTTTTGCCGGAGAATCCGTTCGCCTGTCAGATGAAATCAGCATGGAACCTTACTCCTTCCGGTTGCTGGTTCAATAAAGTAAAACGTAATAATTGTGGAGGTTAAAGTTAATGAATGCAGAGGGCAAACCAGCTATTCTAGAATCGATGACAATGTTTGTTCCACAAGACGCCAATCGCGGCATTTCTTTTACCAATAAGGAAGCGGCCTTTTACTTCACTCAATCGCACCTGACGAATCATCCGGAGCATGCCCATTTTGAAGGATTCAATGTGGCCAAGAACAGAATTTTCGGCGGATATTCTCTATTTATAGATAAGCAAAAGCTAGATAATCGAAAGTCGGATGTCTGGGTGTATCCCTATAAGATGCTTCGCAAACACGGGGAACGGACCGAAGAGCTCTGGATGTTTGATTATAAAAATGTAATAGAAGTAAGTCTGGAAGGCGGCTCCGGGCAGGCTGCCGGTATTGTTTTAAACGGTGAAGATGTTGAATTTATAAGCCTTAATCATCAGATTGCTCTGTTTGCCTCCATGGAGGGAGACTGGATTATTGCTGTAAGCTCCAAAAATATCCAGCCGCTGTCTATAGACAACGGGATTATAACCAGCTCTGGCAACTCAGACGGCTTTTACATTGCGGTTGGCAAATCAGCCGCTGAGGCAACTGCCTTGATTCAGGATGCCCAGAAACATGCTGCCCGCTGGAAAGCGGATCGTGTGAAGCGGATGGAAGACTTTTTGAACCATAATGTATATGTAGATTCCAGCCCGGAGTCGCTCACCCTTGCGCTGAATTGGCTGAATCTCACGATGGATCAATTGGTGACAAGGCAGCAGGGAGAGGGGATCTATGCTGGTCTGCCCTGGTTCAATGAGTACTGGGGGCGCGATCAATTTATTGCTCTTCCGGGTGCAGCGCTCGTAAACGGACAATTTGAGACAGCCAAGCACATCCTGTTATCTTTTGCAGAATTTCAGGATACGGAGGAGTCGTCCAGAACTTTCGGCAGAGTGCCGAATATTCTCGCTCCCCAGAACATTGATTACCATACCACTGATGGTACACCACGTTTTATTATCCAGCTGCAGGATTATGTGAAATACTCCGGTGACACTGCAATCATCACACAGCTATACCCGGCGGTGCAGAACAGTATAGAAGGGTCGATTCGCAACTGGGTGGATGACAAAGGATATCTTACACATAAAGACAATGAAACGTGGATGGATGCCCGTGATGCGGAGTTGAATTCTTATTCGCCAAGGGATACCCGGGCCAATGATATACAAGCGCTTTGGTACAATCAGCTTCGGGCGGGCGTATATTTTGCGGAGGTTATGAACGATCAAGAAAATGCAGCCAAATGGGATGCGATTGCTGAGAATTTAAAGGGCAATTTCGAGCTGGATTTCCGTGATCAGGCACATCCTTATCTGGCAGACCGTTTGACTGCGGAGGGCGAAGCGGAATTCTCCTTGCGTCCGAACCAGCTGTTTGCTCTGGATATGCTCGAAGACAGTGAATTTAAGAGCAAAGTTATCCGCACCGCATGGGAGGAACTGGCTTATCCTTGGGGAGTTGCCTCACTCGACCGTCAGCATCCGTTGTTCCATCCCTTTCACCTAACGGAGCTTTATCACAAAGATGAAGCTTATCACAACGGCGCGGTATGGACATGGTTAAACGGCATCGCCATGCAGCGGATGATTGAAGCAGGCCAGCCAGAAACGGCATACAAGCTGTTCCGAAATATGAACTGGCAAGCGCTGAATCTCGGTGTGGTCGGAGGACTGAGTGAGAATCTGGATGCTTACCCTCAGGAGGGTGAGGACTGGGCGAAGCTAACTGGAGCTTATTTGCAGGCCTGGTCCAATGCGGAGCAGCTGCGGGTCTGGTACCAATATTTTCTTGGCATCCAGCCGGATATGATCCGCCGTACGCTTACGCTTGCACCCAGAATCCCTGAAGAGATCAAAGATTTGCACTATCAGGTCAAAGTAGGTGACGGCAGTATTAATGCGACCTATTCCGCGGAAGCTTCCGGACAAACCTATCAATACAGCTTTAATGGAATTGGGCTGACTGTAATTATTGATATTTTGCCTTTTGAGATCGCGAGAATAGAGGTTGAGTCCAATACCATGCTGGAGATTAACCGGACTGGGCATACATTAAAGATTACTCAGCGTGATGCGGAGGACAAGATCATTACAGACGCTACCATACCACTATCAGAAGAGAGAACCCGGTGGCAGTCGCAAAGCGATCAGATCTTTAAGGATGTCAAATTTGCAGAGCCATTGCCTCTGAATACGCATCCGGTGATGCGGCGGTACAATGTTTCAGCAGAAAGCCCGAGTGACTAGAGGATGTCTTCAAACTGGAAGAGCTCTGGGGAAGCAGGGATTTAGTATTGAAAGTAGGGTCCCTAAAAGCCCACGGCGGGTTCGTTCTCGTAGAGGACTCAGGAGACGTTATGGAGAGTAAAGCCCCTGTTTATTCTCTTTTGCGGACCCAGGCGGCCTTATCTGCTCTGCATTAGATCTAAAAACGGCCAGCTGAAAGAAATAACTGCGCTGGAGTCCGTTGTCCTACTGTAACAGGCTAAAAGCTCCAAATAAGTGCAACTCGGTCCTTTCGTGCTCAGAGCACCCATGATTCCTTAGGGCATACAGCAGCAGGTTTTGGCGGGGAAGCGGTTTGAAGCTACGCCTTAGAATAAAAGAATGTTGAAGCCGCCCTTTTGGGCGGTTTTTTTAAAACATAATTTATTTGAGGACGGCGAAGCCGTTTCCACTTGGCAGAACAAAGGTTACGTTCGATGCCGCTTTCGATACGCCATTGGCGGCTCACCGACAATTTTTTTGAATACGGAGTTAAAAGTGTCGATATCCCGGTATCCTACCGACTCGGCAATCATGCTGATTTTGAGATCAGAGGTGCGCAGCCGTTCGCAGCTTTTTTGAATCCGCAGATGCTGCAGATAGGAGCCAAAGGACTGGCCGGTATGCTTGAGGAACATACGTTGGAGATGCCGGCTGCTCCAGCGGGATATTTGGGCCAGATGGGCAAGAGTGATTCCCTCGGAAAGCTTCTGCTCCATAAATAGAATGACCTGGGCGAAATCGGAAGCCTCGATTGTGGACCTGTCTTGATCCGCATATAGTTGCCTGTATACAGTGACTATCAGCTGGCTTAGCAGTGTTTGCAGCATAGTTACGGAGCCGATGCCAGGCACAGACATTTCGCGGTGTAGATTCAGCATTAGTATCTCTATCGAGCCGTCCCAATCCGAGACGGAAAAATAAGCTGATCCGCTGCTGCCGAGTGACTGCAGATGTTCTATAATTGGTGATTTTTCTTGCAGCAGGACGGACAAACGGTCCACCATATAATCATCAAAAAGACAGTTATAGACTATCAAACGGTCTTGTTCTGGATGAGATGTGGCCGGGCGAAATACGTGGGACACGCCCACAGGAATCACGAACAGCATGCCTTTGCGGACCGGAATAACAGCTTGATCCATGTGATGAAAACCCCGCCCTTCAGCGACGTAGCAATATTCAATAAAGTCGTGGGAGTGATAAGGAGCGAAGAAGTTTTCCGCGTAGCGGTTGACCAGCAAGTGCAGATTATTCTGCAGAAAACTCTCGCTTTTGAACAATTGTGCCGATCGTTGCATGTAATCTCCTCCCATAAAAAATGGCATGATTTCAGGGATATATTGACCGTATTGCCGGGTAATGAAAGCGGTGCCGAAGCTATAATTATAGAGCAATGATTAAATTATAGCTATAGAGGGAGGATCACACCGATATGTTCGCAATAGAAAAACTTCGCTGTGAGTACAAACAAAACCCGCTCGGCATCGATCTCGCTGCAGCGCGAATCAGCTGGCAGCTGGTAACGGATCGCAGAGATTGCAAACAGGCTGCTTACCAGATTCAGGTTGCTATGGATAACGGCTACCGTGAAATGCGCTGGGATTCCGGCAGAGTGGAGTCATCGCAGTCCATTCATGTCGAGATGGAACAGGTGAAGCCGGAAGCGCGCACACGTTACTATTACCAAATTAGGGCATGGGATCAAGGCGGTGTGTGCTCCGGCTGGTCGGAGACTGCATTTTTTGAAACCGGGTTGATGGGTGAGCCATGGGAGGGAGAGTGGATCAGTGCTCCAACCGAGTATTTCACTGAAGATTCCGAGGTTTGCCCGCAGCTTCGTACATTCGTTGAGCTTAAAGGGATGGTTGCAAGCGCAAGAATTTATGTTACCGCACTGGGTCTGTACGAGCTGCAGTTGAACGGCCGGCGTGTCGGAGATCACTATTTCACTCCCGGTTGGACGAGTTACGGCAAACGCTTACAGTATCAAACGTATGACGTAACCAATCTCCTGTCCGGGGGGACAAATATGCTAGGCGCGCTGCTGGGGAATGGCTGGTACAAGGGACATTTGGGATGGAAAAAGGAGGAAAAAATCTATGGATCAACAACAGCGCTTTTACTGGAACTTCATATAAAATATACGGATGGCAGTACGCAGCGCATCCATACCGGGCAAGGCTGGGAGGCGGCAGAAAGCGCGATCCGCATGTCGGATATCTATATGGGTGAGACTTACGATGCGCGGCTTGAGCGTAATCTCATGAGTACATCGGAAGCAGGATGGCATCCCGTTGCTGTCATCGGGCATACCAAAGATATTATTGTGGCACAGGAAAATGTTCCTGTAACCCGGAATGAGAATCTGCAGCCTATTGCACTGCTGACAACTCCCCAAGGTGATAAAGTTCTGGACATGGGGCAGAACATGGTCGGTTGGCTTAAATTTTCGGTACAGGGGAAGGCCGGGGAGACTGTTGAACTTCAGCATGCTGAAATATTGGACCGGGACGGCAACTTCTACCGGGAAAACATCCGTAGTGCGACGCAGCTCATCCGCTATACGCTGAAGGGTGGTGAAATAGAGAGCTATGAGCCTCATTTCACCTTCCAGGGGTTTCGTTATGTGAAGCTTACAGGCTTCCCGGAAACCGTTCAGCTTGAGGATTTCACAGGTGTGGTGGTGCATTCAGACATGGAGCGTACCGGGGACTTCCAGTGTTCGGATCCATTGGTGAACCAGCTGCATCACAATATTCTTTGGGGGCAGAAGGGGAACTTTCTGGATGTGCCAACCGACTGCCCGCAGCGGGATGAACGGCTCGGCTGGACCGGTGATGCGCAGATGTTTGTCCGTACAGCTTCGTATCTGATGAACACTGCGCCGTTCTTCACCAAATGGCTGCGGGATTTGAAGGCGGATCAGACCCCTGAAGGAGGTATTCCGTTTTATGTTCCCAACCTGACAGAAGCTTTCTCTGACGGCTGGGGAGAGACAAGCAACTCGTCGGCAGCTTGGGGTGATGCAGCTGCAGTCTGTCCCTGGACAATCTATGAAATGTACGGCGACAAGCGGCTTCTAGCAGAACAGTATGAGAGTATGAAAAGCTGGGTGGGATATATTCGCGCCCAGGGAGACAATCCTTATTTGTGGAATACCGGATTTCATTTCGGGGACTGGCTGGCGCTGGATTCAAAGCCGGACAGCTATGTTGGAGCCACAGATCCCAATTACGTAGCTACCGCATTTTATGCCTATTCGGTTTCACTGACAATTAAAGCAGCTGCCGCACTGGGAAATACAAAGGATGCAGATGAGTACCGCGAATTACATCGTAGAATACTTGAAGCCTTCCATGAAGAATATGTGAATCCAGACGGCCAGTTATCCGTCCCCACCCAAACGGCTCAGGTGTTGGCGCTGCGCTTTGATCTTATAGATGGGGTAGCGAAGGAGCAGGCGATCCTGAAACTGGCAGAGCTGCTCTCCGAAGCCGGAGATCATCTGACGACAGGCTTTGTCGGCACACCTTATTTGAATCCTGTGCTTAGTGACAACGGGCATAACGCCCTTGCTTACAAGCTGCTCTTTCAGAAGGATTATCCATCCTGGCTCTATCAAGTGACTAAAGGGGCAACTACGATCTGGGAGCATTGGGACGGGATCCGGGAGGACGGCAGCTTCTGGAGTGCAGACATGAACTCCTTTAATCACTATGCATACGGAGCAATCGGAGAATGGCTGTACCGTTATGTTGCCGGAATGGGGCCGGACGAAGCTGAGCCGGGATTTAAGAAGGTTCACATCCGTCCGAGACCGGGCCAAGGCATGGATTTCGCTAGAGCCAGTCTAGAAACCATGTATGGCACATTGGCTTCGTCATGGCGGCGGCTGGAGGATGGCGGCATGGAAGTTCAGATTACGGTCCCCGCAAATACAAGTGCGGTAGTTATACTTCCGGGAGCAATGCTGCAGGGATTGCTTGAGAGCCGCATTCCGGTGGAGCAGGCTGAAGGCATCTACAGCACATTGCCTGCAGAAACTGGTGTGCAAATAGAAATGGGATCGGGCAGCTACCTATTTACTTACGGGTATCCTTCGTAAATGCCGTAATTGCTGCCGTTCAGACTCGGCAGCGTCAGGCTCTTACTCCACAGTGAGAGCCTGACGCTGTTTTTTTCGCTTAATTATGCTTTTTGATCTTTGCACTTACGCTCTCTGCAAACGTCTTAACTGCAGACAAAACTTAGAGGAAAACATTAAAGTACAGCGCTAAACTTCTTTAAATTGATATTACGACTAATCGAGGGTATACCAGCTTTAGCTTAGCACTTGCATAAATGTTGTACGATTACATTAGAAACGAAAGGAGGAAATCTAAAATGGAAGAAGAAAATTTTGCTTTCACGCTGCACTTGAGCGCAAAGCCCGGCGAAATCTTTACTTTCGGCACTTATCCGCAGACTGTTGGCGGCGGGGACAGAACACCGATTAAGTGGCGGGTGCTGCAAAATTCGGGTAGTGAGCTATTCATTTTGAGCGAGTACATTTTGGATTGCAGGCGATATCATGGGGAGTATGCCGATATTACATGGCGTGACTCTGAGTTGCGAAGGTGGCTGAACGATGAGTTTTATAATGCCGCGTTCAATGACTCCGAGAAGAGATTCATCAAGACTACACATTGCGCTGACAATGGAGAGGGTAGTGCAGACACGGAGGACAAGGTTTTTTTGCCCAGTGTTCTGGAGGTGAAAGAACTGACCTATAAACTTGATGAAGTCTCTTTAAGTGCGAAACGGCGGGCAATAGCAACAGAATTTGCCAGAATAAAAAAGAACGATGGATGCCACTTGTACGTGTATAATAAAAAAGTGAAAAATGACTATATCACCGAGGAGGGTGAAGAATTGGGCTGCTCCTGGTGGTGGCTGAGAACTCAGCTTGGCAATTCTTCGCGCGCGTTTTTTATTGGCCCTCGCAGCAGTATTCGCAGTTATGGACGTGTCAATCTAGCTTGTTACGGTGTGCGTCCCGCTTTAATAATTCATCTTCAATGATAACGATCGGCACTGGATTATTCATGGTATCGGCCATCTTTTCCGTAGAAATACCTCTCATAAGTTATTCTGCGTAATCTCTATAATGAAGGTGTATTGCATAGAAAGGAGGAGCATCGGCTACAGCTACGATCAGGCACCTACACATTTTGGAGGAGGAGTATCATGCGCAGCAAGTATCTTGCAGGCTCACTTGTAGTCATTCTGCTGATCTCAAGCTGGTTCCTGGCCGTTGGGCCTTTCGCACCCGTATCTGCGGCTGGCGGAACGAACCTGACGCTGGGAAAGCACGTAACGTCGAGTGGACAATCTCAAACGTACAGCCCGGACTACATCAAAGACAGCAAGCAGGAAACCTACTGGGAAAGCACAAACAGTGCATTCCCCCAATGGATTAGTGTCGATCTTGGAGCAAGTACGAGCATGGATCAAATGGTACTCAAAGTTCCTGCAGGCTGGGAAACCCGTACGCAAACGCTGGCCATCCAAGGCAGCACGAACGGCACCACGTTTACAGATATTGTCGGTTCAAAGGAGTACGTATTTAATCCGGCGGTGGCAGGCAATTCAGTTACCATTCATTTTACCGCTGTCAGTACACGTTACGTCCGTCTGAACGTAACAGCCAATACCGGCTGGCCAGCTGCACAACTCTCTGAATTCGAAATTTATGGTACCGGCAGTATTACGCCAACACCGACACCAACAGCGACTCCTACAGCAACAATTACACCAACAGCTTCACCAACGGTTACACCGACACCAACAGTCAACCCGACAGCAACTCCAACGACTTCTCCGGGCAGCAACATTGCCACCGGCAAACCAATCAGCGCATCCTCAAGCACACAATCGTACGTGGCTGCTAATGCAAACGATAATAATACGAGCACATACTGGGAAGGCAGCGGCAAGCCAAGTACATTAACGCTTGATCTCGGCGCAAATTACAACGTTACATCGGTCGTGCTCAAGCTTAATCCGTCCACTGGATGGGGTAAGCGCACACAAACCATTCAAGTGCTCGGCCATAACCAGGACACGACGGCTTTCGGCAGTCTGGTATCCGTACAATCGTATACGTTTAATCCGTCCTCCGGCAATACGGTCACTATTCCGGTGAACGCAACGGTCAAACGCATACAGCTTAACATCACAGCAAATTCCGGCGCACCCGCCGGACAGATTGCTGAATTTCAAGTGTTCGGTACACCTGCACCGAACCCGGATCTCCTGATTAGCGGCATATCTTGGACACCTGCCGCCCCTGTTGAGGGCAGTGCGATCACGTTAAATGCAACGGTTAAGAACAACGGCAATGCAAGTTCCGCAGCCTCAACGGTGAATTTTTACCTGAACAGTGAACTTGCCGGAACTTCCCCGGTAGGCGTATTAGCGGCAGGCGGGTCGGCGAACGTTTCGCTGAATATCGGAACAAAAGCCGCTGCATCCTACGCCTTAAACGCCAAAGTTGATAAGAGCAACCTTATTATTGAGCAGAACGACACCAACAACAGCTATACGAACCCAGCATCGCTTGTTGTCGCTCCTGTGACTAGCTCAGATCTGGTGGGTAGAGTATCGTGGACACCAAGCAACCCGGTTGCCAATAAAGCTGTCAACTTTACTGTGAATCTGAAAAATCAGGGAACCATGGGTTCAGCAAATGGTGCTCATGGAGTCACTGTAGTGCTTAAGAATTCTGCAGGTTCAACCATTCAAACCTTTAACGGCTCCTACAGTGGTACCCTTGCTGCCGGAGCATCTGTTCATGTTGCAATTCCGGGGACTTGGGCAGCGCTTAATGGCAACTATACCGTAACTACTACCGTTGCCGCAGACGCCAACGAAGTGACGGCAAAGCAGGCTAACAATGTAAATACAACAAATCTGGTTGTATATTCTCTTCGTGGGGCAAGTGTACCCTACACACGGTACGACACCGATGACGCTGCCCGAGGTGGAGCTGCAGCCCTGAAGAGTGCACCTACGTTCAATCAGGCATTGATTGCTTCGGAGGCTTCCGGCCAGCGTTATGTGGCACTGCCCTCGAACGGTTCTTATGCCCAGTGGACAGTAAGACCGGGTGAAGGCGGTGCGGGTGTAACCATGAGATTCACCATGCCAGATTCGGCAGATGGTATGGGACTTAACGGTTCGCTGGATGTATATGTAAATGGAGTCAAGGCCAAGACTATTCCACTGAGCTCCTATTACAGCTGGCAGTATTTCTCGGGCGATATGCCGGGAGATGCTCCTAGTGCAGGACGCCCGCTGTTCAGGTTTGATGAAGTGCATTGGAAAATGGACACAGCGCTGCAACCGGGAGATACGATACGCATTCAGAAGAATAACGGGGACAGCCTAGAATATGGTGTGGATTTCATTGAAATTGAGCCCGTTCCGGCGGCTGTCTCACGTCCGGCAGGTGCAGTTTCTGTAACGGATTACGGGGCAATGGCGAATGACAATAAGGATGATCTTGCTGCTTTCAATTCTGCCGTTACTGCAGCAGTTGCAGGCGGGAAAACACTTTACATTCCGGCAGGAACCTTCAACCTCAGCAGCATGTGGCAGATTGGCTCAATCAGTAAAATGATCAGCAACATAACAATTACTGGAGCGGGTTACTGGCATACAAATCTCCAGTTTACCAATCCAAATGCGGCGGGTGGAGGCATTTCGCTCCGAATAACAGGCAAGCTTGATTTCAGCAATGTGTATCTTAATTCGAATCTGCGTTCCAGATATGGGCAAAATGCGATTTACAAGGGTTTCATGGACAATTTCGGAACCAATTCCATCATCCATGACGTCTGGGTAGAGCATTTTGAATGCGGCATGTGGGTAGGGGACTATGGGCATACTCCGGCAATCTATGCCAGCGGGCTGGTGGTCGAGAACAGCCGCATCCGCAACAACCTCGCCGACGGAATCAACTTCGCCCAAGGAACAAGCAACTCCACCGTACGTAACAGCAGCGTGCGGAATAACGGAGATGACGGTCTTGCGGTGTGGACCAGCAATACCAATGGTGCACCTGCCGGTGTAAACAATGTCTTCTCCTACAATACAATCGAGAATAACTGGCGTGCAGCGGCTATCGCCTTCTTTGGCGGAAGCGGGCATAAGGCGGATCACAACTACATCATTGACACCGTTGGAGGTTCCGGAATCCGAATGAACACGGTGTTCCCGGGATATCATTTCCAGAACAACACCGGCATTGTATTCACGGATACAACCATAATCAACAGCGGAACCAGTAAAGACTTGTACGATGGAGAACGCGGAGCGATAGATCTGGAGGCTTCCAATGATCCGATCAAGAACGTAACATTCACCAATATTGATATCATCAACACTCAGCGGGATGCAGTTCAGTTCGGCTACGGAAGCGGATTTGAGAATATTGTGTTTAACAATATCAATATTAACGGTACTGGACTTGACGGGATTACCAGCTCGCGGTTCGCGGGGCCTCATATGGGTGCGGCGATCTACACTTATACCGGCAATGGTTCTGCAACGTTTAAGAACCTGACGACAAGTAATATCGCTTATCCAGCGTTATACTTCATCCAAAATGGGTTTAAGTTGACCATTCAATAAGATTAACTAAAAGCTCCTGCCTGAGAATGATTCCATGAAGGAATATCTCGGGCAGGCCTTTTTGTATAAACCTGGATATCAATCCTGACAGAGTAGAATATTCATGTTATGATATGAATGAATAAATATAAATTCATTCATTTGCTAATTCACTAGGAAATTCGACTTAAACACAGAAGATACTGGAGGGGCTTCAATGAAAAAAGTTACTGCATTTATCGGAAATCATCAGAAGCATTCGACTTACAAGGCAGTATGTGAATTTGAGCGTAATCTCAAAGCTTATGGTAATATTGAGTTCGAAATCGTATTTCTGAAAGATTATCAGCTTGAATATTGCCGGGGTTGTAAGGTATGTTTTGATAAAGGGGAGGAATATTGCCCATTGCATGATGATCGTGACATTCTGATGGAAAAGATGATCCAATCAGACGGAGTTATTTTTGCCACTCCCAATTACGCATTTCATGTATCCGCACCAATGAAGAACCTGCTGGACCGGCTTGCTTTTACTTTCCATAGACCGCGTTTTTTCGGGAAGACCTTTACGGCGATTGTTAATCAGGGAATCTTTGGAGGCAACGCTATCGTCAAGTATCTTAGCAGTATGGGGGGGAACTTCGGATTTCGGGTCTCCAAAGGCTGTGTCCTGACGACGCTTGAGCCCCGAAGTGAAGCTGCGCAGAATAAAATAACCCGGGAAATCAATAAAGCTTCTGCGAGATTTTACAAGAACCTTATGCGTCCAGCACCACCAGTTCCTTCTTTTTTCAGGCTGATGACATTCCGTATGTCCCGTACCAGCATTCAGCTAATGCTCGACGATAAGTCTAAGGATTACCGGTATTACAAGGAAAACGGCTGGTTTGAATCGGGGTACTATTACCCGGTTTCCTTAGGGCTTGTCAAAAAAATGGCTGGTCGCATTTTCGATGGAATGGGAAAAAGAATGGCTAAACGCTCATAGCAAATAACAGTAACTATATATCTATCTATCGGAGGGCAATAGAGTGGAGGATAAGAGAACAGAGATTTTTAACAATGGTAAAGCAATCTTCAGTACGAAAGGTTTTAAACAAACCAATGTCTCCGACATTACAAAAGCGGCCGGGATTGCAGTAGGCACATTTTATAATTACTTCTCTTCTAAAGAGAAGCTGTTTCTGGAGATATTCCTGGAAGAAAATGTGAAGCTGAAAAAAAGCATTATGAAATCCATCGACTTAAACGAGGAACCTCTGGCGCTGATCAAAAAATTAATAGAATTAAACATTAATGGAATGAATTCAAACCCGATCCTTAAAGAATGGTTTAACAAAGACGTTTTCGTCAAGATTGAGCAGCAATACCGTGAAGAGAACGGCGTCGATCAGGTTGATTTCTTATATGACAGTTTTGCAGAACTGTTCAGACGCTGGCAAGCTGAAGGAAAGATAAGAAATGACCTGGATGTTGAGCTGATCATGGCTTTTTTCACAGGAATTATTATTATAGACACCCATAAAGATGAAATCGGGATTCAGCATTTTCCGCAGATTATGGATTACATGGCGGAGTTTGTAATGAAGGGGCTGACTGATTATCCGCAGGCAAAACCCATGTAGATTGAAGTTAAGCAGCCGCAACAAGATGCCGGGAGAACCGGCAGCTTGTACACTGAATTACTTTGAGATATAGGTACCGCCGCCTTTAATGCAAACGGGCTTGTCATTAATGGATAGCCAAATGTCCACGGAGGAAAGATTGCGGATGATCTTGCGGTCGACACTAAACTTCAAGGAACGGACAGCTTGAATATAATCCATGATTTCGACATTTGTTGCATACCATACATCGGAGTGACCGCCGGCTTTCCGGCAAAAGGCTTCGATCAGTTCCCAGTTGTTCTGACGCTCGAACTCAAAGCTGTGCCCCCAAACATAGCAGAGCCTGAACTTCTGCGAAGGTCCTTCGGTAGTAAAGCGCTCCCAAATCCCCTCAAGCTCGTCCTTGTGATGACAAGTAGGATGCCATTCCATAAAATCAAGAGGGACATCAAACTGCCTGGTGGAAACAACAGTACGGCTGTATTCAATACCTGCTGTTTGTAGCGGAGGGATGATAGCTGCCGAATACGAACCATAGGGATAAGACATTCCCCGAATCGGATAGTCTACAAGCTGCTCCAGCCGTCTGCGGTCTTCCAATAGCTCCTCTACCACCATGGGTAATGGCAGTCGGTCCAAATGCGGGTGGGTTACAGAATGCGCCGATATTTCATGATTGCGGGCTATGGCCCGTACATCATCATTCGTAAGAAATCCGGGAGCGTTCAGCATTGCGCTGTTGAGATGAAAGGTTCCTCTGATCCCATATTGATCAAATAATCCGGCCAGACGAATATCGTGTTTTTGCCCGTCATCATAACTCATGGTGAGTGCTTTGGACATCCCGCCAGGAAATAAATTAAATTTCAGCTTCATCATTACCACACTCCAATAATGTTCATTTATGTAAACAAGCCTGTATAGCCTTATTATAATGTAACTCCCCGGAAAATTGGGGGATTATTTGCAAATGAAGGCGCCCCTTCAGCCGAGTTTCTGCAGAGGGGACGCCTTTTTTACCACTATGAACCGTTTCAAAAAAGCACTAAATATCATCCGCGTCTCACCAAAGGGTTAAATGTTGTTCACTCCGCTTTTTTTCTCCGTAAAAAAGTAAAGCAACGCCAGCAGCGGCAAGACCGTTCCGATCAGCGAGGTGAAGCTCCAGCCGCCATGAGCATAGGACCAGCCTCCCAAGGAGGATCCAATAGCCCCGCCCATAAAGAATATGGACATGAACAGACCATTTAGCCGGCCTCTGGCCTCATTCCCGAGTGAATAAATTGCACGCTGTCCAAGCACGAGATTTCCCGACACAGCCATATCCAGGGCAATAGCGGCGAGTACAAGCAGGAGAAGGACTGCTCTAGAATGGCCTTGAAGCAGAAAAGCCAACAGAAAGGAGAGTGTAGCCAAAACCATCGCCAGTCCGGTTAAACGGCGGGTCCAGCCTTTGTCCGCCAGACGTCCGGCGATTGGAGCGGCTACGGCTCCTCCCACACCGGCTAAAGCAAACCATGCAATTCCTTGCTGGGACAATCCGAACTCATCTGCCAAATGTAAAGGGACTGCCGTCCAGAAAAGGCTGAAGGCTCCAAAAAGAGAAGCTTGATAAAAGGCGCGGCGCCGCAATACCGGCGTTTGCTTGAATAAAGTAACCAGCGACAGGGTTAACTCTCCATAGTTCATTGCCCGCGAGGGCATACGTTTCGGAAGAATCCGCGACAGCAAGACCGACAGTACAGCAATCAGAACCGCGGAGATTGCAAATACAGACCGCCATCCCCAGAAGCTTGCAGTAAAGCTGGCTAATGGACGGGAGAACATAATGCCGAGCAGAAGTCCGCTCATCACATTGCCCACCACACGTCCACGTTGTTCTTCAGAAGCCAAATAAGTAGCATAAGGGACCAGAATTTGAGCGACAACAGAACCTAATCCAATAAAAAAGGAAGCCGTCAGGAACAGGGCTGCATGATGGACGAAAGTCGCGGCCACTAGAGCAATTATGACGACGATCAGCGAAACCACGGCAAGACGCCGGTTTTCGATAATATCACTAAGCGGTACAATGAACAGCAGACCCAGAACATAACCGATTTGAGTAATGGTAACTATTAATCCTGCTGCTGCTGAGGACAGCCCTGTTGCAGCACTGATCGGACCCACTAACGTTTGTGCGTAATAAAGATTGGCAACGATGATACCACATGAGGCCGCGAGCAGAAAGGTAATCCATCCCGGAATAGGCTGATCCTTAACTTCTTGTTCATTTTGCATTGTAATCCTCCTCGTTCATTAAAAGTTTGGTTTAAATAATATACTGAACGTTCAGTTCATTAATTTATAATCAAATAATATACTGAACGTATCGTTTTGTAAATAGACGATTTTGATTTTCTTTTTTATTGGCAATTAAGTATAATGAACGTATAGTATTTATAATTGTGGGATTGTGAAGTTATTTTGCGAAGGGACTGATAGTATGAATACCAAACGAGGGCGTCCACGTAACATGGAGACTCAGAGTTCGATCCTGAAATCGTCTTATGAACTGCTTCTTGAGCATGGTTTTGCGGCAGTAACCGTTGAGAAAATTGCAGAGCGTGCCGGGGTTAGTAAAGCTACGATCTATAAGTGGTGGCCCAATAAAGCAGCAGTTGTAATGGATGGCTTCCTTTCGGCGACTACAGAAAGGCTTCCGTTGCCTGATACAGGTTCGGTGTACAAGGACATTCTTATCCACGCCACGAATCTGGCACGTTTCCTGATTAGCCGGGAAGGCAAAATGATTACCGAGATTATCGGTGAAGGACAACTCGATGAGGGTCTGGCAGAGGCGTACCGCACACGGTATTTTAAGCCGCGCAGGCTGGAGGCCAGACAGTTGTTGGAGCAAGGCGTCAAGCGGGGGGAGCTACATGCAGAACTCGATATCGGGATATGTACGGATCTCATTTACGGGCCTATTTTCTACAGATTATTATTAACCGGTGAAACACTTGACGATGCCTATATTGAGAAACTTGTAAAGCTTGGGTTTCAGGGAGTTGCTCCCGATGCAACGCATAAATGAAAAATGACCGTGCCCAGGCGATTTTGCCAGGATACGGTCATTTTATTGAGCTAAAATATTTTGAACAGCAGATATATTACAGCGATGATTCCGGCGATGATCAGCCAGCTGGATATTTCATCCCACAGACTGGGAACGCCCCGGGAGTGAAGCTTCTGTTCGTTTACATCAAAGTTGGCTTTATGGCCTAAATGGTCTGTTGTACGGGGCGGAGGAGAGCTATTGCCATCAAACATATAAATCAGCTCCTTGCTTCATTATTAGTTAATTATACCCTTTTGAGAACATTAAAGGAAGGTTGATCTGCGGTATAACATATGAGCGCGGTTTGTTGCGTGTATGCTGCACCTTATAAAAATAAATCAATCGTTTTCCCGTTGAACGGCGTCTTACTTACATGAACTCTTTCAGAGGGCCTCTTCTACATGCCAGCACTAAAGAAAGAGAGGGGGAGTGGCGATGGTAGAAAATACTATGAAAGAGGTCAGAATGGTGGATGTTGCACAGATGGATGAAGAAGCTTTTTTTCAACGGCTGTATGTGGAGCACCGCAAGCTGTACTCGATCGCGTTCAGCTACCTGAGAACTGAAGCTGACGCGCTGGAAGTGGTGCAGGAAGCGTCTTGCCGGGCATGGATCAAGCGCAAAAAGCTCAAAGACGAGCAAGCCTTTACATCCTGGGTGATACGAATTACCATCAACTGCTGCATGGATGAACTCCGGCGCAAAAAACGTGTGTTTCCGGCGGAGACGCTGATAGAAGCAGCGGCGCAGGAAATGAAAAGCAATGAACGGATTGACCTGGAACGGGCGATGGACCGGTTGAAGCCGAAATACCGGCATGTGGTGATTCTAAAATACTACCAGGACATGACCACTGCCCAAATTGCCAGTGTGCTGCAAAAACCGGAGGGTACGGTTAAAACCTGGCTTCGCGAGGGACTTAAGCAACTGCGGGAATATCTGTAGAGATACGGGAGGTGAAAGAACATGATTGACAAAGAAGAACGCGTTCTGCGCCAGAATGTGGATGAAGTAAAGCATAAGGCTGAATCCCTTGAGGAAATGAAACTCTATAATGCAATGCGAGGAGGAATCATGCAGGGGAAAAAACGCGAAAAGCGGCGTAGCTATTTCTACGGAATGGGTGTAGTAATCGCAGCCGCTGCAGCAGCACTGTTTCTTTTTAGTATCAATGATGCTCCAGGAACGGAAGTTGCCGAACAATCTCCGCCGAGCTACACGGCTACCACTAAATCATGGACTGATTCCGCGAAGTTTAGCAGAGCCTCCATGAGAGATAGGTCTTTTCAAAGCATACTAGACCGGAATCTTATAAAGCCTGTCTACCAGAGCGTGGAAAAAAACGGCCTGCGGGTCGAAGTGATGGGCGCCGTCGCGGACACACGCAAGCTGTTTATTCTGTATAGTGTACACAACAATACGGACCAAACGGTATCTCATGCTGATTTCTCATTGGATTTTGGAGCTTTTGAAGCAGCGTCTATCGGAGCGAGTTTAGAGATAACTGCTCATAGTAGTCAAATCAACGCGGGCCAAACCTCCTATTTCATCTATACGAATAACCTGTCACCCACGGTTGACTATCCTAAGGAAGTGACATGGAATGTGATGCTGTACCAAACTTCAGGCAAGGGACTCCAGACTAACCTGTCAATTCCTTTCGAGCTTGATCCGGACATGTTCAAGGAACAGACACGAACGCTACATCCCGAAAGCAATCTGATTGTTGATGGTCAGACCATTAAAGTGAATCAGGTGCTCTATACTCCGCTGAACACCTATGTGGATTTGGAATTTGAGAAGAATAATGATAAACAAGTCTTCAGCCTGATTGAGCCTGTACTGATTGTTAAAAGCGCAGGAAAGACGGTGAAATCGTACTACCCCGGGATAATTACAGCAGATAATTCCGAGGTCTATTCGGACCGCTCCAAGTCCACGCTTTACTTTAAGAACACCCAGGACGGCCAGCCGGACGCTGCCACATTGAAGACCTTCGGAATTGCCGCTCTGGATAAAGATCAAATGAAAATTAAAGTCGATCTAAGCAAAAAGCAGATGATCGAAGCTCCGAACACAGACCTTTCCATTATTGAATTTGAAGAGGGGGCGGAAGCTGGAAAGATCCTGTTCCAGCAAACGTTTAAGAAATTCCCATTGAACAGTATCATTAGTATGCGGCTGTCGGATACCTTTACCGATGCTAATGGTCAATCTCACAAAACGGCTGGTGAGAACGGCCAAATCAGTAGAAGTTCTTCGAACAAGGAGAGTACGGCCGTAGATCAATACCTCTATAATTTTGGAAAGGAAGCCGCTGAATACCCGCAACCGCTAACCTTAACTATTGAGCGGTATTGGAATCCGATTATGGACACGCAAACTGTAGAGTTCTCATCGCAAAAATAGGCGCTGTTTCCTGTAAATGGTATTTTAATTTAAACGGAATTTAACCTTTCACCAACCCGGCTTTTAAACTATGTCTTTTACAATAGAAGAGTAGGGGAGAGACAATTATCCGTTTACATTCAAAGACTTGTTACAGGGAGCAGTGAAACCAATGGAAGAGAAAAAGAAGTTTAAATTTTGGAGAATTGTTAGAAGTATTGGACTGCTATTATTAGTAGTCTTGATTCTCGGTGTGGTTGCCAATATGCTTGTGACCAAATACGAACAAAAGAAATACCCTGCATGGGGCCAACTCTTGGAAGTCTCCGGCAAGAAAATGCATGTGTACAGCAAAGGTGAGACGGGAAACACCATTGTTCTATTAAGCGGACTGGGAACGGCAGCACCTGTCTTGGATTTCGAACCTTTGATGAATGCGTTAGCTCAAAACAACAAAGTGGTCGTCCTGGAGCCTTTCGGATCTGGCTGGAGTGAGCAGACTTCAAAGCAACGAACGGTGGAAAACATCGTCGAGGAATGGCGGACCGCTTTGCAAAAGGCTAATGTAAAAGGTCCTTATGTTCTAATGTCCCACTCTATATCCGGAATTTATAGCATGTATTATGTCAATAAATATCCGTCTGAGGTAAAGGCAGTTATAGGCATTGATCCAGCCTTGCCGCAGGCGATAGAGTATTTCAAAGAGTCTGCGCCCGCGATGCCAAAATATATGAGCTTGGCGGCACCAACCGGGTTAGCAAGATTGGCATCTTATGTCAATCCCAAGAGTATTCTGCCTATTTCTGCTGATGGAACTTATTCTGAAGAGAATTTAAAGCTGACCAAGATCCTCACTGCATGGAATGCCTATAATAAGAATGTAGTAAATGAAACAAACGAAATTAACAACAATATCAAAAAAACAAAGAACCTGTCATTCCCTTCAAACGTACCTGTAATGATTTTTACTACCAAGCCTGACAAAGTGAATGAAGAAGGCAAATCCAACATTACCTTTTACGAAACCCAGCTGAAGAATGTAGCTTCAAACAAGCTCGTCGTATTGGAAGGACATCATTATCTGCATTGGACGTATTCCAAGAAGATCGCAGAGGAAGTAAATGAATTCCTAACCACTGCATATCCAGGGAACTAATAGTTCACAAATGAGCCGCTCCAAACAAAGAAGTCAAGCACCCCTTACTAGAGGCGCTTGGCTTTTTATATTTCCTGCCTTGAATTTTTTCTTGCGATAAAGTTGCTCTCGACTAAAACAGCAATATAAGCGAATATAAATAAAGCAATACTAAAAACTAGAAACAACCTATGGGGGTACATATATGAGAAAGCCAATTATTGCCGTGGATATGGATGATACGATTTGTCATCTGGTCAAGCGGGCGATATACCATAACAACAATGATTTTCCTACGCATCTGCTGCGTTATGAAGATATGCTTGATTGGGATACCGATCATCTGCGTCATCCGGATTGTACTCAGGAAATTTTCTACGGGCGACCTGGTCTGTATGAGGAGCTTGAACTGTTCGACGAACATGTCGTCGGGGAAATGGAGAAGCTGCATAACGCTTATGATGTAATTATCGTTACGGCTGCACAGCCGAAGACTGTCGTAGAGAAGTGGAACTGGCTTCAGAAGCATATGCCCTTTATTCCAATCGAGAACTTCTTTCCTTGTAAGCGGAAGTCGCTGATTAACTACGATCTGCTCATTGATGACGGGGTACATAATTTGGTGCCAGCACTGCAGGAGGGAAGGAAAGTACTCTGCATTCCACATCCTTGGAACCTGAAGGCCCGGGAGCAATATGCGTTTCCGCTGCTTACCACCTGGAAAGGTGCCAAAGAGCAGGTTGATCTAATCCTCGGGGGTCAGCCCATTTTATCTTAATACAATCTTAATACCACAGCCAAAGTTGTAACACTATGCAGATTTTGCTCATGATATACTAGCGCTAAAAGCGAAGATATTGTAAAAGGGGTAGCCAAATGGCAACAAACCGCACCGGCTCAGCTTCCGTATTTGAACAAATTCCTGATATGCCGGAAGAGAAAAGACTTGGAAGACTGAAAATATTCTTCGGTTACGCGGCAGGTGTCGGCAAGACTTGTGCCATGCTGAGTGCCGCCCATGAGGAACAAAAAGCCGGAATTGATGTTGCTGCAGGCTATATTGAGTCTCATCACAGGCCGGAGACACTGATTCTGCTCAAGGGTCTGGAGCTTATGCCGCTACTGGAAGTCACCCATAACGGAACGCTTACAAAGGAGTTTGATCTGGACCGTGCGATCCGGAGAAGACCTGATCTTATCCTGTTGGATGATCTGGCCCATATCAATGCGGCTGGCAGAAGGCATAAGAAAAGATATCAGGATATAGGCGAGCTGCTACGCGCTGGAATCCATGTCTATACGACCATTAATGTGCAGCATATTGAAAGCCTGCAGGATGTAGTTGCTTCAATAACCGGTATTTCTGTAGATGAGCGTATTCCTGATAGTGTATTCGATAGTGCCGATCAGGTTGAACTGGTTGATATTGAACCCGATGATTTGATCGACCGCCTGAACAAGGGAAACATCTATCCGGATGAAGAAGCACAAAGGGCAAATGCCCATTTGTATAACAAAGAAAAACTGACTGCCTTGCGTGAGATTGCACTGCGGTACACGGCAAATCAATTGAACAGAATCGCTTCACACATCGGTACTCAGGTAAAAACCAACGAATATTATGCCAAAGACCATGTCCTAGTTTGCCTTTCTTCGGCGGCTACCAATAAAAAGGTAATCCGCACGGCGGCGAGAATGGCGGAGGCTTTTCACGGGGAATTCACCGCATTGTTCGTGGAGACACCGAAGACGCAAAAGCTAACCCAAAAAAACAAGGCGGAACTTAGGGCAAACTTTCGGCTCGCAGAGCAGCTTGGCGCACAAATTGCCACAGTCTACGGAGAAGATATTCCTGGACAGATTGCGGAGTATGCCAAAGCAAGCCGGGTTTCGAAGATCGTGGTGGGGCGCTCCCATAACAAAAAGAAGTGGTTTGCAAAAGCGAATTTGGCTGATAAGCTGACCGCATCTGCACCCAATATCGACATTTATATTATTCCGGACACCCAGCCTACGTTCTATAAAAGATTTCCGCAATATGTGAGCTATCCCGAGCTGTCGCTGGCTGATACAGCCAAGACAACTGGAATTCTGGTTGTCTGCACCTTAATCGGACTGTGGTTTAATTATCTCGGTTTCAGGGAAGCCAATATTATCACGGTCTATATTCTGGGTGTGCTGCTCAATGCGATGGTTACCGGAGGCCGGCTGTACAGCGCTGTGTCTTCGGTTGTCAGTGTGCTTGTGTTTAATTACTTTTTTACCAAACCTTATTTTTCTTTACAGGCGTATGGTTCGGGTTATCCGGTTACCTTCCTGGTGATGCTGTCGGCTTCCTTTATCACGAGCACTCTGACTATGCGGGTAAAAGAGCAGGCCCGGCAATCTGCGCAAAAGGCTTACCGGACAGAGGTGCTTCTGGAGACAAGCCGTAAACTGCAGCAGGCCAAAGACACCACGGCAATCATTCATGAGACGGCACAGCAAATGGTGAAGCTGCTGGACAGAACGATTATTTTTTATCCGGTGCAGCAAGACAGCTTATCTGAGCCGCTCGTTTTTTTAAAGGAAGAGTCAGCTGTGGACCCTCTGGAGTTTTCGGGCGGAAATGAACAAGCGGTTGCGGACTGGGTCTATAAGAATAACAAACGGGCCGGGGCTACCACAGATACCTTTTCGGCCGCCAGTTGCCTGTATCATGCGGTGCGGGGCGGCGATTGCGTATTTGCAGTGGCAGCCATTGCCATGGATAAGGAAGACCCACTTGAGGTTTTTGAGAAAAGTCTGATGATTGCCATGCTGGGAGAATGTGCGCTGGCGCTGGAAAAAGAAATGCTAAATGAAAAACAAAAAGAAATCTCGATCCAAATCCAGCAGGAACAGCTGCGGGCGAACCTGCTGCGGGGAATCTCCCACGATTTGCGTACCCCCCTGACCAGTATATCCGGCAATGCAGGAATCCTCATCGGGAATTCCAAGGTGTTGAGCGAGGAACAGAAGAAGGGGCTGTACACCGATATTTATGATGATTCCATGTGGCTTATTAATCTGGTGGAGAACCTGCTGTCCATCACCCGGATTGATAATGGGTCATTAAATCTGAATATGCAGGGAGAGCTTCTGGAGGAGGTTATTGCGGAAGCTTTGCTTCATATTCATCGGAGCAGCATAGATCATATGATCAGCACCGTACTTGATGAAGAGCTGCTTATGGCTAAAATGGATTCCCGGCTGATTATTCAGGTCCTGATCAATATTGTCGACAACGCAATTAAATATACCGGGACCGGGTCGCATATTACAGTCTCGGCGAGACGCGATAAAGAAATGGTCAGTGTAGAGATTTCCGATGATGGTCCCGGTATTCCGGAAGAAGCGAAGGCCAAGCTGTTTGACATGTTCTATACGGCGGATAATATCCGCGGAGATGGCCGCCGCGGACTGGGACTCGGGCTTTCATTGTGTAAATCTATTGTCACTGCTCATGGAGGCACAATAAGTGTGAAAGATAATGTTCCGCAAGGTACAGTATTCCGCTTTACCCTGCAGGCCGTGGAGGTGGTTGTTCATGAATAAGCCTTTAATTCTTGTCGTCGAGGATGACAAGCCCATCCGCAAATTGATTACTACAACACTGGAAACGCAGGGCTATAAGTACCATACAGCTGAAACAGGCCAGGCCTCGATTCTGGAGGCGGTCTCCAAGCAGCCAGATATTATGATACTGGACCTTGGACTTCCCGATATGGATGGCGTAGATATTATTAAGAAGGTTCGGGCATGGTCGAATATCCCGATTATTGTGGTCAGCGCCCGCAGTGAAGACCGGGACAAAATCGACGCGCTGGATGCAGGCGCAGACGATTATCTGACCAAACCCTTCAGCGTGGAAGAACTGCTGGCAAGGCTCAGGGTCAGCCTGCGGCGTATCCGCTACGATAGTGACAAGCTGCTGAAGGATGCATCTATTTTTACTAACGGAAGTCTCAGAATCGATTATTCGGCAGGCATAGTATTGTTGGACGAAGAAGAAATCCATCTCACTCCCATTGAATACAAGCTAATCTGCCTGCTGGCCAAAAATGTGGGAAAAGTATTAACCCATAATTACATCCTGCATGAAATCTGGGGCAGTCATACCTATGACATCCCTGCCTTGCGCGTATTTATGGCAACTTTGAGAAAGAAAATAGAGAAGCAACCTTCTCAGCCAAAGTACATTCAAACCCATATCGGAGTAGGTTACCGTATGCTGCAGGTTGGCGACGATACAAAGTGACCTGAGTTAATGCTTAGAATTCAGTACACTAATAGGGTGTATCTATTATTTTGTTATTATAATTATGTGTTAAAATGGTAATGTTACAATAATATAGAAAGGAGGTTGAGTGGTGAAAAATAAAAAAGTGTTTACCGTTTTAGCTACAGCATTTATGCTAACTTCCATCTCTGTTTCTGTATCGGCGGCAAGTTCTACACCAAATGCTTCGGATGCACCTGCCAGAATTGCTCAGGTTGTTCCAAGTAGCAATTTCGTAGATGATTTGAATACAACACAGACTGAGACTAATTCTACTGCTCAAGTTACTGATGTCCCTAATATCACTGTCCCTCTATCCGCAGAGCCTGTGCAAGTTCTGACAGAGAAAAACGTTGCTGCAAGAGGAAGTAATGCTCCAACTGACTTTTGGAACTTGGCAAATAACTCTTATGCAGGCTCTTTCTCTTATGTAGAGGACGATGAATTTACGAATAATTATTTTCCTGTTAATAGTGAGACAATAATATATATCAATGTTACTACTACCCCGGTGAATCATGGGGCAACTGGAAAATATAGAATTGTTGCTTATGAACTTACAACTGGTAATGTTGCTGCAACCTATAAGGGGACTGTTGGCGTAACTGCAAATGCAATGTTCTATAATCTCAATCAAAATAAGACATATTACTTTGGTATTTTAAATGATATGGATAGCCCAATAGATGGATCGCTTACAGTTTTTCACTAATAAAATATTATTTATCTGCCCAACGGCTTCGGCTGACGGGCATTTTTTTTATTCACTTTGTGAGGATTTTGGAACTGTAGGAGTAACAGCGGCCGGAAGTCCAAACATTCTCTGTAGTCACGACCAATCCCAAAATAGAAGAATTATAAGTTCAATCCACCAAACAGCGTTATAAATAGTGGAGATACTTGGTCCCCACAGAGAAAAGGATCACGAGCGGATAAAAAACCGCCTGTGATCCTGCTTTTGAATGATACTAAAATAAATTAGAATACCTCGTAATTATGGCCATAGTTATTATCCCAATACGTTTGACCGCCAGTTGTATACTCAATCGAATATTTAACATTTGTAGCACTTGGAACATTGATACTGTAATTCCAGTTTTCAACACTATTGAAATTATTCAAAGAGCCCGTATAAACGGCGTAGGCCTCATGAGTCGTCGCCCAGTCGTCCGTTGTGTACAGTATTTTTACTGATTTCGCCGGATTCAGATTCTTCACATAGATATTTCCGCTGAATTCACCATTGCTCAACGTACTATTGGCGTTAAGCACATTGGGGGCTCCCAAAATCACGGATCTAAGGGGTACGTTATGATTCACTTGATTGTAATAATTCGCTCCCCCGTTGTTATCCCAATAGGTCTGGTTATTCACTTCGTATTTGATTGCGAATTTAATGAAGTCCAGATTCTTCAACTCTAAATGATCTGTTGAAGAATCAGTTCTGGAAATGCCAAAATGCCATTTCTCATGGTCTACATCCGTCGCCCCAACATAAGATGCACTCGTATCATACCAATTTGTGTTATCTGTCGTGTAGTGGACAGTCACATTCTTCACGGGTCCCAGATTAGCAACTTCAATATTGCCGCTGAATCCGACATATCCAGGTTTATAAATAACGCCGACATCTGAGTCAATAAGCTTAACCTCATTACCGCTGGCAAATGCCGATCCGGTAAAGGATACACCAAAAATCAGAGTAAACATCATCAATCCAGCAAAAAGTTTTTTCATTGCTTTCACAGTTCTCGCTCCTCTAATTTCAATTTTTCACATCTGATTCTGAGCCGACAGGGAAGACATACATTTGTACGCGGTATTGTTCTATCATCCCTCCTTTAACACTTCGAAACCAAAATGTAAATTGCTGAATGGAAATCAATTCCTGTAAATACAATAACTTTAACTAGGCTTAATGTAAATAGTAAATTAGTAACAAAAATTATATATTAAGTAAGGTGACTTTCGTACATGGAAGAATGTACAGACTAACTGGATACTGTAGTACGGAATTAACCGTCTTGGGGGAAGGCGGCTTTTTTCGTTCCAAAAAAGGAAGAACTCGCCGTCTATACGACCAACTTAATGCAATCTTTATCCGCTCATACAAACCCTGACCCTGAATTAATGCCGTGAGTGCTATTCTTAACCGGTAGCTAAATATGACATTCGGGAAAGGATCCTTAGGATGGATGAATTTTTGAAAAATGCCGGGTTGATCGCAATCATGATCGTGGTGCTTTATACCATTAAGAAGATTTACGACTACATTGATTTAAAGAGGGCAGGCGACTATGAAGATGATGAATTCTGACAATCTTAATGTAATCTTTATTCTCTCATGCAAACCCTAACCCTGAACTAATGGCATAGATGTTACGCTGAATCAGTAGTTAAAAGCAGAGATGAGAGAATGTTGGAGAGGAGTGCGAAGGATATGATGGACATGTATATGGTGGTGGCACTCGCTGTGTTTTTCGGTATGTTCTACGCATTTGCACAGTGGTGTGGGCACGTTATCGACGATAAAGGGGGGAAAGAGCAATGACAGTGGTCCTGATCGCAACGCTGCTGTTGTTTCTCTATTTGGTCTATGCCCTGATTCATCCGGAGAAATTTTAGGCAGTGCGGTAAAAAAACAGCAAGACATATAGAGCATTGAGCTGAAGCTCATTAAATGGAGGAGGGGCATTCGTGGGTATTATACAAATCGTCGTAGTCATTGCCATACTGCTGCTACTGGTTAAACCGGTAGGAACTTATTTATATCATGTGTTCTCAAATGAACCAAACCGGTTGGACCGGATCTTTGGGGGAATCGAGCGAGGCATATACAAGGTAAGCGGCCTGAAAAACCGTGAAGGGATGTCCTGGAAGACCTATGCACTCAGCTTTCTTTCAACCAACATTGTGCTGGTTGTGTTCGGTTATCTGGTTCTCCGCCTGCAGGGCGGACTGCCTGTAAATCCAAATGGAATTACCGAGCTGGAGCAGACCCTTACGTTTAACACGGTAATCAGCTTTATGACTAACACTAATCTGCAGCATTACAGTGGGGAGACAGGTCTTTCCTATTTCTCGCAGATGGCGGTTATCACCATGATGATGTTCACATCGGCAGCCAGCGGTTTTTCCGTAGCAGCAGCTTTTGTGAGAGGGATTACCGGTAAAAATTCACTGGGGAATTTCTTCGAAGACTTCACCAAGGCGATTATTCGGGTGTTCCTGCCGCTTGCACTGCTTGTAACAATGGCTTTAGTTGCACTGCATGTTCCGCAGACATTGAAACCTACACTGGAGGTAACTACGCTGGAGGGTGCTGCTCAACAGATTGCGATCGGGCCGGTTGCCTCACTGGAATCCATCAAGCATCTGGGAACGAATGGCGGAGGATTCTTCGGGGCGAATTCCTCACATCCATTTGAGAATCCGTCACCGCTTACCAATGTGATTGAAATCCTGTCCATGTGGATGCTGCCCGCATCCTTGCCTTATATGTACGGACTGTTCGCTAAGAATAAACGGCAGGGCTGGGGCATCTTTGCGGCCATGATGACTTTGTTTGTATTGCTGTTGTCGCTCAATTATGCTGCGGAGATCAAAGGTAATCCGGCAATGGCAGACCTGGGCATTGAAACTTCTCAAGGCAGCATGGAGGGAAAAGAAGTCCGCTTCGGTGTACCGCAATCCGCCTTGTTTACGGCAGTAACAACCGCAGCGACGACAGGTAGCGTCAACAATATGCATGATACTCAAACCCCGCTGGGAAGTATTACGCCGCTTGCGTTAATGATGCTAAATAACGTCTTCGGTGGCAAAGGCGTTGGCCTTATCAATATGCTGATGTACGCCGTGCTTGCGGTCTTCCTGTGCGGGCTGATGGTGGGGAGGACGCCGGAATTCCTCGGCCGAAAGATTGAAGCGAGGGAGATGAAGCTGATCGCGGTGGCGATACTGATTCATCCGCTGATCATTCTGGCACCGACAGCAGCCTCATTCCTGACAGATCTGGGGCAAGGCGCTATTAGTAATAGCGGGTACCACGGGTTGACGCAAGTACTATATGAATACACTTCCTCTGCTGCCAACAACGGTTCAGGTTTCGAAGGACTTGCGGACAACAGCACATTCTGGAATGTGATGACTGGTATTGTAATGCTGCTAGGACGCTATATCTCAATCATTGCAATGCTCGCCGTTGCAGGTTCCCTGATCCGCAAGCAGCCTGTACCGGAGACAATCGGCACATTCCGTACAGACAACGGTCTGTTTACCGGCATCTTGATCGGTACGGTGCTGATCATTGGTGCGCTGACATTTCTGCCGGTCGTGGTTCTGGGGCCGATTGCTGAACATTTGACTCTACGGTAGGAAAGAGGGAGAAATAGAGATGAGTACTGTACAAAAAAAGAAGCTGCTGAGTGGGCCTATTATACGAAGTGCAGTCAAGGACAGCTTTATCAAGCTGAATCCGATGACGCTAATGAAGAATCCGGTCATGTTTGTTGTTGAAATTGGAACGATTATTGTTCTGCTGATGATTCTCGCCCCTGGTTATTTCGACGCAGAGGAGGCTAGAGGCTTCAATATAGCGGTCTTCTTCATACTGCTGGTTACCGTATTGTTTGCCAATTTTGCGGAAGCGCTGGCGGAAGGCCGCGGGAAAGCACAGGCGGATACACTGAAGAAGACCAAGCAGGATATTTCCGCGAATAGACTGGTAGGAGGCGTCATTAAGATAGTTGCTTCCTCCGAACTGCGAAAAGGCGATGTCGTTGTTGTCAGTCAAGGAGAACTTATTCCCGGCGACGGCGAGGTCATTGAAGGGCTGGCATCTGTGGATGAATCGGCTATAACAGGTGAATCGGCTCCCGTTATTAAAGAAGCCGGCGGAGATTTTGGCTCCGTGACAGGCGGCACGAGAGTCGTAAGTGATCAGATCAAGGTACAGATTACAAGTGAACCCGGCGAGTCTTTCCTTGACCGGATGATCTCACTGGTGGAAGGAGCCAAACGGCAGAAAACACCGAATGAAATTGCGCTGAACACGCTATTGATCAGCTTGACGATTATCTTCCTGATCGTGGTAGTCACCCTGCAGCCGATTGCCGCTTATCTGGAAGTAAACCTGGAAATTCCGGTCTTGATTGCGCTGCTGGTCTGTCTGATCCCCACTACCATCGGGGGATTATTGTCGGCAATCGGGATTGCGGGCATGGATCGGGTTACCCAGTTCAACGTGCTTGCCATGTCTGGTAAAGCGGTCGAAGCTGCCGGAGACATTAACACGATGATTCTTGATAAGACCGGCACGATTACCTTTGGCAACCGCATGGCCAGTGAATTTGTTCCTGTGGGTAATGAGACGGTAGAGGATCTGGCCGGGTGGGCAGCTGTCAGCTCGCTGAAAGATGAGACACCGGAAGGACGCTCCGTCATTGAGCTGGCCAAGAAACAAGGATACAGTTATGACAGCAGCCTTATGGCTGGAGGCGAATTTATAGAATTCCGCGCCGAAACGAGGATGAGCGGCATGGATCTGCAGGACGGCCGGATGGTCCGCAAAGGGGCTGTAGATTCCATTAAACGCTGGGTGTCCTCCCAAGGAGGGCAGATTCCAGATGATTTGGATCAGCAAACGAATGCCATTGCCGGCAAAGGAGGAACACCGCTGGCTGTTGCAGTTGATAACCGGATATACGGACTCATCTATTTGAAAGACACGGTTAAGCCGGGGATGAAGGAACGATTTGATGAACTGCGCAAAATGGGCATCAAGACGATAATGTGCACAGGGGACAATCCGCTGACTGCCGCTACTATCGCCTTCGAGGCCGGAGTCGACGGATTCATTGCCGAAAGTACACCGGAGAATAAGATCGAGGTCATCCGCAAGGAACAAAGTGAAGGCAAGCTGGTGGCGATGACAGGGGACGGCACGAATGATGCGCCTGCATTGGCACAGGCGGACGTGGGACTTGCGATGAACAGCGGAACCACAGCAGCGAAGGAAGCGGCCAATATGGTTGATCTGGACTCCGACCCGTCCAAGATCATTGAGGTTGTGGCGATCGGCAAGCAGCTGCTGATGACACGCGGAGCATTAACAACCTTCAGTATCGCGAATGATATCGCCAAGTATTTTGCGATTATTCCGGCCATGTTTACGCTGGCCATTCCAGAGATGGAAGTGCTGAACGTAATGGGACTAGGTTCTCCAAGCTCCGCGATTATCTCGGCATTGATCTTTAATGCAATTATCATTCCATTGCTTATCCCTCTGGCGATGAGAGGCGTATCGTATAAGCCGATGAGCTCCACCAAGCTGCTGAGCCGGAATATTTTCATCTATGGGCTTGGCGGGATCCTGGTTCCCTTCGTCGGCATTAAGTTGATTGACCTGGTTGTAAGCATATGGATTTAAGATCATTGCACTTAGCTAGAAGAAAGGATGAATAAATAATGCAAATCGTCAATTCAAGCGCAATAGAGCAAAAGCCTGTATCTAAAGGTTCTTATATATTTAGTGTGATAAGACTTAGCCTAGTGTTCATTGTATTATGCGGGATCATCTATCCGCTGGCTTCTACCGCGCTTGCCCAGGTTCTTATGCCTTCCCAGGCGAACGGGAGCCTGCTAAAGAATGGAGAAGGCCAAGTGATTGGGTCTGAGCTGATTGGCCAGAACTTTAAGAATCCGGCGTTATTCCAGGGCCGTGTATCCAGTATTGAGTACAAGGCTGAAGCCTCGGGATCGAATAACTATGGACCGTCCAATCCGGTTTTGCTTGAGCGCACCAGCGATTCTATAGCTGAGTGGAAAGCGAATAACCCTGACGTTCCGGTTAGTGAGCTGCCTATAGATTTGGTCACGAACTCCGGTTCCGGCCTGGATCCGCATATATCACCCGCTGCGGCTACGGTACAGATCCCCAGAATCAGCAATCTGACCGGTATTTCAGCAGATAAGCTAGAAGCATTGGTGGCAAAATATACTGAAGGCCGCGATCTTGGGGTGTTTGGTGAGGAACGTGTCAATGTGCTGAAGCTGAATCTCGCTTTAATGGAAACACCGGCGAATTAGAACCGGCTCACCCCTGCCTGCGCTTCCAGCGGACAGGGGTAGTTTCCGCTTAAGGATTGGAGGTTAACGAGTGGCACCCTACAAACGCAAAACCCCGGAAGAAATTCTGTATTCCATTTACCGTTTGCACCGGGGCAGGCTGAAGATTATCATCGGCTCCGTCAGCGGATCAGGCAAAACCTATCATATGCTGGAGGAAGGCAAGTTATTGAAAAAGCAGGGCATTGATGTTGTAATCAGTGCCGTATCAACGATGCAGAGAGCAGAAACCATGCAGCAGCTTGCCGATCTGGAGCGTGTCCCCAGCATTCATTGGCTGAAGGACGGCAAGGAGCAGAAGGATCTTCCTTTGGAGACTCTGCTGGAGCGCAATCCCGAGGTACTGCTTGTAGATGGCTTGGCGCACCGGAACCGCAAAGAAGCCCGTTTTCAGACGCGGCTGGAAGATATCCGTTATTTGATGGACAACGGCATCAGCGTGATTACGACCATCAATGTGTATGAATTGGCCGGAGTGGGTGAGACCATCTTTCAAATGACGGGAATCCGTGCAGATGAAACCGTACCGCTGCATACTCTGGAGCTGGCGGATGAGGTCCGCTTGATTGATGTCTCACCAGAAACCATTCTGAAGCGGATCGAGGAAGGTGTTTTAGGCCATGAGACGCATCCTGCACTATCCCGGCCCGGCAATCTCGGCGTGCTTCGTGAGCTGTCTCTGCGTCTGGTGGCCGAAGGTGTCAACGATTCTCTAGAGAAACATCGCGAAGAACATGGGCTCATTGGTCCTTCCGGCGCGATGGAGCGGATACTGGTATCCGCTCAGTACCATTGGAACGGGTCGCTTTATGTGAGAAGAGGCCAGCAAATCGCCAAGCGGCTCGGCGGTGATCTGATTGTGGTGACATTTGCTATTCCTAACCGGCCGCTGACGAAGGACCAGCAGACCTTTAAGCGTTCGATTGTAAAGCTGGTAGAGCGGGTGGGTGCCAGGTTTGAAGAGCTTCCTCTCACCCTTCAACGCCAGCTTCCTTCCGAACTGGTGCGTTATGCCATTAAAAACAATGTGACCCGGATCGTTATGGGCCACTCTCAAAAAAGCCGGTGGCAGGAGCGGTGGCAGGGCTCGATTGCTGACCGTGTGCTGCGCCAGACACGCAATATTGATGTGTTTCTGATGGCCGACCGGGCCGAGCAGGAAGGAGAACGGATTCTGCCGATCAAACGTAATCCGCAAGGAAAGAAGGAGCCTTTCCACCGGTTGACCAGTCAAGAGATGGAGAAGAAGATTGAAGTGATCCGCCGTGGCACCTTTAAGGTATATATCGGTGCAGCTCCCGGAGTCGGCAAAACCTACAAGATGCTTCAGGAGGGAAATATACTTCAAAGCAGAGGCATCGATGTTGTCATCGGGCTGCTGGAAACCCATGGCAGGAAGGAAACCCAGGAGCAGATAGGCGAATTAATAATGATACCCCGGGCCAAAATTCTATATCAAAGTACGCATTTGGAAGAAATGGACACGGACGCAATTATTGCCCGCCGCCCGGAGGTCGTCCTGGTGGATGAACTGGCACACACCAACGTGCCCGGAAGTGTAACCAGAAAG
Organism: Paenibacillus sp. EB106-06-01-XG199; assembly: GCF_058791575.1. Lineage (NCBI taxonomy): Bacteria > Bacillati > Bacillota > Bacilli > Caryophanales > Paenibacillaceae > Paenibacillus > Paenibacillus sp. EB106-06-01-XG199. The sequence continues at coordinate 35,624 of NZ_JBYTDQ010000002.1, read as the reverse complement.
CGGTATGAAGATGTGATCCGTCTGCTCGAAAACGGCATTTCCGTCATAACAACTATAAATGTGCAGCATCTGGAAAGCTTGAACGACGCGGTAGCCCAATTAACCGGCGTACGCGTCAGGGAGACCGTGCCGGATGCGATTCTTAAAATGGCCAGTGAGGTCGAACTGATCGATGTAACGCCACAAATGCTGCAGGAGCGGATGCGGGAAGGGAAGATATACGCCTCAGAGAAAGTAAACCAGGCGCTGGAATCGTTTTTCAAGATCGGCAATCTCATTGCACTGCGTGAACTGGCGCTCCGCGAAATTGCGGATGATGTAGACGAACGGCTGGAGGCCTGGGACCGGGACAATTCCTTGCGGGGCCCATGGAGCAGGAAAGAGGTGATCTTCGTCTGTGTGGATCTGGGAGCGAGGGCAGAGCGGCTGATTCGCCGCGGATTCCGCATCGCGCATCGCTTGAAAGCCGAGTGGTATGTTCATTATGTGCACTGCAGTTCGAAAGAAACTCCCGAGGAGCAGAAACGGCTGGAGACGCTGCGTCGTCTAACAGAACAGCTTGGAGGGAATTTAGAGGTGACTATGGCAGAAAGCCGTAAGAACCTGCACGAGCATTTATTAATCAGGATCAATGAAGTGAAGACGACACAGCTGATCATCGGGCAGGTACGGAAGCCGCTCTGGCGGACGCTCATCAAAAAAAGCTTCGTCCACTATCTGCTCCGTCATGCCCGGCATATGGATATGCTGGTTGTGGCTGATCAATAGTAGAGTGAGGAACACAGAAGGAACCGATCCTGTAGATCGGTTCCTTTTACATTCTTATTTTAAAGTCTTATAATAGGAGAATGAATATTCATTCCGCTCTAATCTATACCGGTTTAATCCGGAACCATTCCAGTCTAAGGTAAGGGTGATTACACTGGCTACTAACAAACGGGAAGATATCATGAAAGCGGCCTTGGTGCTGTTTGCCGAGAGAGGATATGACGGCACAACCGTTCCGATGATTGCTGAAAGTGCGAAGGTAGGGGCAGGTACGATATATCGCTATTTTGCCAATAAAGAATCGCTTGTTAACGGATTGTTTCAACATTGCGTGCAAGTGTTCTCGGACACGTTAAAATATGAGGCCATTCATTCCACGCCAGATATTCGGGAGCAGTTTCATTATATTTTTCAGCGTTTAGTGAAGTTTGCCGATAATAATGTGAATGCGCTGCTCTTTATCGAATCCCATAATAGCGCTTATTATCTGGACGACCGAAGCAAGCAGGTGTTTGATGAGCTGCTTGGAACGTTTCGCCAAGTTTTGGAGAATGGTAAAAAAGTAGGGGTCATCAAAGAGTTCAACACAGATGCGCTGATTGCCATTGTATATGGTGCGTTCGTGATGCTGTTCAAACTGATTAAGTCTGGAGTGTTAACCGAAACCCCCGATCTGCTGGAAGGGGTCGAAGAAAGCTGTTGGAATGCCATTAGAATCCTATGATTCTAGTGTATTAAGGAGACTGCCAAATGACAAAAGTAAAGATATTTACAGATAGTCTTTCAGATCTGCCGCCCACCGTAATTGAACAATATGAGATTGGCATAGCTCCTGTATATGTTGTTTTTAGCAATGAGCTGATATTTCGGCATACGGTCGATATAACAACTGAGGAGATATACACCTACGTAAGAGAGAAGGGGACGATTCCCGGTATTGCCGCTCCAACACCTCATGACCTAAGTACTCTCTTTGCTCCTTGTATTGCTGCCGGAGACAATGTGTTATTCATCAGCATGGCCTCGGGGTTATCCCCAACCTACAAGAATGCAGTGGCAGCTGCCCAACAATTCCCTGAAGGAAGAGTTACTGTCATTGATTCCTCAAGCATTTCCTCAGGGACGGCAATGATGGTTCTGCGGGCAGTCGCAGCGGCGAGGAAGAGAAGACATCCCGCAACTATAACCAAAGAGCTGCACCACTCGCGGACAAACCTGGAGGAAGAAATGCTGCTTGATAAGCTTAACTTTATAAATCAGGGTGGGAATGTTTACGGATTGCATAATCGGATAAAAAGTCCTTTGAATTTAAAAAGTCCGGCAACGGTCAGGTCGGGGCGAATGCATTTCTCCATGAATGAGCCACAAGGCGGCGTTACAAAAGCGCTGGATAAGATGCTGTACAATGCACTTGACAACAAAGACGAGATTGACCAGAAGCTTGTGCTTATCTCACAGACGATGGCAGAGCAGCCAGCCGAATATTTAAGGGAAGCGTTGATTAATAAAGTGGGATGCGATGAAGTGCTTGTGACTTCGAGCATCAGCGGCTTTCTCTCCCGCACCTCACCACGAAGTTTGGGTGTAAGCTACTACCGCAGAGCTGATCAGGGCTGATACATTACGGAAAAGCGGGGAATACAGCAAATGAAGAACATGTATGCAAAATGGGCGACGCTTACGGAAAGAAGCAGCCATCTGGCGCTGTGGAGCACTTTTCTGAAATGGATTGTCCTGGGCGGCACAATAGGCGTATTGTCCGGAACGGCCTCGGCTTTTTTCCTCAAGAGTCTAGATTATGTTACTGAGGTTCGGCTGAATCATGGATGGCTGCTCTTTCTGCTTCCGGCGGGAGGTGCACTGGTAAGCTTTCTATACATGCGCTACGGCAAAAACAGTGCCAAGGGAAATAATCTGATTTTGGAGCAAATCCGGGAGGGTAATGAAACGATTCCGTTGCGGATGGCTCCTTTGGTGCTGTTTGGCACGCTTATCACTCATCTCTTCGGTGGTTCAGCCGGGCGTGAAGGAACTGCGGTACAAATGGGGGGCAGCTTGGCCGAAGGATTCGGGAGACTTATTAAGATCAATGCCCTGGACCGGAAAATATTGCTGATGTGCGGGATAAGTGGTGGTTTCGGCTCAATCTTCGGGACTCCTTTGGCCGGGACCATTTTTGGGCTGGAGGTGATTGCGATTGGACTCATCAGCCATAAAGCGCTGCTGCCCTGTTTCACAGCCAGTTTTGTGGGCGATCTGGTGACTACCCGCTTATGGAAGGTGCATCATACCCATTATCAGGTGGATGTTTTTCCAGATCTGGATGTAGTCGTCCTGTTAAAAGTTATCGCTGCTGCAATAGTGTTTGGTTTAGTCAGTATGTTGTTTAGCGAGCTGACCCACTTTTTAAAGCGAACGTTCACCTACATCTTTAAAAACCCGATGCTAAAGAGTGCGGTAGGCGGGCTCATTATTATTGCCTTAGTTTATGTCATAGGTTCCAGGGATTACTTGGGACTTGGTATTCCACTCATCAGCGGGTCCTTTGAGACAGAAATGCCGCCTTTTGCGTTCCTGTGGAAGCTCATTTTCACTGCACTTACTTTAGGCACAGGCTACCAGGGCGGTGAAGTTACTCCTTTATTCGCTATAGGGGCGACACTCGGAAACAGCCTGGCTGGTGTGCTTCATTTATATGCTCCTTTCCTGGCCTCACTTGGCTTTATTGCGGTATTCTGCGGAGCCACCAATACACCAATTGCCTGTTTCATTATGGGGATTGAACTATTTGGTTCCACCGGGGCGGTTTATATGTTTATCGCTTGTGTAGTCAGTTTTTTATTCTCAGGACATACCGGTATTTATACATCCCAGCAGATCGGTGTATCGAAAAGTCATCTGATCCCTATCCAAGAAGGGACTACCCTAGCCTCCGTCAAGGGTCTGCGCAAACGAAAAACAAAAGCCAGCGGAGAAAATCATACGTAGATTTGCTGATCAAAACCATGCTTGGGTTGAAAATAAAAAAAAGGTATGGTAAAATTCTGTTACTTTAATGACTGGAGTTGAAAAGGATAATGTAGAAATTTTCTTGCGAATCTTTTAAACAATAAAACGACAGCTGCGATTTTATTTCGCATGTGTTTTATTCTTTATACGCAAGAAAGTTACGCATTTCTTTTCACTCAGACGAATATCCTTGTCTAACTCCGCTTTGGGGCTGGATTTGCTGTATTTATTTGAGCTACAAGAAAGTAACTTTCTTGTAGCTCTTATTTTTTTATATACAGGAGGAATATATATGTCATTAATCAATGTTGCGAACCTGACGTTTGCCTATGAAGGCAGCTACGATAATATATTTGAGAACGTAAGTTTTCAAATTGATACCGATTGGAAATTAGGATTTACAGGAAGAAACGGAAGAGGGAAAACGACCTTCCTAAGCTTGTTGCTTGGTAAATATGAATATAGCGGAACGATTTCGGCTAAGGTCGATTTCGACTATTTCCCGTTCCCTGTCGAGAATAAGGGGAATAATACCCTTGACGTAATCAGCGATATCTACCCGGATTATATTCACTGGAAGCTGATGCGGGAGCTTTCTTTACTAAAAGTGTCCGAGGATGTGCTATACCGGCCCTTTGATTCCTTGTCCAACGGTGAGCAGACGAAGGTGCTGCTTGCTGCATTATTTATTAAGGAAAACAGCTTTCTGCTCATTGATGAGCCTACCAATCATCTGGATCTGAATGCAAGAAAACTGGTCAGTGCTTATCTGAATACCAAGAGCGGCTTTATCCTGGTCTCCCACGACAGATCCTTTCTGGATCATTGTGTAGACCACATCCTGTCAATCAATAAAACCAACATAGAAATTCAAAAGGGGAATTTCTCCGCTTGGTGGGAGAATAAAAGGCGGCAAGATCATTTTGAACTGGCAGAGAATGAAAAACTAAGAAGAGACATCAAGCGCTTGTCGGATTCTTCTAAACGAACGGGCAACTGGTCGCATGAGGTGGAGAAAAGCAAAAATGGAACACGGAATTCCGGTTCCAAGTTGGATAAAGGTTATGTTGGCCACAAGGCTGCTAAAATGATGAAACGCTCTAAAGCCATTGAGCAAAGACAGCAATCAGCCATTGTTGAAAAATCTAAACTGCTGAAAAATATTGAAAACTCCGACACCCTGGAGATTTCACAGCTTGATTATCATAAAAACGAGCTGGTTGAGCTTGAACATGTCTCGATTCAATACGGGGAGAAGATCGTCTGCGCAGATATCAGCTTTTCGATTGAGCAGGGGGAGCGAATTGCGCTTTCCGGTATAAATGGCTCCGGTAAATCAAGCATTATCAAGCTGATTTGCGGCAAGGAGCTAGACTACACAGGCACACTCAGGAAGGACAGTCAGCTTACAATATCATACGTATCACAGGACACCTCGCATTTACAGGGCAATTTAACGGACTACGCCAGAAGCAACGGGATTGATGAAAGCCTGTTTAAGTCGATTTTAAGAAAACTTGATTTCTCCAGAGTACAGTTTGAAAAGGATATATCTGCGTTTAGCGGCGGGCAAAAGAAGAAAGTGCTTATTGCGAAAAGCCTAAGTGAGAAGGTCCATTTGCATATTTGGGATGAGCCGCTTAATTTTATTGATATTATTTCCCGGATGCAGATTGAAGAGCTGCTGCTGGAATACACACCAACTATTCTTTTTGTCGAGCATGACAGTGAATTTTGCAACAATATTGCTACAAAAATCATTCATCTGTAATCCATTACCTGAATTTCTCAGGACCGGTCACTGCAGACTTTCTCGGCTCTCCCGAAATAACTCCTAACTCGTAACCCAATGAGTTCTTTCACGTATATGATATAACTATGATCCGGCGAAGCTGCAGGGATTGAATGTTAAAGGTCCAAACTAAAAGAAGTTGAGGTAATCCATCTTATGAATGAATTTACACTGCATGCCGATACAGCGTATAAGCTGGCTGAGCAGAAAGCTGCTCAATATTTTGCATCACTATTTACACAGGTCAAGAATAGGAGTTATGCGCCTGCCTTAACTGCAGACTTTCATTTGTGGAAGAAGAGCCATATTCATCATCATTCATGGCTGTCCTTTTTTTCGCGAAACCAAAGGAACCCCGGGTCTGCCGATTACCACCGGTATATTCAATGGCTGAACTACACGGGAAAATTAAATGATTATCTCGACCGAAGCATTTCCTATATCTACATGAGGGATCTGGGCAAAGCGCTGGATTCTCCAGACACTCAAAACAGGATTCAACGGATGGTTGCTGATATCAAAGATCAGTTGATCCCCTCAGGCGCAGCAGGCGGGCAAACACAGCCGGACATGCTGAATCTGGCAAAGCTGTACCGCTGGGCCCAGAAAGAAGGGGTAGAAACAGCCACGATCTGGGTGATTACTAAACTCAAAACTGTCTCCGCCAATCTGCCGGTGGAAATGAATCCCGAGCAAGCCCAACGTAAGCTGATTAAGATTATTATCGGGGTTGTCATGCATGTGATGGAAGAGATGGAAGATAACCTTGCCCCTGCAGAACGTGTCTTAAGACTTGATGAAGCCATCCGGCTGGGGTATTCCTATGGCCTTACCTATCCTTTCATTGACGATCTTTTAGATTCTGCGGTCTTAACCACTTCTGAGAAAGAACAATATTCCCGGTTGATCCGTCAAGCGCTTCTCAGCGGGATTGTCCCGGAGCTTGGAGAGTGGGATGGGGAAAAGATTCCGCTGATGGAGTATGTGCATTCGGAGCTGCGGGAAGCCTTTGAGTACATTAAGAACCATCAGCGGATGGAGACGCAGAAATCGTTTTTTGAGCGTTCCTATGTGTTTTTTCACTCTCAGGAAATAGACCGGGCAAAGAATCTGTCTCATGATGGTTATACCAATGAGGAACTTTATATTCCTGTAATCCTAAAATCATCTTCCTCCCGCTTGATTGTCCGCTCTGTAATCAGTGCGCCTCTAGATGACGGTTTTGATCATCGAACCTTCTATTATGGCTTATACAATCAGCTGGCGGATGATTTTGCCGATATGTCCGACGATATGCTGGGTGGCGCGGTTACCCCTTATACCTATTATTTAAAATACCGCGAGCAGCGCAACGATTTGATCAATCCCTTTGAAATGTACTGGACGGTCATTTCCCATCTGCTCCATAACGTGTTTCATTCTGATCCCAAAACTTGCGAGGTAATTCTGGACCGGGTCATTAACGGTCTGAAACGCTCTAAAGAACGTTTAGGCAGGGATAAATACAACGAAATCATGGAGATATTTGCGTCTGGCAGCCCGGAGTTCAAACGACTGGTAAACCGGATGGTTCATAAAGCAGTGGATGTCGATTTCTTCGACAAACTGCTTCGGGACCAGTTGCTTAACACATTGCGTAACAACCGGAAGGAAAAGGAGGAGTTTCACGATACGATCAAAACGGTGCGCGGAGTGATCAACAGCCAGCTCCTAATCCCAAAGCCTGAGCGAATGCAACCGATGAAGGAACTGCTTATAGATGCTGCTAATTACAGTCTCGAAGGTGATGGGAAACGAATACGCCCAGTCTTAACGTGGGTTATGGGCGTAAGAGAATATGGACTGGAGCCAGCGGAGATTGTGCCGCTGCTGAGATCCTTGGAATATATGCATACCGCTTCCTTAATCTTCGATGATCTGCCATCCCAGGATAATGCGTCAACCCGCAGAGGGCGTGAAACCTTGCATCAGGTACATGATGCTGCGACTGCCGAATTAACCGGATTGTTTCTGATCCAGAAGGCCACGGAGGAACAAGCATCTCTCCGTCATTTCGATCCGAAAACCGTGCTTGCGCTCATGCAGTATTCAGCACAAAAGACGGGGGATATGTGCATGGGGCAGGCGATGGATCTGCATTCTAAAGGCGAAGAGTTAACTCTGGAGCGACTGAATGAGATCTGCTTTTACAAAACCGGGATTGCCTTCGAGGCGGCGCTGGTCATGCCGGCTATGCTGGCCCAGGTGAAGGAGGCGGAAATTGCGGCGCTGAAGAAATTTGCTTATCATGCGGGGATCGCTTTTCAGATAAAAGATGATTTGCTCGACCAGGAGGGAGACCAGCTATTGCTCGGCAAACCCGTTGGACAGGATACCGGAAACAACACTTCAACTTTCGTATCCATTCTTGGGCTGGAGAATGCCCGGAAAGAGCTGTGGGAACACTACTGTCTGGCCTCGGAAGCATTGTGCGAGCTGCCGCGGAATATTGCTTTTCTGAAACATTTATTAAATTATATGGTTAACAGGAACCGCTGAACTGCGGCTGAACCTGCCCGGAACGGAATAGGATCAAGTATTACCGGCACCCATACGGGTTGCCGGTTTTTTGTCGTCCTACATACTACAGCAGCTGTTATTCCGTTCATTATGGGGACCGGGAATTTTACGTAACCAGGCCAGATATGTTTTCTCCTCTCCGGCATCGGACTACCGGCAGTGCAGGGATGGAAGTGATCAATCATGAGCCATTTTTTTATTTACAGGTAACTGCGGCACTCCATATATTACAATCCGTGTTATAAAAAGAAGAATAAAGATGGATTTGGAGTAATAGAGATAAATGGTGTTATTTAGTATATGGTAAAAAAAGTAATGCAAGGATGTCTTATCAGTGTGAAATTAATTTTTTAGGAGGATTTGATGAAAAAACTTAGGAAGTCACTTCAGATTTTATCTCTAATGGTGGTAACAGCAACAGCGGTTGTAGTAGCTGACTCACCATCTGAGGTACTAGCTCAATCTTCAGAGGTAGCCATTACACAGCAAAGTAATCTTGTTGTTCAGCGAAATTTTGAAGTGAAAGCCCTTGGAGATATATGGGCAGAAGGCAAGCGGGAGCGTAGAGCGGCGGGGTATGCAGATGCACGAAAATTATTTCAGCCAACTGGTCTATATGCAAAAGCCAATGAACAAATTGAGATTGAGGTCTCAGGTGACAAACCAATTACAGCGATTATTGGGATGCATCAACATGATAAAGAGTAGGCGATTAGGTATCCATTAAAAACAGGTGCAAACACAATTTCCTCACCAAATGGCGGTTTGTTGTCTTTTGATAACAGCAACAATGAAGGTAGTATTAATGTAAATGTAGTGAGTGGGGGAAGCCCTGTTCCATTTTTTGTATTAGGTAAGAATACCAAAGAGGATTGGCAGGCAATGATGAGTGCTTATCCTGATGCACCTTCTGTTGTTCTTCAATCAGAAAAGGCTCTCTTAGTCTTCACATATGCTTCTGCTAAAGACCATATCTTGAATCAAGACCCAGATCCTGTTTTACAGACTTATGATAAGTTTATTGCAGCACAGGATAAAATTTCTGGACTATCGAATTCTGATTCTGATCCTAGACATTGGTTAGATAAGCATTTGATTGGCATCATTGAATCACCAACATACACAGGAGGAGCGTATGCATATGCAACCTGGGATGGAGCGATTATGCCTACAAATACTGGAGCCAATGCGGATGCTTTAAACCTTACAAGAATGGGTTGGGGGCAGTATCATGAGGCAGGTCATTTGAGACAACAAGGACCTTGGACATGGGATGAGATGTCTGAAGTGACAGTAAATCTATATTCTCTGGCTGCTAAGAAGGTTCTTAAACCTACTGAGCCTGCAAGGTCGCAGGGTGAGTACTTAACCGCTTTCTCGTTTGTAGAGCAGCCAACCAAGAATTTTAAAGACTCTAATTCAAAATTAGAAATGTTGTGGCAACTTAATCTTGCTTTTGGGGATAACTTCTACCCAGACTTACATCGATTATATCGTGAGATGGCAGAAGCTGAACTGCCAACAACAGATGTTCAGAAAAAACAGGCTTTTATTCTAAGCACTTCAAAAGTAGCGCACTATGACTTGACGCCTTTCTTTGACAAATGGGGTCTGTCTGCAACAGATGAAACACGAAACAAAATTAAATCATTGAATTTACCTCTTCTAACTGCACCGATTTGGTTTGGGTCAGAGTATAACATCATTAAACCGACTGATGGAATGGATAAGGTAAGAGGTATCATTGAGATAGCAACAAATAGCCAAGAGACTTCAAGTGATTATGATGTCGCAATAAATGCATTTGATGGAAATACAAATAGTATCTGGCACAGTGAATGGAATAAACCCAATCAATTCCCTTACAGTATTACAGCAAAGTACGCAAATCCATCAACATTTTCCAAACTAACCTATCTGCCGCGACAAACCGGAGAAAATGGAATTATTACAAATTATAGAATCCTAACTAGTCTTGATGGGGGGACATTCACTGAGCTTGCAACAGGCACTTGGGCAAAGGACAACACAGAAAAGACAGTAACTTTCACACCTACTCTTGCTAAATATGTTCGACTTGAAGTTCCTCAAGGTGGTGGAACAAAGTTTTGCATCTGCAAGTGAAATTAAAATTTTTGAAAACGATCCAATAACACCACAACCTGTTACAACGTATCTCAGCGATATTGATTGGTTTTCTGCCACAACAGATTGGGGAACGATTCAAAAAGATCGTAGTCTTGATGGAAATACACTTAAGTTAAATAACAAGACCTATACAAAAGGGTTGAGCACACATGCTAACAGTGAAATTGTCTACAAACTAGATGGGAAGTACACGTCCTTTGCCGCACTAGTTGGGGTAGATGGTGAAGTAGGTTCTGTAGGTTCTGTGGAGTTCAAAGTTGTTGTAGACAATCAAGTTGTATTCTTTAGTGGTGTAATGCATAATAATACAGAGCCAAATGAGGTAAACGTTAATCTTTCTGGAAAGAATGAGCTAAAGCTTATTGTAACTGATGGTGGAGATGGTATAAATAGTGACCATGCCGATTGGGTAAATGCTCGTCTTATCAAATAGTATTGAAGAATAAAAGTCTATTATAGGCTTGGTAAAAGCTTCGCCACGAATACACTAAAAGGTGATCTTCCATAGCGCTGTACAAAATAAGCCGGATTTCCTTATCGTATAGGATTTCCGGCTTATTTTGTATGACTTTCGCTTAGTGTTAGTTTTAGCGTTTTGTAGCGGTGGGCATAGGGACAGCATGGATTTTATCGGGAGTCATCGGATATGTACCGTCATTTCCTGGTTAATTGATTTGTTTATCGGTATGCCTCATCTCGTGTTTGCTTTGGAAAAACAGAATAATGCGGATGATCCGTTGTTATTGTATTATTCGATTCACATACCAGCCAAAAATTATATGAATAAGGTTTACAATCCTAACATATCAAACTATGATTTAGCTAAATATAGATGACAAATCTCATAGGGATTAATATTTTCATCACACTAACGGAGGTCGCAAGTTGAAGACAAAAGAGATGGTATTTGCCGCATTATTTGCTGCACTAATAGGGGTATTAGGAATGATTCCACCGATTCCACTAGGGTTCATCCCGGTGCCTATTACCGCACAAACACTTGGTGTCATGCTGGCGGGAGGTTTTTTAGGTAAGAAGACAGGAAGTCTTAGCCTGATTTTATTTATCGTGTTAGTCGCTCTGGGTTTACCTTTATTATCCGGCGGACGTGGAGGTTTATCTGCATTAGTCGGGCCGTCAGCCGGTTATATTCTAAGCTGGCCCGTAGCAGCATTTTGTATCGGATATGCGACAGAAAAAGTCTGGTCCAATGTCAAAACATGGAAAGTTATCGTCATTAACTTAGTTTTTGGTGTGGTGCTTGTTAGTTTGATCGGTGGGCCGGTTATGGCTTTGATTACACATACCTCTATTTGGGCCGGACTTGTGGGAGCAACCGCATTTTTGCCGGGGGATTGTATTAAAGCGGTCATAGCTGCTATTATAGCGCTACAATTAAAAGCCGTCAGTCCAATTGAAGAGAAGTGATGAACGATGAATCTGATTGAACCCTTACTGCGTTATGCAGAGCAGCAGCCCGACCATATCGCCTTAACCGATGGTGATGAGAGCCGTACTTATTGGTCATTAGTACGGCGTATGACTACAATTGCACAGGGTATACGGCAAAATGGCCTTCACCATGATAAGATTGCCATTTTATCTGCGAACCGCATTGAATTTGTAGAGGTGTTTTTAGGAGCTATTTATGCCGGGTGTGTTCCTATCCCTTTGGATCCTAAATGGAGCATAAATCAAGTGAACGCTGTTCTACAGCAATGTCAGCCGAAAATGATTTTTGCAGAGACCCATTCGGCAAAGATTCTAGACATACAGGACACGGCAATTCAACTTCTAACTTTTTCTGATCAGGATACAGGTTCAAGTTCTTATGACAGCTGGTTGCTCACTCTCAAGCCGGAAGCTGAAATGGATGAATCGAATGAATTATTGTTTATCGGCTTTACTTCAGGCACAACAGGTACACCTAAGGGGTATATGCGCACCCACTTGTCGTGGATACAGAGCTTCGAGGCGACCAAAGAGGCTTTCCGGCTAAACCGCATAGAGCATATGTTAGCTCCTGGCCCCTTTGTTCATTCCTTGTCTTTATTTGCGGTAATGCAGAGTCTATACAGCGGTGCAACCTTTCATATCATAAAAGAGTTCAATGCCGGCAAGGTTCTACAGTTGTGTAAACTGAATCCCGATGTTATTTTGTTCGTCGTGCCGACGATGATTGAAGCACTGCTCCAACAGAAGGATAAATTTGGTCAGACACAAATCCAGGCTTTGATCAGCTCAGGCGGGAAATGGTCAGAGATGTCTAAGAATAGCTGCAGGGAGATATTCGGCGCAGCGAAGCTATATGAATTTTATGGCTCATCTGAAGCTAGTTATATCAGCTACCTGGATGTTCATGCCGACAATAAGCCGGATTCAGTAGGCAAACCCTTTTCCGGTGTACAGATATCCATTCGTGATGAACATCTGCAGGAGGTAACCCCAGGGAGCATCGGGCAGCTTTATATTCGGAGTGAGATGATGTTCACAGGGTATTATCATTTGCCGGAAGAGACTTCAGCGGTTTTTCGTGACGGATGGCTAATCATCGGAGATTTTATGTATATGGATCAGGATGGATATTTGTATTTGGCTGGCCGCTCAAAAAACATGATGGTTTCCGGTGGTCTTAATGTTTTCCCGGAAGAAGTAGAGTCTGTGCTGCAGCAGATGCCGGAAATTCAAGAAGTGATGGTACTGGGAATACAGGATGCCTATTGGGGTGAACAGGTGACAGCAATAGTGAAGTGGAGCGGACAAACGCGTTTATCTGTAGAACAAATCAAGAATTACTGCTGCCGGCAAATTGCGAACTACAAGGCCCCCAAACAGCTTATCACGGTAGAGCAGTTCATTTATACAAGTAGCGGAAAAATTGCCCGGCAGGCAATGAAAGACTACGCGAAAAGATGGTTGTTATGATAGAGGCTGTAATTGTGATCGCTAAACGGACGCCCATTGGCAGGATCGGCGGAGTGTTAAGTGCTCTTGAACCGGAAGCATTATTAGCACCGCTTATTCAGCATATTGTCGCAGAAACGAATGTGCCGAAGGAATTAATTGATGATGTCATCATTGGCAATGTAGTAGGTCCAGGCGGCAACATCGCACGGCTTTCTGCTCTGGAAGCAGGACTGCCAGTGACGGTCCCGGGTGTCACAGTTGACCGGCAGTGTGGTTCTGGTCTGGAGGCAGTCAATCTTGCGGCAAGGCTGATTCAAAGTGGTGCTGGTGAGATTTATTTGGCCGGTGGAGTTGAGAGTACGAGCCGTGCCCCATGGAAAATGGCCAAACCGCAAACGCTAACGGGCGCACCACAGCTATATACACGGGCCCGTTTCACTCCAAGCGCCTACGGCGACCCGGATATGGGCATTGCAGCCGAGAATGTCGCCCGTAAATACGCGATTTCCCGTGAAGAACAGGACCGTTATGCTTTGAAAAGCCATCAAAAAGCCATTCATTCGCAGCAAACCGGCCGATTTCTGAAAGAGATCGTTCCTGTACAAGCGAATGGCGGATGGGTTACCCTAGATGAATGCCCCAGAGCCAATACTAGCCTGGAAAAGCTGCAGCAGCTGCCGCCAATCTTTCTGGAACAGGGTACGGTAACGGCTGGCAATGCATGTCCTCTGAATGATGGAGCGGCTCTGGTTCTGATGATGTCCCGTGAGAAATGCCGGGAGCTTCAGCTAAAGCCTATTTTGCGTATCGTCGATGCCCAAGCGGCAGGTGTTGATCCCAATTTTTTAGGCATGGGGCCTGTTCCAGCTGTTCAGAAGGTGCTTTACCGCCAGCACCTGAGTGTTGCCGATTTGGATATTGTAGAGTTTAACGAAGCTTTTGCCTCACAAGTATTAGCCTCACTACAGGAGCTTCAGATTCCGCAGGAAAAGGTGAATCGTGGAGGCGGAGCACTTGCCATTGGCCATCCTTACGGTGCTTCAGGCGGTATCTTAATCACACGGTTATGCTCCGAGATGTTATATAAACCTTATAAACGGGGGCTGGCAACACTAGGCATTGGTGGCGGGATAGGTCTGGCCACGCTGGTGGAGGCGGTCCAATGAACAAAGTCCGGCATCAGGTTCATATCACTGCGGAGTGGATTTCTGACTTTGCACAAAGTATCGGTGCTCCCTTGCAAATGATAAAAGGTGATCTGATCGCACCTGCCACAATGCCGATTATTTTCTGGCAGTTCTTCGATATTCCCTGGTTGAAGACGGATGCCCCCTTAATTCACGGCACACAGCAATTCACTTACCAGGAACCAATTACCGCAGGGATGATCCTGGATTGTGAATTATTCTTAACGAGGATGGATAAGAAAAAAGTTAGGCAGGAATGGATGACCTTTTATTACCACACGCTTGTTTATACATGTGGCGGTAATCTCATAGGGACGGCAGATACCCTATTAATCCGGGCAGGTGATTAAGATTAAGAAACGTGTAACTGCCGGGTCTGTCCGGCAATACGCGGCTGTCTCTAATGATACGGCTGCCATTCATCTGAATGCCGAAGCTGCTGTTAAGGCTGGCTATAAGCGGCCTATAGCACATGGTATGTATATCATGGGGCTGGCACAATCGTTATATTTAACCGATCATCCAGCACAGTGGATTACAACGTATAGCATGAAATTTCAAAAGCCGCTTGTAGTAGATACGGATGTGGTGTTTCACTTTGAGCCTCGCGACGGTCATATCGAAGTGAAGGTCACATTAGAATCTGGTGATGTGATTGCTTCAGGTACCTTTTCAGTGAAAGAGATGAAGTGATGGATAAAGTAGCCGTAATTACAGGAGCCACCAGAGGGATTGGGCACAGCATCGCCTTACAGCTTGGCGAATCCGGTTATAAAGTAATAGTTAACGGGACAAAGCAGGCGCTAATCGACGAGGTTGTGCAGGAGATTCACCGGACAGGCGGCGAGGCGCGGGGCATTTGTGCCAATGTCGCAGATCCGCTTGAGGTCACTGCGATGGTGGATGCTGTCATCGCTGAGTATGGCCGTATAGATGTATTGATACATAACGCCGGTAATTTGCATGACCAGCAATGTCTGCATATGACGGATGAAGAATGGAATTCGGTGCTGGATGTGCATCTGAATGGAGCTTTTTATAGCATTCGCCGGGCACTGCCTCATATGCAAAATCATGGCGGAGACATTCTTCTGATGACCTCCACTGCCGGTTTAACAGGTTCGATCAAGCAGGTGAATTACAGTGCAGCCAAAGCTGGAATGCTAGGTATGATGTGGACGCTCGCAGCCGAACTAAAGCGCAACGGTATTAGAGTAAATGCGATTGCGCCTGCTGCCTTAACAGATATGACCCGGCCTGTCATCCAGCATATGAAGGAAAAGTACGCCAGCCGCAATGAGCCGTTCCCGGAGTTCTGGCGGGTGGGGGAAACAGACGATATTGCCCGCTTCGCAGCCGCATTGCTGGCACAGCCAGATATTGAGTTAACAGGTGAAATCTTTGGTGTAAATGGTTCGAAGATAACGAAGTGGCAAAAGCCGGAGCCTGCCTTTACCGAAACCGGCATAGAGGCATTTTTCACAACATGGCGGCAGCAGAAGGGTAGTCATTAAATGCTGACATTCGATCACGTTCATTTTTATTATAAAAAAGGGCAGCCCGTCTTAGAGGATTTAAGCTTTACGATTGAGACGGGGGAGTTCGTGGCAATTGTCGGGGCGAATGGCTGCGGTAAGTCTACAATTGCCAAGCTAATGGATGGATTGCTGCTTCCACAACAAGGGGATGTAACCTTTCAGAATCTAAACACCTCCAGACCCGCGGACCTTAGGATGATCCATGAGCAAATAGGGTTTGTGTTCCAGAATCCGGAGGACCAATTCATTACTACAACGGTTATGGATGAAGTGATATTTGGATTGGAAAATATTCGTGTGCCAAGGAAAGAAATACGCAGCCGGTTAGATCAAGCCCTACAGGCTGTGCAAATGGAGGATTATTTGGAGTCGATGCCCCATCAGCTCTCAGGCGGTCAAAAGCAACGGGTAGCTATTGCCGCCATCCTGGCTATGCAGCCCCGGATTATTATTTTTGACGAAGCTACCTCTATGCTTGATCCGCAGGGGAGGGAGCAAGTGCTTTCGATCATGCAGGAGCTGCACCGCCAAGGCATGACCATTATCCACATCACCCATCACATGGAGGAAGTGCTGGCTGCGGGGCGTGTTTTACTTATGGATAAGGGGCAGCTTGTATTTGATGGAGATCCGGTTTGCTTTTTTGAAACGGTGCCCGTTGAAGACTACCAATTAGAACTTCCTTTTGCGGTCCGAGTATATCGAATGCTGCATCCAGACATGCCGCTAATGGTAGATTGGAAGGAGATGATCCGCTCACAATGGTCTACCAGCTAAACAATCTAAGCGTAAGTTATGCCGGTCGGGTAGCTCTGCAAAATGTCAGCTGCACGATTCAAGGCGGCAAGTGGATCTCTGTCATTGGCCATACAGGCGCCGGCAAGTCTACCTTTGTTAAAGTGCTGAAGGGGCTGATTCCGGACATTGCCGGAGAGTATTGGATTAATGATCATCCCATTCCCAAGGACCGTAAAGGACAACTAAAAGTCCTGCCTGATATAGGCTACGTATTTCAATATCCCGAGCATCAATTATTTGAATCGACGGTGTACAAGGAGCTTGCCTTTGCTCCTAAGCAACGTGGGGATACGCCTCAGCAGATAAAGAAGTCGATAGAAGTCATTCTTTCGCAAGTAGGTCTGACAGAAGATATCCTGCCATTGGTTCCGTTTCAGCTAAGCGGGGGGCAAAAGCGCCGTGTGGCTATCGCTTCCGTATTGATGATGGATCCGAAGCTGCTTATTCTGGATGAACCTACAGCAGGTCTCGATCCAGTAAGCCATGCCGCATTACTTCAGCTGCTGAGTAAATGGCAGCAGCAGGGTAATCGCACCGTTCTCTTCGTATCTCATCAAATGAACGATGTTGCCGAATACTCGGATGAAGTCATGGTATTTCACGAGGGGCAACTCATGGGGCATTATGAGACCGGCACTTTATTTCTGGAACAAGCAGAATTGCTGGAGCAACTCGGTTTATCCCTGCCGGAGCCTGTGCAACTGTTAAAGATAGTTGAGGAAATGTCCGGTGAGATAATTGAAGTGGCGAGCTGCAGAGAGCAGGATATTTTCGCAAAAGTGCTGCCCATCTGGCAGGCAAGGAGACTCTAAATGTCTAATACCCTGTTAATGGGACAATATTTGGAGACCCATTCCATATTTCACCGTCTGGACCCGCGGACAAAGCTTGTAAGCATGATTATCATCATGCTGAGCTTCCTAATGCTGGACACGTTCGTCAGCTACGTTGTCGCAACCCTTTTCTTGGCCGGCATTTTATGGTTATCCAAAATCCCGTTACTGGTCTTTTGGAGAGGCTTGAAGCCGGTCTTGTTTATTTTGATGTTTACTTTTCTCTATAATGCCTTATCCACGAAGGGGAATATCATTTGGTCCTGGTCTGTTATAGAGATGACAGAAGAGGGTCTGCTGAACGGGTTACGTTTCGTTTGGCGTATTGTCTTAATCATCTTGCTGGCTTCTATTTTAACGTTAACTACAAAACCGCTGACTTTAACTCATGGGCTGGAGAAATTACTGGCCCCTTTATCCAAACTCAATGTGCCGGTGGAGCAGTTTTCCCTAATGATTGTGATTGCGATCCGGTTTATCCCGACGATTATGCAAGAGCTTGATCGGATTCTCCTGGCCCAGAAGGCCAGAGATTATGATATTTCAGCCTTAAAGCTGCCAAAACGTATATTTGCCTATATTCCGATTCTCGTGCCTTTGCTTCTAACGGTGATTCAACGTGCCGAACAATTGACTCACGCCATTGATGCGCGTGCTTATGGGAATGGGAAAGGGAGAACTTCCTATAAGCAATTGACATTTCAGCGTGTCGATTATCAAACAGGGGGAGCAGTAATTCTAATGACCGTGATCCTGCTGCTGTTGAAAATATGGGGATTTTAAGTGGATAGAAGGAGAGATAACGATGAAATGGGCTACACGGGTAACTGAATTATTACAAATAAAGTATCCTATTATTCAAGGGGGACTTGCCTATCTTGCCTATGCAGATCTTGCGGCTGCGGTTTCAAATGCAGGGGGATTAGGCCAAATTACCGCTATGAGTCTCCCGGATGCAGATGCCTTGCGCTCGGAAATTGAGCGTGCGCGCACCCTGACGAACCAGCCCTTTGGTGTCAATTTTGCTATTGGCAACCACAATATTAATTATAGGGATCGGGTCCAGACCGCTATTGATGAGCAGGTCCACGCTGTGACGATCACTGGTGGAGATCCTACGCCGATACTAGAGATGATGCAGCCCACGGCTATTAAAACACTGGTGCTCGTTTCCTCACGAAGACAAGCACAAAAAGCGGAACAGCTGGGCGCATCGGCGGTGATTGTTGTCGGGCAGGAAGGCGGCGGGCACTTAGGGCGTGATGATGTTGGAACGCTGGTACTTGTCCCGCAAGTGGTCGATGCTGTTCAAATTCCAGTTGTTGCCTCAGGCGGAATTGGGGATGGCCGGGGCTGGATGGCTGCCCATGCACTTGGTGCTGAAGGTATTGAGATGGGGACACGCTTTATCGCCACTCAGGAATGTGTGGACGCCTCTGCCTCTTACAAAAAAGCCTTGATTGAGAGTTCCGAGGCGGATACAACAGTGATCAAACGTTCCATCCATTCACCGGCCAGGGTATTGCGAAGTGCCTACACGGAGAAAATTCTCGAAATCGAGCGTGTAACCCCCACCTATGAAGCACTAAAAAAATATATTAGCGGTGAAGCCAACAAACGCTGGATTTATGAGGATTGTGAAGAAGAGGGGTTTGGTTGGGCAGGTCAAGTGACCGGCATGATCCATGATATCCCAACCGTCGCCGAATTGATCAATAGAATGGTCCAAGAGGCGGAGAAGGTTCGCGGAAAATGGGGAAGCTAGCGTCCACGGAAAGTCCGGCGCAAGTCCTCAGTCCATTTGTCCGGGATTTCCCAGGGGATAAAATGTCCACCTTCTGCATGGGCTGTGATATTGACATGGTTATACCAGGGAGCGCGATCGCTGTCCAGGAAGTTCTGTACGCGGTTTTCGGTTGTGATCCCTGGCGGATTTTCGTAGCCCACGAAGCTAATACCGGTTGGTGCCTCAATGACAGGCCAGCGATCATGAGCAGGCGTCCACGGATAGCGGTTGGCGTTGGCGTAGACGCGTATTGAGGTTTCGATGGCGTTGTTAACCCAGTAGATTGTTGCGTGTGTAAGGATGTCGTCCTTGGAAAAAACATTCTCAACGTTACCTTTATTATCACTCCATCTTGCCCAGCGTTCCAAGATCCATGCGAGCATGCCTGCGGGCGAATCGCTTAGTCCAAAGGCAAGAGTGGCGGGATCAAGGACATGTACGGCGAGATGCGAGGCGAAACGGCGATCCAGATTTAGAATCCCCTTTCGGATGTCTTCAGGGATATTGCCGGGTATAGGTCGGCCTCCTGCGAAATCCCAAGCGCGCTCCCCGTTGAAGAAGTTAAGTTTCAGCGCTGACCCAATGTGTATCGCATAGAGCTCATCTGGATATTTATGTCCCAGTTGACCTGTTACGAGAGCGCCTACATCGCATCCTCCTGCAGCGTATTTAGTATAGCCGAGGATATCTGTCATGAGTGTATGCCAGAGATCGGCAATTTTCCAAAAGTTCATATCCGGGTTGTCCGGCAGTGGCGCCGAAAATCCGAAACCGGGAAGTGAGGGGACGATTACGTCAAAGGCTTCGGCTGGATCGCCTCCGAAGGCGCCAGGATCCGCAAGCTGATCAATGACCTTGGACCAGTGCCAGAATGTCCAGGGCCAGCCATGAGACAAAATTAAGGGTGTAGGGTCTGGTCCTACGCCTGGTTTACGCATAAAGTGCACAGAAACTCCCTCAATGTCTACTTTATAATGTTCATAGAGGTTTATCGCTTTCTCGGCTTTGCGCCAGTCAAACTCGTGAATCCAGTAATCAACGAGTCCCTCAAGATAGTTCCTGTTTACCCCGTAAAACCAGTCATCATTACCGGCGTCTAAAGGCCATCTCGTAGACTTCAGACGGGTTTGAAGATCAGCAAGCAATTCATCCGAAACGTGGATCGGAGTGGGTTCAAGCGCAAATGGAGCTTTTGTCATTAGTGTTCCTCCCTATACGTATGAAATATATTTGCTAACTGCTGCATGACTATTTTAATTTCGAAGAAAGGAAATATCCCTCTATGGGACTATTCGTTCCCCAGTTCGGCCAGATGCTGCAATGCGGGGATTGCGGATGTAATGGCCTGTTGTTCCTCCAGGCTGAGTCCTTGGGTGAACGTTGAGAGCTGTGCCATGCGGTCCAAGCGACGTGAATCGATCACATTTGCGCCAAGTCCGGTTATGTGCACTTGAACGACCCGGCCATCATTCGGATCCGGGCGGCGCTCAACGAGTCCGTCCCGTTCAAGCCGGGTTACGAGCTGTGTGATTGCCGACTGCGTAACCTGCTCAGTGGCTGTCAGCTCAGTCAGCCGCATGGGGCTTTTGCGCGACAAGGTGTGCAGGACAGATAATGTTGTGAAGCTTAGTTTTTCAATGGACGGCAACCGAATCAGGATCCTAGTCAAATTTTCGAGCACCAGGGTTAAATCGGCGACATTAAGGTCATTAGGATGGTTTTTAGGTTTCATGCTGAAATTATATCACTAATTAATATAAGTTACTAATGTAAATATTAGAATGAACTTAATAACTACACAAAAGGGCAAAAGTTTCAATCTATATAGCTTCCTAATATCCACTATTGAGGTGAAGATCCATGAAGCAACCAGAGATAAGAAAAGCCACCGTCAAAGATGGCATAGCCGTATCAAAGATTATTACTGAATCATTTAAAAGACGAACCGAATTACTTCTGGTATCAGAAACAGAATATCCCAATCATGCTGCGTTCGAAACGGAAAGGATGGCAATAACCAGAATTAACAATTCAACGGTTAAAATTTTATTTGTGAATGATGAACCAATAGGGACCATAGGCACCCGGCGGGATGGAGAGATTGGAATTGTTGATAGACTGGCTATCCTCCCATCCTACAGAGGTGAAAATTACGGAGGATTATTATTAGAGCATTCAGAAAATGAATTATTTAACAACGATTGTCAAGAAATACATATTTCCTTAGTTGCCAGCTATCAAAATTTAAGGAGGTTTTATGTTGAACACGGGTATACCTGCATAAGTTCAACAACTCTATCAGGCTTACCCTGTGAGGTGCTTTCATTATGTAAATATAATAGATGAGTTGTGCTGAGATGGACCACGATGCATCACCAGTAAGAGAGGAAGACCGATACAGAAGCCTTTATACAATTTCTCCAGGATCTTCTCTCTGCCTATTCGAATGAAAAAAACGCCTTATAATCTTACTGGACAGTCAAAAGTTCTACAGAGCTAAGAAACCATGAGCAAACAGGCGAAAAATAGACTTGCGTAAATAAGCGGCAACGCTGGCTTCGGAGACCACGGCATGGGAGGGCGTTCGCAGGTAGCGGAAAAACAGCCCTGAGGTGCGGCCTGAGAATTGCAAGGCCACCAGTTGGAGAGTCTCATTGCAATGCACTGGCACATCACAAATCCCTCAATGGCCTGGCTCGTTTTCTGGATGCGCTGCTGATCATTCTTGTAACCCATTTGGCGATTAGATTGTGGTCTATATAGTTGCGATATACCACAGCATATGATATTTTTGTATGAAAATAACAGGATTTTGTACACGCTCTAAAGTTCACCTTGTAATGTTAATATCTACAAGAGGTTGAGATTGTTTTTACTACTGATTAAATTAGGAATAGGCCAACAAACGACCACCCTGTAAATGAAGTAGGGCTGTCTCTTTAACATCATCAGGAAAGCGCTTACACATCTTATGAAAGGAGAAAAATGAATGCGGGAAAAAATCATAATCATTGATGATGATACTGAACCTCGCAAAATATTGGTTCAATCCTTACTAGAGCATGGATATGATGCTGTTGGATATCCTCACGGCGGACAAGCATTGGTAAGCATCATTCATTCTCACGATCCTGATTTAATTATTCTTGACCTGTCAATGCCAGGCGCGGGGGGCTTGAACTTATGCACGGAATTGCGCAAATTCAGCGATAAACCAGTACTTTTTACAAGTCATCATACTGAAGATTATCTTAGGATTGAAGCCTTGAACCGGGGGGCAGATGAGTTTATTGCCAAACCCTCCAGCTTTGAAGTATTGCTCGCCCGGATCAGAGCACACCTCCGCAGGTATAAACGGGCTTTCCCTGTTAATCAACGTCATTTAATAGTTTTTCCAGGCCTGCAGATCGATCCTACTACCCACTCAGTAATTGTCTATGGCAAGGAAGTCTCTTTATCTTCTAAAGAATTCCGACTCCTTGTTGTTCTGGCAAAGAACCCGAATCGCGTATTTCACACCGAAACCTTATATGATCTAATTTGGAAAGACATTAAGCATGGGGACATACGAACCGTCATGGTTCATATTTATAACTTGCGGCAAAAAATCGAAAAAAAACCGAGTAAACCGCTATATATTCATACTGTCAGAGGTGCCGGCTATAAATTTAACGGATCGGTTTCACTTTTGATGGAATCCATGGATGCGTAGTATTAAAACACCGCTTATCGAATAATCAAAGACTTTGCTTAAAAACTTATTTCATTACTTTAACTAGACTTTAACATAAGTTGGTAAGATGGACTTGGATGCAAACGATTGCAGTCCGAAAAAAACCAGATTTTTAGCAGCAGATCGCTTGCTGGTTTACGGATCACGTACTCGTTTCATATCAAAGGGTACAGGAGGAGAAAAAAACTAATGGTGAAAAAGAGTTGCAAAGTTTTACTAAGCATGATGCTGCTCTGCTCAATGCTGGGGAGCGTTGCAGTATTGCCAGCGGGCCAAGCAACAGCGGCCACATTGACCCCGACAGCACCGTCCATAGAAGCGTCTGCAACAACCAGCAGCGCGCCGGTTAATAACACGATGATGCAGTTTTTCGAATGGAATACACCTAAGGATGGTGGACATTGGAACCATCTTGCTGCTGAAGCGGCTAATCTGAGCGATGTGGGGATCACGGCAATCTGGATACCGCCTGCTTATAAAGGCCATGTGGGAACAGACGATGTTGGTTATGGCGTTTACGATTTCTACGATCTGGGTGAATTCAACCAGAAAGGAACCGTACGTACCAAATATGGTACGAAAGCTGAACTGAAATCGGCGATCGAATCGCTTCACAACAACAATGTTCAAGTCTACGGCGATATCGTTGTCAATCATTTGATGGGCGGCGATCAAAGCGAGAATATTAAAGTGACGCAAGTACATGGGAACAACCGCAACCAGACGATCGGCGAGTTCAATACAAACGTTTGGACAAAATACAATTTTGATGGCCGCAACAATGCCTATTCCAATTTCAAATGGAATTGGACGCACTTTGACGGTTCAGGGGACTACGATAAAATTTACCGCTTTCCAGGCAAAGCATGGGATTGGGAGGTTAGCACCGAGAACGGTAACTATGACTACCTGATGGGTACCGACATTGACTATGACAACACTGCAGTTGCAGATGAAATAAAAAAATGGGGCGTATGGTATGTCAACGAAATGGGTCTGGATGGTTACAGACTAGATGCTGTTAAACATATCAAATACGGCTTCATGAAGGAATTTGTAGAAAATGCCCGTACCAAAACAGGCAAAGAGTTGTTCACTGTCGGTGAATTTATCGGTGGTACAGCTGAATTGAACTCCTACCTGGGTAAAGTGAATCAAAACATGTCCTTATTTGATTTCCCGCTCCGCAACAACTTTGCGGCAGCCTCCAGTTCCAACGGAGGTTATAGCATGCGCAACCTGGCCAGCGGAACATTGACGGGAACAAATTCGGGTAAATCCGTTACTTTCATTGAGAATCATGATACGCAGCCTGACCGTTCAGATTCTCATGGCGCACAGGTTCTTGATTGGTTTAAACCGCTAGCTTATGCGTACACTCTGACACGACAGGAAGGTTATCCCTCAGTATTCTATGGTGACTACTATGGAACCAGAAGCAGCAACACTGCTGGTCCTGGAACAGGGAAAATTAAATCGCTGAAGAGCAAGCTTGATCCGCTTCTCAAAGCACGCAAGGATTACGCTTACGGTAAACAAAACGACTATCTTGATAGTGATGACATGATCGGCTGGACTCGTGAAGGTTTGGCTTCCAAACCAAACTCGGGCTTGGCAACAGTCATGACAGACCGTGCCGGCGGATCGAAAACTATGTATGTGGGAACAAGCCACGCCGGTGAACAATGGAAAGATATCACAGGCAACTTCTCTGATAAAGTAACTATCGGCTCTAGCGGCAATGGTACATTCAAGGTTAAAGACGGTTCTGTATCGGTATGGGTACCAGATGTGGCAACTCCAACCGATCAAGCCCCTACAGTACCAACAAATGTACAAGGAACAGCAGTAGGCACTACCTCTGTAAATCTGAGTTGGACAGCTTCTACTGACGACAAGGGAATTGCTAAATACGAGGTTTATCGTGACAGCGCTCTCATCGGTGAGTCCGCCAGCACTACTTACAACGATTCAACAGTAGCAGCTAACAAGACCTATTCCTATACAGTCAAGGCAGTAGATACAGTCGGTCAGAAATCAGGATTCAGCCCTGCGGCTGCTGTTACCGTTGGCGGCGGAACGCAAGATCAGCTTCCAACTGTGCCAATGAATGTGAAGGGAACCGCATCAGGCACAATATCAGTCAACCTGATATGGAGTCCTTCTACGGATGACAAGGGTATTGTGAAATATGAAATTTTCCGTGACGGTATGCTGAAAGGCGAAGCCACGGGAACAGCATATTCAGACAACACTGTAGCAAATGACAAAACGTATTCCTACACAGTCAGAGCTGTAGATACGATTGGACAGAGATCAGCATTCAGTGCTCCTGCTGCCGTTAAAATCGGCAACGGCGGGCAGCAGCAAGAAGTAAGCCCATTCAGCTGGGATAATGCAAACGTTTACTTCGTTATGACAGACCGTTTCAACAACGGTAATACCAGCAATGACAACGCTTATGGCAGACCTAAGACAGATACCTGGGGCTCGGATGTGGGTACATTCCACGGCGGAGATATTAAAGGTTTGACCAAAAAGCTGGAAGAAGGTTACTTCACCGATCTGGGTACAAATGCAATTTGGATTACAGCTCCTTGGGAACAAATGCACGGCTGGGTAGGCGGTAAAGACGGTGACTTTGCTCACTATGGCTACCATGGCTACTATGGACTTGATTTCACTGCGATGGACAAGAGCTTCGGTACCATTGATGAAATGCGCGAGTTCGTTGACCTTGCCCACACCAAGGGAATTCGTGTTGTCCTTGACGTGGTGATGAACCATGTCGCTTATCCGACACTTGTGGATATGGCGGAATACGGATACGGTGACCGCGGCGGACTCGCCGGCAACTGGATTCCGGATAAAAGCCAAGGCCAGAACTGGCACACGCACAATAACATTATGAACACAAATAATTCCAGTGCATGGGCTTCCTGGTGGGGAAGTAGCTGGATTCGTGCCAACACTATTGCGGGATACGATCAATGCAGCGGTAACGATCAGACGCTGTGCGTAGGGTTCCTGCCTGATATCAAGACCGAATCCACTAGTGGTACCGGTTTGCCGCCGCTACTGAAGACGAAGTTCAACAAAGAAACAAGCGGTTACGACAACTGGATCGTTCCGGCTGCCAAGCAATACCGCAAAGACCTGAACGTCGCCCCTAAGGATTACATGATCAAATGGCTGTCTTCATGGGTCGAAGAATTCGGAGTGGATGGTTTCCGTATCGATACTGCAAAGCATGTTCAAGCTGATAGATGGAAAGAGCTCAAGACAAGCGCAAGCAGTTCCCTTGCGAAATGGAGGCAGAACAACCCAACGAAACCGGGAGCAGACTGGACAGATAACTTCTGGATGACCGGGGAAGTGTGGGGTCATGGCCTCGGAAGAACCGGCACTTATTTCGATAACGGATTTGATTCCTTAATCAACTTCTCCTTCCAAAGCGCAAATATGAGCGACCTGGAAGGGCTCTTCTCCCGGTATGCAAGTGAATTAAACGGAGATCTGCCTAACTACAATATGCTCAGCTACCTTTCTTCCCACGATAAAGGGTTGTACAACCGTGGAAACCTGATTCAAGCAGGCACCGCGCTGCTGCTTCTTCCGGGCGGAGTGCAAACATTCTATGGAGATGAGACGGCAAGACCGTTCGGAGCTACCGGCTCTGACCCGGATCAGGGTGCGCGTTCATCTATGAACTGGAGCGGTATTCACCAAGGTGTTCTGTCACACTGGCAGAAGATAGGACAATTCAGAAACAATCACATTGCTGTAGGCGCAGGAACTCATAAGAAAATTGCGGACAGTCCGTATACATTCTCACGCATCTATGAGAAGGATGATATCCTGGATAAAGTAGTAGTTGCTACAGGAGTCTCCGGAACTGTGGATGTGAATGTATCCGGCATCTTCCCGGATGGCACTACTGTACGCGATACTTACACGCAAAACGAAGGGATTGTAAGCGGAGGCAAGGCTAAATTTACCGCTGGAGCCAACGGCGTTATTCTGATTGAAAATGTTGGCGTAAACAAAAGGTTCCCGGTTCTGACGGCTTCACCAGCAGGCGGTAAATTTAAAACCGAAACTACCTCTGTAACGCTTTCGATCAAAAATACGGACAGCGGCAAGTACACGCTGGATGGCAGTGATCCGATTAACGGAACTGCATTTACCAATGGAACAACAATCACAATTGGCGCAGGCATGGCCATTAATGACACGAAAACACTGAAGATGTACGCTACGAATGAAAATGGCGAAGGTACGGCGTCTTACGATTTTACGAAGGGCGATCCTAACGCCAAGCTGGAGGTTTATCTCAAGAAACCGGCTGGATGGGGAACACCTTCCATCTACTACTACGACACAGCACCTAAGGACAATGACCCAACCTGGGCTACAGCTCTAGCTATGACAAGCGCTGGCGGAGACTGGTATGTCTACAGCTTCGACACGGCTGAACAAGCTACAATTATCTTTAAAGACAGCACAGGCAAACAAGTGCCAGCTCAGAACCAAGCTGGATTCACCAGAACAGCAACAGGCTGGTATGACGGAAGCGCTTGGTCCGATAATGATCCGCGTGTCGTGACTAAACCGACGGCTCCATCGAACCTGGCTGTGTCTGTAAAGACAGACAAGACAGTAACATTGACTTGGAATGCATCTACCGACAGCTCCGGAATTGCCGGATACGACATATACCGCAACAATGTGAAGGTTGGTTCGTCGACAACTGCAACTTATAAGGATACAGGCTTGACTGCAGAAACAACGTATTCCTTTAAAGTTATTGCCAGAAGCCAATCCGGCGGAACCTCCAATCCGAGTAACGAGCTCAGCGTTAAGACCAATCCGCCTGAACAAGGTACGGACAACACCGTTACTGTTTACTACAAAAAGGGATACACAAATCCTTACATTCACTACCGCGCTGAAGGTGGCAACTGGACAGCCAGTCCGGGCGTGAAGATGGAGGATTCTGAAATTCAGGGATATGCAGTGCACACGATTGACCTGGGAACCTCACCGGCAACACGCGCAGAGGTAGCATTCAACAATGGCAGCGGTCAATGGGATAACAACAATCAGAAGAACTATTTCTTCGACATAGGCGACAATACCTATGACGCAGGTAAAGTGACTGCCGGTAAACCGGGAACTGCAAATCCGGGCAATAAAGTTACCGTGTACTACAAAGAGGGCTGGACGAATGTAAACATTCATTATCGCGCCGAGGGTGGCACTTGGACGTCTGCTCCTGGCGTGAAGATGGAGAATGATTCGTTGAATCCCGGTTACAAAAAAATAACTGTTGATATTGGAACCGCTAGTCGTCTGGAAGCTTGCTTCAATAACGGAAGCAATGTTTGGGACAGCAATGGTCAGAAGAACTACTTCTTCAACGCAGGCGACAATATTTACGTTCCTGGCAACAACAATGCTCCAGGACAAGTGAAGCTTGGGGAAAAACCGGTGGGAGCTGATACGATTGCCCCTTCTGTCCCGTCTAACCTGGCTGGCAATCTAAGCAGTGGAACGCCTAAGACGATCACCTTGACTTGGGGGGCCTCAACTGACAATGTCGGGGTAGCAGATTACCAAATAACCCGTAAGGCTGGTATAAGCACGGAGACATTTACGGTGAAGGCAACAACATTCATCGACAGCACGGTAACGGATGTTACAACTTACAAGTACCAAGTCCGCGCTCGTGATGCTGCAAATAATTTCTCTGCGAACAGCAATGAAGTAACCATTCAAGTATCGGGTGCGGGTGATAGCATCGCACCTTCGGCGCCAAGTAATGTAACAGGTACAGCAACTACTACCAGTGTTGCCCTTCAGTGGACAGCTTCGACGGATAACGTTGGTGTAGAGGGTTATGAAATATATCGTAATGGAGCTAAAGTGGGTACTTCAACAGTTCCAAGCTATTCCGACACAGGATTAACTAAAGAAACTTCGTATAAGTACACAGTTAAAGCTTTCGACGCTGCAGGCAACCTTTCAGCTGCCAGCAACGAAGTAACCGTTGAAACTTCAGCCGGAACCGATACAGAGGCGCCAAGTGTCCCAGCCAGTCTTATATCGACCGGTAAGACAACTTCAACAGTGAGCCTGTCCTGGGCAGCTTCAACAGATAATGTGGCTGTAGCAGGTTACGACATCTATCGTGATGCAGTAAAAGTAGGAACTTCAACAACTCCTGCTTTCACGGACACAGGTTTGGCTGAAGAAACATCGTATACCTACACGGTAAAAGCTTTCGATGCTGCAAATAACTTCTCAGCAGCAAGCGCTGAACTTACAGTGGTAACATTGAAAGGAACGATCGTTATTCCTGGTGGTGACAAGCCATATTCCACTAATCCTTCATTCGGTAAACGCGTATCCACTCCGATCACAATTGATGGAGTGAACAGTGGTGAATGGACAGATGACATGCTGATTGCCATCGACATGGCCGGTGACGACCCGCGTACACTCGGCAGCAACTGGTCTCTACATGAAACGCCAATGGATCTTAGCCATCTGTGGGCTGCATGGGATAGTGAGTTCGTGTATCTGGCTTGGCAGTATGTAGATGTTACAGACATCGTTGATCCTGCCAATGCTGGTTCTGCAGGCGGTACACCGATCCGCTCCATGGATATGCCGCAGACGATTGCCATTGATACAATTCCTGGTGCTGGTGCAACAAATGATATGTGGAAGAAGAATGGAAATAAGCCGCTCTGGGGCGGACTGGATCTTCCTGATTATCAGTTCAACATCGCTTCGAATATGTTCCACTCCGGTTACATTTCCAGAGCCGTAAACGGTTTGTTCCCTGTTGACGATGCTGGAGTGAACTATAAGACAGGCGCAGCAGCAGGTATTACCGTTAAATTTGCTAAAGGCAAAGGTTATACATCCCTGTGGGGCGTGAAAGATGCTGATGATGTTAATGATTCAAGCAAGCTTATAAACTTCATGGCGCTTGGCCACGATCCAAATCGTGACACATTCTATGAAGCGAAAATCCCGCTTAGCGCACTCGGAAATCCGGATATTGAGAATGCAGGTATTGGTGTAATGCTGCACCAAGGCGAGTTCTCGCCAATGGATACCCTTCCTAATGATCCAGCGACTTCCGATACGCCAGGGGTTTCAGAGTCCAACTCCCCTAAAGAGTGGAGCGACATTGATTTATTGATTTCTCCATTCGCACGCATCGGCAGATAATAGCGGACGGCTTTTATTGAATTACACATTCCCTGTAACAACACAAAGAGGTCGGCCAGTATTCTGGCTGACCTCTTTTCAATGAAACACTGTCATTGAACAAGTGGAAACGGCTTCGCCGTCCTCAAAAGAACGCCCCCAGCCGCACATGCTGTCCAAAAGGGTACTCAGCGTTTTACCGTGAGCGGAGAGGCTGTATTCAACCTTTGCGGGGATACTGGGGAACACTTTCCGTTCAATTAACATGGCCTCTTCCAGCTCGCGGAGCTGTTTGGACAGGGTGCCGCTGGATGGAGGGGCTTCTTACGCCGCGTGCAACGGTGCAATCGAGAGCTTAGGCAAAGCGCTTGCAGTGGAGTTAGCCCCCCGCTCGTGTTAATATGATCTCACCCGGCACGATCTGGAGAGATGGACAGGAGGGCAGTGCGCGGGGAGAACATCTTAAAGAATACGAGAAACTGTCTGCTACTGGGACGTGTTGGCTATGATGGGGAGATTGCGCATACAGTACTTTACCTGATGACGAACCCCTTCACAACAGGCAGCACCTTGTTCCCGGACGGGGGTAATCTTTTGCAGTAGGATTACCGTCAAGTGAAAGGGAGAACTTTGCGGACGGTGGTCCCTCCATGAAGACCGCCCTGAAGCATAATCTGCTCGTAGGGGAGGGCCGGGTTAGCGATCCGCCACAACATCCGGTCCACTGCGCGATACCCGGTTTCCGTCACAGGCAATGTGGGCCGGGCGATATCGGGCAGGATGCCAGGCAATACTGCTTCAGGCTCCAGTCCAATCAGGGAGAAGTCGCCTGGAATGGTATGGCCTGTGATTTGACAGGCCAGATAGGTACGGGTCAGAGCGTCCTGTGAAGCACACACAAAGGCAGTGGGGGCAGAATGCGCGGCATGGGCAATCCGATCAGTCGGGCTTCCACAGCTTCAGGGATAACCGGGCTGATAAATATTCCATCTGCATACTTCAGGTTGTTCCTGTCTCTCCAGGATTTGAACCTTCCCGGCTGCCAAAGATCATCTGGCACAAAAACAACTTCAACCGCATGACCGGCTTCAGCCAGACGCTGCTGTACACTCTCCAGCAGAATGCGGTGCAGCTCCGACTTCAGTCCCTGGTCCGCTGCAATCAAGAAGATAAAGCGGCGTCCCGCACCCGCATATAGTGGTGTATTTTCGAACAACTGGCTGCGTTCCTGTTCTTTGGTATGATAGCCGAGCTTGTCGGCCAGCAGACGAACCTCATTTCGGGTATGCTCCGACATCCCGGGCAGCCCGCGAAGTGCCTTAGAAACAGTATGAACGGTTAATCCCAGCTCATCGGCAAGCTGTTTAAGGGTGATCTTTTTCTTGATCGGCATATCGACCCTCCTACAAATGAAACAAAAATGGGAGTTAAATCAATAAAGGCAACGGCATTGGAACACCCTGATATTACGCTATAGTCGGACTGGTACAAAGAGGATCTCGCGCAGGACCTATCGCCTATTATGGAAAGCTCCTGGCCCGGAACAGCGCTTCTTTCTATCTAGCTATCTGAGGAAGGAAACACTTGGTTAACTTACTTGTCAGACTTATTGGAATAAGTTTGGTATAGCAACTTCCGGGTTCGTGTCTGCTTCATAGTTGATATCTGCATTCTCAAAGCCAAACAACTGGAAGAACTCTCTGCGGTAGCCTTCCAGGTCGGTAAGTTCATTCATATGCTCTGTGGACAAAAGTTTCCAGAGGCGGGTTACCTCAGCTTGAACGGCAGGCGACATTTCCCAGTCATCAATACGAATACGTCCTTCCTCATCCAGCGGAACTTCTCCACCTGTATAGAGACGATCTGCAAACAGTCGGTATGTCTGTTCAATACAACCTTCGTACAGCTCCAGTTCCTTCATGACTTTGTACAGGACTGAGATGTATAAAGGAACAACCGGCAAGGCGGAACTCGATTGGGTCACCAGCCCTTTACTAACTACGACGAATGCGCGACCGCCATGAACCTTCATCTGCCCGTTAAGCTCTCTGGCGGTGGCTTCCAGATGATCCTTAGCCCGGCCGATGGTTCCGGAGCGGTAGACTGCATCCGTAAGCTCCGGCCCGATATAGGAGTAGGCTATCGTTGTCGCATCGTCTGCCAGCACACCCGCTTCCCGGAGAGCATTAATCCACAGCAGCCAATCTTCACCGCCCATCACTTTGACCGTGCCGCGGATTTCCTCTTCTGTGGCAGGCTCAATAGATATGGTGCTTACTTCACCGGTATGGAAGTCTACCGTTTTATTAGTGTAGGTGCGCCCGATGGGCTTCAGCGCAGATTGATACACCTCACCGGTCTGCGGATCACTCCGTCGTCCAGTAGAAACACTGTAGACCACAAGATCGACCTGTCCCAGCTTCTGGCGGATCAGCTCAATAGTTCGCTCTTTGGTTTCTTGCGTGAAAGCGTCACCGGCGACACTGTATGACTGCAGGCCAGCTTCTTCGGCAAGCCGTTCAAACGCCGCTGAATTATACCAGCCAGCGGATGCAGTCCGTTTTCCGTTGGGACTGCTCTGCCGATACACGCCCACTGTGCTTGCGCCCGCACCGAAAGCAGATGTAATGCGGGAAGCAAGACCATATCCGGTTGAGGCTCCAATTACCAGAACATTACGGGGGCCCTGGATCTTCGGCCGTTTTGTTATCGCTTGTATTTGCTGTTGAACTTGGCTGGCGCATCCCTCTGGATGTGCAGTTGTGCATATGAAGCCGCGTGTTCTTGGTTTGATTATCATGGTCTATGCTCCTCACTTTATATATATTGACGTGACAGGAAACACTTGTTTGTATTCAATACTTCTCATATGTTTATTACTGCAAATTCGACAAAAATACAATATACTCCCTTTTTATTTCAAATGCACAAAAGGAAGCTATTCCTAAATTTTGAATGGTGTCAAATAAATGAAGTCCTCCGTAGTGAACAATCTGATTCGTTAGAAACAAAGTGAATCATTGAGTGAAAGATGAAGGATAGTTGAATCAAACAAGGAGTAGTTTGCCATGGCAGAGCTGCTCCCTTGTTTTCATTAAGCTCAAATTAGGTCGTAGGCACCATAGCTTATCCACCTTCATCTCCCAGCCATAGTAGCAGTATAACAGATACATATATTTTCATCATCTGTGGTGCGTCGTTTGCGCTGCATGTATGGCTAACGGGAAACGATAGTTAAAAACAACCAAACCAACTCGGCAGCCATCCAAAAGGAACGGCTGCCTTTGATTGAACTAACGGCAGGATGGTTGAATAATACACAGGTGTATAATAGAACAAAGATTAGATATTGACGGAGGGGTTCTATGATATGTTGACTGAGAAGCAGAGATTACTTTTCGAAAACTTAAAAGGAATTAAAGATACTAATGTTGATTTATCAGTTGCAAGCTTCCACCCTCAATCAAACATTCGATGGACCGATTCCGATGAGGCATATCAATTTCTTCGAAATAAGCTGAACTCCGAAGAAGATCTAAAAGCACTTGCTGTAATTCAGAATGAGCTCGTTGAGCAAGTGATTTATCGCATTATGGAAATGATTGATGGTTATGGTGGGTTGAACTTTGAAGTAGATTTGATCGATCAAGAGACTAAGCAGTCTTTACGAGATGGAATACAATTACACGATAAGTTCATGGATCATTTATACAAAACTGAATGAAAACTATAGTTTAATAGCGGTTGCTTCGGCAGTCGTTATTATTTGTAGTAGCGGGCAGTTTAGTTCAATCGGTTTCGTAAGTACCTTAAAGCATATACATTCACGGAAGCAGGAAAGTACAGGATCTATGTGGAATAATTTACAACTACAACTTATCGTATTGGGAGGTCGTGAAATGGCGTTTCCGACACATATTGTATCGGCAGGCGGAATTGTAGAAGATGGAAATGGTAATATCCTATTAGTAAAAGCCCATAACGATGGTTGGGTGTATCCTGGTGGAATAACTGAAGTTGGAGAAAACCTGATTGATGGCGTGCTTCGTGAAATCAAAGAGGAAAGTGGAATAGATGCCACTGTTAGCCATTTAATTAGTGTTGTTTCGAATACAGCGGTCCATAAGTGGTATGACGGTGTGACTAATGTTCCTACGAAGGTCATGTTTGATTTTGTGTGCATAGCTGTGGGTGGAGAGTTAGCTACTTCTGATGAAACCAGCGAGTGCAGGTGGGTTCCAAAGGGAAATGTTCTGGATTTGATTACTTTACCCGCCATCCGTATGCGTTATGAAACTTATTTGAACTATAATGGCTCTGTGAATTATATAGAGTACGTCACTGCAACAACGTCAGAATGTAATGTCAAACTTCAAAGGCTTGTTTAGTTGTACGAGCGCTCGTGTTTTAAGAATCTTTGCACTAACCGGAAACGATAGTTGAAAAAAACCAACTCGGCAGTTCAGTCCAAAAGGAAAGGCTGCTTTTGATTGAACTAAACATTCCTGTAAGGCCTAAGATTTGGTCTTTGTCAAAAAAGGAGCGCCTCGGTATGATGGGTTTGTCGACGGGTTTATAACCCAACACCATCAAGGAGGCGCTCTTATTATGAAGTTTAAACAATCAGACGGTTAAAATCAACGCATTGAACGAATTTCCACATCTCACCTTGTTGTGGGTATAGATATCGCGAAGGAAACTCATGTTGCACAAGCGGAGAACCGCGATAATTCTCCCTCCAAAAGTGATCCGAAGGATGCGCTTGTCATTGCTGATGTGATCAGTCGAGGCTACTACTATGAATACTCGCTACAGGCTATCGTCTTTCAGAAGTTACGAACAATTATGAGTGACCGGGAATATTGGGTGACGAATAGTGTACGGCTACAGAACCGGATCATTCGCTGGTTAGACATTCGGTTCCCCGAGTATTTCTCGGTGTTTAAAAACTGGGCATGCAAACGTTCCATAGCTACGCTTAAAGAATTCCCTTCTCCGCAGGATTTAGAGTCTCTTTCCGTATCAGAGGTGATCACGAGATGGAGAGAGCATATGAAACGAGCTGGTGGCTCGACTGGCATGCAGAAGGCTGCGCAGCTCATCGCTCAAGCTAAGAACAGTATAGGCGAAACGACTGCTCTAAATGAAGCGAAACAGGATTTACAATGGCTATTACAAGAGTTCGAACGGATGGTAGAGATACTAGAGAGAATTGAAAAGGATATACAAGTATTGTTCAGCTATTGCGAAAGGCAGGCTTAAACCTAGCCGAAAGTACTTCAGGGAAACGAAAGGGACAGATTGTGCTTTCTAAAAGGGGCGATGCTACGCTGCGAAAATACCTG